>CAZNJG010000020.1:0-75193 GCA_964573305.1 uncultured Opitutaceae bacterium
ACTCCTACCGGCAGGAAGACAAAAGGTGGAACGCGCACTCCGGGCGCGTTGTTCGACCTCTATCGACATGACCGCAGGAAACACCGGCCATCGCCGAACAACGCGCCCGGAGTGCGCGTTCCACCTTTTCATACGCGCAGTTTCCCTTACGGTTTCGCCCTCATGATCCTCCTCGGTGTTAACATCGATCATTGCGCGACGCTTCGTCAGGCCCGCTATCGACAGGCGCCCGCCACGGTGGGCGGTCCTGTCGAGCCCGATCCCGTGACGCTTGCGCATCTGTCCGAACGCGCCGGCGCCGACGGCATCACCGTGCATCTGCGTGAGGATCGTCGTCACATCCAGGAGCGCGATGTGTGGCGCCTCCGCGAATCCATCGCGACCCGGCTCAACTTCGAAATGGCGTGCACGCCTGCGATGATCGAGTTCGCGCTTCAATTGAAACCAGACTCCGTGTGCCTCGTGCCCGAAAGTCGCGAAGAGGTCACCACCGAGGGCGGCCTCGATGTCGTGGGTAACCGCGAACGCGTCAAAGCGTGCGTCGATCGCATGAACGCCGCCGGCATCAAAACCAGTTTGTTCATCGATCCCGAAGAACCGCAGATCGAGCTCTCGGCCGCGCTGCACGCACCTTGGATCGAGCTCCACACCGGCGCGTACGCCAACGCGTACCACACCCCCGCGAGGGAAGCGGAATTCAAGCGCCTCACCAAAGGAGCTTCGCTGGGCCATGCCGCCGGCCTCGTCGTCAACGCCGGCCACGGCATCAACTACGTGAACATCTCCGAAGTGCGCACCATCCCGCATCTACACGAGCTCAACATCGGCCACAGCATCCTCAGTCGCGCACTCTTCACCGGCATCGAAGAAGCTGTCCGCGAAATGAAAACGCGGATGAATGCCTGATGTTTGAACCACAGAGACACCGAGGACACGGAGAGTTTTTGCCTTTCGATCTCTGTGATCTCTGTGCCTCTGTGGTTAATTAAAAACTGAACTACGCATGAACCTCGATCTCCCTCCTGGAGGCATCCTTGTCGGACTCGGCTCGGACATCGTCGATGTCGATCGCATCCGCGGCGTGCGCGAGCGCCAGGGCGAGCGGTTTCTCGAACGCGTTTTCACCGAGGAGGAACGTGCGTACTGCGCGCAGATGAAATTTCCCGACAAGCATCTCGCCGCACGTTTCGCCGCCAAGGAGGCCGTCTCGAAAGCGTTCACCACCGGCATCGGCGAAGAGCTCAACTGGAAATCCATCTCCGTGTATCACGGCCCGCGCCAGGATCCGCGCATACGTCTCGACGAAAAAGGCGAGGCGATGCTGAAAGCTTTCGGCGCGACCCACGTGATCCTCACCCTTTCGCACACCGAGTCGGTCGCCATGGCGGTCGCCGCCTTGGTGCGCGCCTGATTGATCATGCATCCCTCCGACGACGACGATCGCCCGCCGGTTCCTCGCGAACAACTCTCCAAGACGCCCTCCTGGATCATGGTCGGCTTCGTGCTCGGCTGCCTTTTCGCCTACGTGGTCAACAAGGAGCTCGAAAAACGCCGCGCCCGCGAGACGCCTCCTCCTGCCCCGGTCGCCACCGCCGCCCCGGCACCGGAAATCTCTGCTCCGAAGGTCGTGACGCGCCTCAGCCTGCCTGAGGTGGATGCCATCTTCCGCGCGCACTCCGACAATGCCGTGTGGGAAAACAGCCTCACCGAGATCGTGATGTGGAATCCGGTCGCGAAAAAATTCTCCGAGCCCGTCGAGGTCCTCCGCAGCGGCGACGATTATTATTACCGCCCGCTCACGCGCCTCACCCGCCCGCTCATCACCGGCCGGGCAGAAGGTGGCGAGTTGATCCTTTTCACCGAAACCGAATCGCTTCGTGCGCGCCGCCTCGAGGCGATCCCGCCGATCTTCCGGCCGGCGCCGCCACGCATCGAGGAGTGATCCGCGCCGTCGGCAGTCCTGTATTCAAAAAATGAATATGCCCGCCTCGCATCCGATCCTTTCGCCCGCCGAAGCCCGGACGCTCGAGACGGATCTTTTCCGCGGCGACGAAGCGGCCGAGTGGGCGGCGATGAGCCGTGCCGGAGCGGCAATCGCGCGAGCGGTGCTGCAAGATTATCGCGAGATCGGCGGTCTCCCGCGCGCAGGACGTGTGCTTGTCCTCGTCGGCAAAGGACACAATGGCGGCGATGCGTTGCTGGCAGCAGCGGAGATTCTTGAAGCATTTCCTGCCGCTCGTGCGGACGTGATCTTCGTTTTTGGCGTGCGCGCGTTGCGCCCGCTCGCGCTTCGCGCGTGGCGTCGCCTGTCGGAGGTCGCCCGCGAACGAGCCGCCGCCGTGTCGTCGCCCGCAGGGGAGTACGCGCTCTCGCTCGACGGCATCTTCGGTTTTCAGTTTCGACCGCCGGTGAGCGAGCGGGCGGCACGCATCATCGACACGGCGAATATGTCCGCGGTGACGATGCGGGTCGCGATCGATCTTCCCAGTGGACTCGGCGGCGAAGGCGCGACGTTTCAGGCCGATTTTACCTATGCCACGGGCAGCGTTAAGTCGCCTTTGCTCAAGAAAGAAAGCGCTGTATTCACGGGTCGGATACGTTACCTGGACCTCGGTTTCTTCGACGCGAACGTGCCCGTGTTCGAAGCGCGCGAGCGTATCTTGTTGGCCGACGTGCTCGCGCCTTTGCGTGGCTGGCGCCGGCCGGGTTCCGACAAGCGCGACTACGGACATCTCTTTGTGCTGGGTGGCTCGCGCAGCTATCCCGGTGCGGTGTTGATGAGCGTGTTGGCGGCGTTGAAGGCGGGCGCGGGCTTGGTCACCGCGTTTGTCCCCGAATCCTTCGCCGCGGCCTACGCCTCGCGCGTGCCGGAAGCGATGTGGGTGGGCTGGCCCGAAACACCTGAGGGCGGGCTCGCGTTGGAGGGCACGCATTTGCTGCGTGAACGACTTGCGCGTGCGACGGCGTTGTTGATCGGCCCCGGACTTTCACGCGAAGCCGAGACGCTCGCGCTGGCGACGGACGTTGTGAAAACGTCGTCCGTGCCGCTCGTGATCGACGCGGATGCGTTGCGTCCCGAAATAGCCGCTGCGGGAAACGCGCCGAGGATTCTCACGCCGCATGCCGGCGAATTCGCGCGTCTCGCGGGTGAACGTTCTCTCGCGGATTTCAGCCGGGAAACGAACGCGGTCACCGTGCTGAAAGGGCCGCTCACGCGTATCGCCGCCGCGGGCGATGTTTTTTTGTCTCTCTCCGGCGGTCCGGTGCTGGCCCGGGGCGGCAGCGGCGATCTGCTGGCGGGCATGTGCGGGGCGTTGCTGGCGGTGAATCCCGCCGACCCTTTGCAGGCTGCCGCCCAGGCGGCCGTGTGGCATGGCCGCGCGGCCGATGTACTCGCGCGGGAGCGCGGGCAGGTCGCGGTGCGAATAACGGAGCTGCTGGATTTCCTGCCGTCCGCGTTGAGAACGGATGACGGGCGATGACACTTTTCATCCTCGTCTGCGGTATCGTTGTTGTCGTCGTGCTTCTGACGCGCTGGCTGTCAAAAGGCCCCTTTCATAATCCATGGGGCGATCGGGATGGAGAGCTGTGAATAAATCGCGGGCAGGTGCGGCGCTTTTTGCGCTTTCCGTCAGCATCGTACGGCGACATGGAGGGGCATGGGAGAAAACTTGAGCGAGGAGCAGGCGTTTCTCGTTTTGAACGCGCTGCCGAACATCGGCCCGATCACGCTCAACCGCGTGCTCGCCGCCTTGGGCGACGATCCGCGGGCTGTATTCACCGCGGGTATACGGCGTCTGGAGCAGGTGCGAGGTGTGGGCCCGGCGATCAGCTCGACGATTGCAAACTGGACCACCCATTTCGATCTCGCGCGCGAGGAAAAACGCATGGCCGATGCCGGCGCTGTCTTTGTTACGCATCGCGACGCGGCATATCCGCGGCTTCTGCGCGAGATCCCCGATCCGCCGATTGGCCTGTATCGGAAAGGCAGATACGACTTTTCCAGCCCGTGCGTGGCGATCGTCGGCAGCCGCCGCACGACGTTGTACGGGCAGTCGGTCGCCAAAAAACTCGGCGCGGATCTGGCCCTGCTGGGATTTTGTGTCGTGAGCGGACTGGCCCGTGGCATCGATACGGCGGCGCATGAAGGGGCGCTTTCGGTCGGCGGAAAGACGGCGGCGGTGCTCGGGTGCGGCATCGATATCGTTTACCCGCCGGAGAATCTGGAGTTGTTCCGCCGTATCGGGGCGGAGGGTGCGGTGCTCTCGGAGTTTCCGTTTGGACGCCGCGCGGATCGCCAGAGTTTCGCGATGCGCAACCGGATCGTCGCCGGGATGAGTGAGGCGATCGTGGTGGTGGAGAGCGATGTGGACGGCGGCTCGATGATCACGGCGAAGTTTGCGGGCGACCAAGGCCGGCTCGTTTTTGCGGTGCCGGGGCGCATCGATCAGGCGACGAGTGCGGGTTGTCATCAACTCATCCGCGACGGTGCGACGCTGCTGACGAGTGTGGACGACATCCTCTCGGAGTTGAACTATCTCGAAGGACTGCGGCCCGCGCCGATCCCGCCGAAGTCCGGAGCGGGCGATCCTGAAACCGCCGTGACGCTGGACGATAGTGAAGCCGCGGTACTCGCGTGTTTCACGGGCGGCGCGATTCTTTCGATCGATACTTTGGCGACGCTGACCGGCCGCACCGCGGCGGAGCTCTCGGCGACATTGATGATGCTCGAAATCAAACGCCGCGTCGTAAAACGCGCCGACGGCCAGTTCGAGGCGAGGGCGTGAACGGATTGGGCGAGCAACAAAAAGCCCCGTGAAATTCACGGGGCGGTGGATACATGAAGCAGTGCCGTTTTTTACGGAACAACCAGTGAGGCGCTACTAGAAGTCGGAGTCGTGCCTCCCGGAGCCCACGCGAACTGCCATGTACCAGAAGCAAAGAAGCCGAAGCCGCCGGAAGCGTGTACGTACCCGCCACCAGAAGGTACGCCGCCGCTGCCGCAGGCATACCACGAGCTTCCCCCCGGAGGTTTGACGTACAGCATGATATAGCTGCTGCCGCCAGAGACATAGCCCTGCCACGAAATGGAATAGCTCTGTCCTGCCACGGGATTGTCAGGCAGATTCCATCCATTGATGAAAATGCACTTTTTAACAACCGACGTTGCGTCCGGACTCGCAAAGATGGGGTTCGAGAGGGGCGCTTGCACAAGCTGTTTCAGCAGTGGGAACTGACTGGCGGCTTCGAGCGACATGTTATCTGCGCGCGTGCTGGCACTTGCTCCCAAGGGCATCGCGAAAAGTGTCGCGACGAATAGTGGACGGGCGACCGACAATATCCATGACAGGGATTTCATAGAACTCCTCATTTGTGGGGTGGCAGATTCCTCGATGTTGTTGGAATCGAGTAGGGAAAACCTGCCGCAATTAGAAACCGGTGGTTCTCAAGGGGGTAATGTCAACCGGCCGCACCTCGATGAAATATTCTATCAGTAGAGGGTGCCTAGATGCCTGACTATTGCAGTCGTCCGGATGCTTTCTCCCGCTGCTTCGCTCTATTTATATCATGTGATGCATAATCTGTACGTGCATTTTTTATATGATTTGCAGACTTATAAGAGATGAAGCGGTTTGATTACCCCTTGGTGTGTTTTGGTTTTTTACTCCTGACTGGGTGGTTGTTGCTCCCCGGCTGCAAACGGCAGAACGCTGTCCGGCGTCCGCCAACCGCTGCACTGGCTGCCCAGCCGAGGATGGACTTTTCGCGGTTCACGCCCGCGGGGGTAGGTGAACCCGCCAATGCCGCCGAACCGCCGTGGATAGCGCACGTCAAGGCGGTGGATCTCGACCGCGACGGTCTATGCGACATTTTGGTGTGTGACGCCAAAGCGCATACGGTCACTTGGATTCGGCAGGTCTCTCAAGGTGTATTCGAAGAGCAAATACTGGCGTCGGAGATGAGGGCGCCGGTGCATGTGGAAGCCGTGGATATGGACGCGGATGGCGATCTCGATTTGCTGGTGGCAAGCATGGGGTATGTTTTTCCCAACAACGACCGGATCGGGACGGTGTACATTCTTGAGAATGATGGGCATCAGCGTTTTACTCCGCACGCGGTGCTTTCCGATACCGACCGCGTGGTGGATGTGCAGGCCGGAGATTTTAACGGCGATGGGAAGATGGATCTCGCGCTCGCGCAGTTTGGTTTCGACCAAGGTCAGGTGAGCTGGCTCGAACGCACCGGGCCGTGGACATTCAAGCAACACACCTTGTTGCAGTTGTCAGGCGCGATCAATGTGTGCGTCGCGGACTTCAATGGAGACCGGCGACTCGATATTGCCGCCAACATTTCGCAGCAATGGGAGGAGGTGTATCTGTTTCAGAACACGGGGTCTGGTTTTTCGAAAATGCGACTTTGGGGTTCTACTAATGAAGATTATGGCAGCAGTGGGATGGTCGTCTGTGATCTTAACCGTGATGGGAAACCCGACCTTCTGTTCACAAATGGCGATGGTCTTGGGCCGGCTGCGACGCCAGGGCCCAGGCCTTGGCATGGCGTGCAGTGGCTGGAAAACTCCGGGAGTGGGTTCCGTTATCGGCGCATTGGTGATCTGGCGGGAGCATACAGCCCTGCAGCCGCGGATGTGGATGGCGACGGTGCGATGGACGTGGTGGCAGTGGCCGCGTATTCGGATTGGGGGAACAGCAATCCCGATCTTGTTTCGCTTATTTGGTTTCGGAACGATGGCCGGATGAACTTCGAACCACGTGTGCTCGCGCGGGCGCCGAAGGATTTGATTACCTTGTCGGTGGCGGATTTTGGGGATGGGGTTCCGGCACTCGTAACCGGCGGTTTCTATATCTATCCGCCGTTTGACCGGTTGAGCCGTGTCACTTTGTGGAAACAGATGGAGAGCCAGCCGTGAGATCGGGAGTTGTGAGGGCGATGACGGTGGGTATCGGCGTCACGGCGGCGGTTGCGGGCTGGTGGCTTTGGGATGCGATTCAAACACGGGCGCTGGTCGAGGCGTCGATGCCGGCGATGGCACACATCCCCGCAAATCATCCAGTGTTTCGTGAACATCTTGAAAGCGCGTATGAAGATTCGCGCTCGCTGACATCAGCCAGGACAGGATTGAAGCAGGCGGCCCGGTTGTATCACGCAAATGGATACCTGAAGGAGACGCGACTTTGTTACGAGGCGCTCGCCACCGCCGGCGACGAGGATCCGCGGATGTTTCACCGTCACGCCTTGCTCCTCGCAGACTTCGGCGAGGCGGAGTCCGCGATCGAGCTGGAGAAACGCGTCATCGAGCTGGCCCCGGATTACCTGCCGGCACGATTGCGGCTGGGCGATTTATTGTTGAAGAGCGATCGCGGTCCTGAGGCGCAGGCAGTGTATGAAGAGATTCTGAAGAGAACCCCTGACGAGCCCTACTCCCAGCTCGGGCTCGCACGGGTGGACTTTGACGCGAAACGATGGGAAAACGCACGGCGCCGGCTGGAGGTTTTGGTGAAGCAGACGGATTACCGGCTGGGTTATGACTTGATCGTGTCCGTGTATGAGAATCTCGATATGCCCGAGCGCGCTGCGGCGGTCCGGGGGCAGCATCGCGCTTCGGGGGCATTTCGCGATCCGGTGGATACTTGGATGGATGAGCTTTTCGACGATTGTTTCGACTCCTACAGGCTTGGGCTTGCGAGCGGGGCGGCGCAGCGGGAGGGGCAGCTGGATCGTGCGCTTTCCTTGATGGAGCGTGCGGTGGCGATTAATCCGGGTGATGTGTCAGCGGTGTTTCAGCTGGGGTTGCTGTGCCGGCAACGCGGAGAGTTGGCACGTACGAAGGGACTCTATGAGCAATGTACTCGCATGGCGCCGACGTTTTCTGATGGATGGGCCCACTTGAGTTCGTTGCTGACGCAGTTGCGCGATTATGCCGGCGCAGAGAGAGCCTTGTTGGAAGGCCTTGAAAACTGCCCGGAATCTCCCGGTCTGTTGTTGATGCGTGCGCAAGGGCTGGCAGCGGCCGGACGCAAAGAGGAGGCGGTGGCGATGTATCGCCGTTCGATCAGCAACCGCGCAAACGAGGTCGATGCTTATGTGGAACTGGCTCAATTGCTGTTCACCATGAATCGCGTGGAGGAGGGGATTGTTGAAGTCGAGAGGTCGCTTGTGGCGGAGCCGGACAATCCGAAGGCGCTCGGACTGATGACTTATTTTTCGATCCTCTCCGGAGATAAGAATGCGGCGCGTCATTGGTTGGACCGCGTACAGAAACAACCACGCGTCGTGCGTGAAGAAGCTGAACGTTTGCGCCGTGCCTACCGCGAACGTTTCGGCGCGCTGTAAACGGGCGGAGACCAAAGTTCCGCATCTCCCTACGGTGGCTTTTGCATGACGGGAAAGTGGATTCGCGGCCTCTCGAAGCTATAATTAGAACGAATCGTTTTTCGAATTCGGTTCCGGCGCTCTTGAGTGTCCATGAACCGGCTGGCTGCGCTGGCATGGGCCGGTTTTCACCGCCGATAAAGCCAACCCTCTTTTTCGATGAATGCGCATGAGACCCCATTATGCGGACGGGCAACTGCTCAGCTGCGGGCGTCTTGGCGTGTTTGTTTTTCCCCAATCTCCCGCGTCGCTCGCGCCGGGATGAGTTAACATCGCTCCGATTTCCGTGCATATCTTTCAAGACACCGACCGCTCTCTCGAGGAGCGCATATCCGACCTGATCTCGCGTCTCACGCTGACGGAGAAGATCAACCAACTGGTTCACGAGAACAACGCCGTGGAGCGTCTCGGTATCCCCGCGTACAATTGGTGGAGCGAGGCGTGTCACGGAGTGGGGCGCAACGGGCGGGCCACCGTGTTCCCGCAAGTGATCGGCCTGGCCGCGACGTGGAACCGTGCGTTGGTGGAGACCGTCGCCACCGCCATCTCGGACGAAGCGCGCGCGAAACATCACGCCGCGCTGCGCGCGGGATTTTTTGGCCAGCAGTATCAGGGCCTCACGTTTTGGACGCCCAACATAAACATCTTTCGCGATCCTCGCTGGGGCCGCGGGCAGGAGACATTTGGCGAGGATCCGTTTCTCACGGGTGAGCTCGGACTCGCGATGGTGCGGGGTCTGCAAGGCGATGATCCGCACAACTTGAAAGTCGCGGCCTGCGCAAAACACTTTGCGGTGCATTCGGGACCCGAGGATGAGCGGCACAGTTTCGACGCGAGGCCGACGCCGCGGGATCTGGAGGAGACATATCTGCCTGCGTTCGAAAAGCTGGTGCGCGGCGGCGTCGAAGCGGTGATGGGCGCTTACAACCGCGTGTTGGGCGAGCCCGCGTGCGGCAGTCATTTTCTCCTGCAAAAAACTTTGCGCGAGCGCTGGGGTTTTGCGGGACATGTGGTGAGCGATTGCGGCGCGATCGACGATTTTCATCAGCATCACAGGGTGACAAAAAATGCCGCGGAATCCGCCGCGCTCGCCGTGCGCAATGGCTGCGATCTGAACTGCGGTTGCACGTACAACGATCTGATCGTTGCGGTGAGCGATGGCCTGATCAGCGAAGCCGAGATCGAGACGGCGTTGCGCCGCTTGCTGCGCACCAAGTTCAAACTCGGAATGTTCGATGCGCCGGAGCGCGTGCGATACGCGGCGATTCCCGAGTCGGTGATCGATGGCGCGGAGCATCGGACGCTCGCGCGAAAAGCTGCGGCGGAATCCTTCGTGTTGTTGAAAAACGATGCCTCGCTGCTTCCGTTGCCGTCCGCTCCGCGGAGCATGCTGGTGGTGGGGCCGACGGCGGGAAACATCCCCGCGATGCTCGGTAATTATTTCGGCATGAGTTCGCGCATCGTGACGTTCATGGAAGGTCTCGTTGCGCGTGCGCCGGAAGGTTGCCGCGTGAAATACCGCCCGGGCTGCCCGCTGTCGCAGCCTGGAGCGCCGGGCGTCAATTACACCTTTGGTGCCGCGGCGATGTCCGAGGTCGTGGTGGCGATTGTCGGGCTCGATCCGACCTTGGAAGGCGAGGAGGGCGACACGGTGGCGTCGCCCGAAGGCGGCGATCGCTTGCGGATCGAGCTGCCCGAGAATCAGCGCATTTTCCTGCGCGAGCTGCGGCAGCATTCGAGGAAACTGATCCTCGTCCTCACCGGGGGCAGCGCACTCGCGGTGCCGGAGGAACATGATTTCGCGGACGCCGTCATCTATGCGTGGTATGCGGGCTGCGAAGGAGGAAACGCGCTCGCGGATCTGCTCTTTGGCGATGTGGTGCCGAGCGGACGCCTGCCGGTGACTGTGCCGCGTCGCACGGAAGATCTGCCCGCGTTCAACGATTATTCGATGCTCGGGCGCACCTACCGTTTCGGTCCGGTGGAGCCGTTGTATCCGTTTGGTTTTGGCTTGGGCTACGCGCGCATTCGTTACGACTCGCTCGTGTTGTCCACGGCCACTTTGGCGGAGAACGAAACGCTGAACGTGCGCATCACCTTAAAGAACGAGAGCGCGCATCGTGCGCTGGAGACGGTGCAGTGCTATTTGCTCCCACCGGCTCGCGACGCGGATGCACCGAAGGCGACGTTGATCGATTTCGCGAAACAGGAGATCGCGCCGCATGGCGAAGTTTCTGTGGCGTTCGATCTGCCCTCGCAGGTTTTCCTTCAAGTGAATGCCCGCGGTGAACGCGTGTGGGCGCCCGGCGAGTATCGGATTTTTGTCGGCGCGGCGTCGCCGGGACCTCGTGCGCAAGCGCTGGGTGCGCCTGTTCCCGCGATCGCCTCGTTGCGTTTGCGATAGCGTTTTCATGCGGGGCGAGCGTGGGCGAGACCAACGCCGGCTCGCGCCGCTGAGAATGCGCGGGATCATTGGTGCGGCGTTGTTGATGGCGAGACGGCTGCTTGCGGTTCTGATGCCGGCAATTATTAGGTGGTTTTAATCGCCCTCAATAGCAGCGACTTCCCCCGGTCCTTTCGTTGGCAGCCTCAACCACCCATCGAACCCCATGAAACGTTTGTTCGTCCTCCTCGCTCTGGTTTTCGGAAATGTGTTTTCGCAGACGCTGTTGCCCGATGGCGAGTTGTTGCTCGATGGCATGTCGCTGAAAGCGTTTCGTTTCATCGTCGCGCCGGAGCGGGAGGGCGCGGGAAAATTCCGTCTCGTGGAAACGGATGGGCCGGGATTCAGCCAGGCGTGGCGCATCGATACGCTGCGCGATGCGAGCCCGGTGGCATCGATTGAACTACGGGGCGTGAATGCGCGGCCGGTGAAGGCGGGCGACGTGGCGTTCATCCGTTTTTTCGGACGCGCGGTGACGGCGTCGGATGAAACAGGCAACGCGCGCACGATGCTCGTGGTGCGGCGCAATGGAGTTGATTTCAACAGCAGCTACGAAGGCTCGTTCAACTTCGGGCGCGAGTGGACCGAGGTGCTGGTGCCGTTCGTTTTTGCGAAGGATTTTGCGGTGGAGGAAGTCGCAGTGATGTTCCGCTTTGGCTTCAAGCGTCAGAGTGTGGAGATCGGCGGGGTCGATGTGCTGTATTATGGAAAAACGCGCGCCTTCGAGTCGCTGCCACGCACGCGCTTCACCTATCGCGGACGCGAGCCGGATGCGGCCTGGCGTCGTGACGCGCTCGAGCGCATCGAACGGATTCGCAAAGGGGATTTTGCGCTTCGTGTGGTCGATGAATCGGGCGAACCGGTGCACGGTGCGAGGGTGCGGATCGAGCAGCGCAGACAGGCGTTTCACTTCGGGTCGGCGCTTCAATTTGCGCGCTTGGTGAACGATTCGCCCGAGAACCAACGCTACCGCGAAAAAGTCCTGGAGTTGTTTAATGCTGCGAGCCCGGAGAATGACTTGAAGTGGGTTTCATGGGCCGGCGATTGGGGCCCGGATTTTTCCCACGAACAAACACTCGCCGCGTTGCGCTGGTTGCGTGGGCATCGGTTGCACACGCGCGGGCATGTGCTGGTCTGGCCCGGCTGGAAAAATCTTCCGCAGTCTTTGCAGGCGTTGCGTGGCACGGACGGTGAGAAACAAATCCCCGCGATGGTCGAAGCGCACATCCGCGACATGACGCGCACGACCCGCGGTCTGCTTGATGAATGGGACGCGCTCAACGAGCCGTTTAGTAATCACGACCTCATGGATATCTTCGGGAAGGACATCATGGCCGACTGGTTTCGCATCGCGCGCGAGGAGCTGCCGGGGGTGCCGCTTTATCTGAATGATTTCAGCAATCACGACATGACGACCGACGCCGATCATGTTGCGCATTTTCAGGAAACCACGCGTCTCCTGCGAAGGCTCAACGCACCGCTCGATGGGTTGGGCTTGCAGGCGCATTTCGACGGACGACCCAATGATCCGGAAAACATCCTGCATGTGCTCGATGCGTACTGGGATGAATTCAAACTTCCGATACGCATCACCGAGTTCGACGTGTGGACTTTCGACGAAGAATTGCAGGCGGATTACACGCGCGATTTTTTCATCCTCGCGTTCAGTCACCCATCGGTCGTCGGCATCCAGCTATGGGGTTTTTGGGAAGCCGCGCACTGGCGTCCATCGGCGGCGATGTATCGCGCGGATTGGACGGAAAAACCCAACGCAAAAGTGTATCGCGATCTCGTGCTCAACCAATGGCGCACGAAACTCGCCGGCGCGACGGACGAGCGCGGAACGTTTTCGGCGCGCGGTTTCTTTGGCGAGTACGTCGCGATCGTGGAGCACGACGGCAAGAAGACAGAGCACGTTTTTTCCCTCGAAAAAAGCGAAGCGACGCCCGCGATCACTGTCGCGCTCGAGAAACAATGAAATGCTTTCAGCGTTGTTGCGTGATGCCCGGCCAGTCGTCGGTGCGGAATGGCGCCGCGGGCAGACCGGCTCCATTGAAGAGCGTCGCGGGCGGATTCGACTGCCACGCATAGCGTACCGCGACGGGGTGAGGAACATCGGCCGACGATACGAGCAACGTCTCGCCATCGACCTTGGCCGTCGCCCAGAACCAGCGCCGGTCTTCGCCGGCGAGTGCGAACGCGGGCGATAGGTTTTCGCGCAGTTCGAGGCCGCCATCGGTGTGCGTGAAATGGAGGCGCAGCGCACCGGGAAGCACCTCAACGCGCGTCAGCTCGGGGCCGTGCGCGATGACGGATTTTTTGTAATGCGAAGCGAGCGCGAGCAAAGCGAGGCGTTCTCCCACCGGACGTTTGTCGATCGGGTGAATGTCGTCGGCATCGCCCGTATCGATGGTGACGGCGAGCGCCGTGTGCGGGATCTTGCGAGCCGTTTGAGCCTGAGCTTCGCGCAACTCCGACCACGATTCGTCCGCAGGTTTCGATGAGCGCTTCATGAAGGCGGGAAGACCCGCGATGTAGAACGGAAGCCCGGGTTGTTGAAACGTGCGGCGCCAGTCGGCGATGAGCGCGGGAAGCAGGCGGCGATATTGCCGGGCGCGCTCGGCATTGGCTTCGCCTTGGTACCAAAGCACACCGCTCAATGCCATCGGCGCGAGTGGACGAATCATGCCGTGATGCAGCACCGACGGCATCGTCGGCCAGTTGTCGAAGCCGAGCGGAAGCGGATGCGGCGGGCGTGCATCGACGCTCACACGTGCGCGCCAATCATCGCCGGCAAGTGCGATGCGGCGTCCATCGCTGAGCTCGAGTTGCAAAGTCTCCGGTGCGCTGAGAAACGACTCCGCGGATTTCAGTTTGAACAGGCGAAGCGCGAGCAGATTTTTCCCGGGTTTCAAAACATCGGCAGGGATCGTGTAGCTGCGCGGATTCTCCACCCACGCGCTCGCGCCGATCCAACGTCCGTTGAGATACGCGGTGTCCATTTTCTCCACCGACCCGAGGTGCAATCGCGTCACTCCCGGGGGAAGTGGGTCGGGCAGTTCGATCTCTTTGCGGAGCCAGACGACGGCAGGCACGTCGTTTAGTCCTAGAAATTTGAATACACCGGGTACGGAGATGTTTTTCCAGTCGCTGTCGGACGTGGAAGGATCTGCCCACGATGGATCGCGCGAACCGATGTCGTGCTCGTCATACCAATGCATGATGTAGTTGCCGTATTCGGGTCCGGCCTGAGCGCGCAGCCGGTCGATTTCGGCGAGTTCGCGATCGAAGTCACCGAGCGGCCGCAAGCTTTCGGGACTTATCCAGGTTTCGGCCGGAGTGCCGCCCACCGCGGCTTGGACGATGCCGATGGGAACGCCGGTTTCTGCGTGGAGCTTGCGCGCGAAATAATACGCGACAGCGGAAAAGCCTTCGCGCGTGACGGACTCGGGTGTGCAAAGAGACCACGCGCCTCGCGGGAGTAATTCCGGTGAGTAGCGCACGCGTTGTGGCATTTTAAAAAAGCGGATAGTCGGGTGGTCGGCGGCGGCGACTTCGGCAGCGCCATCGCGGGCGTCGGCGAGCGGAAAGTTCATGTTCGACTGCCCGCTGCAAAGCCACACGTCACCGGGAAGAATATCCTGGATCTCGACGCGCGTCGTCGCCTCGACCGTGAGCGTGTAGGGACCGCCTGGATACAAGGGCGTGAGAGACACCTGCCAGCGACCGTCGTTGTCGGCGGTGGTCTGAGCCGATTGATCGCCGAGGCTCACGCGCACAGTTTCTCCCGCGAGCGTCCAGCCCCAGAAAAGATTGGGACGATTGCGTTGAACAATCATGTGGTCACCGAAGAGCGGACTCAGCAATGGCCGCGCCTCGGTCGCGAACGCAGTGAGAACCAGAGACAGGAACAACGATGGCAGCAAGAGTGCGGGGGCAGGGCGCTTCATGGTGTTTTTGGGGGCGGCTTGAATGGTTCAACGTGCGCGATGATGACGCGACCGCTCGATTGAACTAATGTTAGACTGTTGAGCTTTTTGATTTTCGACACTTTGGACAGTTGGTTGCCGCCGCTGGCCCCGCTGATCGCCCCATTTTATCTAGCGCCCGGTTTTACCCCCCGACGATGTCTCTCGCTTCTGACACCCTGTCGTAACGCCTCCGCGACGACCGCCGACCAGCGTTCCCCGACCCCGATTTTCCCGTCCAACCTGACACCCACACCCCATGAAAAGCGCAAACCATCCCTTACAGGACATGAAGACGCTCGTTGCCTTCACGCTCCTTGCAGCGACGGCCTACCCGCAGGCGGTAACGCAGCCTGCAACTCCCGTACCCGGGAGCGAAAGGCCTTCTCCCTCCGTTGAAAACTCGGCCGCCGACGCCGACGAAATCGTCCAGCTCTCCCCGTTCGAAGTGACCTCGACAACCGACCGCGGTTATCAGGCAACGCAGACGCTGGCGGGCTCCCGCATCAATACAAAACTGGAGGATGTGGGCTCTGCCATCAGCGTCGTTACGGCTGAATTCCTTAAGGATGTAGGGGCGACCGACAACAAGAGCTTGCTGATGTATACAGCGAGTACCGAAGTCGGTGGTTCGCAGGGTAATTTCCGCGGGTCGTCGGGCGGGCAGAACGAAGACGAGAGCGGCCGCTTTATTAATCCCAATGGAAGCACCCGCGTTCGCGGGCTCACTTCCGCCGATAATACACGAAACTTTTTCGCGTCCGACATTCCTTGGGAAGGGTATAATGTTGAGCGCGTCGATATGCAGCGCGGACCGAACTCCATTCTCTTCGGTCTCGGCAGTCCGGCCGGTATCATCAATGCCACCACAAAATCGGCGCAACATCGGAACTTTCGCGAGGTCGACTTCCGTTTTGGATCTTACGGATCGAATCGCGCCACGCTCGATATCAACCAGAATATCATGCCGGGAGAGCTATCGGTTCGCTTGAACGTCCTTCGGAATGATGAAAAATTCCGTCAGGATCCCGCCTACAGTCTGGATCGCCGCGTGTTTGCGACCGTTCGCTATGACCCGAAATTTCTAAGCCGGGGAAAACATAAGACCACGGTCAAGCTCAACTACGAGAAGGGCGAGATTGAGAGTAACAATCCGCGCACGATGACCCCTCGGGATCAAATTACTCAATGGTGGGATGCCTTGCAAAAAAAGGGGTATGATCCCCGTCTGGTTCATAACAGCGGCTGGTATTATGACGCCGACGGTGTGCCCTACCGCCATCCGGACGGTGGCCAGTTTAATCGCAACTGGGTCGATAATATTCCGAATAATCCCGCGACCGGTCTGCCGTGGACACCCGCCGAGGCGGGTCACCCGCTTCCGAACAACGGCTCGCCGAATCCCAATTATTCGCCCTGGCTGGGAGCTCCTTCTATTTACGGCGGCATCTGGCTGCGCGTAAATCCTGGCGCGACAACTCCCTATTCGGCGATCATGCCCGAATATAAGAATATCCGAGGCATCGGAACGAATGGCGCAATCGACGGAACGCTGGGGGTGCCTTACACGCGCCGCGTCAATGTCGCGAGCACCGCCTACTGGGCGGAGCGGGCCACGCCGGCGGAAGGTGCGAAGTATCAAAACTTCGGTCTTTGGAAGGCGGCCACGCTTACCGACGCGTCCATTTTCGATTTCTATAACAATCTGATCGACGGCGATAACAAGGAGGAGTGGCAGGACTTCGATAATTTCAGTGCCTCGGTCAGTCAGACGTTCTTTAATAACAAGTTCGGTCTGGATCTTGGTTACGACCGTCAGAACATCGACCGCGGTCAGTATTCATTCGACGGTGCCGGCGTGCTTTATATCGATATCAATACCCATAATATCGACGGCTCGCCCAATGAAAATTACGGCAAGCCCTACACCGAGAGTAACTATCTCTATGGTAATAATGCTTATGACAGTACCCGGGATGCGACCCGTCTCACGGCTTTCGTCGATCATGATTTCAACAGCGATCGATCCGGCGGTTTTCTGCGCAAGCTACTCGGACGCCACACGATCACCGGCTTGCTGAGTTCGGAGGACTGGCGCTCCGATTCGCGGAACTTTTCGCGATACGGCACGCCGGATGATTTTGCCCCACTGGTCGCCAATCCCGGCTCCGCTTGGTTCATCGGTTCGAATGAGCGTACTGTCTCTCAAACGAACTATCTCGGCGATTCCCTGCGAGACCGCGCCTCCTATGTGGGCGCCAATATTCCGCGCGCCGGTGGAAAGCTCGCCATGCCGTCCACGGTGGACTGGCAGTGGTTTGATTCCACTTGGAACGCTGGCGGCGGGGTTAATCCCGCCGATCCTTGGACGAATCCATTCACCGGGGCGACCTCCACGCAGTCGGAAAACCCGGCGAACTATGTCGGTTGGTCGAATCGCAATGTGCGCATCATGAGCGCGGAAGGCGGCGATCAGGATTATCTAACGCGCGACGCCACGCTCAACCGCCGCGAAGTCAATTCCATGGCCGTCGCCTGGCAGGGGTATCTGCTGGATGGCGCACTGGTCGGTCTTTACGGCGCTCGCGAAGACCGTGTGAAGTCCTGGGCGCTCGCGGGTGCGAGAGACTCGGTGTATGATCGCGTTAACTTCGGTACCTACACCCTGGCCGGCCGCGATGGACAATTGTATGTCGGCCGCACCAAGAGCTGGAGCGGCGTCGCCAAGCTCAATCAGCTCATCGGCAACCGCCTGCCGCTCAATGTGAATTTGTTCTATAACAAATCGGACAACTTCCAGGTCACCGGTGCGCGCAACGATCTTTATGGTCAGCCGCTCACGCCTCCCTCCGGCGAAACCGAAGATATGGGCGTCATGCTTTCGACGAAGGACCAGCGCTTCTTCCTGAAAGTTAATAAATACGAATCCACGGTCAAAAACGCAGGCAACTCCACGATTAATAATAATCTTTGGTACCTGATGGGTGGCGACAATTTCATCAGCCGTCTGGAGTCCCGTGCGGATGCGTATCAATACCATCTGCGCACCCGCGACGATTTCCGCTCCATCAACTATCTCGACGATGCTAATCCGCGCGAGGGTGGATCGTGGGGCTGGTTCTATACCACGCGCCCAGGCGAAACTCAGGAGCACGCTGATCTGACCCGCATGGCTGCGGTCGCCGCGTGGCGCGATTTGACCACGAAGGAGCCGATTCAGCGGATCCTGCAGGCCTGGGGATATCCGGAGCTGAATCAAAACCCGCTTACCCAGACCGCGCAGGCTTCGCCGACCAATCTCGTCGCGAATTTCCAGGCGACCGAAGATCAAACCTCCAAGGGTTGGGAAATCGAATTCACTGCGAATCCCACCAGGAACTGGCGCTTCACCCTAAATGCCTCCGAGAACAGGGCGTCTCGCTCCAATGTCGGCGGAGCTGCCCTCACCGAGTTCGTCACCTATGCGAACGAATATCATAACAAGCGTTTCGTCCAGGTGGGCGGTCCGGGCGAAGGTGTGATTTCTGTTTCCGATGGTTTTTATCGCGACGGTACTCCGGGCCAGACGTACTATTTCCGCGAGGCCACCGCGCAGGAAATCGACGCGGATCGCGCCAACATCGACAGCACCGGATCCGGCACGGTCAATACAACCTTCGGCGGCATCGGTAACATCCCGATGTGGAGCGGCGGCGGTGCGCGTAACGGCGAAATGGTAAGCTGGAATAGTAATTTCTATTCCAAGTATCTCCTCCTGAAATTGCAGGAAGGCGCCAACACGCCAGAGCTCCGCCGCTGGCGCGTCAACTTCGTCACCAACTATAGCTTCACCGAAGGCCTCCTGAAGGGAGCGAATGTTGGTCTCGGCTATCGCTGGCAGGACAAGATCGCCATCGGTTACCCGGTTAAGGAAATCACGGGTGGCAGCACCGAGCAGATCGAGTTCGATATCGACAACCCGTATTATGGACCGACCGAGGAGGCGATCGACCTGTGGGTCGGCTATACACGCAAGATCACGCGCAAGATCGAATGGCGCATTCAGCTCAACGTCCGCAATCTCGGCAAAGGCAAGAAGCTCATTCCGCTTTCGACGCAGTACGATGGTACGGTCGCGGCCTGGGGTATCGCGCCTTCGCAGACGTGGACCGTCAGTAATACCTTCTCGTTCTAAGGAGTAGTTCAACTCAGGGGTTAGCTCCGCAGGCGGGGTCGAAAGATCCCGCCTGCGTTGTTCCTGTCATCCGTTCTTTGTTCGTCTTTTTGTCCGCTCGTTTCATCCGGGTTCTTCTGATTTCCGCCGCGGTTCCGGCTGGGTCGCCACGTGCGCGGACGTTACGTACTGCGACGTCTTTCGTTCGATGGCGCCGAGGTGTTTTCTCTCCAAACCCAACTTTCTTTTCCCATGAAAATTCGCGTGTTCGTCCTCGCTGTTCTGGCGGCGATCGTCGTTTCGTTTGCCACCGCTGCGTCCGCGACCAAGCGCGTGGCGCTCGTGTTTGACGATGGTCCGCGTCCGGAAGACACCGCGCCGTTGCTCGCGCTTTTGGCTGAGGAAAAAATCTCCGTGACCTTTGCGGTCGTCGGCGAGCGTGTGGCGGAACATCCCGCGGCGGCCCGCGCCCTGCTCGCCGCCGGCCACGAACTCGTGAACCACTCGCAGCGTCATCGCCCGCCGGGCGGCCTCGATGTGGCAGCGCTGGATGACGAAGTGGCCGGTGCGCAGCGCATCATCACCGAGGCCACCGGTTTTTCTCCGCGCTGGTACTGGCCGCCTTATCTCGCGATTGATGAGGGCGTGCGCGCGGCGGTTTCCCGGGCCGGACTCACGCTGTACACGCCGCACCATCTCGTGAGTTCGCAGGACTGGGACCGTGCGGTTTCGTCAGCCGAGATTTATAAACGTGCGACGACCGATGTGCGTGATGGTTCCGTGATTCTGTTTCACGAATGGCGTGAAGAAACTCGCGAACAACTGCCTGCGATCATCGCTGAACTGCGCCGGCAAAACGGTACCTTTCACACGTTCAGTGAGCTTCACGCCAAGCTCGCCGATTCGTCGTCATCGACCAACTCCGATCACCGCAGGGCAGTGCCAACACCGGTTCCTACCGGCGGTCGTGCGCTGCTCTCCGGTGATTTTCTGGATCAATTCAAACCCAGTGCGACCGCGAACAACGAAGATGCGTTACGTTTCTCCCTCGTCGAAACCGAAGGTCTGGGATTCTCGCGTGCGCTGAGAGTCGAGACGGCGCGCGACCTGAGCCCGGCGTGGGCGGTCGAGATGCGCACACCGCTTCCCGTTGCGGTGAAAAAAGGCGACACGGGGTTTCTGCGCTTTTTCGCGCGAGCCATCGCTTCGGCCGACGAAACGGGGGCAGGCCAGTTGCGCGTGGTCGTGCAACGCGCCGGACCGGACTACGACAAGAGCCTCGAGCAAACGGTCACCACGCGCGAAGGCTGGCAGGAGTTTTTGCTGCCGTTCACGTTCTCCGACGACTACCGCGCGGGCGGCCTCGAGCTGTCGTTTGGTTTCGGTTTCAAGCGTGAAACGATCGAGATCGGTGGCATCGAGTTGATCGATTACGGCCGGCAGGTGACGCCTGCCTCACTCCCGAAAACGCGCTTCTCCTACGCCGGCCGCGAAGCCGATGCGCCGTGGCGCGCAGAAGCGCTCGCGCGTATCGAGCAGATCAGAAAATCCGCGTTCGCCATCGAGGTACGCGATGCCTCTGGGCAACCTGCAACCGGTGCGATCGTGAAGGTTGAGCAGCGCCGCAGCGCGTTTCATTTCGGCACCGCGCTTCAGTTTGCGCGGCTCGTGCAAGATTCGCCCGACAACAAAATCTATCGCGAAAAAACGCTCGAGTTGTTCAACGCTGCGAGCCCCGAGAACGATCTGAAGTGGCCGGTGTGGATCGGTGAATGGCAGGGCGCATACGGTCGCGACCAGTCGCTGCGCGCGCTGCGTTGGTTGCGCGAAAAAGGTCTGCATGTGCGCGGTCATGTACTCGTCTGGCCCGGTTGGAAAAATCTTCCCGAGATGATCCGCAAGCTGCGCGGCTCGAAGAAACAGCAGGCAAAAATCCCCGGTCTCGTGCTCGCGCACATTGCCGACATCACCGCAGCGACGCGCGAGTTCATCCAGGAATGGGACGTGTTGAACGAACCTTACGACAACCACGACCTCATGGGACTCTTCGGTGCGGACATCATGGTCGAGTGGTTCAAGGCCGCCGAGAAAGGCGCGCCCGGTGTGCCGCTTTATCTCAACGATTACAGCAATCACGATCTGCTCGCGGACAAGGATCACTGCGCCGACTTCTTCCGCGTGGCGAAGTTTCTTCAGTCGAAAGGCGCACCGCTCGGCGGACTCGGTTTGCAAGGACACATCGGCGCGCAGCCCAACCCACCGGTTAATGTGCTCGCGGCGCTCGAAGTGTATTCGGAGCTCAACCTGCCGATCCGCATCACGGAGTTCGACATCGATACGGAGGACGAGGAGCTGCAGGCCGACTACACGCGCGATTTTCTTATCCTGTGTTACAGCCATCCCCGCGTCGTGGGCGTGCAGCACTGGGGGTTTTGGGAAAAGGCGCACTGGCGTCCGCGCGGTGCGCTGTATCGCGCCGACTGGTCGGAGAAGCCCGCGAGCCGCGTGTATCGCGATCTCGTGCTCAATCACTGGCGCACGAAATTGCAGGGAAAAGCCGGCAAGACGGGCCGCGTCGGAGGACGCGGCTTTCACGGCGATTATGTCGTGACGGTCGAACACAACGGAGAAACCGTGGAGCGAACGTTCACGCTTCGTCCTGAAGAACCAAAAACCTTCGTGCAGGTCGTGCTGCCCTGAGGTGCGCATACTTCAATCACCGTTTTATGATGATGACGACTGCCCCCATTACCCTTCGTGCGCTGTGTTTTTTGTTTGGTCTTGGCGGTTCGTTTGTATTGACCGCGTCGATACAGGCGCAGTCTCCGCGGGAACGCCTGCTCATCAACGATGGTTGGCGTTTCCATCAGGGCGATCCGGCGGGTACCACGGCCTCGCTGCTCTACGATGTGCGCCCCGAGGTGGCCAATGCACGTGACGACAAGGCGGCCGATTCCAAGCCCGAGGAGGCGATCCGTCTGAAGGCGGAGGACGCCGATGTATTGAAATCATGGCTACTTCCGTCGGCCAGCGCCTTCATCAAGGATCCTGCGCGGCGGCATGTTCGCCCGGAGAACGAGCCCGCCGGCGAAGTGCCGGCGGCGCGAAGCGACTTCGATGACCGTGCGTGGAGCACGGTGGAGCTGCCGCACGACTGGGCGATCGCGGGTCCGTTTCTGGAGGAAGGCGATTTCGGCGGGATGGGCCGTCTGCCCGGCTGGGGCATCGGCTGGTATCGTCGAAAGCTCGAGATTCCCGCCACTGATGCCGGCAAAGTCATCCGCCTCGAAGTCGATGGGGCGATGTCGTACGCGAGCGTGTGGTTGAACGGTCGCCTCGTCGGCGGCTGGCCCTACGGTTATTCGTCGTGGCAGCTCGACCTGACTCCGCACGTGAATTTCGGCGGCGAAAACCAGCTCGCGATCCGTCTCGATAATCCGCCGAGTTCGTCGCGTTGGTATCCCGGCGGCGGTATCTATCGCAACGTGTGGCTGACCAAAACCCATCCCGTGCGTGTCGCGCAATGGGGGACGTTCATCACTTCGCGCGCTGTGTCGGAAGAAGCGGCCACGCTCGATCTCGCCGTGACGGTTGCCAACGGCAGCTCCGAAAAAACGGAGGTGCGGGTGGTCACGACGGTGCATGCGTTAAGCGCAGAAGGTATCCGTCAGCCGGATACGCTGGCGGCGTTCGACCCCGTGGCATTGTCAGCCGCCGCACGCGGCGAATCGGTCGCAAAAGCCTCGGCGGTCATTCGTTCGCTGCGTTTGTGGGGCCCGCCGCCGGCGCAGACACCCCACCGGTATGTGGCGGTGACGCGTGTGTTGCGGGGCGATGAAGTGCTCGACGAAGTCGAGACCCGCTTTGGCATTCGCGACGTGCGTTTCGAGGGGGCTCGCGGCGTGATCGTGAACGGCAGGCCCGTGCGTATCCAAGGAGTGAATATGCATCACGACCTCGGTGCGCTGGGCGCGGCGTTTAATCTGCGCGCGGCGGAACGGCAGTTGGAGATGTTGCGCGAGATGGGCTGCAACGCGATTCGCATCAGCCACAATCCACCGGCCCCCGAGTTGCTCGAACTCACGGACCGCATGGGATTCCTCGTGGTAAACGAGTCGTTCGATTCGTGGGAGCGGAGAAAGACGCCGCTCGATTACCATCTGATTTTTCCGGATTGGTCGGAGCCCGACATGCGCGCGCTCGTGCGGCGCGATCGGAATCACCCGTCGGTGATCGTCTGGAGCATCGGCAATGAAGTCGGCGAACAGTACACCGACGAGGCCGGCGCTCAGGTGGCGAAGCGTTTGCACGACATCGTGCGTGAGGAAGATCCTACGCGGCCGACGACGACGGCGATGAATTGGGCCAAGGCGGACATGCCGCTGCCGGCCGTGGTGGATGTGATCAACTTAAACTATCAAGGCGAAGGCATCCGGCAGGAGCCGGAGTTCGAAGGCACTGACCGCATCCGCACGCCGCCGCAGTATCCAAATTTTCGAGACAAGTTCCCGGACAAGGTGATCATCAGCAGCGAATCGGCTTCGGCGTTCAGCACGCGCGGCGTTTATCTGTTTCCGGTTTCGCCGCTCGTGAGTGCGCCGGTGCGCGATGGACGTGGCGGCGATTCCCAAAATCGTCTCGTGACTTCATACGAGCTGCACGCGGTGGACTTCGGATCGACGGCGGACAAAGTCTTCGCGTCGCTCGATCGGCATCCGTACGTGGCGGGGGAATTTGTGTGGACCGGCTGGGATCATCTCGGCGAACCGACGCCGTACTACGGATCGCGCAGTTCGTACTGCGGCATCATCGATCTGGCGGGTTTCAAGAAGGATCGCTTTTATCTCTACCAATCGCGCTGGCGCCCGGATCTGCCGATGGCGCATCTGCTGCCGCACTGGACCTGGCCGGAGCGCGTGGGTGAAGTGACGCCCGTGCATGCATTCACGTCGGGCGACGAAGCGGAGTTGTTTCTCAACGGCCGTTCGCTCGGCCGGAAAAAGAAAGGCGTATTCGAATATCGGATACGATGGGACGACGTCGTTTACGAGCCGGGCAGACTGGAGGTCGTCGCCTACAAAAATGGCAGGGAATGGGCGCGCGATGAGGTGCGCACCACGGGCGAGGCGGCGAAGCTGGAGCTTTCGGTGGATCGCGCGACGATTCGCGGAGATGACGAAGACCTCGCGTTTGTGACGGTGCGTGTGGCGGACAAAGACGGCCTGACCGTGCCTCGCGCGGACCAGCAATTGTATTTCACGGTGGAGGGCGCGGGTGAGTTCGTGGCGTCGGATAATGGCGATCCCCGAAGCTTTGAGGCGTTTCCGCTGCCGACACGAAAAGCGTTCAGCGGGCTGTGCCTCGTCATCGTGCGCGCGAAACCGGGACAAAGTGGAGAGATCAAAGTCACGGTGACGGCGGACGGACTGGGCGTGGGGACGACGCTGCTCACCGCGACAAACACAAAATAGAAAAGAGGAGAATCTTATGATGCGCGTTGTTTTGTTCTGGATGCTTTCGGTGATCGGTTGTTCCGCGTCCTTTGCAGAGGGTCGGTCGCTGTTGATGGAGTCGATTGTCGCTGAGAATGCGGAGCCCGGTGCGTTTGCATTGGTGGAGAAAACGCGTCCGGCGGCGATCCACGCGTCGGCAAACGACTGGCCCGGCGTGCTGCGTGCGGTGCGGGATTTGCAGGCCGATGTGGAGCGGGTGAGCGGTGCACGGCCGGAGCTTTTCACGGATGGCGGAAAGGTTGCCGGCGACACGATCGTGATTGTCGGGACGCTCGGACGCAGCGCGCTCATCGACGATTTGGTTGCGCAAGGAAAACTCGACGCCGATGGCCTTCGCGGAAAATGGGAATCCTTCATCATCGAGACCATCGAAGCGCCGCTGCCGGGAGTCGCGCGCGCGCTGGTGATCGCGGGCAGCGACAAGCGCGGCACGATCTACGGCATTTATGAAGTTTCGAATCAGATCGGTGTGTCGCCGTGGTATTGGTGGGCGGATGTGCCGGTGGCGAAGCGTGAGAAAATTTTCCTGAAGCCCGGAAGGTTCGAGTCGGGCGAGCCGGTCGTGAAATATCGCGGCATTTTTCTGAATGACGAAGCGCCGGCGCTGACGGGATGGGCGCAGGAAAAATTCGGCGGACTTAACAGCCGTTTCTACACGCATGTTTTTGAACTGATGCTGCGGCTGCGTGCAAACTACCTCTGGCCGGCGATGTGGAACAACGCGTTCAACGAAGACGATCCCGACAACGCGCGTCTCGCTGATGAGTACGGCATCGTGATGGGTACGTCGCATCACGAGCCGATGATCCGTGCGCACAAGGAGTGGACGATGCACGGCAAGGGTCCGTGGGACTACGCGCGCAACGAAGCGGTCCTGAAAAATTTCTGGACCGAAGGTGTGAGGCGAAATCGTGCTTTCGAAAGCATCGTGACGCTCGGCATGCGCGGCGATGGCGATGAGCCGATGTCGGAGGAGGCGAATGTCGCGCTGCTCGAAAAAATCGTCGCTGACCAGCGGGAGATTTTGCGGAACGAAGTGAACGCGGATGTGACGCGCGTGCCGCAGCTTTGGGCGCTCTACAAGGAAGTGCAGGAATACTACGAACGCGGCATGCGTGTGCCCGACGACGTGACGCTGCTCTGGTGCGACGACAACTGGGGCAATATCCGGCGGCTGCCGACGGAGGCCGAGCGAAGACGCCCGGGCGGTGCGGGCGTGTATTACCATTTCGACTACGTCGGCGGTCCGCGAAACTACAAATGGGTCAACGTCACCCCGCTCACCAAAATATGGGAGCAGATGCACCTCGCGTGGCAGCACGAGGCGACGCGAATCTGGATCGTCAATGTCGGCGATCTGAAACCGATGGAGTTCCCGATCGAATTTTTCCTGAGCTATGCGTGGGATCCTGCGCGCTGGCCGTACGAGAAGCTCGATGAGTATTCGCGTGCGTGGGCGGCCCGGGAGTTTGGCGGCGCTCATGCGGCGGCGATTGCGTCATTGATTTCTGGATACACGAAGCTCAACCGGCGCCGCACCCCCGAGCTGCTTTCGCCGGAGACGTTTTCGCTGGTGAACTACCGCGAGGCGGAGCGCGTGCTGGCGGAGTGGCGCGATCTGATGATGCGTGCCCAAAAACTGGATGCAGCACTCCCGGAGGAAGCGCGGGCCGCGTTTTTGCAGCTGGTGCTGCATCCGATCGAAGCGTGCGCGAATCTGAACGAGATGCTTGTGGCAGCGGGCTTGAACCGCCTGCACGCGAGCCAGGGACGCACGTCGGCGAGCAAGCAGGCTGAGCGTGTGCGTGAACTTTTTGCGCGCGATGCCGTGCTGACCCGTCGCTGGGATGCGATGCTCGGTGGCAAGTGGCGGCACATGATGGATCAAGTCCACATCGGGTACTCGATCTGGCAGCAGCCGGCGGCGAACATCATGCCTGCGGTGACGGAGATTCAGGCGGGACAACCCGGCCGGCTGGCGCTTGCGGTGGAAGGCGATCCAGCGGCGCGTCCCGGCGATTATCCGGTGAGCGCGGTCGCAAAGTTGCCTCTGCTAAGTGCGTTTGAACCGGCAAGGACTCGCTGGCTCGAAGTCTTTAACCGTGGCGATGAGCCGGTCTCGTTTTCCATCGAGGCGGATCAACCGTGGTTGAGCATCTCGCCGACGCACGGCGAGGTGGGCCCGGATGTGCGGGTGGAGATCGGCGCGGATTGGGCGGCGGTGCCAGACGGCGAACACAACGTGCGCATCACCGTGAAACCGGCGGAGGGCCGTCCGCTGCGGGTGGAGATACCGGTGTCGAAATTGTCGCGGGCCGGCGTGTCGGGGTTTGTCGAAGTGGACCGGCAGATCGCCATCGAGGCGCCGCATTTCGCGCGCAAGGTGGAGACTGGCGGCATGCGTTGGAAAACCCTCAATGGATTCGGCCGCATGCTCGGCGGCGTCACGCCGTTTCCCGTCACGGCCGCGCCCGTTGCGCCGGGCGAAGCGTCTCCACATCTTGAATACGATGTGTGGCTGCAGGACGCGGGCGACGTCTCCGTGGAATTACAATGTGCGCCGTCGCTCGATTATCTTCCCGGCCAGCCCTTGCGCGTGGCGGTTTCGTTTGGCGATGAAACGCCGCAGACGGTTTTGCTCGGCACGTGGACGAACGACGCTGCCTGGGAAAAGTCGGTTTCGGACAGCGTGCGCCGCGTCACGACGAAGCATCGAATCACGACGCCGGGCGCGCAGGTCCTGAAGATCTGGGCGGTGACACCGGGTGTGGTGATCGAGCGAATCGTGATCGATCGTGGCGGCGTTAAACCGAGTTATCTCGGGCCGCCCGAGAGTCCGCGCATCGGTCACGTGGCGAGTCTCGCGCAACCGCGCGGTGATGCGAATTCGCGACTCGCCCATGAACAATTGCTGCAGAAGGCGCGTAGTGGACGAGTGGATACATACTTCCTGGGCGACTCGATCACGCGGCGCTGGGGCGGTACGGATTACCCGGAGTTTCTCGCGCACTGGAAGCGGAATTTTCACGGCTGGAACGCGGGCAATTTCGGCTGGGGAGGCGACACGACGAAAAACATCCTCTGGCGCATCACGAATGGCGAACTCGATGGCGTGAACCCGCGAGTCATCGTGTTGCTTGCAGGCACCAACGACATCGGGCCGCAGCCAAAACCCGACGCCGTCGCGCAGACGGTCGCGGGTATCGAGGCGATTCTCGACGTCTGCAAAACGAAGGCTCCCCGGGCCACGATCGTGCTGATGGCGATTTTCCCGCGCAACGACGGCGAGCGTGCCAATGCCGCGATCAACGCGGTCAACGCGCAGCTCGCCACACTGGCCGATGGGAAGTCCGTGCGTTTTTTGAATATCAATCACCAGCTCGCCGATCCGCACGGGAATCTCTTCGAAGGCGTGACGGTGGACAAACTACACCTATCGCTGGCCGGATATGAAATCTGGGCGAAAAACCTGAAGCCGCTGCTGACTGAATTGCTCGGGCCGCCCGCAAAAACCGATCATGCTCCGCCGCCGACGGGCGATCCAAGAGCTACGCGATAAAGGCAAAACCTCCGCGATCCTACTTGGGCCATAGCCCAGCCGCTCATGAATATCGTGGTTTACTGTTGGACCCTCTCGGCTGATGCCAGGCATCAACATCGCGGGTAATCATCTCCTTTTCCCATGAAACTCGGACTCGGTTTGTACCGGCACATGTTGACGCCTGAAAATTTTGCGTTCGCGAAGCAAGCGGGCGCGACGCACATCGTGGCGCATCTGGTGGATTATTTTCGCGGCGGCGCGCACGTCGGCCCCGACGATCAGCCGACCGGCACGGACTGGGGCTGGGGGCTCGCGGGCGATCCGGATAAACTTTGGACCACCGAAGAACTCGCGGCGATCCGGCGCGACGTGGAAGCGGCGGGTCTGACGCTGGAAGCGATCGAAAATTTCGATCCTGCGCATTGGGGTGATATTTTGATCGATGGACCGAAACGCGCGCAGCACATCGAAAACGTGAAGACGTTGATCCGTCGCGTGGGTGAGGCCGGCATTCCGATCATGGGTTATAATTTTTCCATCGCGGGTGTCGCGGGCCGTACGAAAGGCCCGTATGCGCGCGGCGATGCACCTGCCGTGGGCATGGAAGGTCCGTACGATCTGCCGATGCCGAACGGGCTCGTGTGGAACATGGTGACGGATCCGACCGCGCCATCGCGTGACACCGGTACGATACCGCCAGCCACGCATGAACAACTCTGGGATCGTTACCGACGTTTCCTCGACGAAATCCTGCCCGTCGCCGAAACCGCGGGGGTGCGCATGGCGTTGCATCCCGACGATCCGCCGATGCCGTTCATCCGCGGACAACCGCGTCTGGTTTATCAGCCGCATCTCTATCAGAAGGCGATCGATCTCAATCCGAGTCCGGTTAACCAACTTGAGTTCTGCGTGGGCTCGCTCGCCGAGATGACCGAAGGCGACATCTACGAAACGGTCGATCAGTACAGCCGCCAGCAGCGCATCGGTTACGTGCATCTGCGCAACGTGCGCGACAAGGTGCCGCACTACAAAGAGACCTTCATCGACGATGGCGAAGTGGATGTGCTGCGCGTGCTGGCGATTTTGAAGAAAAACAATTTCGACGGCGTGATCATCCCCGATCACGCGCCGCAGATGAGCTGTGCGGCGCCCTGGCACGCGGGCATGGCCTACGCGCTTGGGTACCTGAAAGCGGGTATTCAATCGCTGGATACGAGAAACTCCTGATCTCATTCTTATGAAATACGTCGTCGCTCTTCTGTCGCTCGTGGCCGGTATGTTCGCATCGCCTGGCGGAGCCACCTGGACGGCGGATAACGGCGACGGCACCTTCACCAATCCGCTCTTCTACGAAGAGTTTTCCGATCCCGACCTGATCCGTGTCGGCGACGATTATTATCTCACCGGCACGACCATGCACACGATGCCGGGGCTGCCGATTCTTCACTCGAAGGATTTAGTGAACTGGAAACTGCTCGGCTACGTTTTCGACAAGCTCGATCTCGGCCCGGAGTTCCGGCTCGAAGGCGAAAAGGAAATCTACGGGCAAGGCATCTGGGCCCCTTGTTTTCGGTATCACAACGGCGTGTTTCACATTTTCACCAATGTGAACCGTCACACGACGCAGCATTTCACCGCGACGAATCCCGCCGGCCCGTGGAAGCGAACGGCGATGAAGTGTTCGCTGCACGATCTGTCGGTGCTCTTCGATGACGACGGCAAGGCGTATGTGGTTTGGGGATACCAAGGGATCAATTTCGCGCAGCTCAATGACGACCTCACCGACATCGTGCCGGAGACGCGCCGCGTCCTGATCGAGAAAGACGCCGGGATGGGCGAGGGCGTGCATTTCTATAAGATCGACGGGCGCTATTACATCACGAGCGCCTGGTTCGAAGGCCGCATGAAGATGCCCTGTGCGCGTGCCGACAAAATCACGGGGCCGTACGAGGTGAATCCGGCGATCTCGATCGACGAAGAGTTCGGTCTCGCCGAGGGAAACCGGTTGAGAAAACACGCCGGTCCGCCCTTCGACGTGATTCCCGGCAACACGCGCGATGGCGGCCGCATGGCGCTGCATCAAGGCGGTCTCGTCGATACGCCCGAGGGTGAGTGGTGGGGATTTTCCATGATGGATTTTAATTCGCTGGGGCGCCTCACCGCGCTCTCGCCGATCACGTGGCATGACGGCTGGCCTTACTTCGGCCTCCCCGGAAATCTGCAGCGCACACCGCGCACCTGGGTGAAGCCGAAAACGAAACACGCCGGGAAACCATCGGCGCCGTATCAACGCGACGACGACTTCTCCGGCCCGGCGCTGGCGAATGTCTGGCAATGGAATCACGTGCCCGATGACAGCCGCTGGTCGTTGAAAGCGCGTCCCGGGTTTTTGCGTTTGCAGACGCTGCCGGCGGAAAATTTTTGGCGCGCAAAAAACACACTCACGCAACGCGCCATCGGCCCGCGCTCGACCGCGACCGCGGTGATCGATGCGGGCGGCCTGAAAGCGGGCGATGTGGCCGGGCTGGCGCTGTTGAATCTGCCGCATGCGTGGATCGGTGTGCGCGCGTTGGCCGATGGCGGATTTGAGCTCGAGCAGTTCGATCAGCTCACGGGCGAATCCACCAAAGCGCCGCTGAAAAATCCGCGCGTGTGGCTGCGGGTGAGCGCCGATTTTCTCACCGAAAAAGCACGCTTTGCTTTCAGCGAGGAGGGTGAGCGTTTCGCCGGGATCGGCGCGGAGTTCACCATGATCTTCCAACTGAAAACCTTTCAAGGCGTGCGGTATTCATTGTTTGCCTACAATGACGCGGGGAAGCCGGGAGGCGCGGCGGACTTCGATTCGTTTACCGTCGATGAACCGCATCCGCGTGGTTTGATGCGCGCGATTCCGCTGGGACGTGCCATCACACTCGAAGCGCGTGGACGCGGCGTGGCGCTCGGCATCAAGGATGGTGCTCTCGCGGTCGTTCCAGCCGCGGAGGCTGCGAAATTTTTGGTGGTCGATCGCGGCATGGGACGCGTGGCGCTGCGAGCTGCTGACGGACGTTTTATCGTCGCGCATTCGGGCAATCGAAACGCGGTTTCCCTCGAAAAAACCGAAACGGATACGGGCACCGATTTTCAATGGACCGAGACGGTGTATGGCGACCTGATCCTGCTCTCGCTCGCGACGCATCGTCATCTGCGCATCGACCCGGATTCGGGCGCGATCACCGCGGATCAGCGCGGACCATTGCCCTCGCGCGATGACGGATCGTGTTTGGATTGGGTTGTGCACGAACGCTGACACGATTTTTCCTTTTCGCTCATGAATACCTTCCCCGAAGTTTTTTCGTTGCGCGGCGAAATCGCGCTCATCACGGGCGGTGGCACCGGCATCGGTCTGGCCATCGCTCGCGGCATGGCCGCCGCAGGCGCGCGCGTGATTCTCGTGGGACGTCGCGAAGCGGAACTTCAGGCGGCGGTGAAAGAAATCGGGCCGGCGGCGAGCTATCTCGTGCATGATGTCACGCAGCTGGATAAAGCAGAGTTGTTGATCGCCGAAGCCGCGCGCACGATCGGTCCCGTAACCTGTCTCGTGAACAATGCCGGCATCCACTTGAAAAAACCGGCCGTCGAAACGACTCCCGAGGAGTTTCAAAAAGTACTCACGACGCATATCGTCGGGGCACATGCGCTGACCCGCGCGGTGGCGCCGGGCATGATCGAGCGGAAGCACGGCACGATTTTGTTCACCGCATCGATGGCCTCGCTTTTCGGCATACCGATGGTGATCGCGTACACCGCTGCGAAGACCGCGATGGTTGGCATGGTGAAAGGCTACGCGACCGAACTCTCCGCGCATGGCATCCGCGTGAATGCGATCGCGCCGGGTTGGATCGAAACCGAGATGTCGCGCAAGGCGCTCGATGGAGATCCCGCGCGCAAAGCAAAAATTCTCGGACGCACGCCGATGGCGAAACTGGGTGCGCCGGAAGACATCGCGTGGGCTGCGGTGTATCTCGCGTCGCCTGCGGCGAAATTTGTTACCGCGGTCACGCTGCCGGTGGATGGCGGCGCCAGTGTGGGTTTCTGACGCGACCGATTTTTCGTCGCTCAACGCGAAGCCCGCGTCACCGCGATCCGGCGGATACTCAGTATTGCTCGTTTGAATACGCGTGCCCGCGCCGTGCCGTTTGCTGGCCGCGGCCGGGCCGTCTCAACCCGCAGCCAACGAGCGATTCGTAGGTCGATCATGGGCCGCGCTTCCTCCCCAGAAAACGGGAGTTTTTCGCAGTTGTTTCTTTTTATGAGTCAGCGAGAACCGAAGGAGTGTCACGTAATACGTGACACTTTTCAGAGTTCGGCGATGCCGGGCCCGGGCGCATGGCCCAGGCAGGTGTATCCGATCTAACTGTACGATCCTTTCCTCGGTTTTGGCTGCAGTTTCCCCGTTCCTTTTTCGAGGTGCCGGGCGTCAATCGTATCAACCCCGCCATGCGTCTCTTCGTCATCAGTTTACTCTGTGCATCGCTTTGTCCGTTGACCGGCCTCGGCCAGGTTGGTGGCGACGCGATGCCGGCGCCTGCGACGAAGGCATGGCGGTTTGATTTTGGGCCGGGCGAGGTCATGCCGGGTTATCAGGCGGTGGGTGCGGAGACGGCGTTTTCGGACGAGCGCGGTTTTGGTTTCGATCTTGGAACGGCATCGGTTGTGCACGCCGTCGATCGCGGCGGATCGGATGCGCTGCGAAGCGATTTCTGCACGGGCGCGGCGCCGTTTTATTTCTCGGTTGCGGTGCCGGAAGGAAACTACCGGGTCACGGTGACGCTCGGCGATCGTAGTGAAAAGACGGATACAACAATCAAGGCCGAGTCGCGACGTCTCATGGTGGAGGGCGCGACCACGGCGCCGGGCGAGTTCGTGACGCGGTCGTTTCTTGTCAATGTGCGCAATGCCATGCTGACGCCGCCTCCGCCCAATGCCCCGGGTGGCTCGCGCGTGGTGCTTAACGAACGCGAGCAGGGCGTGCTGCACTGGGACGACAAACTCACGCTCGAGTTCAACGGGCAGCGACCTGCGTTGTGTGCGCTGGAGATCGAGCCGGTGTCGGATGCGGTCACAGTTTTTCTCGCGGGCGATTCGACCGTGACGGATCAGCCGTATGAGCCGGGAGCAAGCTGGGGGCAGATGCTGCCGCGCTTTTTCAAAGGGAATGTCGCGGTCGCAAATCACGCGGAGTCGGGGGAAACGATGAAGTCGTTTCTCACCGCATTGCGCTTCGACAAGCTGCTCAGCGCGATGAAGCCGGGCGATTATCTCTTCATTCAATTCGGGCACAACGACTCGAAAGCACAGTGGCCGCAGACGTATGTGGAGCCTTTCACGACGTACAAAGCCTATCTGAAAGTGTACATCGCCGAGGCCCGTCGACGCGGCGCAACGCCCGTGCTCGTCACGTCGATGCATCGACGCGTTTTCGACGAGCACGGCAAAATCAAAAACACGCACGGCGATTATCCGGAAGCGGTGCGACGGGTGGCGCGCGAAGAAAATGTCGCGCTCATCGATCTGCATGCGATGAGCGCCGTGCTGTATGAAGCGCTTGGTCCGCAGCAATCGCCGCTGGCGTTTAGCGCGGGCGGACGCGACGCCACGCATCACAACAATTATGGCGCGTATCAACTCGCGCAGTGCGTGCTGACCGGCATTCGCGAAGCGAAACTTCCGCTGGCGGCGTTGCTGGCCGATGACGCGCCACAGTACGATCCTGCGCGACCGGACTCCGTCGACGCGTTTTCGCTGCCGGCGAGTCCTGCGCGCTCCAACCTCAAGCCGCGGGGAGATTGATCGCACGCGCGGATGCCTGCGACGGAAGCTCTGTTTGTATGATGATTATTCGACCACTCTGGATTGCTGCCCTCGGCTTTTTGTCGCCCGCCATCGTTGCGACCGGTTGGGCGGCCGAGTCTGCCGAGATTCATCCTGCAATGATCCATGATGTGCGTGCTTTCGGTGCGAAGGGCGACGGTGCCACGCTCGATGCCGATGCGATCAACCGCGCGATCGAAGCGGCGCATGCGGCGGGCGGCGGCACGGTGTACTTTCCGGCGGGCACGTACCTGAGTTTTTCCATCAGGCTGAAGAGCAATATCGCGTTGCATCTCGGACCGGGCGCGGTGTTGCGCGCGGCCGATCCGGCGAAACATGACGGGCGCTATGATCTGCCCGAGCCGACGGAGTTTGGCGCGTATCAGGATTTTGGACACAGCCACTGGCGGAACAGCCTCATCTGGGGCGAGAATCTGGAAAACGTTTCCATCGTGGGTCCGGGTCTTATCGACGGCACGGATGCGCTGACGCGTCGCGGTCCAGGGCCGCGTTCAGCGGCTGCGGGTGGCGAAGGCGATGTGCCCGAATCGATGCGCGCCGCTCGCGCTGGTGCGGCCGCGGGCGGAGCGTCGCCTGCCACGCGACCGCGCGCGCCCTTTTCGATGGAAGGGCAGGGCAATAAGGCCATCGCGCTAAAACTCTGCCGCAACGTTACCATCCGCGACATCTCCATGCTCAACTGCGGCCATTTCGCGCTGCTCGCGACGGGTGTGGACAATCTCACGATCGACAATGTTCGCGTGGATACGAACCGCGACGGCTTCGATATCGATGCCTGCCGCAACGTGCGCATTTCGAATTGTTCGGTGAACTCGCCCAACGACGACGCGATCTGCCTGAAGAGCTCGTATGGGCTCGGTTTCGCACGCGCGTGTGAAAACATCACCATCGTGAACTGCCAGGTGACCGGCTACGATCCGGGCACGTTTCTCGACGGCACGTTTCAACGCACGCAGCAACTCGCGCCCGACCGCGACGGTGTCACGGGACGCATCAAGTTTGGCACGGAGTCGAATGGCGGTTTCAAAAACATCACCATCGCGAATTGCGTCTTCGACCGCAGTCGCGGTCTCGCCATCGAGACCGTCGATGGCGGCGTGATCGAAGACATCACGGTCACGAACATCACGATGCGCGATATCACGACCGCTCCGATTTTCATCCGTCTCGGCAATCGCGCGCGCGGCCCCGAAGGCACGCCGGTCGGCGCGATCCGCCGTGTGACCATCAGCAATCTCAACGCCTCGGGCGTCGATCCGCGCTACGCATCGATCATCGCCGGAATCGCAGGACATCCGGTCGAAGACATTACGCTGAGCGACATCCGCATTCTCTATCGCGGTGGCGGCACCGCGGAGGATGCGGCGCTCGAACCACCGGAGAAAGACCGCGCGTATCCCGAGCCCAGCATGTTTGGCACGATGCCTGTGTACGGCCTCTTCGTGCGGCACGCGAAGAATCTCTCCGTTCGCAATGTCGACGTGGCGTACGAAATACCTGATGCGCGACCGGCGGTGCGACTGCAGTCGGTGCAAGGAGTGCGTTTCGATGGATTTCGTGCGCAGCGCGCGGAGGGTGTATCCGTACTTCAACTACGCAACGTGGCCGACCTGAGGCTGCGGGCGGTCGAGGGACTCGCTGATCTCGCGCGCGAGCGCGTGGAGAACGAAAATCTTTAAGCCGAGAGCCATGAGAAAATATCTGCTGCCCTTTGTCCTGTTAGCGGGCTGCGTTTCGGCGGATGCCGCGACTGCGACTCCAGCGCCGTCCGCCCCGGCGATTTCCAGTCATCTGTCGCTCGCCGACGTGCGCATGCGCGATGCCTGTGTGCTGGCCGACGAAGCGACGCAGCAATACATCATCATCTCGTCTGCGCGTGGTGCGGGTGTGCGCGCTTACACGAGCAAGGACCTGGTCACGTGGGAGGGACCGCGGATCATTTTTCAGGCACCGCCGAAGTTCTGGGGCGACATCGATGTGACCGGCGTGTGGGCGCCGGAGATGCACGTGTATCGCGGGAAATATTATCTGTTCCTCACCTTCGACACGAAGCACCTGTTTTCCGAGCAATGGCGCAACTGGCTGCCGCGGGTTTATCGCGGCTCGCAGGTCCTCGTCAGCAACTCGCCGTTCGGGCCTTTCGAGCCGTTCGAAAACCGCTCCACGCTGCCGCCCGACATGATGACGCTCGACGGCACGCTCTTCGTTGAAGATGGCGTGCCGTACATGGTGTTCTGTCACGAGTGGGTGCAGATCAAGGACGGCACGGTTTCGTATGTGAAACTCAAGGACGACCTCTCCGCGACGGATGGCGAACCTGTGGTGCTGTTTCACGGCAGCGAGGCTCCTTGGAACAAGAAATCGAAAGAGTTTGGCTGCCACGTCACTGACGGCCCGACCTTTCACCGATCCAAGTCTGGCAAACTCTTCATGCTGTGGGCGGGATTTGGCGACGGCGGCTACACGACCGGTATTGCCATTTCGGATACAGGCCGGCTGGCGGGTCCGTGGCGGCAGCAGGCGGAGCCTGTTTTTTCGGCGGATGGCGGACATCCGTTTTTGTTCAAGCGATTCGACGGCCAGCTCATGATGACGCTGCATTCGCCGAACAAGGATGCGGAGCGCGCGCTCCTTTTCGAGATGGAGGACACGGGTGAAACGCTGCGCATCGTGCGACCGTTTCCCGCGCGATAAATACACGGAGAAATACTTTTATGATCATGACGAGAATACTGAGAGCCCTGGTGGGATTGTTGCTGGCTGCTTCGGCGGTGGCGTCGGAGCGCGCCACGCTGAATTTCAATGACGGCTGGCGCCTGGTCGTCGGCGATCCGGCCGGCGCGCATGAACCCGGCTTCGACGATGCCGTCTGGAAACCGGTGACGCTGCCGCGTGCGTGGAACGAGGACGACGCGTTTCGCCTCGCGATCGACAAGCACACGACGGGCATCGCGTGGTATCGGAAAACATTCGTGCTGCCGGCCGGGAGCGAAGGAAAGAAAGTGTTTCTCGAATTCGAAGGCGTGCGCCAGGCCGGCGAGTTTTGGCTGAATGGCCGGCGCATCGGTGCGCACGAGAATGGCGTGATGGCCTTTGGCTTCGATGTGACCGACTGGGTGAAGCCCGCGCCCGAGAGCAATGTGCTCGCGGTGCGCACCGACAACGACTGGGACTATCGCGAGAAACTCTCGGGCTCGCGCTTCCAGTGGGCCGACAAAAACTTCAACGCCAACTACGGCGGCATTCCGAAGAACGTGCGCCTGCACATCGCCGACCGCGTGTATCAGACGCTGCCGCTGTATTCGCATCTCGGGGCGACCGGCGTCTATGTTTACGCGAAGGACTTCGATATCGCCGGCCGCAGCGCGACGATCCATGCCGAGTCGGAGATTCGCAACGAATCGACCGCGCCGCGGACGTTCACGTATCGCGTGAGCATCGCCGACATGGATGGACGCGAAGTCGCGCGCTTTGATGGCGGCAGCTACACGTTGGCGCCTCGCGTAAGTCTCACCGCGAAAGCGTCGGCGCGCGTGAACGACCTGCATTTTTGGAGCTGGGGTTATGGTTATCTCTACGCGGTCACGACGACGCTGGAAACGGACGGCCGCGCGTTCGACTCAGTGACGACGCGCACCGGTTTCCGCAAAACGGAATTCGCGAATGGTCTCGTGAAACTCAACGACCGCGTGATCCAGCTGAAAGGTTACGCGCAGCGCACGTCCAACGAATGGCCCGCTGTCGGACTTTCCGTGCCGCCGTGGCTCAGCGATTACAGCAACAAGTTGATGGTCGAAAGCGGCGCGAATCTCGTGCGCTGGATGCATGTCGCCGCGTGGAAGCAGGACGTCGAATCGAGTGATCGCGTCGGCCTCATGCAGATGCTGCCGGCGGGCGATGCCGAGCGCGATGCGCAAGGCCGCACGTGGGCGCAGCGTGTCGAGTTGATGCGCGACGTGATCATCTACAATCGCAACAACCCGAGCGTGCTCGTCTATGAGTCGGGCAACAAAGGCATCAGCGAAGCGCACATGGCCGAGATGAAAGCGCTGCGCGATCAGTACGATCCGCATGGCGGCCGCGCCGCCGGTTCGCGCGAGATGCTCGACAGCCAGGTGGCGGAGTGGGGCGGTGAAATGCTCTACATCAATAAAAGCGCGCGCATCCCGCTGTGGGCGACGGAGTATTCGCGCGACGAAGGTCTGCGGAAATATTGGGACGAGTTTTCGCCGCCGTATCACAAGGACGGCGACGGTCCGCTCTATCGCAATGCCCCCGCGCCGACCTACAATCGCAACCAGGATTCGCACGCGATCGAGAATGTCGTGCGCTGGTACGATTACTGGCGCGAGCGTCCGGGCACGGGCAAGCGCGTGAGCTCGGGCGGCGTGAACATCATTTTCTCCGACACCAACACGCATTACCGCGGCGCGGAAAACTACCGCCGTAGTGGAGAAGTGGATGCGATGCGCATCCCGAAGGATGGTTTCTTCGCGCATCAAGTGATGTGGGACGGCTGGGTCGATGTGGAAAAGCCGCGCGCGCACATCATCGGGCATTGGAACTATGCGGCGGGCGTGACGAAAAACGTGTACGTCGTTTCGAGCGCGGAGCAGGTGGAGCTGTTTCTCAACGGACGCTCGCTCGGACGCGGCCGGCAGAGCTCGCGTTTTCTCTTCACGTTCCCGTCGATCGCCTGGGAGCCGGGCGTGATCAAAGCTGTTGGTTACGATGCGAACGGGCGCGCGATCTGCGAAGCGTCGCACACGACCGCGGGCGAACCGGCGGCGTTGCGCTTGTCGCTGCGCACGGCGCCGGACGGACTGCGCGCGGATGGCGCGGACATGGCGTTGGTCGAAGTCGAAGTCGTCGATGCGAACGGCCGGCGTTGCCCGACGGCGCTGAACACGGTCGAGTTTTCACTCGAAGGTCCGGCCGAGTGGCGCGGAGGCATCGCGCAAGGTCCGGACAATTTCATCCTGTCGCAAACGCTGCCGGTGGAAGGCGGCGTGAATCGCGTGCTGATCCGCTCGGCGACCGAGCCGGGCGAGATCCGCCTCGTGGCGAAATCGGCCGGACTGAAGACCGCGCAACTCGCGTTTTCTTCGAAGAAAATATCGCTCGAAACGCTGCCCGCGACCGGACTGCCGTCGAATCTCGACCGCGGGCCGACGCCGCCCACGCCCTCGTTTAAGATCACCCGTGTGCCGGTCGATGTCGTGAGTGCGAAGACACGCAGCGGAGCTGACGCCTCGGCGGCGATCGACGACAACGAAGTGAGCTCGTGGGTCGGACGCGAGCCGGTGACGTTTGAGTTTGGCCGCGCCGTGCGGCTCAACGAAGTCACCGCGAAGTTTGCGGGCTTCCGCGCGCGGAGTTATCCGATTCGCATGCTGGTCGATGGACAGGAAGTGTATCGCGGCGCGACCCCGCGCAGCCTCGGTTACGTGACGCTTCCGCTGAAACAAGTCGAAGGACGCAGCCTCACCATCGAAGTGCTCGGCGGTGCCGAAGCGCGCGACGCGTTTGGCGGCATGACGGAGCTTGAAGATCAAAAGAACGCGACAACCGGCGAAGAAAATGTCCGCGCGGGTCAGCTCGGCATCATCGAGATCGAGTTCTACGAACCTGTCGGCAAGGTCGCCCAAAATCCCTGAAACGCATGCAACGCCTCGCTCCGCTCTTCCTGTTCCTCGCGGCATCCGCGCAAGCCGCGGTGCAACTCGCGAGTCCGTTCACATCGCACATGGTGCTGCAGCGCGGACAACCCGTGCCCGTCTGGGGCACGGGCGAAGCGGGCGAACGCGTATCGGTCGAATTCGCCGGCCAGATCAAAAACACGGCGACGAATTCGGCGGGACATTGGCGCGTCGATCTCGATCCGCTGGACGCGTCGGCGGAAGGGCGCGCGCTGATCGTGAAAGGATCACAAACGCCTGAACCGCTCGTGCTCGATGACGTGCTCGTGGGTGAGGTGTGGCTGTGTTCGGGTCAGTCGAACATGGTGCACACGGTTTCGAAATCCGCGTATCGCTGGGCCGGTGTTCTCGATGAGGAGGCGGAGATCGCCGCGGCGAATTATCCATTGATCCGCATGTTTACGGGCGAGGCGGCAAAAGCCTACGAACCGCAGGCGCGCATCGGCGGCGTGTGGCAGGTGTGTTCGCCGGAAACAGTGCCGGCGTTTTCGGCGATCGGGTATTTTTTCGCGCGCGATCTGCAACGCGAACTGGGCGTGCCCGTGGGCATTCTCTCGCTCTCGTATGGTGCGAGTTGCGCGGAAGCATGGGTGGCCCGCGAAGCGCTGGCGGGTGATCCGCGGTTGCGACCGATGTTGGAAAAATTCGACGCGGAGGTGGCGGCGTTTCGCGCGTTGCCGAAGACGGACACAAGCGCGCAGGCGGAGACGCGTTCGCAGGATGTGAATGCGGCGGCGCCAAAACCGAAAGCGCCGAAAGATCCCGTGCAGGACCAGCACAACCCGACGGTGATGTTCAACGGCATGATCGCGCCGGTTATCCCGTATGCGATGCGCGGCGTGTTGTGGTATCAGGGCGAATCGATCGCGGGCGGCGCGGACGGCGTCGCGCTTTACCCGCGCGTGCAGGCGACGCTCATCGACGACTGGCGGACGCTTTGGCAACAGGGCGACTTTCCCTTTTATATCGTACAACTCGCCGGGCAGGCCCGGCCGAGCAATCGCCCCGAAGTCCGCGAAGCGCAGGCGACGGTTCTCCGGCTGAAGAACACCGGCATGGCCGTGGCGACCGATGTCGGAGAAGAGCGCAACGTGCATCCGCGCAACAAACAGGCGGTCGCGGACCGGCTTGTGCGTATTGCTTTGGCGAATACATACGGGAAACCGATCGAGTATTCGGGGCCGCGTTATGAATCGATGAGCGTGGAGCCGGGCGGAGCGATTCGGCTGAAATTTTCTCACACGACCGGTGGCCTGGTGGCCCGCGACGGCGTGTTGAAGTGGTTCGAAGTGGCGGGGGCTGACGGAAAGTTTTTCCCGGCTGAAGCGACGATCGACGGCGATTCAGTCGTGGTGAAAAGCACCGAAGTCGCGGACCCGAAAACGGCGCGCTACGCGTGGGTAAACTTTCCCAACGGCGGCCATCTTTATAACGGCGCGGGCCTGCCGGCGGCGCAGTTTCGCACGGATGCGGCGAAATGATTTTTAGACGATGAAACTTAAGCTTGCGGCGGCATTTTTGCTCATGGTTTCGATAGCGTCGGCGGCGGGTGATGGCTCAGCGCGTACGTCGACGCCTTTCGATGATGGCTGGCGTTTTTCTAGAGGCGAAGCGTCGGGGGCGGAGCAGCCGGAGTTCGCTGATGATGCGTGGCGTGTCGTGTCGGTGCCGCACGATTGGAGCATCGAAGGTCCGTTCGACGAACACGCGCCGACGCGGGGCGATGGCGGTTTTTTGCCCTCGGGCGTGAGCTGGTATCGGAAGACGTTTTTGTTGTCGGGCGGGTTGAGGGAAGGACGCTGTTTATTCGTCGAATTCGACGGTGTGATGGCGAACAGCGAAGTGTGGTTGAATGGCCATTCGCTGGGAAAACGGCCGAACGGCTACGTGAGTTTCCGCTACGAGCTGACGCCGCATGTGCGCGAAGGCGCAAACGTGCTCGCGGTGCGGACCGACACGAGCGAACAGCCGGCGTCGCGCTGGTATACGGGAGCCGGAATTTATCGGCATGTTCGGTTGATCGAGACGAGCGATGTGCGTTTTGAGCACTGGCGCACGGTTGTGACGACTCCGGCGGTGAGCGATGACTGGGCGACAGTGGCGGTGAAAACGCTCGCAGTGAACACGAACGCGACGGCGCGGCCAGTTGCGTTGCACGTGAAGCTCGTCGATCCGGAAGGAAACCCCGCGGGTGCTTTCGAAACGCCGGCGCAGATACTCGCTCCGGGCGAAACTGCAGAGATTGGCGGCGAAGCGATTGTGAAGACGCCGCGGCGTTGGGATCTGGAGACGCCCGCGCTTTATCGCGCGATCGTGGAGTTGCGGACGGGACGTGACGTGTTGGATGCCGAAAGCGTTTCTTTTGGCATCCGTGAATTTCGTTTCGAGCCGGCCACAGGGTTTTGGCTCAATGGGCGCAACTTGAAGATCAAAGGCGTGTGCCTGCATCACGACGGCGGCGCGTTTGGCGCGGCGGTGCCGTTGCGCGTGTGGGAGCAGCGACTTGAGGTGCTGCGCTCGCTCGGCGTGAACGCGATCCGCACCGCGCACAATCCGGTGGCGCCGGAGTTTTTGGACCTGTGTGATCGCATGGGTTTTCTCGTCATGCACGAAGTGCTCGACGCGTGGACAGTGGCGAAACGCCGTCATGATTATCACAAACATTTCGCCGAGTGGGCGCTGATCGATGTGCGCGACACGGTGCGGCGCGATCGGAATCACCCGAGCATCATCCTCTACAGCGCGGGCAACGAGATTCACGACACGCGCCGGCCGGAGTCGGCGAAGCAAACCCTGGCGTCGCTTATCGAAGTTTATCATCGCGAAGATCCGACGCGGCCGGTCACGCAGGCGTTGTTCCGTCCGAATCGCAGCGGCGATTATCATAACGGACTCGCCGACATGCTCGATGTGATCGGACAAAACTATCGCGAGCGTGAGATCCTCGATGCGCACAAGGCGAATCCGGCGCGCAAAATCATCGGCACGGAAAACACGCACCTGAGCCATGTGTGGATCGCGCTGCGCGATCATCCGCAATACGCGGGCCAGTTCATTTGGAGCGGCATCGATTATCTCGGCGAGTCGCGACGCTGGCCGTTTATTGCGACGGATTTTGGTGTGGTCATGCGCGACGGTTCGTTGCGGCCGCGCAGTTACGAGCGCATGAGCTGGTGGTCGGAAATGCCGATGGTGCATATCACGCGTCGCATGGGCGACCGCGCGCCGCCACCGGTCGATCCCGGTTACGAAACCGCGGCGCAGGTCGCGATTCTGGCGGCGCAGCAGAAAGAGCCTGAGCTGCGTTCGGATTGGACGCCGCGAGATCTCACCGCGCATGAGGAGACAGTGGAAGTTTTCAGCAATTGCGACGAGGTGGAGTTGTTTCTCAACGATCGTTCGCTCGGCACGCTGGCGAAGCGCGACGATGCGCGGCCGCGCACGTGGAAAGTCACGTTTGAGCCCGGCGTGATTCGCGCCATCGCTAAAAACGCCGGCGAGATCGTGGCCACGCATGAATTGCGCACCGCGGGCGAACCAGCGGCGTTGAGGCTCACGCCGGATCGCACTCAGGTGGCGAACACTTGGGACGACGTGGTGCGGATCGACGTCGAAGTGGTGGATACCCACGGCGTCCGCGTGCCGTCGGCGGACTTTCTCGTGGAGTTTTCCATCGAGGGACCGGGTGTGATCGCCGCGGTAGATAATGGCGACAACGCCAGCCACGAGTCGTTTCGCGAGCCGCGTCGTCGTTGTTTCGAAGGGCGCGGCACGGTTTATGTGAAGGCGACGGAACCGGTAGGTCGCATCGTTTTGTCGGCTCACGCGTCAGGCTTGCCAGTCGCGTCCATGGCTCTTTCCCCAACCGCTCACTGATTTTTATCATGATTCGTTTCGTTCGATCCCTCGTTGTCTCGTCTTTGGCATTGCTGGTCTGTGCCTCCTCGCTGCACGCGCAGCGATGGATGGAGAAGCTCGATCGCGGCGTGGTCGCCGTGCATCAGGCAGACGGAAAGGTGTTCGTGAGCTGGCGTTTGCTCGCGACCGACCCGGATGGCGTGGCGTTTAATGTCTATCGGACGACACCCATGCGCGAGAGCGAGCGCGTGCAGGCGGGGCCGTATGGCTCACGTGTCGAGGAAGGCGGTACGGCGAAGATAAACGACCGGCCGCTCACCGGCGGTACTTGGTTTTTGGATACGAAGGCCAGCCTGATGCGCGCGACCAGCTACACAGTGCGCGCCGTGATCGATGGACGCGAACAGGAGCCGTCCGGCAGCTTCACGCTTGCGGCCAACAGCGCGCCCCTGCCGTACCACTCGATCCGGTTGCAGACGCCGGCCGGCTACATCCCGAACGACGCGTCGGTCGGCGATCTCGACGGTGATGGCGAATACGAGATTGTGGTCCATCAAACCGGTGTCGGCAAAGACAACTCGCAGGTGGGCATGACCGACGCGCCGATCTTCCAGGCGTACAAGCTCGACGGCACGCTGCTGTGGACGATCAACCTCGGAAAAAACATCCGCGAAGGCGCGCACTACACGCAGTTTCTCGTGTACGATTTCGACGGCGACGGCCGCGCGGAGTTTGTCTGCAAAACCGCCGACGGCAGCGTGGATGGTGTGGGCAAAATCATCGGCGATCCGAACGCTGCGTGGGTGACGCCGGAGAATCCCAACGAGCCGGCCCCTGCGCCGGGCCAGCGTCGTCCGGAAGGCAGCACCCGCGCCGGCTTCATTTTGAAGGGACCTGAGTTCCTTACGGTATTCGACGGCCTCACGGGCGCTGCGCTCGCGACGGAAAAATATGTGCCGGGCCGTCATCCCGAAACGGACAATCCGACCGCGGAGCAGATGAAAGAGATCTGGGGGGATGGTCATGGGAACCGTCTGGATCGTTTCCTCGCGGGCGTTGCCTATCTCGATGGCGAACGCCCGAGCATCGTGATGTGCCGTGGTTACTACACACGTGCGGTGCTCGCGGCGTGGGACTGGCGCGATGGCAAACTCACGCAACGTTGGGTTTTCGACAGCGATTCGTCCGATGAAAACCTCAAGTATCGCGGCCAGGGTAATCACCAGTTGAGCGTGGCCGATGTGGACGGCGATGGACGCGACGAAATCGTTTACGGCGCGTGCGTGATCGATGATGACGGCAAAGGACTTTATTCAACCGGCTGGGGACATGGCGATGCGTTGCACGTCAGCGATCACGTGCCGGACAACCCCGGGCTCGAAGTGTTTTCCATTCAGGAACGCTTTGGCCCTGAAGGTATGAACATGCGCGACGCGAAAACGGGTCGCCCGATCTTCACAATTCCGTCGGTGAAAGCGGCCGACAGCGGCGGCGATCGCGGAGAAGGTCCGGGACGCGGCGTGGCATTTAACATCGATCCGCGCCATCCCGGTTCCGAATCGTGGGCCGCCGGTGCGGGCATGGACGGCATCTACAACGCCAAAGGCGAAAAGATCGTCGCGAAGCGCCCGCGTGGTGTGCCGTGCAACTTCGCGGTGTGGTGGGATGGCGATTTGCTGCGCGAGTTGCTCGATCAAAACATGATCACGAAGTGGAACTGGGAAACGGAGTCGCTCGACACGTTGCTCATCGCGCACGCCTGTCAGTCGGGTAACGGCACGAAGTCCACACCGGCGCTCAGCGTGGATCTGTGGGGTGACTGGCGCGAGGAAGTGATCTGGCGCACGCGCGACAATCAGGAACTGCGTATTTATACGAGCACGATCCCGACGAAGCATCGCCTGGTGACGCTGATGCAAGACGCGCAATATCGCCTGGCGATCGCGTGGCAGAACGTCGCCTACAATCAACCGCCGCACCCGAGCTTCTACCTCGACGAAGCCGCCCCGCTGCCCAAGCGCCCGAACATCCGCGTGGTGAAGAAGAAATGATCGACGTTGTTCATTCGCGAGCCCGTTGAAGATTCTCGCGGGCATCGCCGAATGAAGGGTTGATCTCGAGGGCATCGGAGAAGGCGACGCGGGCTTCTTCGAGACGGCCTAGTTGCGCGAGGGCGATTCCGAGGTTGTTCGCGATTTCCGCCGACTGTGGTGCGAGGCGGCGTAAGGCGAGGTAGTGTTCAAGCGCTTCAGCGGGACTGCCTGCTTGTAGAAGAAGATTCGCGTAAGGGTAGCGCGCATCGACGAAGCGAGGGTGGCGCTCCACGATGGCCGCGAGTTCGCGGGTTGCTTCGTCGGTGCGACCCAGCCGGAGAAGCGCAAGCGCGAGTTGAGTGTGCAGGGATGGATCGTCGAGGCCGAGATTTAGTGCCGTCCTCAATGAGTCGATCACCTCTGCCTCGCGGCCGGCGGTGGAGAGCGCCAGTCCGAGATTGGCATGGGCTTGCGGAAGATTCGGTTCGATTTGGGTGGCTTGCGCGAAGTATTCGATCGCTTCCGCGTGGCGGCCTGCCTGTGCGAGTGCACGACCAAAATTGATCAAGGTGCGCGCGTTGTTCGGAGCGTGCTGCAAGGCTTGTCGATAATCGAGCAGGGCGGCCTCGGTATCACCGATAGCGCCGAGCGCAATACCGCGGTTGTTGAGCGCATCGATCGCGGCCGGATCGTTTTCGATGACGAAACTATATTCTCTGATTGAATACGCGTATTGGCCAGCGGCCAGGTACGCGTTGCCGAGATTGTAGTGGGCGTTAGCGGCCGCAGGTTTGCTTGCGACAGCCTGCTCGAGACGAGTAATGGCGTCGGCAACACGACCTTCATCGAGCAGGTTTTTTCCGTAATTATAGAGCGCGTCGTGGTGATCGGCTCTCAGAGCCAACGCCAGTTCGTAGTAGTCATAGCCTTCGTCGCGGCGTCCCAGTGCGATTAGCGCATTGCCGTAGGCGACATGTGCGCCGGGATCGTGGGGCGTGAGGGCGAGCGCCCGCCTGAGCTGTTGTTCGGCCGCGACAAAATCGCCGGCTTTGGCAAGGAGAGTGCCGAGCGAGGCGTGCGCGCGGGCATTGTCGGGCGCCTTGGCGATCGTGTCCTCCCAGATGGATGTGGCCGAGCGGTAGTCGTGATTTCGACGATGCGTGAGGGTTCCGAGGAGAATCGCGCCGGAGAAGCCGGCGGCCACAAAGACGCGGACATTCATCCGCCAGATAAGCGTTGAAAAAAGAATCAACACAGGCGCGAGCGGTAGATACATGCGATGCTCGGCCATGGTTTGGGTGACGACTGGCACGAAGCTGGAGGTTGGCGCGAGCAGTGTGAAGAACGCGGCGCCCAGAAAGCCGGCACGTGGATGTTTCCAGATGGCATAACCCGCAAGTCCGGCGAGCGCGGCAAGTAGGAAGAACTGTCCAGCGGCTTCACCGAATCCACCGGCCACGCGTGTTCCGTAATCGAGTACCAGCGGCGTCGGCCAGAATGTCAGCCGCAAGTAGTGAACGATCGCCTGGCATTGGGTGAGGAAATAACCCAACACGGTGACATCGTTGGACGTTCCCACTGTGCCGCCGCGACCGCCGCTGGCGGCGATGCAGGCAGCGAGCAATAGCCAGCTCGATGCGAGTGCGAGGTAGAATCGGCGACGCTTTTGCCAGGTTTCGCGGAAAGATCCTGTCGCGAACGTACGATCGTACAGCAAGACGAGCAGTGGCGCGGAGACCATAACCTCCTTGGCAGCCATGCCTGCGAAGCAGGCGGCGGCGGAAAACGTAAGCCAGAGGCGCGCCCGTGTTGCGGTTTGGAGCGCACGGACGAATGCGTACAGCGTGAATAGGTAACACAGCCCAACGAGTGCTTCGGCACGCTGCACCACGTAAGTGACTGATTCGGTCTGAAGCGGATGTAGTACCCAGATTATGGATACAACAGCAGCAAACAGATCGCCCCGATGAGTCGGCTGGATCGCGGCATCTAAATGCAGCGTTCTTCGTATGAGGCCGAAGAGAGTGAGCCCGGCCAGCCAGTGGATAAGGAGATTGGTGAGGTGATAACCGGCCACGCGTTCGCCGTGGAGCGCGCGGTCGATGGCGAAGGAAAGATTCAGGAGCGGGCGTCCGCTAACGGTCAGTCCGCTGTCGCGCGGGGGGAACAGCACGGTGCGCCAGTCGTGCAGCGTGGGATTTTCCAGGATCGAGGCGGCGTCGTCGAAGATGAAGGGAACGTGAAAGCTGTTCGCGTAAGCGGCGGCGAGAGCGAGGCTGATGCTCAGCGGAGCAAGCCACGGCCAGGGAGAACGGGTTTCCTTCGATGGCGGCAGAGCAGTCATGCGGGGAGGGGAACGAAAAGTCCCATAGGTCTTAGCGGCCTATGGGACTGAGGAGAGAAAAAACCGGTGCGGCCGGCGCGGCGAAAGAACGCGGCTTAGAACAGCGCACCGGCGGCGGCGCCGACGGCGGTGATGGGGCCTTGGTCGCCGAGGCCGTCCATCGCGCGGTCCACTTTGCGCAGCGTGCCTTGCACGTCCTTGATCAGGTTGTCGTTGGTGATGAGCTGGCCGAAGGTGCTGTTGGCGTCGTTGAGCTTGTCGGAGACCTCGCGGAGATTGCGCACGGTCACGCGGAGGTTGTCGGCGGTGGTTTCATCGTAGAAGAGCGTGCCGAGTGTGCCCTGACCGCTTTTCACCTGGGTGATGAGCGACTGGGTTTCGTTGATAAACGTGCGGGCTTCGGAGGCGGCGCCCTTGATTTCGCCGACGGTGGCGAGCAGTTGGTCGTACGCAGCTTGATCGTAGATGAGTTTGCCGAGTGTGCCTTCGCCGGAACGGATTTGCTGGGTGACCGCTTCAAGGTTGGAAACGGTGGCGGAGAGTTTCGCGCTGTTTTCGGTGACGAGACGGTCGAGTTTCTGGAAAAGACCGCCGCCGGAATCGGAGCTCATGGAGCCGCTGATCTGGCCGAGCGTGCTCTTGATTTCCTGACCGAGATTTCCGAGGTCACCGATGATCTGGTTGAGGTCGGCGACGTCTTTGGTGCGCAGCGAACCGCCGGGAGAAACGGTGCCGTTGGCAGGATGGCCGAGGTCGAGCGCGATGTAGTTGGAGCCGAGCAGGCCGGCCATCGCGATGGTGGCGGTGGCGTCGGAGGCGATCTGCACATCGCTGCGGATGCGCAGCACGGCTTCGGCGCGTCCCTCAACGAGGCGGGTGCGTTCGACGGTGCCGATCTGCACGCCGGCCATGCGGACGTCGTTGCCGGCCTTGAGTTCTTTCAACGAGGAGAACGCGGCGGTGACGGTGTAGCCTTCCTTGGTCGAGAAGCGGCCGTTGTGCAGCGCCTCGAAGGTGACCCAGATGAGGGCCAGCCCGATGATGAAGAAGAGGCCCACCCGGGCCGTCATTTGGTTCTGGTTCATGATGTCTCCAGTTGCTGGTAGCGCGGTTTCTTAAGGTCGATGGTCGGATTGAGAAAGTCCTTCACGGCGGGGTCTTCGACACGGCGAAGCTCGTCCGGTGTGCAGAGCGCACGCATCTCGCCTTTCATGAGGAGAGCGACGCGGTCGGAAATGGTGAGCGCGAGATCGCGGTCGTGAGAGACGACGATGCTGGTGACGTTGAACTCGTGCTTCAGCGTGGCGATGATCTCGCTGATCGTCGCGCCCATGATGGGATCGAGTTCGGACGTGGGCTCGTCGTAGAGAAGGAGTTGCGGCTCCATGACGAGGGCGCGGGCGATAGCGACGCGTTTTTTCATGCCGCCGGAGAGCTCCGAGGGGAATTTCTGCGCGGCGTTTTCGAGCGAGAGGATCGTGAGCGCGCGCATGACGCGGTCGTGGATTTCCTTCTTTGGGCAGAGCCGATGCTCGAGGAGATAAAGCGCGAGATTGTCGTAAACGGAGATGGAGTTGAACAACGCGCCGGCCTGGAAAACCAAGGCGAGGGCGAAGCGATCGCGCGTGTCGGGCTCGGCGGGATCGAATCCGTCGATGCGCACAGTGCCGCGGGTGGGTTGATCGAGTCCCGCGATGAGCCGCAGCAGCACGCTTTTGCCGGAGCCGCTCGGGCCCATGATGGTGAAGATTTCGCCGGGCTTGATGGACAGGTTGATGTTCTTGAGGACCTGTTGCGCGCCGAAGTTTTTGGAGATGCCGGCGATCTCGACGCCGACGGGAGGGCGGGCGGTTCCGGTCGCGGTGCTGCGTTCCCTGAGGATATGTTTTTTCATCAGGCGAGGGCTTTGGTGATGAAGTAATCGAGCACGAGGATGCTGATGAGAGAGAAGACGACGGAGCGCGTGACCGCGTGGCCGATTTCGCGCGGACCGCCGGTGGTGCGCAGGCCGGTGTTGCACGCGATGAGGATGATGACGAAGCCGAAGATTTCGGCCTTGATGAGACCATCGAGGACTTTTTCCCGCGTGAGGAATTGCGTGAGGCTCTGGAAATACTGCGACGGTTCCACGCCGATGATCTCGACAAATTTGCAGACCACCGCGCCGCCGAACCAGCCGATGATCACACCGATCATCGTGAGCAGCGGCATGTAGAGAAGCACGGCGAGCAAACGCGGCAACACGAGGAAACGCTCCGGCGGGATGTTCATCGTCACGAGCGCATCGACCTCCTGGTAAACTTTCATGGACGCGAGCTCTGCGGTGATGGCGGAGCCGACGCGACCGGCGAGGAGGATGGCGACCATGACCGGGCCGAGTTCGCGCACGAGCGATTCGCCGACGAGGGTGCCGATGAGTTGTTTCGCGCCGAAGTCCTTGAGCGTGAGGCCGGCCTGCAGTGCGAGCACGGCGCCGATGAAGAAGCTCAGGATGGTGACGATGCCGAGCGATGAGTAGCCCCCAAGAAACGCTTGTTCGATCACGCGCTTGAGGATGCGCGGAGCACTGGGCAGCGAGGCAAACGCGCGGCCGGTGAGCAGCAGCGCGCTGCCGAAGGCATCGAGCAATTGGTTCAGCTTGTTCATGGGTGGACGTCGCGTGCCTCTGCGGATTTCTGCGCGCTGGCGCGGCGCTTGAATTTGAAAAGGAAAGGTCTCCATCCGCGCTCGCTGGTGCGGTCCGCACCGATCACGCCGCCGAGCAGAGCGAAGCGTTTGTCGCGCGCCTGCCGCTCGACACCGAGGAGCGGGCCGAGATGAAACTCGCGCTGTTCCGGCGCGCGTCGCCAGGTGACCAGATCCCACAGCAGCGAATGGCGCGAAGTCCCGGGCGATGCGCGATCGTAGCGATAGATCGCGAAGAGCGGGCTGTAAGTGATGCGGATGGTTTCGTTGTGCGGGAAAAAAACTTCGAGCGGGCTGAGCGCCTGAACCTGGCGGCGACCCGCGCCGTTGTCCCACGACGTGAACAGCGGCCAGAGGTGTGTCTTGTGTGCGGGCGCGGCGGCGGGATTGGTCGCGCTGCGCTGCACGGTGGAATTGTAGAGAAAGTAGAGAAACTGGCGCTTGGTCTGGATGAGCGCGCCCTCGTCGGAGACGCGTTCGCGCCAGAGCGGCCAGAGTATCCACGTTTTCGATACACCCTTGGAGTCCGAATGCGTGTAAAACGGCGCCCAGCGGTTGACGTAGCGCGCCTCGCCGCGGCCTTGTACGAAGAGCGGCCAGAAGTAGTGGGTTTCGTGATACGCGAGCGGCGCGGTGCGGTCGAACCAGCCGAAGAACGGCCAGAAGTAAGTACGGCTCTGCGAGTTTGAATCGATCGTGCTCGCGTAGAACGGAAGCACGCCGCGGCGGATGTCGGGCTGCGGTTCTGAAAGTTTCGATTCGTTTTTATAGACGAGCGGCCACACGTAGTATCGCTCGCGGTATTCGCCTGCTTTCTCGCGGTGACCGAAGAGCGGCCAGAACTCGAAGCCCTGATTGCCCTCGCCACGCATCACTTTGATGAACGGCCACGGTGTGGTCGTCGTGGTGACGCCGTTGCGTTCAAATCGGCCGTAGAGCGGAAAGACGACCCACGTCCAGTGATCGAGACGGAAGCGTCGCGGCACCGAACCGTAGAGCGGAAATACTGCGCGATACGACGTCGCGGGATCGCCGGTCTGACGTGAAAAATAAAACGGCCAGATCTCGAAAGCCGAACGCTCTTCGTCCGCTGCGGTCACATGCACTTCGCCGGGAGATTCACGATTGATCAGGGAAAACACCGACCAGCGACTGCCGAACGGCGTCGAGTGATAACGAAACAGCGGCGGCAGTACGTACGCATCCGTCACGTCGCCACCGGCGCTTGTTTTCTGAATATAAAACGGGCGGAATCCGCTCACGCGCACGGCGCGATCATGACGCGAGGGTGCGACTCCGGGCTGCGCAGGTTGCGAGAAAAACAACGGCCCGAGCGCATTCCACGAGACGACGGTTTCTTCGGAGCTTTCTTCGTCAGGAGTCGCGTTTGTTTGCGTTTGCCCGACCCAAAGCGGCCATGCGTTTCGCTCCGCGGCACGGATGGACGCGCTGCAGAGAGCGGCGCAACCGAGTGCGGCGATGAGACGTGGCAGAAACATGGCTTTGGTAGTCAGTCGAAAAAGGGCACGAACATGCGTCACCGGTCGGCAGGGGAAGTCGGAAACCCGCCGTAACCGATGATGATTAGGGGCCTAACGAAGGCGGTTGGAAGGCGGGTAGCAATTTTTTAATAACAATCTCTTTCCAGCACGGGTCGTTTCCCGCCGCTTACGGCGCCGGTCGGGTTTCAGACGAGCCGGCTTTCGCCGGGTTCCATCGTAATGAAGGAATTCGCGTTTATCCCCGCCTCCTCCAGCGCCTTGTGAAGGTCCGCCACCGGGGCCTCCCGCGCTTCATCGGTCAGGGGAAACGCACCCCAATGCATCGCGATGCTCAGGCGCGCGCCGATTTCGCGATGGATCTGCACAGCCTCGGCGGGGTTGATGTGCTGCCCGCGCATGAACCAACGCGGTTCGTAGGCGCCGATCGGGATCAACGCGAGGTCGGGCGAGCCGCAGCGGGCGGCGATGTCCTTGAAAAAGTGCGCGTGATACCCGCTGTCGCCCGCGAAATAGACGCCGCGATCGGGCGTTTGGATAAAAAATCCGCCCCACAATCGCGAGCAGCGAGCCGAGCTCAGGCGATTGGTCCAGTGCTGCGCCGGCGTGAGCGTGATCGCGATCGTGCGCCCGGCGGGGCGCGACGCGAGTGGCTGCGTTTCCCACCAATCCATTTCCACGATATCCGTGAAACCGGCGCGCTTCAGCAGGTCCTGATGACCCAGTGGTGCAAAAACGCGCGGCTGATCGCGTCGGGCGAGTTTCCGCAAGGTCGCGAGGTCGCAGTGATCGTAATGATCGTGACTCAACAAAACCGCGTCGATGTGCGGGAGCGTTTCGAAAAGCAGTCCCGGCGCGTGAAAACGACGCGGCCCAAGAAAACCGAAGGGCCCGACGCGGTCACAAAAGACCGGATCGGTGATCAGGTTCACGCCGCCAAACTGAAGGAGAAACGTGGAATGATTGATCCACGTGGCGGCGACGTGCGGATCGTCTTCCGCGCGCGTTGGCGGTGCGACGCGCGGTGTGACCACGTGCGTTTTCCAAAGCGGTTTTTCCCGTTCGCGCCACCAACGCCAGATGTCGCTCGGCGTGGGCAAAGGCACGCCGCCGGGCGTGAAGAAACGCGCGCCGTCGCAATGATCGGAAATGGGAAAACGTGCCATGGCTGCTCAGCCAGACAACGAAACGCGCGGCAGAAGCGACGTGAAATGACTCACGGTGCGGTTGCCGGAGCTGGCGCGGGCGGCGTGAGCGTTGAGAGAAATGCGATGATGTCGGCGCGCGTGTTGGCGGCAGGAACGGGTTGGGTCATCGTTGTGCCCGGGACATGTTTGAGGGGATCGGTGAGGTAGCGATCGAGCGTGGCGGTGTCCCACGTGATACCGGAGTTTTTCAATGGGTCGGAGTACGCGAAACCGTCGCGCTGGGCCGCGGGCGAACCGACGATGCCCGCGAGTCCCGGACCGGTGATGCGATGCTGCGCAGACGTGGTGTGGCATGCCGCGCATTGTGACTGAAACAGCCGGCGACCGCGGACGGGGTTTCCTTCGGCAAACGAAAGTGAGGGCAGCGCGACTAAAACCAAGGCAATGAGCAAGCGCGGGTGAACCATGCGCCGGACGAAATCGCGCATCCGCGTCGCCCGCAAGTCGCGGTGCGTTGAACGGTCAGCAAGGTGTGCGCGGATGCGGACTGAAGTTTGACAGCGCGGGCGGTGCCTGCCCAAAAACGCGCGCGACGCGTCGAACGAACGCCGCCGCATCGAAACGCATGAACCCGTTGAAACTCATCTCTGCCGCAGCGCGTGCGCCCGCATTTCCGCGGGCGATCGCATGAGGATCAGCGGCGGAGTGGCGCGCGGGATTCCGCTGGTGACGCCGAAGGGCGAAGCCACGCGACCGGCGACGGATGGCGTGCGGCAAGCGGTGTTTTCGAGTATCGCATCGCGGGTGCCGGGCGCGCGCTTTCTCGATTTGTTTGCGGGCAGCGGAGCCTATGGACTCGAAGCGGTGAGCCGCGGTGCGGCGGGTGGGTGTTTTGTGGAGAAAAACGCACGTGCGACCGCGTGCCTCGCAAAAAACATCGCCGCGGTGTGCAAAAGCGCGGGGCACGACGCACGGACGCTCACGGTGGCGCAAGCGGACGTGCTCGCGTGGAAGCTGGTCGCGGGCGAGGAAGCGCCGGATCTCGTTTTCGTCGATCCCCCGTATGAGATTATTGGATACATCGCGGACCCGCTGTTTGCGCGATTGTCGGAGATGCTCGTGACGAAGGAAGATCCGGTGATCGTGTTTGAGATGCCGGGTGAGATTATACTCGAGCCAGCGGGCTGGACCTGTGTGCGACGGCTCGGGAAAGGCGCGCGCCAGCCCACCGTCGCATTCTTCCGCAAGGCCTCGCAGGCCCAAACACCTTAGTCGCGCTCGACGTCGAGCTGTGCGCCAAGGGAATACATCTCTCTGGGGCTGTATGGCTTCAGAAAAAGTGTCACGTATTACGTGACACTTTGCATGCCGTGGGCGGTCGGCGGGAGGCGAAAAAGGGCCGCGATTTTCGCGGATGACATTACATCAAGCCGAGACGTGCCTTCACGATGGCGACAGCGGCGATGACCGCGGTTTCGGCGCGGAGCACACGCGGGCCAAGATGCGCGAGCGTGAACTGATGAGCACGAAGCAAATCGCGCTCCGCAGGGGACCACCCGCGCTCGGATCCGATGGCGAGTGTGATCGGCGCCGCGCCGGAGCGCCCAGACGATTTGTCATCTAATAGATGACAACCTGCGGAGTTTTCAGAGGGAGCGCGGAGGGGAATGTCATCTAATAGATGACAACGTCCGAGGGGTGTGGGGGACTCGTAGTTGTCGAGGGCGATGCGGGGAGCGGGAGTCGCCGGGCTGGCCGGCGAGACGAGGGAGAGCGAGGGGAGGCTGGCGGAGGGGATGTGGAGGAGGGAAGCGAGCGGGTGGGTCCAGGTGACTTCGGGGAGGCGGGTGCAGAAGGCTTGTTCGGCGCCGGTGATGAGTTGCTGGCGCCATTCGCCGGAGGACCACAGGGCGCTGCGCACGTAGGACGGTTCGCCGCGTTCGGATGGGAAAAAGTGGATCGCGCTCACGCCAAGCGCGGTGGCTTCGCGCAGGATTTTGCGCGCAGTCTGCGGGCGGGGCAGGCCGATGAGCAGCGTGATCGGATCGAGCGGCGGCGGCGGTTCGCCCCACGTGAAATTGAGATGAATCGCGCCGGGCGCGATGTCGACGAGCGTGCCTTTGCCGCGCGGGCCGTCGATGAGTCCGGCGTCGAATGTATCCAGTTTTTGGCGACGCAGGACCTCGAGCAGATGGATGGCGCGCGGATCGGTGCGCGGGAGGGGGGAGGCGGCTTCGTCGGGGGTGAAGAGAAGGATGTTCACGGCAGGCTTCGCGGTCGGTGTGGCCGACTTTATGAACCGTGAATCGCAGCGAATGCACGCGTATGTTTCGACACACGGGTGCACGCGCGCTGGAGGGAAGCGCGCGTGCGGAGAGATCAGGCGTTGCCGAGGATGGCGTCGATCTGTGCGGATTCCTGCGGTGTGAGATCGGGTGTGTTGAGCGCGGCGAGATTGTCCTCGATCTGTGCCACCTTGCTGGCGCCGATGAGGGCAGTCGTGACGGCGGGCTGACGGAGCACCCACGAAAGCGCGAGCTGCGCGAGCGTTTGTCCGCGGGCTTGCGCGAAAGCGTTGAGCTGACGGAGCTGAACGAGTTTTTCCTCGGTGATATGTTCGGGTTTGAGGAAGCGCGGATCACGCATGGCGCGCGAGTCCTCCGGGATGCCGTTGAGATAACGATTGGTGAGGAGGCCTTGGGCGAGCGGGCAGAACGGGATGCAACCGATGCCTTCCTTCAGCAACACGTCGAAGAGACCGCGCTCGGGTGTGCGTTCGTACATGTGATACTTCGGCTGATGCAGCAGGCAGGGCGTGCCGAGATCGCGGAGGATGGCGGCGGCGCGAGCGGTTTGTTCGGGGTTGTAATTCGAGAGCGCGACGTAGAGCGCTTTTCCCGATCGCACCGCGTGAGCGAGTGCGCCCATGGTTTCTTCGAGCGGGGTTTCCGGATCGGGGCGGTGATGATAAAAGATATCGACGTAATCCACGCCGAGGCGGCGCAGGCTTTGATCGAGCGAGGCCAGCAAGTATTTGCGCGAACCCCAGTCGCCGTAAGGACCGTCCCACATCAAGTAGCCGGCTTTGGTGGAGAGGATGATTTCGTCGCGATACGCGGCGAGGTCTTCGCGGAGAATGCGGCCGAAGTTTTTCTCCGCGGCGCCGGGAGGCGGACCGTAATTGTTGGCGAGGTCGAAATGGGTGATGCCGAGATCGAATGCGCGAAGAACGAGCGCGCGGCTGTTGGCGTGGAGGTCCGTGTCGCCGAAGTTGTGCCAGAGACCGAGCGAGAGGCGGGGGAGCTTCAGGCCGCTGCGACCGGTGCGGCGGTAGAGCGCTGAATTGTCGTAACGGGTGGGCGCAGGTTGATGGGACATGGGAGGAGGGAAGAGGGAAGGGTGAACGGTGAAGAGCGAAAAGGGAGCCGGGGCGCGGAGGGAGGCGAGGGTGGGTGGGAATTACAGTCAGGTGGAAGGGGGAGAAATGACGAATGACGAAGGCCGAAGGGGAATGACCAATGACCAATGACCAATGACCAATGACCAATGACCAATGGCCAATGGCCAGTGACCAGTGTTTAATGACCTTGGTCGGCGTCGTTGATAGCGCGCTGGATGGGGTGGGCCAGCTTGAGCGTATCCCTCCTTACTCGCTCAGTTGGCGAGCTGGCTCAGGAAAAGGACGGTGTCTTGCGCGCGCGCGCCGATGCTCTCTGACGGGGTGGGAACGGTGAGCGTGAATTCGCGGCGTCCATGAGCGAGCGGGTTGCCCGACGCATCGAGGAAAGTGAGCGAGGCCGGATATTCGCCGGGAGCGAGGCGGAGCGAAGCGAAGCTGAGATATTGGGGGACGTTGTCCCACGTGCGTGTGTCAGCCTCGGGCGTGGTGGCGGAAGCGGTGAGTTTGCTGATGATGCCGACGGCGGCGAGGGCGATGGCGACGTTGGCGGCGTCGCGGTTATAAGAACCATCGTAACGATGAATGTTATCGGCGGCGATGGCGGCTCCGACGATGGCGACATCGCCGATGCCTTCGGCGGTGCCTTTGAACACGGCTTTGTTGCCCAGGATATGATCCATCACGCGGCCACCGCGGGTGGTGGCCTGGAAGTTCAGGTCGTCGTAAGGCGGCAGGGGCACACGGCGGCCGGCGACTTCGAGCACGGCGGAACGCGCGAGGGAAGGCGTGGTGGAGAACTTGAGCCGCTCGTTGTATTGACCATCTGAATACTTCTGGGGACCGCGGCCAAACTCCGCGAAAACGAGGACATTCGCGGACGGGTCGTAATCGGGTGGAAGCGAGCGGCCTTGTGCGCGGGCGTTGGCGCGGGCGCGGGCGAGCGCATCGGAGCCGTTGCCGCCGAGGCGGGAGGTCACGAAACCATCGAGATAGTCGAAGAGCACGTAGTCGCCCGCGTAGGTTTTGTCCTCCGTGTCGCTGTCGAGCAGTTGCGCGGTGCGGAGGAGTGCGCGGGCGTTGTCGGCTTCGCCGTCCTGCCAGTACAGGATGGCGCGGTAGTAGTGCGCGAGGGCGCGTTCGTAGGGCTCGCCGATGAACGGTTTGTCGGATTCGCGGCGAAACATGCGGCGCGATTTGGCGGCCTGCGCGCTGATGTTGCCGTAGTTGGCGGCGGCGTGCGAAAGCGCGCCGTCGAGTTGTTCGCGGGCTTCGTCGAAAGCGCCGCGACGCATGGCGGTGGCGGCGACGCGATATTCCCACAGCACGCGGTCCTTGGGCAGAGCGGCGTCGAGATGCGCTTTGCCATCCACCAACGCATCGCCGGTGAGCGGCACGTAACGCGCGGTGGGCGTGTGTGTGCAGCCGGCGAGCACCAGCGCGGACGCGAGGGTCACGCCCAGGATTTTTTGGAAGCGGGTGGAAAGCCGGCGGAGCATGAAAGGTCGAAAATGGACGTCGGCGCCGTCGAAGCAACCCGGACGGCGGGACGAAAATTTCAACCGGGCGCGTGGCGGAAAACGTTATCCGCGGGCGCGGGGGAAAATCGTCGCGCGCCAGCGGGTTGACGCGATCACTTCGTCGTCACCGCGATGTCTTCGAGGAGGGCGAGCGCGACAGCCTCGGTGATGTCGCGAATGTCGAACTGCTTGGTGAGCGGGCCGGCGTATTGATCTTTGCCGAGCACATCGGCGGAGCTGGCCTGGCCGAGGATGGCAGAATCGGAGAGACGGATGGCGGTGAGCTGGATGTCGGGAATGTTGACGGTTTCATCGCTGGAAACGCCGGTGACAACGGCCTGGCGGCTGGAGATCAGCGCTTCGAGGACGATGTCGGCGACTTTGGCGAGCGCTTCGCGATCTTTGCGGGCGGCGTCGTTGGCCGGCGCGGTGAAATGATCGAGCGGGCGGTCGGCGATAAGTGCGGTGGCGGTGCGTTGATCGGCGAGTTTCGCGCCGGAATAACGCAGCGGGCGTCCCAGCAGGCGCTCGACTTCGCGCACGGTCTGGCGGTCGGCGAGTGTGAGCGCCGTTTGTTCGCCGGCCTTGTAAGTATTTTCGGCGGAAACCTTGGTGTCTTGTTGCGTGGACGAACCTTTGCCGGGAGTCGGTTGCGCGCTGCCGGAGCCGGCGTCGCCCCCGCCGACGGCAACATTGATCTGGGTTTGCGCGGAGGGATTTTCGGCGCGCGGCGCGTGATTGGGATCCGCTTCGAACGACGCGTTTTTTTCCGTGCGGGAAGATTCCGTGCGCTCGGTGCGTCCGGCGAGTTGGAGTCCGGCGTTTTCGACCAGCTCGCGATTCACGTAGATGAGGTAACGGGGATCGCCGAGTTTCTCATTGGCGGCGCGGAAAGCATCGAGGACGGCGCGGGCTTTGTCGGGCGCGATGAGGGACTCGGACGGGCCGTACAGCCGTTGCTGATAATCGTAGGTTTCGCGCGACTCGGGGGCCGGGGTGAGCTGGCGGGTGACGGGCACCGGCGCTTCGGGTTCTTTGGCAGCGTGAGCGACGGCGGAAAATGACCAATGACCGATGACCAGTGACGCAGTGAGGAAGGCGCGGGAGGTTTTCATGGCGTGAAGTCGTTGCGGAGGGGCGGGTAGGCGGCGCGGGCAGACGTGCCGCGCCTCGGGTCAGCGCGCCTGACGGACGCGCACGGTGTATTTCTTGGCCTGGGTGTTGGCGGCGGTGAAGCGCACGGCTTCGGTGGTGTTTTCGCCGAGGATGAGTGTCTGCCAGGGAGTTTCGTCGCCGGTCGAGAAGCCGGCGTCGTTTTTAAACACGCAGCTGACCTGGACCTGGATGCGGCGGCTTTCGCGATTCTTGACGTTGGCGACGACTTCGAGGCGTCCATCGCTGTTGATGGTTTCCTGAAGGCCGGTGCAGGTGACGGAGTTCTGCGTGGGTTTGTCCATCAGCACGAAGCTCTCGGTGTTCTCGAGCGTGTATTTGGTGGTGTCCTGCGGGGCGAAAGGGCCGGGCGGGTTGGCGCAGCCGGCGAAGGCGAGCAGGGCGGCGGCGAGGAGGGAAACAGTGGTTTTCATGGTGTATCAGTTTTTCCAATACGGGCGCTCAACGATAGGCGGCGTCCTCGAGGCCCTGTTTCTTGATCTCGGCGAAATCCTCCCAGACGATGCTGCTGGTGCGTGCGTCGATGAGCTGGAAGGAGTAGAGGATGTAGTCGCTCACGCCGGCGCTGGTGCGGCCGCTCATGCCCTCGAGGCGGCCCGTGAGGAAATAGTCGGCGCCCTTGAACTCGACGACATGCGGGTCTGCGCTGGCGGTGACGTTGCCCTGCTGCTTGAGCGCGCGTTCGCGTTCGAGCGCGGCCATGCGGTCGCGGGCGAGGAAGTTGACCTGACCGGCGGCTTTGGCGTTGAGCGAGGCGCGGATGCGGGTGAGGAAGATGCTTTTGTTGATCGGGAAACGGGTGTCGTTGACGACCTCCTCGAGCACGACGGTGGGCGGAGTCTGGGCGCGGGCGATCTGCGGAATGCCGAGGATGCTACGGGCCATCTTGTCGGTCACGGCGACGAGGTCCTGCGATTCGACGCCGGTGCCGGCGACAAAACCGCGCTCGTCGGCTTTCATTTCGGTCACGGGCACGCCGGAGGGGTTCTTGACGCCACGGCTGGGGCTGCAACCGGAGAAGGCCAGGACGGCGCAGCCGAGAGCGAGGGACGGGAGGGCGAGGTGTTTCATGGTGTAGTGCTAAAGTAAATACAGCGACGGATCCGGCGCCGCCGGTCTTGGGTGGCGGCGGGGTGGTCAACGAACAACGGGCGTGCTCAGCGGCCGAAGAGGCCGTTGGCCGAACTCATCGGGGAGGAGTTGCCGTAGTAGTGGTTGTTGATGATGACGGTCTGCGGCGTCGAAGAAGGGGGCGCGGAACTGGTCGATTGAACCTGCGGGGCAGGCGTGGAAGTTTGCGTCTGGGCTGCCGCGGCCTCGCGGGTATTTGCGCGGTGGTCGGCGACCGCGCCCAAGAGCAGTCCGGCTCCCGCGCCAATGGCGGCGCCTCGCCAAGCGTTGTTGCCCAGATCGCCCGAGTTGTGCCCGATGATGGCCCCGGCAATGCCGCCGAGGATCATGCCGTTGGTGGCGCGGCTGCCGGACGAATACCCGCTCGAATAACCCGAGTAGTAACCGCCATACGCGGGGCCGTAGCCGTAATATCCTACGGGCGAGTAGCCGTAGTAACCGGCCGATGGATATACCACGACCGGCCGGTAACTGATTCGCGAATGGTGGCGATGCGAGTGGTGATGATGACCCGAATGCCGGTGCCCGTGATAATGGCGCTGGTGATGGCCATGATGGCCGCGATGGGCGCCCGAGGCGATGGACGGACGGTGGGATTGCGCCGAGGCGAGAGGGGCGGCGACGACGGCGAGGGCAAGCAGGGTGACGGCGGTTTTCATGGCACTAAAGAAACTGGTTGGCAGTAAACTCAGACCCCGGCGGCGAAGCAAGGTTTCAGCGGATACTGGAGGAGGGGCCGACCGAAGGCGGAAACTTGCTAAATATGCTCATCGTGGGAGCTTGGCAAAGACGGTCCACCGTTTTGGCGTTTAGGCCAAGCCGGTTCGCGACCTCGTTTCCCGCTGATTGCCCCATGCAGTATATTCTGGCCCTCGATCAAGGAACCACCTCGAGCCGCGCGCTGGTCTTCGATGCGCGCGGCGAAGTGGTGTCACAAGCACGTCAGGAACTGACGCAGTTTTTCCCGCGTCCCGGTTGGGTGGAGCACGATCCCGAGGAGATCTGGGAGACCACGCGGCGCACGGCCACGGCGGCGCTGGCGGAGGCGAATCTCATCGGTGGGCAAATCGCGGCGATCGGCCTCACCAATCAACGTGAAACCACGCTCGTCTGGGAACGCGCGAGCGGGCGTCCGATCGCGCCGGCCATCGTGTGGCAGGATCGGCGCACCGCGGCGGCGTGCGCGCGCTTGAGACGCGCGGGGCATAGTGGGCGTTTCCGGCGCAAAACGGGCTTGCTGCTCGATCCTTATTTTTCGGGGACGAAACTTGCGTGGCTGCTCGATCATGTGCCCGGCGCGCGACGCCGCGCGCAGCGGGGCGAACTCGCCTTTGGCACGGTGGACAGCTGGCTGTTATGGAAACTCACCGACGGCCGTATCCATGCCACGGATGCGACGAATGCCAGCCGCACGTTGCTCTACAATCTCCACACGGGCGATTGGGACGACGAGTTGTTGCGCATCTTGCGGATCCCGCGCGCGGTGTTGCCCGGGATTCGTGGATGCAGCGAAGTGTATGGTGAAGTCACGACGATCCCCGCGTTGCGCGGAGTGCCGGTCGCGGGAGTCGCGGGCGATCAGCACGCGGCACTCTTTGGCCAGGCCTGTTTTCGTCCGGGACTCGCCAAAAACACATACGGCACCGGTTGCTTCATGCTTATGCACACCGGCGCGAAACCCGTGAGTTCGCGTCATCAACTCCTCACCACGCTCGCGTGGAAAATCGGTGCACGGACCGAGTTTGCGCTGGAAGGCAGTGTGTTCATCGGCGGCGCGGTCGTGCAGTGGTTGCGCGACGGGCTCGGCTTGATCGCGAATTCCGCGGAGATCGAAGCGCTGGCCGGCCGTGCAGCCGACAATGGCGGCGTGTATTTCGTGCCGGCGTTCACCGGCCTCGGTGCGCCGCATTGGGATGCCGAGGCCCGCGGCGCGATTTTCGGACTCACGCGAGGCACCACCGCCGCCCACCTGGCCCGCGCAGCCGTGGAGAGCATCGCGTTTCAAGTTGCCGATTTGATCGCGGCCATGGAGGCCGATGCGGGGAGAAAAATCCGCGAGCTGCGCGTCGATGGCGGCGCCACGGTGAACCACGCGTTGCTGCAGTTTCAGAGCGATCTGCTGCGGCGGCGGGTGGTGCGTCCGCGGGTGATCGAGACCACGGCGCTCGGCGCGGCCTTTCTCGCGGGACTGGCGGTCGGCGTGTGGAAAAACCGCGACGAACTCGCGGCGTTATGGAGCGAAGATCGGGCGCTCAGACCGCAGGCCGTCTCGGGCGCAGCGAGCAAGCAACGTCGCTGGCGGCGGGCGGTGGAGCGGGCCAAACGCTGGGAAGGCGACTGAGGCGAGACGGTTTCAGCCCCATTGCCGGCGCCGGGCGGCGCGTCGAGATTTCCAACTGACTGGACAATTTGCCGCTTTGAAAATGCCGCATGCTCGCCCATGGTCGCGCCATCTTTGGCTTAGGAATGAAAAAAACTCCCCGCTCTTTCCGACTTCTCGTCCGCAGCATGATCGGCGCAGCGCTCACCAGCGCATCCGCGTTTGCGATTTCCCCCGATGATCTCGCCGCGTTGCAGGCGAAGGCAGCGACCGGCGACGGGATCGCGCAGCATAACCTCGGTTTGGTGTACGCGAATTCGCAGGAAGCGGTCGCCGACATCGTCGAGGCGTACGCCTGGCTGACCCTCGCGGCGGACAATGGAGCGCCCGGCCGCTCACTGCTTATCGTTTCGCGCCAGATGTCGCCTCACGAGATCTCCGAAGGCAAGCGACGCATCGCGCAGATCCGCGAAGCCGTCGCCGCGAAACGCGCCATCCCGCCGCCGCTCGCGCGCACCGCCGCTCCGGCCGGCACATCGCCGATCGCACCCGCCGCGACCGCGTCGTCGCCCGTTTCTCCGGTGAGCTCACCGATCGCCGCCGCCGCAGCCAGCGAAGCCGAGGCCCGTCAGGCGGAGTTGAAAAAACTCAGCGAAGAACTCGCCGCCGCGTGGAAGGAAAACGAAGCCCTGAAAGAAGGTGCGCAAAAAGCCGCTGCCGCGACCGCCGCTTTGGAGAAGCAACTGCAGGCGGAGCAAAGCCGTCTCAAGACCGCCCTCGATCAAGCCACCGCCGAGATCGCCACGATGAAAGCGGCCTCCGCGAACTTCGAAGGCGAACGCAACGGCCTGCTGCAAAGGATCGAGGCGGCGCGCAAAGCAGGCGCCGAGGAATCTCAGTTGAAGGTCGTGGCGCTCGAAGCCGATCTCGCCAAAGCGGGCGAAACGGCCCGCGAACTTGCCGCAGTGCGCGCAGCACTCGACTCCGCCCGCGAACAGCAGCAAAAACTGGTCGAGGAAAACCGCCGGCTCGAAACCGCCTCGTCGGAGAAAACCGGAGCAGCCGAAAAGACCCTCGCCAGCCTCCGTGAAGAAGTTTCGTCGCTGAAAAAATCCCAGGCTGAGGCGGCGCGCAAGCTGGCCGATGCCGGGAAAGCCGCCGCCGGACTCGCCGCCGCGCAGGAGCGTATCCAGAAATTGGAGACAGACAGCGCACGCCTCGCGGGAGAAAACAAGACGCTCACCGCCCAGCTTTCTTCCACCAAGGGCGCGCTTCCTGCCGCCGAAGCCGCTCGCCTCAATAGCGAAGTGGCCGACCTCAAGGGCCGTTTCTCCGAGTCTCAGCAAGCGCTGGCCGTGGCCACCGCAGACGCCGCCGCGCTTCGTCAGGAATTGCAAAGCACCAAGGCCGGCATGGTCCCCGCCGAGCAGCTCCGCCAGGTGCAGGCCCAGCTCGAAACGGCGAAAAAAGCCGCCGAGGAAAACAGCCGTGCACTTGCCGCACTCAAGGAAAGCGAGACGGCGTGGAGCGCGGAAAAAACAAAACTCGCCGCTGATCTTGCCTCCGCGACTGCGACCTTCACCGCGGAGATCGGCACTTGGAAGGCGGGCGCCGCGAATTTTGAAGGCGAGCGCAACGCGCTTCAGCAGAAGATCGCCGAACTCGAACGCGCTGCCGCCGACGCGAAGGCAGCGACTGCGAAGCTGGAAACCGAACTTGCCGCTGCCACCGAGGGGGCCGGCGATGCCGAGCGCCGGGCCGCTGAACTCGCCCGTGTCGCGCAGGAACGCGACGAACTAAAAAAATCCCTCGCCACCGTGCAGGCCGGATTGTCCACCAGCACGGCGGAAGTCGCCGCACTCAAGAAGGACCTCGCGGCCGCCAAGTCCGGCGTCGTTCCCGAGACCCGCGTGAAAGAACTGCAAGCCCAGCTCGATGCCGCCAAGAAAGCGGGCGAGGCCGGGCAGGCTGAACTCAAAAAATCCCTCGCAGCCCACGAAACCGAACGCGCCGAACTCACGCGCAAACTCGCCGCCGCTTCGAAAGCAGGTGAGGCGCCGGCCCGTCGCGTGGAAGAATTGGAGACGCAGCTCGCCGAGACGCGTCGCGCCAACGAAGCCGCGCATCGTGAAAAGGACGAGGCCCGGAAGAGCGCCGGCGCACTGGAGGCTCAGGTTGCCCGTCTCACGCAAAAGCTCGCGGCTGCCTCGGAAGCGAAGACGGCATCCACCCGCGATGCGGAACAAGTTGCCGAATTGCAGACCCGTTTGAAGTCCGCCGAGGACGCCGCGGGCGCGGCGCGCTCGGAACAGGAAACGCTGCGCGCACGCATCGCAGAACTGGAGAAACGCCCGGCGGCACCTGCCGGCGAAGACCCCGTCGCGCTTCGCACGCAACTCGACGAAGCAAACGAGAAACTCGCTTCGACCCTGCGTAGTTTCCAGATGCAGCAGGAGCAGATCGATCTGTTGCAAAAATCGCTCGCCGGCACCGACGCGGAACGCGCCGCGCTCGCCTCGCGCATTGCAGAGGCGGACAAACAAACGGCCGAGGCCGCACGCCTCGCCGCAGCCGGTCGCGACGCCACTGCACAAGTGGAGACGCTGCGCGAACAACTGCGCCACGCGCAGAACCAGATCGGCCAGCTCACCGCCGAGCTCACCCAATTCCGCAGTCGTGGCACCGCTGTCGCGACGTCGCCGGCCTTGAGTCCGCCGCGCCGCCCGGCCGATACCTCGTCGCCGACCACGGCTCCCGTGCGCGCCGCCGAGCCGCGTATTCATACGGTGGTCGAGGGCGAAAATCTGACACGCATCGCGCGCCGCTACTACGGCCGCGGAGAACGGTGGATCGATATTTACGACGCCAATCGCGCGAGCCTGCCCAACCCGGCTTCGTTGAAGATCGGCATGAAGCTCCGCATCCCATGATCCCCGGGCGGGAGAACAGGGACGCGTGTGAGGAGACCGGGCTTGCGCGGCGCGCAAAGACGCGCCCCGGGCCGGAGGTGGCGGATTGTCTTTCCAGCAAGTGAGTGGTCGTGGATGCGCGACGATGTGCGCGCTGCCCGTTTCGACGTGGGCGGACGCGCGGCGAAGATGACTGTACGCAGGCCGCGTTCTGGCAGTTCTCGCGGAAACGGCCTGCATCGCTTCCGGTCCTTAACCCCAGCCCCGCTTCACCCCTATGAAAACCTGCATCAAGGCGCTAGCCTTGCTGGCTTTTGCCGTCGTCGTTTTGAGCGTTTCCGTGCGCACCGTCGCTGCGCCGTCGCTCATGGAACATCTCAACCGTGGCGTCGTCGCCGTGCGCGCGTCGTCCACCGAAGCGTTTGTCAGTTGGCGCATGCTCGGCACTGATCCCGCCGGCGTGGCGTTTAATCTCTATCGTTCCACCGGCGGCGCGACCGCGGTGAAGCTGAACTCCGAGCCGCTCACCACCGCGACTTCCTATGCGGACGGCACGGCTGATTTTTCCCAGACGCTCGCGTACCATGTCCGCCCCGTGATCAGCGGCATCGAACAACCGGCGAGCGAAACGTACACGCTCGCTGCTGCCGCGCCGGTGCAACAGTACTTGCGGATCCCGCTGCAAATCCCCGCGGGTGTCACCACGCCCGATGGCGTCACGTGCACCTACAGCGCCAACGATTGCTCGGTCGGCGATCTCGATGGCGACGGTGAATACGAGATCATCGTGAAATGGGATCCGTCGAATTCGCAGGACAACTCCATCGCCGGCTACACGGGCAATGTTTACCTCGATGCCTACAAACTCGACGGCACGCTGCTGTGGCGCATCGACCTCGGCCGCAACATCCGCGCCGGCGCCCATTACACGCAGTTCATGGTGTATGACCTCGATGGCGACGGAAAGGCGGAGGTCGCCTGCCGCACGGCCGAGGGCTCGAAGGGCGCCGATGGGCAGTTTGTTGCCGACGCGGCGAAGTTTTCTGGGACGCGCCCGAGCGCGGACATCGATCACTCGCAGGATCGCCGCAACGCCAACGGATACATTCTCGTCGGCCCGGAGTTCCTGACGTTGTTCAACGGACAAACCGGCATCGAGATCACTTCGACCAACTACAATCCGCCCCGCCATCCCGACACCCTTTTCCCGACGACGGCGCAGATAAACGCCATCTGGGGGGACAACTATGGCAATCGCATCGACCGATTCCTTGGAGCGGTGGCATATCTCGACGGGCAGCGTCCGAGCCTGGTGATGTGTCGCGGTTACTACACACGCGCAGTTCTCGTCGCGTATGATTATCGCGATGGCGTGCTGAGCCAGCGCTGGATTTTCGATACGAATCCCAACGGCGGCGCGGCTTCCACCTGGGCTGCTTACCGGGGACAGGGAAATCACAATCTCAGCGTAGCGGATGTCGACGGCGATGGACGCGACGAAATCGTTTATGGCTCCTGTACGATCGACGACGACGGACGCGGGCTTTATTCGACCGGCCTCGGTCATGGCGATGCGATGCATGTTTCCGATCTCGATCCTGCGCGTCCTGGCCTGGAAGTCTGGGTTGCGCATGAGGACTTCGCCGGCAATGGCGGCATCGGTCACACCTTTCGCGATGCACGTACGGGCGCGGTGATTTTTTCCTCGCCGAGCACATCCGACGCTGGTCGTTCGATGACGGCTGATATCGATCCAGCGCATCCCGGTTATGAGATGTGGGGATCGCGCTCCGATGTCCGCACCGTGGATGGCACGATCATTTCCACGACGCGGCCCTCGATGAATTTTGGCATTTGGTGGGACGGCGATCTCTCCCGTGAACTCCTCGATGGTACGACGATCTCGAAATGGGACCCCGTCACCAAATCGGCCGGCTCGATTCTTTCCCCGGCCAATGTCGCGTCCAACAACTCGACGAAGGCTACGCCGAATCTCTCGGCCGACATCCTCGGCGACTGGCGCGAAGAAGTGATCTGGCGCGAGTCGGACAGCTCGGCGCTGCGCCTCTACACCACGACTGCACCGACGACGACACGGCTCTATACGTTGATGCACAACCGCCAGTACCGGCTCGCGATCGCCTGGCAAAATGTCGCCTACAACCAGCCGCCTTATCCGGATTATTTTCTGGGCAATGGCATGACGGCACCGGCGCAACCCGACATCGTGACCGCGCTCGCGAGTTTACCTGCGGCGGTACCTGCGGTGTTGTCGATCAATCGTTACGACCCGGCGTCATCCGCGCTCGGCACCACCAGCGCGACATTCCGCGTCACGTTTAGCCAGGCAGTCACCGGCGTTGATACCGCAGACTTCGCGATTGTGGGCACGGACACGGTCACGGGTTCCGTCGCCAGTGTGACGGCGCAAAGCGCGACGACTTACGACGTCCTCGTCAGCTCGGTCACGGGCAGCGGCACCTTGCGGCTCGATCTGAAAGCGAGCGGCACCGGTATCGTCAGCGCGCCCGGCGGCGTTGCGATCTCCGGTGGGTTTACTTCAGGAGAACTTTATACGCGCATCGTGCTCGCGTGGCTGGCCTCGGCGCCTTCGGGCGGACTTTGGAGCAACGCGGCCCACTGGGATGGCGGCTTCATCCCTGACGGCGTGGGCGCGGTCCCGACCTTGGGCAACTACGACCTCGTCGCCGACACGACCGTTGCGCTCGATTCGCCGCGCACACTGTCGGGTTTGGTGTTTGGCGACACGAACACGGCGAGCGCCGCGAACTGGGTGGTGAGCGACAACGGCAACGCCACCAACACGCTCACGTTCGACGTCGATGCCGGCGCTCCGATTGTGACCGTGAATGCGCTCGGCACCGGTGCCACCGCCACGCTCAACACGGTTGTCGCCGGCTCCGATGGTTTGGCAAAAGCAGGCGCGGGCACGCTCGTCCTTGGGAAAAACAACACCCTCAGCGGCGCGCTCGCGGTCAACGCGGGTACGCTTCGTGTCGGCGGTCCTGACGGCGCGTTGACCCTCAGTGCAGCCGCGAATGTCGCTTCTGGCGCACGCCTCGAAGTCGGCGGCGGCTCGCTCAACATCAGCGGTCTTGTCACCGTCGTCACTGGATCCGTCGTGATCGACAGTGGCAGCGCAACTCTAGCCGGCGGTTTCCGCACCAATTCCGACAGCAACGGCACGCTGCGCGTCAACGGCGGCACATTGACCGTCTCCGACGTCAGCATTCGTCGCAACAGCGCGGGGACGGTTGACTACAACTCCGGTTTCATCGCGTCCGGCGGCACCACGCAGGCGGGAGCGGTTTGGCTGGGTAATCACAACTCCAACGGCGCGATGTCGGTCGAGGGCGGCACGGTCGAAGTGACCGGTGCCCTCACCATCGGCAACAACTCCGGCTCCACGCGTGGCGGTGGGCTGCGCGTCACCAGCGGAAAACTCACCGTCGCCGACACGGCTTACGGCATCGTGCTCACGCGCGCTTCGGGCAACGCGACCGTCGCGCAGATCAGCGGCGGCGTGGTGACGACGGAGAAAATCACCTTCGGCTACAACAACGCCGTCGTCGCTGGCTCGGGCTCGCTCACGTTGTCGGGCGGCGAACTTTATCTCGGCACGGGTGGCCTCGTGATGAACGGCGTCGCGCCGTACACGGCCACGATCGCCCTGACTGGCGGCACGCTCGGCGCGAAAGCGGATTGGTCCACGGCGCTGCCGATCACGCTGACCAACACGCCGATCTTGAAAGCGGGCGACGCCGAGGGCGCACCGCATGCGATCATGTTGAGCGGTGTGCTTGGCGGCGCGGGCGGCTTTGCCAAAACAGGCGCGGGCACACTCACGCTTTCCGCGGCCAACACCTTCACGGGCGCGGTTGCGATCGATGCGGGCACGTTGAATGTCACCGGCAGCATCGCGACATCCAGCGCGGTCACCGTGAACGCGGGCGGCACATTGGCCGGCACGGGCAACGCCGGCACGATCGTTCTCGCGAGCGGCGGACAAGTTGCACCGGGGGGCGAAACCCTCGGAACGCTCAACGCTTCTTCGCTCACGTGGAATGGCGGTGGACGTTTCGTCGCTCAGCTCGATGGAGCCAACGCAGACAAGCTCGTGCTCGGCGGTGCGCTCACAAAAGGATCTGCCGGCGCATACGAGATCAGCGTGAGCGGTGGTGCGGCGGCCGTCGCAGGACAGGCCTACACGATCGCGACATACGCCTCGACGGATTTTTCCGCCTCGGATTTCGCGGTGGTCGATCTGCCCGCGGGTTACACGGCAACGGTATCTGCCGGCGCGACCAGCTTGGAGCTCACGCTGAACGCGCCCGTGGTGGATACGCTCGCGCCGAGCGTCCCGACTAACTTCGCGGGTGCGGCGACGTCGCCCAACGACGTGGCGATTTCCTGGACCGCCTCGACGGATAACATCGGCGTCGTGGGTTACCGCATCTATCGCAATGGCGTGGAAATCGGCACGAGTACGCTCAACGCGTACACCGATACCGGCCTCACGTCAGGCACCGCGTACAGCTACACCGTCAGCGCATACGACGCCGCGGGGAACAGCTCCGCTCAGTCTGTCGCGATCAGTGTGAACACGCCGTACAGCGGCGCGGTCACGCGACAGGTGGCAAATGTCGCCGAACTCAGAGATGCGCTCACGCTCGCCAACACGAATCCGCTCGCGACCTTCACGATCCAGCTCGCGGCCGGCAATTACACACTGGGCGGAAGCGCCTTGCCGGACCTTGCGGCGAAAGGCGTGAAACTGACCGGACCGACGAGCGCCCTAGGTGCGGGCTTCGACGGTACGGGTGTTCCTGGGGGCGTGATCCTCAAAGTGACCGCCTCCGACGTCAGCATTTCCAATCTCGGCTTTATGAATGCCGCGACGAATGCCATCGCCATTCAGGCGGGCGCCAATAACGGACGCATCGAGGATTGTCTGTTTTCCGGGCCCACCACGGGAGCAGCCATCTCGGGCGAAGGCTGCACCGGATGGACCATTGACGGAAACGGTTTCACGGGCATCGCAGGCATCGCCGCGCCGGCGCAGCCCGCGATTTATTTCCGCACGGGTGTCGGCGCGCTGACGATCACGGACAACCTCTTCCTCAACTGCGATCGCGCCATCGGCATCGGTGCGGGCGCAGGTGAAAACAACGGCGCGGTGACGATCCGTAACAACATGATCTCCGATGTCCGCACGAGTGGACATCCGGGTGCCGGCATCAGCGTCGCTTCGCTCGCGACCGGCGAATCTGCGGTGGACAACAACACCGTGTATTCAACGAACAACTACGCCAACGCGATCGAATACCGCGACAGCGTTGCGGTGGTGCGCGTGAGGAACAACCTCGCGAACAAGGCGATCACCGGTACGAACAGTCCGGCGGCCGCGCTCGCGACGAATCACACCGCTGCACAGGCCGCGTGGTTCACAGCTCCTGTCAGCGGTGACCTGCATCTGGCGTCGTGGGTCACCGGCGTGGTTGATGCGGGCACGGCCATCGCTGGATTCACGCGCGACATCGATGGCGATACAAGGCCGCGGGGTACCGCTTACGATATTGGAGCGGATGAATACCTTGGCAGCGCTCCGTCCACGCCCCCACCGCCCTCGTCGGGAGGCGGTGGCGGAGGTGGCGGTGGCGGCGCGCATGCACCGTGGGCGCTCGCACTCGGCGCGTTGCTGGTCTTTGTCCGGAGCCGCCGGCGTTGATCGATCGGATCTGTTCTTTGTGTTGACGGAGGCCGGCCATGCGCCGGCCTCTTTTTTGGGCTCCCATTGACCCGGAGCGGCGAGGGGCCGCCACTCCGGGCGCGTTTTTGTCCGCCAAAAACCGCGTTAGCCTAACCGCGCCGAGGGCGCGTCTGGCACAAAGTCCGACACGTGAAGCTGGGCGCACCGGTGTCTTCGGAGAATCCGCGGGGTTGTTTCAGTATTTCGAAAAAATCTTTCCAAGTGCGGTCCGGTGGCGCGGCTGAGGCGAGCGGAGCGGGTGTCGCGAAATTCGGCAGACGTGGAGCTTGCCACCGGGTGAGCGGGTCTTCGCGATGGCGGACGTCGTCGTGAACGCGGGAGGGCCGCGAAACGGCGACGCTTTACCCCAACCCCAACCAGGAATCCCCATGCATAAGCCACTCCTCGGCGGTGTGGTGGGCGCGTGTCTGTTACTCGCGCTGCCAGCCGCCTCCGCGCAAATCATCACTCAGTGGAACTTCAACTCCGTCGCGCCCGACGCGAGTACGAGCACCGGTTCGCTCCTGCCGTCGATCGGCGTCGGCACGGCGTCCACGCTCGGCGGTGTATCTTCGAGCTTTGCCGCCGGCAGTCCGCGCGACGCGGCCTCGGATAATAGCGCGTGGAGCCTCGCGAGCTGGCCGGCGCAAGGCACGGCGTCCGGGACGGCGGGCGCGTTGTTTCGTGTGAGCACGATCGGTTTCACCGATGCGATTCAGATCAGTTTTGATCTGCGGCAAACGGCGACGGCGAGTGAGCGTTTCCAAGTGGAAGCGTCGTTTGATGGCGTAAACTTCAGCGCGCTTTCGGGCGGCGTCGCCTCGTGGGGAGCGACGGGAAATAATCTCAGCACGTCCTTCGACTCGAGCGGCCTGTTCATCAATACGGTCGCTGCGAGCAGTCAGGCGTTTGTGCAGAGCATCACGTATACCTTCGCGGCGGATAGTGGCTTTGAGGATAATGCGAACTTCGCGTTTCGCCTCGTTTCGGTGTTTGAAGACGGGAGCTACGATGCCGCGGGGGCGACCGCAAATTACGGCACCACGGGCACCGTGCGTCTCGACATGGTCACGGTGGCCGCAGTCGGAACGGCGGCGGTTCCTGAGCCCGCGACCAATGCGTTGCTCATGGGCGCGGCGGCCCTCGGAGTGGTTTTTTGGCGGCGCCGAAAGCGGTCGGGCGCGGCGCTCACATAAGCGTGAGCGCGAGGGAAAGGCTGGCGATCGCGAGCACCGTGCTGAAGAGGATGGTGCCCGACGCCAGCGGTTCGTCGCCTTTGAGCTGGGTGACCATCGTGAACGAGATGCCGGCCGTGGGCGTGGCGAGGAAAACCAGCACGACGGCGAACTCGATGCCGGAGAGGCCGAACTGGCGGCCCACGATGTATCCAACAACTGGAGACAGCACGGTCTTGATCAACGCGGCGGCGCCCGGCGTTTTCCAGTCGGGGATGGCTCCGGTCTGCGCGAGCGCGCCGCCGATACCGAGCAGGGCGAGCGGCAGCGCCATCTGACCGAGCCAGTCCAAGGACATGACGACGGCCGTCGGCAGCGGCCAGCCGCCCAGCGCCCACGCAAACCCGGCGAGCGTGGCGATCAACGGCGGGGTGGTCGCGAGTTGTTTCAGCAGCGGAAGGAGCATGGCGCGACCGACGGCGTGCTGGCTCACGACGAGCACCGTGACGCCGATGACGTTGTAGAGAACGAGCATGGGCGCGACAGCCACGAAGGCGGCGGCGCGGATGGGCATGCCGGAGGCGCCGGGGATGTCGGGCAGGCTGTAAACGATGGGCAATCCGACGTAAGCCAGATTGCCGCGAAAGGCGCCCTGGACGAAGGTGCCGATCCGGCTGGCCTTCAATCCGAGCATCCACGCGACGAGATAACCGGCGACCAGTATCAGCGCGGTGGATACAACCAGTGTGTTGAGCATCGCCTGGGCACCGTCGGCTTGATGCAGGGAGGTCGCGAGGTTGCTGAACAACAGCGCGGGGAGACCGAGCCAGTAGGTGACTTTGTTGGCCTCGCGGAGAAAGCCTGCGGAGACGAAGCCTGTGCGTTGCAGCACGACGCCGAGTGCGATCAGCAGGAAGACGGGTGCGAGGACGTTAAAGACGGTCACGGGAGGAGGGGATCAATGACCAATGACCAATGACCAATGACCAATGACCAATGACCAATGACCAATGACCAGTGGCGCAGGCGCGGAGTTAGCGGGAGGAGCGTTCAATGGCGATGGCAATGGGGGCCGGTCACTCGGAGCGAGGCGCAAAAAAGCCACCGACAACCTGGGCCGGTGGCTGATTGAAAAGGCGGTGCGCGCGGGGGAACTCAGCCAGCGGCGCCGCTGGCGGCGTTGCTTTTTCCGCGGAAGGCGTTGCGGAAGCTGGCGGCGAGATAGTCCTTGTTCATGCGCGCGATGAAGTCGTGCGAGATGAGCTTCGGGCAGGCGGCCGAGCATTCGTACTGGTTGGTGCAGTTGCCGAAACCGAGTTCGTCCATCGTGGCGACCATGTTGAGCACACGGGTGTCGCGCTCGGGCTGGCCTTGGGGGACGAGCGCGAGCTGGGAGACCTTGGCGGAAACGAAGAGCATCGCGCTCGCGTTTTTGCAGGCCGCTACACACGCGCCGCAGCCGATGCACGAGGCGGCATCCATCGCGAGGTCGGCGTTTTCCTTCGGAACCGGGATCGCATTGGCATCGGGCGGAGCGCCCGTGCGGATGCTGATGAAGCCGCCGGCCTGCTGGATCTTGTCGAACGCAGAGCGATCGGTGATGAGGTCTTTGACGACGGGAAAGGGCTTGGCGCGGAAAGGCTCGACGGTGATGACGGCGCCGTCTTCGAAGCTGCGCATGTAGGTCTGGCAGCTCGCGATGCCGCGGTGCGGGCCGTGGGGTTTGCCGTCGATGACGAGGGAGCAGGTGCCACAGATGCCTTCACGACAATCGTGGGCAAAGGCGATGGGCTCTTCGCCCTTGGAGACGAGCTCGTCGTTGACGACATCGAGCATCTCCAGGAACGACATGTTCGGGTTGCAGTTCTTTGCCTGATACTCGGCGAAGCGGCCGGCTTGATCGGGGCCGGCCTGACGCCAGACGCGCAGGGTGACGGAGATGAGCTTGTTGGAAGATTCGGCGACCATGAGGGATTTCCGATTTTAGATTATCGATTTTCGATTCCGAGGACGCGCGCGCTCACTTGTAGGAGCGGACGCTCATCTTGACGGCTTCGTAGTTGAGGGCCTCGACATTGCGGAGCGGCGTCTTGCCGTCACCTTGGAATTCCCAGGCGGCGACGTGGGCGAACTTCTCGTCGTCGCGTTTGCACTCGCCGTCGGGGTGTTGGTACTCCTCGCGGAAGTGGCCGCCGCAGCTTTCCTCGCGGGTGAGGGCGTCGCGGCACATGAGTTCGCCGAGCTCCATGAAGTCGGCCACGCGAGCGGCCTGTTCGAGCGACTGGTTAAGCGTGGCGGCGGAGCCGGGGACGCGGACGTCGTTCCAGAATTCTTCGCGGAGGGCGGGGATTTCCTGAAGGGCTTTTTCGAGGCCTTCCTTGGTGCGAGCCATACCACAGCCGTCCCACATGAGGCGGCCGAGACGTTTGTGGAAATGCGAGACTGGATGACGGCCCTTGGCGTTGAGGAGGCGATCCGTGATCGAGGTGACGTTTTCCTCGGCTTGCTTGAAGGCGGCCGCATCTGTCTTGGGGCGGGAGCCGGGCTTCTGCGTGGCGAGGTAATCGCCGATCGTGTAGGGAAGAACGAAGTAACCGTCGGCGAGGCCCTGCATGAGGGCGGAGGCGCCGAGGCGGTTGGCGCCGTGGT
>CAZNJG010000021.1:0-69028 GCA_964573305.1 uncultured Opitutaceae bacterium
TCGAACTTCCGGTAGAAAAACACCGGGACAAGCGCGGCCGCAAACGCGACCGCCGGAAGCCAGACAACGCTCAACTCGATGCCGCGAAGTGCCTCCGGACTTTGCGCGATGTTGGCGACGTAGCCGGTGGATTGAAGAATCCAGCCCGGCAACGCACCGCCCAGGCCCGCACCGGCCTTGAGGCAAAACGCCGTGCCGATCGCCACGAGCAGACCCGCGGCGCGGATGCCGGACTTCCATTCGCCGTAGTCCACGCTGTCGGAGATCACCGAGAACGGCATCGCCATCGCCGCGCCGCTTGCGAGAAACCCAAACGCCCAGCCCGTCATGACCACCGTCAGCGAACTTCCGTTCGCGAGGCCCCACCCCATCACCAGCTGGCCCGCGATCATACCGACAAGACCTGCCGCCCACACGGTCCCCTTCGACCACTTCCGGCAAAGCCAGGGCAGCCCGAGCACTGTGCCCAGCGAGATGAAATCCAAGGCGAAGGCGAAAGGAATGAGGTCCTTCCGGCCGAGCGTGTATTCAAAAAAGTAAGGCGCCGCGGAGACCCGCGAGACAAACGCGATCCAGAACAACAGGCTGCTGGTCGCGATGATCCACCACGGCCAGTTTGCCCGGATCGCGCCAAAGCCTTGAAGCATCGGCTTCGGTTTCTCGTCCGACGGCACGACCTCTTTGAGATTTCGAAACGCCACGAGAAAAAGGATGACCGCGACCGCGCAATAGATCGGCATCGTCAGCAAATAACCCTTGCGGTCGTCCCCATCGCCCAGCGCGGAAACGAGCTTCATCGCCGTGAGGTTGACGATCAACACCCCCAGCTTCGATCCGAACATCCGGAAGCAGGTCAGCACCACACGCTCCTGGGGATTCGCTGTCAGCGCGGACAGGATCGCCGTCACCGGAGTATTGATACCGGTATAAAGAATATTCGCCCCGATATACGTCCCCGCCGCGTAAAGTATCTTCGCCGTGCCGCTCAAATCCGGCGTGAGAAACGTGAGTACGCCAAAAATCGCGAACGGCCCGCAAAGCCACAGGAACCACGGCCGGATTTTTCCCCAGCGGCTGTTCGTCCGCTCGAAAATGATCCCCCAGATCGGCGTATCCGCCGCATCGACGAAACGCGCGATGAGCATGATCGTGCCCGCCACGCCCGCCGCGAGGCCGAACACATCGGTGTAGAACTTCAGCAGGTAAAACGAGATCGGCGCGAACACCAGCTGGCAGCCGATGTCGCTCGCCGCGTAGCTGAAACGCGTGGTGTACGAGGTCTTGCCCGGGGTAAGCATGGGGAAACCGGTTCCGAATAAATCAGGCGAGTTCGCCGAGACCGTGACGCGCGAGCACGTCCTTAATCTTCACCGGCTTTCCGGTCAGCGTGGATTCCTCCATCGCCTGCATCAGCGCAACCGTCACGATGCCTTCGGCGGCGTCCGGCTTCGGCGTAGTGCCGCTTTGAATACAACGTGCGAAGTATTCGATGTAGTTCTGGTATTCGCCCGCGTGGTGCGAATGGCCGCCGAAGCGGAAGAAATAGTCGTCCTTGTCCTCGAAGGTTTCGACGACGGACTGGCTGCCGACTTTCCACGCGTAGCGCAGATCGTAGTAATCGCCTTGGCTGGCGCCGTTGGCGCAGCGGAGGATGCAGCTCATGTTGGAATCTCGCTGCAGCGGAATCACCGGCCCGGAGTAAGAGCCGCTCACGCGGGCAATCGCACCATTGCTGGCCTTGAGGACAAAATGGAAGGTGTCGGGATGCGCCAGCCCGAGCGAGCGGCCGTTCTCGCTCAAGCGGGAATAGCCCATCACTTCCTCGATGTCGGGCAGATACCAGCGCACAAGATCGCCCGGGTGGCTGATGCAACCGTAGAGCCATTTGAACGCGTCTTTTTTGGCCCACGGCTTCGCGAGGAACCAACGATGATCGGCGTGATAATACGCTTCGACCGTGATGATTTCGCCAAAGGCACCCGACTCAAAATGCTCACGCTGGCGGGCAAACGGCGCGAAGAAACGCGAACTCTGGCCCACCATGACCTGACGGCCGCTGTCGCGCTGCGCCGCGAGCACCTCGGGGGCTTTGCTCAGATCGTCGAGAAACGGCTTGGTGCAGATCACGTGTTTGCCGGCCCGCAGCACCCGGATCACATGCTCGGCATGGAGATGGTCGGGCGTATAAATGCCGACCACATCGACGGATGGATCGGCCAGCATCGTATCGATGTCGGGCGTATAGCACGCCGCATCGAGACTGAACTCATGACACCGCTCGCGTCCGAGCGACTCGTTCAAGTCGCACAAGCGGGCGATCTCCCACAGATCGCTTTGCCGCGCAGCCGAGATGATGCTGCGCCCTTCACCCAAACCGAGAACGCCAAGACCGAGTTTTTTCATTGGAGGAAAGAGAGGAGAATTGAAGCCAGCGACGCCGATGCCGCCCGCCGGACGGCGGTGAAACACCAACCTTATTTCAAATGAAATAACTGCAAGCCTTCTTTCGTCGTGCGCCCGGTTTCCTTGTGTATTTAAAGATCCCTGCGCGGGAGAGGCTCCCACTTGCCCCGCCCTATTAAAGAATTGACACTAGCTATTCATGAAACAGGATCGGTGCCGCTATTTCATTGTGAAATAACACCATGTCCCCACATGGCCACCGTCCCCTACGCCAACCCACGTACACCATGACTACATCCCGCCCCGGCTTCACCGAAGGTCGTACACGACAGGCTTCGCTGAAAATCCGAAAACTTGCCTTGGCGATGACCGCCCTGGCCCTGACAACGCCGGCCCTCTCGACCGCCCTCTATGCGCAAGCCGAGATTTCAGGCACCATCCATGGTCGCGTTCTCAACGCCGCCACGGGGCAGTATCTTAACAATGCCCGCGTCGTGGTTGAAAATACCTCGATCGAAACATTCACGAATCAATTCGGCGAATACCGACTGACCAATGTCCCCGCCGGCACCGTTACCGTTCGCGTGACCTACACGGGCCAGTCACCGGAAACCTTCACGGTCACCATCGCGGATGCCACGCCCATCCAGAATAATGTCACGTTTAATGCGGACGAAGCCACATTCTCCGACGACGGGACCCTGGTGCTCAGCGAGTTTGTCGTTGCTTCGGATCGCTTCAAAAACGCGCAGGAAATCGCGACCAACGAAGAGCGCTACTCCACCAATATCAAAAACGTCGTAGGAACCGACGCCCTTGGCTTTGTCCCGGACGGTAACGTCGGCGAGTTCGTCAAATTCCTACCGGGCGTGAATATTGGATACGGCGGCGATCGCGCCAATCCCTCCTCCGCGTCCAGCATCGAAGTGCGCGGTTTCGGGCCCGATCAAACCGCCATCATGGTCGATGGCATGCCGATATCCGGCGCCAATGCAGGCAGCCTCAGCCGTGAAACCGGCCTCGACACTCTTTCTATTAACAACGCCTCGCGCATCGAGGTCATCAAAGTTGCCACGCCCGATATGCCCGCCGAATCCGCCGGCGGCGCCATCAATCTGGTGACGAAGTCCGCCTTCGAATATGCCCGTCCCTCCATTGATGCGACGGTCTATTTTTCATTTAATACGAAAGATTTCAGCCTCTCGAAAGAACCAGGCCCCCGCAAGGACCCCTCGTACCATACTTTGCCCAGCGGCCGCCTCTCGGTAGCCGTGCCGGTTAATGAGAAGTTTGGTTTCACGGTCTCCATTGGATCGGATAATCGCTACGGCCCCACGGAGAGCATTAAGACATCGTGGCAACGCACCCCTTCCACCGTCGATCTGCGTCCCATCGGCGGGCAAAACAACACCTCCGTCACCGACGCCTCCGGCCGCACCGCCAGTCTTACCAATCCGTATCTCACTGGCTTTTCCAGTAACGACAATGCCTGGCTCGATTATCGCCAGTCGGGAAATATCAAACTCGACTGGAAGCCCTTCACCGGCCTGGTCCTTACCGGCAACGTCAATTATTCCCGCTACGAAGGTTATAGTACGCGGCATACGCTGGAAACCCGTATCAACTCTCCGATTGACTGGGGTTCTGACTATACCGTCGGTCGCATTTGGGAACCTCGTACCACTGGTTCCACTGACCTCAATACGGGCAATACCACCAAGATGACTGTAGAGAGCTTTGATAAGGTCGGCCAAACAACGGCCGCCTACCTCAAAGCACAGTATCGCCTCGGCCCTCTCTCGATCAGCGCCTCCGCCAGCCGCTCGCTTTCTCGCCTGCGCTACGATGACCTGAAGAACGGGCACTTCTCCACAGTTGAGCTGAATCTTGGAAACATCGGGCAGATGCGCTTCGACGGCATTCGCGATGGCGTCCCCGGACGCATTTCCATTCTCGACCGGACCGGCGCTCCCCTCGACTACTCGCAGCTGAACAGCTGGACTACCGCGTCCGTCGACGGCAAGACCGCCAACACCTTCAACCGCGATATCGCGAGTGACTATACCTTCGATGTCCGCTACCAACTCGACTTCCTCCCCTTTGATCTCGCGATAAAGGCCGGCGGCAGCCATCGCACCAAAGAACAAAAGAAGTGGGGACTTGGCACTGGTTACACGTATCGCTATGTTGGCCCAACCGCGCTCACCGCGGCCGACCTGCTGGATCCACACAGCACGCGTTCCCCTGGATACGACCTTCCCGAACAGCAATGGGCGAGCGTCTACTCGTTATACGACATTTATCAGCGAAATCCGGAATGGTTCAGCGATAGCGTCGACACCGCCCTTAAGGCGGCCAACTACCGCTCCACCGCCAATACCCAGCGCGACATTACGGAGACCAGCAATGCATACTACGGCATGGTTGAATCCAAACTGCTCAACAATCGCCTCAACATCATCGCCGGCGGCCGTAAAACCGAGCGTAAGCGCGAAGGTCTGGCCCCCCTCGTCGATAGCAAATGGAACTATGTGAAAAACGCAGATGGCAGCGTCTACCGTGACGACGTCTATCGTATCGGCGTAAAATTCGACTACTCGAACACTCAGAAGTGGGATCCCGCTACCGGTGAACGCGTGGTCTATACGAATCCGGATACGCTCGCGACATCGACCGTGTTTCCACAGTTCCGCTACACGGACGATGCCGACCTGATGGCGCGCCTTGCTGCCGTCGGAGCGCTTCACCCGGGCCATGTTCTGTATGGTCCGAACAATGCGACCGGTGATCCCACACAGGCAAATTCCAACAACAACATGGAAGCCGCCATGCTGGCCGTCCTCGCCAATAAAGAGATCTCGGCGAAGGCCAGCGACCCTGTCGTTCCGCAAGTTCAGGCATCTTATAAGATAACGGATGACCTTACCTTCAAAACGGCATGGAGCCGCTCGGTCGCCCTGCCCAACCTCGAAGGCGAAGCTGGACTCCTATCCGGTCAGGGAGGCTTCACCATGAACGAAGAAGCAGATCCCGTCACCGCGGGTCGTGCCGGTGTCATCCGTCTCTCCAATGCCAACCTCAAGCCCCAAAAAACGACGTCGTGGGACTTCGAGCTGAGCTACTACACCAGCAATGGAGGCAAGATCTCCGTCAGCTACTACTATAAGGATATCGAGAATGTGTGGGAACGCGTCGTCGTTCCCTCCACCTCCTCCGACTACGCTCTGCTTCTCGATTCGATCGGCTTGAATGCAGCTGACTTCCAAGAGTGGGAACTATCGTCCGTGATCAACGGCGACGGTCGTAGCAAAAACAAGGGCTATGAAATCGACGTCCGGCAAAACCTCGGCTTCCTCGGCCGATTTGGTGGCCACTTCGATGTCTTCGCGACCTACAGCCATCGTGACAAGAAGCGCAGCAGCGAGAGCTCCGGCGTCTTCCAGATTCTCGCCAATAGCAGCGACGACTCGTACAGCGGTGGCGTACAATTCAAAATGTCCCGTTTTTCGCTGGCCGCCCGCGGCATCTACGTCGGCGAAAACCTCACCCGCCTGGGTGGTACTATCAAGTACTTGAACGAAGCCGGCGAAACGATGGACATCATTGCGTACAATTATAATCCCGAGGAATTTCGCGTAAACCTCGAGGTCAATTACGTGATCAGCAAGCGCTACTCCTTCTTCGCCTCCGGGACCAATGTCTTCGTCTCCGAACGGCAAAAGAAGTACATCGATGGCGCTTATCTGACGCCAGACTACGCCTCGGTCGAAGAACTGCGCGACTTCGGCATCCAGATCAGCACGGGCATTCGCGCCCGCTTCTGATCTAGCCTCGTTCGATTACAAAACCCGGCTGAAAGGCCGGGTTTTTTTGTAGCCATCTTCGTCACCCTGCATACGCCGGGACCAGCCGTTTCAATGCCTGCATCCGTCGCACCTGTTCCGCCTCCCTCTTCCGGCCGCATCTGGGCCTTCCTGCCAATCCTTCTGCTGGTACTCGCGGCAGCCTACTCGAATACCTTCCGCGTCCCGCTCATTTTTGATGATGTCGATTCGATTCGGGATAATCCGAGCATCGACGCACTTCGTACGGCATTTTCTCCCCCTAAAAACAGCGGATCGACTGTTAGCGGCCGCCCCATTCTCAATGCCTCGTTCGCACTTAGCAATTTTGGTGAAGGCGATCCCGCCATCGGCCATCGCATCGTCAATTTGCTTATCCACAGCGCGAACACACTGCTCCTTTTCGCGTTGCTTCATTCGTTGCTGGAGCATCGGGTCGCCGCACCCACCCGACGCGGAATCACCCCCGGCCAGGTTGCAGTCCTCGCAGCCGGCTTATGGGCACTGCATCCGCTCCAGACATCCGCCGTTACCTATCTGGTCCAGCGGGCGGAATCCCTGGCGGCGCTTTTCTATTTAACAAGCCTGTATACTTTCGCGAGGGGAGCAGTGCACCCTCAGAAAAAGACGCTGTTTTTCGCTCTTTCCGTTCTTGCCTGCGCCATCGGCATGGGGGCCAAGGAAACAGTGGCCACTGCGCCAGTGGCAATCTTGTTGCTGGACAGATATGCCTTTGCGGGCTCGTTCCTCGAGGCATGGCGTCGAAGAAAAGGCTATTACTTCGCCTTGGCCTTCACGTGGAGCGTGATCGTTTTATCGATAGTCAGCAGCGGACTTCGCGGGAAAACCGTTGGGATCAACGATGACATCTCCCTGTTCGCCTATTACCAAACCCAGATTTATGCGTTTACCCAATATCTTACCCTGCTCGTTTTTCCCAAGCAACTGATATTCGACTATGGTATCTACAATGCTCCTTGGGATGCAGGTCTTGTTATCCGGGGCATTAGCCTGCTGATCATCGGCGGCTGTACCCTCTACGGGCTGATCAAGAACACTTTGCCGGGCTTGTTATTCAGCCTGTTCTTTCTCCTGCTGACACCGACGACGCTCATACCGGTGTTGACGCAAACAATTGCCGAGCACCGAGTCTATCTGCCATCTGCCTGTCTCTTGACGGGCGCCGTCCTGCTCGCGGCATGCATCCTGGATCGGAGGGTCTTTTGGACTGCATTCGCCCTCTTTCTCACCGCGGCCGCCAGCCTGACGTATCATCGCAATCAGACATACCAAACCATCGAATCGCTATGGAAAGACACGTTGGCGAAATGGCCCATCAATGATCGCGCCTGGTTTTCGCTCGGCCATCTCTACCTAAATCAGGGCAAAAACGCAGCCGCCCGGGAGGCCTTTCACCATGCCTTCCTGCGTAAGCCCGGAAGCCCGGATAATCTTATGGGATATGGGCACGCTCTCGCCGCCCTCGGCGATAATGACCGCGCCATCGCATTTTATGAAGAAGCTCTGCGCCTCGTCCCGGCGACCTATCGAGGCGCGTATGAAAGCATGACCAATCTCGGCATGTTATTGGAGAAAAAGGGTCTCCTCGAAAAGGCGGAGCAATGGCTGAAGAAAGCCATCTCTATTTCCCCGGCGGAAACGGGCGCATATTACAATCTCGGCTCTCTTCTCTTCGCGCAGCGTCGTTATAGCGAAGCGATTCCAGCACTCGAACACGCCGTCGGTGATAAACGACAGGGTACTTCTGCGCAGGCACTCCATGTGCGCGCGCTCCTTTCCGAGAAACAAACAAAAGAGGCCCTGGCCTGCGCCCGGCGATATACCCGTACCACCCCCACCAGCACCGAACTCCAATTGGCCCTCGGACAGGCACTCGCCGCAAACGGGCTGGCGGCCGAAGCTATCGACACCTATAATAAACTTCTCGCATTGGACCCACCCGACCACCGCGCCCACACCCATTTGGGAGCCCTGTTACTTGCCGCCCGCCGGATACCCGAGGCACTCTTCCATCTAGAAAGAGCAATCGTTCATTCTCCAGAGGATGCATTTGCCCGGATCAGCGTAGCGGATGCCCTTATGAAACTCGGCCGCCTGTCCGATGCGGTCGCACATTATCGCGAAGCTGTACGACTGGATCCCCACGATCACCGCACTCGCTATGTGCTCGCCAATGCCCTCCTGCAATTAGGCGAGTTGCTCGACGCTGCCGATCACTATGAAAAGCTCATTTCCGCCCGGGCCGAGCCACTCGCGGATATCCACAACGAGCTGGGCATTGTCTATGCGCAGTTGGGCGAACTCGCTAAAGCCCGGCAGCACTTCCTCGCATGCCTACGTCTGTCACCGGGGCATCCACGCGCCAGCGACAACATCCGGCTTCTAGACGAGCCCTGATCCTTCCGTTTCTACTCGCGGCCTTCGTCCGTCTATCGACAGCCGCAGCCGCGTTCGGTCCACTCCTCGCGTGCAAACCCCGACTCCTGCTCCTGCGCCCGCATCGCGCTTTCGTTCACGCTACCTCACCACCCTCGCCGTCGTTCTCGGCGCTGTCATCATCCGCTCCGCCTTCGGCGCGCATTATCCGCACGACTGGATGCTGGAAAATGTCCTCGTTGCCGGCTTCGTCATTTTCCTCGGCATCACGTGGAAACGTTTTCCGCTCTCACTCATCAGTTACACGCTGATCTTTCTTTTTCTCTGCCTCCACGAAACCGGTGCACACTGGACGTACGCGGAAGTGCCTTACAACGACTGGACGCGCGCTCTCTTCGGCCGGTCGCTCAACGAATTCCTTGGCCTTGAGCGCAACCACTTCGACCGGCTCGTTCATTTTCTCTACGGCTTCCTGCTCGCCTATCCGATTCGCGAACTTTTCGTGCGCGTCGCGGATGCCCGCGGTTTCTGGAGTTATTTCCTGCCGCTCGATCTCGCGATGAGCACGTCGATGTTGTTCGAACTTTTCGAATGGGCCGCCGCGGAGTTCTTCGGCGGTGACCTGGGGCAGGCCTATCTCGGCACGCAGGGCGATGTATGGGACGCGCACAAAGACATGGCCCTCGCCTCACTCGGCGCGTTGATCGCGATGCTCGTGGTCGCGATGATCAACCGTCGCTACAACCGCGACTTTGCGCGCGAATTCGCCGAAAGCCTCCGCGTCAAACGCGCCCCGCTCGGCGAGGTCGAACTCGCCCGCCTCATCAACACGTCCAAAGAGTAGCGCACAACGATCCGCGCCTGACCGATGCTCCTCGCTCTCCGCGCTCCGTTTCACTCTTTCGCCCTTCGCTCTTCACTCTTCTCCAGATGCCCGCCACCTCCCGACGAACCGCCGTCTTCACCGAATCGCTCATCCGTGAGATGACTCGCGTCGCGCAGCAGCATGGCGCGATCAATCTCTCTCAAGGTTTCCCCGATTGCGATCCGCCGCCCGCTCTCGTGCAGGCGGCGAAAGACGCGATGGACGCCGGGCGTCATCAATACGCGATCACGTGGGGTTCGCCTGAATTGCGCGAGGCGCTCGCCGCGAAATTGACCCGATTCACCGGGCTCGCCGTCGATCCCCAACGCGAGCTCGTCGTCACCTGCGGCGCCACCGAGGCGATGATGGTTGCGATGATGACCGTGTGCGATCCCGGCGATCGCGTCGGACTCTTCTCGCCGTTCTACGAGAACTACAATGCCGATGCCATCCTCACGGGCGCGACGCCGGTGCACGTGCCCCTTCATCCGCCGCATTATCACTTCGATCCGAGCGAGCTGCGCGCCGCGTTTGCGAGCGGAGGCGGACTGAAAGCCTTCATCCTCTGCAATCCGTCCAATCCCTGCGGGCGTGTATTCACGCGTGAAGAACTTCTTCAAATCGCAGCGCTCGCCGAGGAGTTCGACACCTTTGTGATCACCGACGAGGTGTATGAACATATCGTTTTCGACGAACGAAAACACATCCACTTCGCCACCTTGCCGGGCATGGCCGCGCGCACGCTTTCGTGTTCCTCGCTTTCGAAAACATTCTCCATCACCGGCTGGCGGCTCGGCTATGTGCACGCGCCAGCCGCGATCATCGCACAGGCACGCAAGGTCCACGACTTCCTCACCGTCGGCGCGGCCGCGCCGCTGCAACACGCTGTCGTCACTGCACTCAATTTCCCCGCGAGCTACTACGACGAACTCGCCGCAGAGTACGCCGCGCAGCGCGACATCCTCTGCGGCTATCTGGACAAGACCGGGCTCAGTTACACGCGCCCCGAGGGCGCTTATTTTGTCATGCTCGACGTTTCGCCGCTTGGGTTCGCCAGCGATGTCGAATGCGCGCACTGGATGGCGCGAGAGATCGGCGTCGCACCCGTGCCCGGCTCAAGTTTCTTTCCGTATCCGGAGAATCGATACGTACGCCTGAACTTCGCGAAAAAGCCGGCGACACTTCACGCCGCAGGCGAAAAACTACTCAAGCTGCGTCGCGGCAGATAAACGTCGTGGAGGCCCCTGGCGCCCGGCCCCTCCTCAGCCGGCGGGTCAGCCGTCGCCCAACGACTCGTCGAACTGCAGGTCGTCGCCACCGCGCCTCGACGAACGGCCAAGCTGGTGAATGACACCGAAATAAACGACGCTCGATCCGCGATCCATCCGGGTATCACTGTACAGCGACGGCGTATCCAATACCGTGCGACTCTCGAAGGTGCGAAACACATCCGAGACGGTGAGCACCAGCGCCGTGCGCGGCGTCAGCCTATAACGCGCGCCAAGATTGGAGATCGCCATCGGACGTCGCTCTCCCTGCGGGGTGAGGCGGCGAGCGCGGTAGCCCGAGGTGAGTTGAAGCGAGAGCTTCTGGTTTACCTCCCATGCGACATTCAATTTGGCATCCCATGCGATCGTGTGGCGCTCTTCGGAAGATATCGGCCCTTCCGACTCGATCTCTTCGCGATAGATATTGCCGCCAAAATTCAGCGATAGCGTTTTCCCCCAGCGCGCGGTCGCGCCGAGCTCCACGCCGGTGAAGCGACTCGTGGCCAAGTTCTCGAAGGTGGTCAGCCACACGTCGTTCTCGATCGGCCGCGTGACCTGTGTGATGCCGTCGTATCGATAACGCTGATACACCGATGCCAGGTAGGTGATGCCTTCAGCCCGGTACTGCCAGCCGGCTTCGATCGAGTGAATATTCTCGGGCGACAGGTCAGGGTTTCCTGCGCGGAGATTTTGCGGATCGTTGTAGCGCGGATAAGGATTCAAATGCCACTGGTTGGGACGTCGCACGCGATGACTGTAGCTGAACTTCAATTGCTGCGTTGCCGTGAGATCGTAGCTCGCATGCACGCTTGGGTAAACGCGCGCGTAGTCGCGTTCAGTCGCAATGCCGGCCGTCACTTGATTGGCGTCCGTGTACGCCTGCTCAAAGCGCAGACCGCCTTGCAGGCCCCAATCGCCAAGCGCCGCCGCATAGGTCGCGTAAACTGCGTGCACCTGTGATTCATAGATGAAGTGATTCGTCGTGCGCAGGTCGGACCGCCAGTCCTGTGTCGCCGAGTCGAAAAGACTGCCCTGAACATCGAGGTCGTTCTTGTCGACGAGCAGTGCGTAGCCCGACTCCACTTTGGTTCCGTTGGCCAGCGGATGCACGTAATCCACCTTCAACTCCGTCGATCGACCTTTCTCTGTTTGCGCGGTGCGCTCACGTTCATCGGGCAATGTCGGCAGGCGGTAGCGGTTGAGATAGTAGTCCGAGCCCTTCTCCGTCTCACTCTCGTGGCCGAAATCGACTGCGAGCTTGCGGCCGCGGCCGTCGAAGTCGTGGTGAAACGCGAGCTCCGCTTCGTACTCCTCCTCGCGCTCGTCGCCGTTGCTGATGCGATCGTACTCGCCGCTGCTCACACCGGCGGTGTCGCGGTTCCAGGTGGTTTGAAACGACTGCTGATCCCGGTCACGCACGCCATAGCCGAGCCCGGCCACCAGTTCGGTGTATTCATTAAACCGATACGTGACGCCGGTCTCGACATTTGTGGAGTCGAAACGGCGGCTCTCCTCCGAGCGCGATGTCGATCTGCCCGCCACCTGCCCGCCGGCGTCGCGCTGCAACCGTTCGCGTTCGACATGGAAAGGGCGCTCTTCGCGGCGGCGCGATAACGACGCGAACGCATCGTAGCGACCGGGGTTGTAGCTGCCATGCAGGCTCGCGTTGTAGCGGCCTTCGTTGCCGACATTGGCGCGCACGGTCGAGGACCAGCCGGGATCTCCCGCGTCCTTGAGAATGATATTGATGATGCCACCGGTGCCATCGGGCCGGTAGCGGGACGATGGATTCGTGACGACTTCCACTCGCGCGATACGATCTGCGGACAACTGCTCCAGCGCCTCCGCCTGGTTGTTGTTCATCTGTGCACTGCTGCGTCCGTTGATCAGGATGGTGACGTTTTGATCGCCGCGCAGGCTGACCTCGCCTTCGACATCGACCTGAACAGATGGAATGTTTTGCAACAGATCGCCCGCCGAGCCCGTGGTGCTGGCAATGTCCTTGCCGACATCATAGGTTTTTCGATCGATCGAATTATAAAACGCCTCGCGATCCGCCGAGATTTTCAACGCATCCAGCATGACCGTGGCATCTTCGGAAATCGCGAGCGTACCGACATCCACCTCCGGTCCCGTCTCGGAAATTTCCGCCGTCGCCACGTCACCCGCAAACCCGTACACGATGCGATAAGTCCCTGCGGGAAGATCACGCACTTCAAACGCACCGCGCTGATCGCTCGACAGCGAACTCACCACGCGCGCCTCGCGGTCTTCGATCACCACGATCACACCCGCCGCGGGGGCTCCGCCGGGATCGAGGACACGGCCGACGAGACGGCTTTGCGCAAGCGGTTGCGCATGAAGACCGAGAAATTGTCCTGAAAGAAAAAGAACCGAGAGGATAAGTCCGAAGCGCATGCGTCATGAGTACGACGCATTTCTTGTCCGTAAGTGGCGGACGAATACGCGCAAAAACATCCTGCAATCTGCCGCCGCTGCACGATGCGATGCGTCAACGCACCGCCGAGCCCAACAGCGCCTCCGCCTCCCTCAGCAGGATGCTCGCAAACGCGTAGTCGAACCAGAAGCCCTGCACCGGCGTGCCGCGGCCGTGATCGAAACCGCTCTTGAGGCGACTATCCCAAAGCTCATTCACCATCATCATATCTCCACGCGCCAGATCGTGTTCGCCGAGATGCGTACGTGCCATCGCGAGGATCGCCCCCGCCGCCATCGCGCGTGATGCGTTCTGATCGGAGGACGCGAGGCTGCGTTGCGCCCATTGCGCGGCGGCGGCGTGATTGCTTTTTCGATATTCCAACAATGCCAGCGCCATCGCACGCCACGCGGCTTGAAACACATCGCCGGCCTGCACCGCCGTGTCGTAGGCGCGCGTCGTGTCTTCGGCGAGCGGTGTGATCGCGGTGAGCGCGGCCGCATCCGCCGGACCGAGGAGATAAATTTTCACGATGCGATCGGAGAACGGAGAAACCACATGCGAAAAACGCGCGACGGCTTCTTCGCGAAAACGCCGGAAGCCTTCGAAGTCCTTCGCTTCGAGCAACGCTGGGCCGCAACGCAGATAATCGAGCGTGATCACGTCGATGCCTTCGAGCTGATCGACCTTGAGCAGCAACCGCAGCCGGTCCGCCGCCTCGCGCCAGCGTCCCTCCAGCGCATGCCACTCGCCTACTGCACGGATCACGGCCGCGCCTTCGAGCGTCGGTTTATCGAGGGGGATTTCACCAAGCAAAGCGTCCGCTTCCGCGAAACGCTCCTGGCTCACGAGCAAGGCGGCTTGTGTGATCTTTTCGCGCGTCTCCGCTTCCTGGCGCAGGCGCGCCTGTTGTTGTTCGGCGGCGAGCGCGCGTTGATGCGCTTCGCGTTCTTTCAAGAACAACCACGTCGATACACCGAGGCCGACCACCAGCGCCATCGCAACGGCCCCGCCCGCGATGAACACCACGCGATTTCGCCGCACGAGTTTTTGCAGGCGATACGCCCAGCTCGGCGGACACGCCACCACGGGCTCATTGTGCAGGTGGCGGTGCACATCCATCGCGAGGCCGTTGGCGGTTTCGTAACGGCGGGCGCGATCTTTCTCCAACGCCTTCAGCGCGATCCAATCGATGTCGCCGCGCAGCGACGAGACGAGCCGCGCCGCATCCGTCTGACGTCCCGCAGCGACCTTCACGAGATCGGCGAGCGGCAGCGCGTTGAGTCGCGCCGAAGGCCGCGCGGGTTCGCGCTCGCGAAGCGTTTTGCGCATCTCATCGAGTCCGGCGGCCGCGAGTTCCTTCGGGTCGAAGGGCGTGCGACTCGTGAGCAACTCATAGAGCAACACACCGAGGCTGTAGATATCGCTGCGCGTATCGATATCCACGCCGCCCATCTGCGCCTGTTCGGGGCTCATATAAGCGGGCGTGCCGATCAACTGCGCGTAGGTCGTGAACAACTTGTCCGTGAGGCGCGCCTCGGTCGCCTTCGAGATGCCGAAATCGATCACCTTCGGCACGGGCTCGCCGTCGTGTTGTTCCACCAGGATGTTCGACGGTTTGATGTCGCCGTGGATGATGCCCTTCTGGTGCGCGTGCTGGATCGCGTGACAGATCTGGATGAACAAATCCAAACGCTCGGGCAGCGGCAGCCGGTGACGTTCGCAGAAGTCGGTGATCTTTTCCCCGCGCACGAGCTCCATCACAAAGTACGGCGGGCCGCGATCGGTCGCACCGGCGTCAAATACACGCGCGATGTTGGGATGATCCATCATAGCGAGCGCCTGTCGCTCAGCCTCGAAGCGCGCGATCACGCTCTTCGTCTCCATGCCGAGCTTGATGATCTTCAGCGCGACCATGCGCCGCACCGGCTCTTCCTGCTCGGCCATGTACACAACACCGCAGCCGCCCTCGCCGATTTTCTGGACGAGTTTGTAGCGGCCGATGCGTGTGCCGATCGCTTCTTCGCCGGGCAGTTTTGCGCGGATCACCGCGCTGCCTTCTTCAAAGAACGCTTCGGCCTCCGAGCCCGCCGCGAGCAATCGCTCCACTTGCGCACGCAACTCCGGACGGCCTGCGCAGGCGCGTTCGAGATACGCGATGCGTTCCGCCCCTGCGTCGATGCTGCGCGCCGTGTCGAAAATATCTTCTTCGCTGGGGACGACCGGGCTGCTCATGGTTCACCAAAAAAGACGCTCACGCGTGCGGCCCGCGAATCGCCTGGAACAGCCAGGCCTTCGCGTAAGCCCAATGTCTTTCGACCGTGCGCTCCGTGACTTGCAGCGCTTCGGCGACTTGTTGATTGGTCAGCCCGCCAAAAAATTTCAGGACAACCACGCGCGCCTTCTCCGGATCCTGCAGTTGAAACCGCTCCAGCGCGTCATCGATCAACAACACTTTTTCCTCGGGAGTGGTCGCCGCGATCTCGAGTTGGTCAACGTCGAGCAGCCGCTGATTTCCACCGCGCTTGAGGCGGGATTTTTTTCGCGCGTTCTCGATCAAAATCCGGCGCATCGCCTCCGCCGCGGCTCCAAAAAAATGCGCGCGATTCTGCCAGCGGTGCTCGCCGCCGTCGAAGATCCGCAGCCACGCCTCATGCACCAGCGCCGTGGGTTGCAAGGTCTGCCCCGCCGCCTCGTGGGCCATGCGTGCGCTCGCGTGGCGGCGCAGCTCGTTGTACACGAGAGGCAGCAGCTCTTCGGAAGCCCGCTCGTCTCCGCGACCGATGGCATGGAGAACCTGGGTGATTTCAGACATGAAAGCGGTGGGGGTGCTGGGGAGGCAGGTGCCCGCGGAGCGGGACGTTGCGGTTAGCGTGCGTGGGGGTGGGGCTCAGTCAAGCAGCCCGGCAGAGGCGTCCCATTTCGCAAACCCGGCGGCGCTTGACGCTCATGTAAACACTTCGCGCGCGTAAACCCGCGCTGGTCACTTGCGCCGTGCGGCGCCCTGCGCCAGCCTTCGTTTCTCCATGAACGGATACGACACGCACGATGAACACCAGCCGCTGCTTTGGTTCCGCGGCCAGCCGATTTACGCCGCCTACTTTGTCATCATCGTTTTTGTCGCCTCGCTGCTCGCCACGATCATCGCGAACATCTCCGGACTGGGCCATCTCGCGCTGGCAGGCACCTTCGACAGCGCGGCGGTGCTCCGCGGCGAGGTCTGGCGTGTGTTCACCTACGGCCTGATCAACCAGCCGAGCCTGTGGTTCGTGATCGATATGCTCATGATCGCGTGGTTCGGTCGCGAACTGGAGAAATTCTTTGGGCGCCGCAAGTTCCTCGCGCTCTATCTCGGCCTGTATCTGCTGAAGCCGCTGCTGCATACCGTATTGGGCTTCTGGATACACACACGTTTCAGCGGACAGATCGGCGGCTTCGCCCTCTTCGTGGCATTTGCCACGCTGTATCCCAACGCGGTGCTGCTGTTCAACCTGCTCGCCAAGTGGGTCGCCATCGTGCTCGTCGCGATCTATGCGCTCATGGCGCTCAACAGCGCGCCCTTCGAGCTCATCGGATTGTTTGCCTCCACCGGCTTCGCCTTCGCGTTTGTGCGTTACCAACAAGGCCTGCTGACACTGCCGTCCTTCCGGCTGCGCCGCGGGGGGCCCCGCTTGCGCGTGCTGCCCGATCCGGAGCCGTCGTCACCGCGCCGCGCTGAACGCAGTCATCCTGCCGCACCTCGCGGGAATCAGACCACCGCCGAAATGGACGCGCTGCTCGATAAGATCGCGCGTTCCGGCATGGCGAGTCTCACCGCCGAGGAACGCGCACGCTTGGACGAAGCGGCCCGCACGCACACGCTGCGCAAATACGGGCGCTAAACGGCGTCATTTTGAGCGCGCGGCCGACAGACGAGAACGGTTGCGCAACCATGGGATGCACAAAAATTTGTGCCACCAGCGGGAGTTTCCGCATGCGATCAGGCGCACCCTCGCGAGCCGTTAGGCAAAACCACTAGTTTCTGATCGGATGCGCATCCGGAAGACGAAGCGCCGGGCAGGCAGTATAACTATGGCGCCGAGGATTTCGCGTCTGCGGAATTCTCTCTCACCTCAACCACTCGATCCCTGCCTATCACGACCTCTTCGTCACATGCGATCAGTCGCGGGCAATGACACGAAAAACCTCCAGCTTCGTCGTCAGGACTAATAATCATGAAAAACTACGGCATTAAAAAATACGCGGGAGCATTCTTGGGAACACTCCTGGCTATGGGGGGCATATCTTCGACCGGTCATGCCCAGCTCGTTCTGAGCTATGAAGACACCATCAGCGGCAACGCCATCGGCGATGCATTTAGCGGGCAGTTCCGCATCAACCTGCAGAACTTCGACATGGGATCGCTCTACCCCAGTCTCGGCGCCCCTGGCACCGCGGCCGGTTACGGTGCGAACGGCACGGGCACACAAACCGTGGCCGGCGGCATCTCCACGTTGAACGGGATCCAAACCTCTGGTTCCACCGGAGCTATCGGCGAGGAAGACACCTGGGGTATCGCCCGCATTCTCAGCATCACCGATCTCGCAGGATCGGTCGTGTGGTCGGAAGCCGGCAAAAACCAGCAGCTCACGGTCATGTTCTACGGAGAACAGGATTTCTACGTGAACCAACTCGCCAACGGTTTCCAGGAAATCAACGGCGTGGGACTCCATGTGGACATCTATCTCCAGAACATGGACGATCCGCTCTTCACCCAGTATAATCCGCTGGCTGGCAGCGGCGGCCGCTCCTCGCTCGATGAGTACGCGACGGTTACGGACGGTTGGAACATCCTCCGGACACGCTCCGTGGCTGGATTCCTGCACGATGACGGCACCCTCGGTGGTCTCGACGCTGAATTCTCCTCGATCTTCAACGCCTCCTCCGGTGGCACCGGCCAGATGTATCTCGACGTGATCGGCGGCACGGATGCCGCGCTGTTCGACCAGAACGCCTACACCTCGACCTTCGTGGACGGGCGGACGGCCGATATGTTCGCCCAGTTCACCACCACGGTTCTCACCCCAGGCTCCGTCGGCGACTGGCTGGTGCGCAGCAACGATCCTGTCACGGGCATCTACGCCAGCCCGATTCCCGAGCCCTCGACCTACGGCCTGATTGCCGCTTCGGTTCTCGCGGGCGCCATGCTTTACCGCCGCCGGCAGCGCAACAAGACGGCAGGCGCGTAAGCCAGAGCAAGTGAAGTGACTCGCAAACGCGGAGCTTTTCGGAGTTCCGCGTTTTTTATTTTTACACGGCAACCCCTTGCCGTCCCCACATTTTGAATACACCCGATCGCGGGCGCGCACAGCGACCCCTCATGGAACTCAATCTGGAAAAGCTGGTGCTCGAAGCCTTTCACCGCGCGGCACCGCGAGTGCCCGCCTACCGCACCCTCCTGGCCGAGGCGAAGGTCAACCCCGGCGACATCCGCACGCTGGAGCATTTCGAGCAGCTCCCCACCCTCGACAAGGGATCCACCTTCCAACGCTTCGACATCAGCCAGCTATGCCTCGACGGCCGTCTCGGACACCTCGGCTCCGTGCTGACCAGCTCCGGACACTCCGGCATCTTCGCCTTCGGGCTCACCGCCGCCGAGGACCTTTCGCACGCCGCGGACAGCATCGACGACTTGCTGGATCATTTATACTCGGTCCGCTCGCGACGGACCTTGCTCATCAACTGCCTGCCGATGGGCGTGAAAGTGCCGACGCGCAGTTGCACCCTCGCCGAGACCAGCGTGAGGCCGGACATGGTCATCGGCCTGGTCAACGAATTCGCCCACCACTTCGCCCAGATCATTCTCGTGGGCGATGCGGCGTTCATCAAACTCACGCTCGAACTCGGACGCCGCCAGGGCATCGAGTGGCCGCGCCTGACGGTGCAAGTCATCGTCGGCGAAGAAATCCTCGCCGAAAACGCGCGCCTATACCTCGAAGGTATCCTCGGAATCGATACACGCACACCACACAGCGGCATGGTCGTCTCCTCGATGGGCATCGCCGAAGTCGGACTGAATCTATTTGCGGAAGTGCCCCCGAAAGGCGCCTTGATCGCGCTGCGCCGCGCCCTCCACAAAGACGCCGAACTTCGCCAGCGCTGGCTCGGGCCCGAAAACTGGGTGCCCTCACTTTTCACCTACGATCCACGCCGCATCTACGTGGAATTCGACTCCGCCGGACGGCTTCTGCTCACCACGCTCGATCCTCGCACGCGAGTCCCACTCATCCGTTATGCCCCCGGAGACCGCGGCAGCTTTCTTCCGCTAACCGCGGAACTCCAGGCATCGCCCGCCTTGCGGGGCATTTCATGGGCGGAACTCGAAAACGTACCCGTCGTCATGATCCATGGCCGGGGCGATCACGTGCTGGCCAGCGGCGTGGCGGTATTTCCGGAAGCCGTGAAAGAAGGCATCTATCACGATCCCTCTCTGGCCGCGCTCACGACCGCAAACTTCCGCCTGCGCTCCGATGGCATCACCGCGCGCGTACGCATCCAACTCGCGCCCGGCGTCGCCGTCACCGGCGACATCGAGCGGCGGTTTAGCGATGCAATCGCGCTGTACGCCGGGACGGTTCCACAGATTTCCTGCGAGCCCTATGGAAGCTTCGGGAACGGCATGGCGTTAGATTACGAACGAAAGTTCCCTTACCTGGAGAAGTGAGCGGGACGAATCGCGCCGGTGCGGACCGCGTAACGATCGTCGCCGACAGGATCAGGCCGTATTCGAACGACGCACGGCTGCAGCGGCTGTGGACGATCACTGCGGCGAAGAGCTTTCGGCCCCAGCGAAACTGAATCGCCTGCAACTCCGGACGCGTACGCGTATCGAGGAAGTTTTTTTCCCGCACGAACAGCCGGATCAAGTTATCCACGCTCAAGAAACAATCATGCGAACGGCTGTTCCACTCGCCGACTTCGCGGAGGTACGGATTCTCGTCCACCGCGAAACGATACACGAAGCGCTCCGTCGCGGAGCCGCCGGAGAATGCACCGCGAAACGCATTGAGGTTCATCGCCATCGCGACGACCGGATCGTAAACTTCTTCCGAGTAACTCCGCATCGATCCGATGGCATGGAAACCGAGCAATTGATAAAACCCATCGTGACTCGGGCTGATCGCCGCCACTGCCTGGTGAAAGCCCGCCTTCACACCGTGCGCAATCGCGCAACGCATCAGCTCCGTCGCGACCGCACTTTTGCGATATTCCGGCGCGACGACTTGGTTCGTCAGTTCGCACATCCGCAGACCTTCGCTGCGCAGCCGGTCGAGTTCAGGACGGAACGCCGTGTCCGAGGGCAGGCCTAAATCCTGCGAATCCGCCACGACGCTGAGAACGCCGATCACACGGCCATCCACCTTGGCCACAAACGTCGCCGTGTCAGGCGAGGTTTCGAAGGTGCGCAAACGGATGCCCGCCGGATCCGGGAGAATGAAACCGGTCGAAACGTACACATCGTGCACAAGACGATAGGCCGCGCGCAGATCCTGGGCCGAACACGCGCGCTCGATGATCGCGCCTTTCGTGTCGCCGCCAAACAAGCCCGAGCGCTGCAGCATGCGCAGCTTCCGCTCGGCGGATTGCACTTCGCCGGTCTGCGGGAGATCGATCGCTGCATCCTGCCGTGCGGTTAAACGAGGGGCTGTCCACCGTTGCACGCGATTGACGACGCGGAACGGGATGAGAGTGGTTTGATCGATCGATGACTGAAGAGCTATCACGGCAGAATATTTTTCGAATGAATTGAATCCGTTCGCACGGGCGTTCTGCCCTCATTTGCGACCGATTCCACCGCGCCCTGCAATGGAAAGCCTGCGCGTGAAAAGTCTTTCACTTTTTTTTGCCGGACGCTCTGGTTTCCCAGGTAAAAACAATGGTATTTTCAGCCCTCGGGGAACCTTCCGGCACGGCATAAAACTATAGCTGCCCGCAGCGTCGAAATCGCGCCACACGCAAACGTGCCGCAAGAAGCACACGGCCGGTTTTCCCTCTGAAAACGCCGGAAATTTCGTGTAACGACCGCGAAATCAAATCGTATTCATGTTGTGAATACGTCGCTCATTTCCAAACTCGACCGCCCCATCCGGCGTGGACGCGCCTCCTTGTATTCACTTTTCAACTACATCGACGCGCGATCTTGATCCAGACAAGCCGCAAAACAGACCGCCTGGCCGGCCGCAACAAAGCGCGCGAAATATTAGAAAACCTGCGATCTGAAGCCGTGCGAAAATCGGCACATCCGCGCGCTTGATCAGCAGGAATTTGAGAACCAAACCGGCGGGCACCTGTCGTTTCGCCTACCCCTGACCGCGAACGATCTACCCCTTATCGTCGTCCGCCCGTTGCTTTCTTTCTGCCGAATTTCGTGAGGCCCAGACTGGCTTCACGCATACCGTCGCCCGCGCGTAAACCCCACGCGGCCCGCGATGTTTACCCCCACAACGCGTCCGCATGAGCGGACGCCTGCGCGCGACTCTGCGGCGCCCTCACGCGTCGCACGGTCGCACTACCCCACACTACCCCATGAACTTGCTATCCTCATTGTTTCCGGCGGGGCATTTTTGCCGCCGTCTCGTTCTGCGATTCACCGCGATCATCGCTGCCAGCCTCGCGTTGTCTTCCACCACCGCTCTCGGCCAAGGCGGCTGGGCGTTTTACGGAGGTTCCGTGAGCGGCGGATCCGGCGGCTCCACCGTCACTGTTTCCACGCTCGCTGAATTAACGGCCGCCCTCACCGACGATGTCCCACGCATCGTGAATGTCTCAGGCACGATCAACCTCGGAAGCTCCAACGCGCGTTTCGGTTCCAACAAAACCATCCAAGGCGTCGGCACCAACTCGGGGTTCATCGGCAACTTGAAGGGCGTGGGCGTCACCAACGTGATCATTCAACGTCTGAACTTCACCAACCCCAACGCGGTCGGCGACGGCGACGGACTCAGTCTCGAAGGCTGCACGCGCGTCTGGGTCGATCACTGCTCATTCGTCGACTGCGGGGACGGCAGTCTCGATATCAAACGCGGTTCCGACTACGTCACGGTCTCGTGGTGCAAGTTTTCCTACACGTTTAACAGCGGACATAACTTCGCCAACCTCATCGGGCACAGCGATAGCAACGCGTCGCAGGATGCGGGCAAACTGCGCATCACCTTCCATCACAATTGGTGGAGCACCGGCACGGTGGAGCGCATGCCGCGCGTGCGCTTCGGGCGTGTTCACAGTTACAACAACTACTTCAACGCGCCTGGAAACAACTACTGCATCCGCGCCAGCATTCAGTCGGAGGTGCTCACCGAGTACAATTCGTTCGAGAACATCAACTCGCCGCAGGAGAAGTATTCACCCGCGGGACTGATCCGTTCGCGGAACAACTTGTACGTGAACTGCACGGGCGTCGTGGAATTCAACGACAGTATTTTCACGCCTCCCTACGCTTACTCGCCCGATCCCGCTGCCAATGTGAAATCGCTCGTGACCGCTGGCGCCGGCTCAGGCGGCACCGGTGGTGGTGGTGGCACACAACCGCCCGCTGCGCCCAGCGGCCTTGCGGCGGGCAGCGTTTCCAGCAGCCAGATCAACCTCACGTGGTCGGACAATTCGAACAACGAAACGGGCTTCGCCATCGATCGCGCCACCAACTCGGCGTTCAGCTCCGGGCTGGTCACGACCAATGTCGGCTCCAACACGACCTCGCATCAAGCCACCGGCTTGACCGCCTCGACGACCTACTACTTCCGCGTGCGCGCCAACAACAGCGCCGGCAGTTCCGCGAACTCCAACACCGCGAGCGCCACGACTTCCGGCAGCGGCGGAGGGGGTGGCGGCACGACGGTCACCTTCGTCTCGATCGGAGGCGAAGACGGACGCATCGTGGAGTCGAGCGAGTCGTCCAACACCGGCGGATCGGTGGACACCAATGCGTCGAGTTCGTCGGCTTTGCGTGCGGGCGACGACAGCAGCGATCGTCAGATCAAAACGATCCTTTCGTTCGACACCTCGTCGATTCCCGATGGCGCGACGATCATCTCTGCGACGTTGCGACTCACGCGCGGATCGACCTCGGGCACGAACCCGTTCTCCACACACGGCACCTGCTTCGTCGACATCAAGGGCGGCTCGGGTTTCAGCAACTCCGTCGCCCTGCAAACCGGCGACTTCCAGGCCGCCGCGGATGCGACGCAAGTCGCCAGCTTGAGCGACGCCGCCTCGAACGGCGCCGTTTCCTCCGGCACGCTTAACGCGACCGGCCGCGGATTCATCAACAAAACCGGCAAGACGCAGCTTCGCGTGTACTTCGCCACCGACGACAACGACGACGGCGGCAACGACTACATCGGCTGGTTCTCCGGCAACGACTCGACCGCGGCCAACAGGCCCGTGCTCGAAATCGTGTATCAATAATCACCTCCATCGCCGCCCGCGTGTCTTCATGCGGGCGGCTTGTCTGCCATGCGTATTCATCCTTCGTGGATCGCGATAGCAATCGGCGCAGCCTCTGTCGCCGGCGGATACTGGGTCGTCTCGGAGAAAAGCCCTCCAGCGGCGCCGGCCGCTCAATCCGCGACGGCGTCACTGCACAGGCACGCCCACGCTGAAGACGTATCCGTCCTTTCACTACAGCCTGTCGCGATGGCAAGTTCGGAGCGTCCCGCCACGCCGCCACCCGATCATCGCGCACGCCTGGGCCAGCTTCTGCTGGCATCCGAAACTGCGCAGCGCACCGACCGGATGCTCGAGGAGCTCCGAGGCTGGGCATCGCACGATATGCGCGCCGCCAGCGACTGGTTGGTCGACCACTTGCACGACATTCCTGCCGATCCCGCGTTCGCCGCTCTTTTTCACGGCGCCGTGAACAATCCGGCGAACGCCGTGGTTTTTGCAGACGAACTTGCGGAACGCCTTCCCGATCTTCGCAGCCATCTCGGCTCCTGCCTCGTAGCCGCCCTCGGAAACGTGGGCGAACATGAGCGGGCCGCACGTTTTGCGCTCGAACGCGAGGTCGAGCACGACCCGCTCTGGAGCGTGGCTGCATTTCACCGCTGGGGGGAACAGGATCCTCGCGACGCGGCTGTATTCGTTTTTTCACTACCGGCATCCGCACGCCGCACGACGGCGTTTCATGCGATGACCTCCGGATGGGCGCGCACCGATCCGGCCGGGCTCGCCCACGCGGCAACCACGTTTCCTCAGAAAGAAGAACGGGAATTCGCGTTGATCACCGCGCTGCGTCAGTGGGCTGCTCGCGCGCCCGATGACGCCGCCGACTTCATGCTCCGCAATGGTCCGCTGCCCCGCGCCGCTCTTGTTTTGGAAGATTGAGGGCGCGGACGCGCGTCATTTTCCGCAGCACTGTTTATACTTTTTTCCGCTGCCGCACGGGCACGGATCGTTGCGGCCCACCTTGACCGCGGTCCGCACGGGCGGGGGGCCCTGGCGTATCGGGCGATTAAAATACCACGCGCCGTCCACCTTCAGAAATTCCGACTTCTCGTGCATGGACTGCTCGCCGTCGCCGGCGCGATAATACGCGGTGAAATCGACATAAGAGACACCGGGTTTCACCTCGGGCTCGTGCGCATGCACCACGAGGCGCGTCCACTCCATCGCCTCGCCCGTTTCCTCTTCGGCCACGTAAGGCTTTTTTGCGGTCGGCAGATAGGTGCGATGGAGGTGCACGTAATCGCGGATCACGTGACCCGTGAAACGCGAGCGCATCACCTGCTCCGCCGTTTCCGCACTCGCGGGATTTTCAATCACCGGGCCGCAGCATGCGGCAAACGTTCGCCCGCTTCCACAAGGGCATGGCGACGAAGGCTGAAGCGAAACACTATCCGATTGCGAGGAGCTCATGATGGCGTTCACGAAACCGGCCGCCCGCGCGGAGGCGAGTTTCAATCGCACTGAATCGGGGACCACGAAGCGGGCAGCGAGTGGCAATTTATGCGGAGCCCGCGTTGCCACGCGGGCGTACACTCATGGCGAACCCATACACGACCATGAAAGCAAATGTTGGCTCTTACGATGCAGGCGTGCGCTTCCTTCTGGGATGCGTGATCCTGTTCTTCACCATGAACGGACTCGGCTGGTGGGGTCTTCTCGGCCTCGTGCCCATCCTCTCTGCAGCATGCGCGTTTTGCCCGATCTATTTTCTGATACGGGTCGATACCCACGCATGGGAAAAAGCCTACGAGGCACGTCACGGCCGGAACACCACCGACTAAGCCCCGCCTGCCAAAAAATGCGGAACTACGGTCCCACGCGTGTCGATTGATACGCGCGCAACCGCCAGCCGTCGCTGTCTTTCGCGTACACGGCGAGGTAGCGCAGACGCAGCTTCACCGCGGCACCGCCCGCCACCGCATCGAGCTCCGCCACGCCCGAAAGCCACGCGGTGTTTTCCTGAATGCGCACCACCGGCGCAGGCCCGTCATACGACCGATAAGTCACCGATCCCGTCGCGAGTACGGCGAGCAATTCGCGCTTGGTCTGCACACGGCCATCCGAGTGGCCATAACTGAGATCATCAGCCAGCACCGCCTCCAACGTCTTCGCATCGCCGTTGATCAGCGCTGAGATCCGCCGCAGATCCGCGGCGCGAACATCCTCGATATCGCCCGCCCAAACCGCGGGCATCCCCAGGCCCGCCGCCACCAGAGCGATGCGCCAGACGCGGAAAACGAGTGCGGAAATTCCAGAGGAGGAAGCGTTCATGGATGGAGCTGGGCGTCGTCGAGATCATAGCGCAGGAGCGCGCTGTGTAGTTTTTCTTCCACTACAAAAAGCGCGCGCCCGTCCGGCGAGAAGCACACGGCCTCCGCCTGTTCCAGTCCGTGCGGCGGGAGCAGGACAGGCTCTCGCGCGAAGGCCGTGGGCCACGATTCGCCAGGGCGGCGCGGAAACACCATCACGTCCCCATAAGAAAGCACCGCCGCGTAAAGGCCATCCGCCGAGATATCCATCGAGGTCGGCTGCCCGCGCCAGCGACCGGTCGAGAAGGGAAATGCGCGCTGCTCGGACGTCGGTTGAGGAATGCCGTCCACCTGCGCGACTTCCTGTGCCAACACCGGTTGCCCGGAATAATCAGGCAGGAGCGGAAGCGCCCACAACGGGCTCGGGTGCGAACGTTTTCCGAGCAAATAGACCCGGCGCTCACGCACATCGACCGCCACCGCTTCACAATCATGCGGCTGATCGGGGTATTTGATCGGTATGCTCCACGCGACCTCGACCACCTGTTCACGCTCGGGCGTGAGCGAAGCGATGTCCGGCTCCGCGATGACGTGCAGCACACAATCGCGCCGACGCCCGCCATTGTCGCCGACATCGGCGATCAACAGCCAGGACTGACCATCCAGCGAAAATGCTGCGATGTCCTCCCAGTCCACGTTCTTCACGCCTTTGATGCGGACTTTCCCGCGCAGGCGCCCGTCGGTGCCGATCGCGTACAGCACGGGTTGATTGCCGCTGTCGTTATGCGTCCAAAGCATATCGCTGCTCCGCCGCGAATGGGCGATGCCGCTCGCTTCGTCGATCTCCGTCGAGCTGAGAAAGCCGCTGGGGTTCAACGCGGCGGCATCAGGCTTGGGTGAACAACCCGCGCTCATCAACGCGAACGCCGCCAAGGCCGGCAGCCACCGGGACATTCTCATCGCACTCAATACCCGGCGGCCTCGCCCGACGTTTTTTCTCCGCGCAGCTCGGCGAGCAGCGCCGCTGCGTTCGAAGTGCCGAGACGTTCCGCGCCCGCATCGAGCATCGCGAGCGCGTCCGCCAATGTCTTCACGCCACCGGCCGCTTTGAGCCGGATTTTACCGCGACGGTTTTTCGCCCACAGGCGGATGTCGTCGAGTTTCGCGCCCGACGAGCCGAAGCCCGTCGATGTCTTGATAAAATCCGCGCCCGCATCCTCGCAGAGCCGCAAGGCCGTGAGTCGCTGCGCGTCTGTCAGGAAACAGTTTTCCGTGATGATCTTCACCAGCAACCCGCACTCATGTGCACGCGTGACGACATCGCGAAGCTCCGATGCGACTTCCCCCTCGGCGCCGTCGCGCAGTGCCGCGTAGTTCATGACCACATCGACCTCATGCGCGCCCGCGAGAGCCATCTGCGCGATCTCCGCCACTTTCGCGGCGACACTAAAACGCCCGCTCGGAAATCCGACCACTGTGCCGATCCGCATCTTCGTTCCCGCCAGCACCTGCGCGGCGCGGCGCACGCTTCCGGGATAGATCATCACACACGCAAAACCGTTCGCGACGGCTTCGTGGCAAAGCGCTTCGATATCCGAGGCCGTGGCATCCAAACGAAGATTGGTCGAATCGAGCGCAGCAGCGAAACGTTCGGGCGGGAGGGACATGGCGAAAACCGTAAGCCAAAACGCCAGCACGGGAAGCCTGCAAACGCGCACCGCCACATCCGCTGTCGGTTGGCGCAAAAAAAAGCGCGCGGCATAAACCGCGCGCTTGAATCAGGAGAAGAAGGATTCGCCTTCGATTATTCGATCGTCAGCACCACCACGGATTTCGCCGGCAACGCGATGGAGAGTTTGCCGTCTTTCAACGTGGCTCCGGAGAAGCTTTGCGGCGCAACCACCGACGGAGCGTCGAAGGTGTTGTGACTGTCGATCGCGGGCGCGGTGAGGACGCGACCGGACACTTTTTTGGCAGAAACACCCGAGAGGCTCGTGGACACTGAGATCGCCTCGCGTGGGTTGGTGTTCGCGAGCGAGAGATGAATGCGACCCGCGGAATCGCGCGAAGCGGTGGCACTCACCGCGGGGATCTTTTCTTCGCCGAGCACGTAGTCGGGCGTCTTCAAATCGAGCGGCAGGTAGGTGCCGCCTTGATGCACTTTATACATCTCGAAGACATGGTACGTCGGCGTGAGGATCATCTTTTCCTTGTCGGTGAGGATCATCGCCTGGAGCACATTCACGGTCTGCGCGATGTTCGCCATGTACACGCGGTCGGCGTGATTGTGGAAGATGTTAAAGTTGAGCGCGGCCACGATCGCGTCGCGCAGCGAGTTTTGCTGATAGAGGAAACCGGGCGTGGTGCCGGGCTCGACATCGTACCAGGTGCCCCACTCGTCCACGACGAGACCGACTTTTTTCTCGGGATCGTACTTGTCCATGATCTCGGAGTGCTTCGTGACGAGCGTATCCATGTGGAGAGTACGGCGGAGCGTGGTGATCCACTGCGCTTCGTCGAAGCCGGTCGCCTTGCCCTTGCTGCCGCGCCAGTTCCCCGTGGGGAGCGTGTAGTAGTGAAGCGAGAGGCCGTGCATGCGATCCTTCGCGTACTTCATGAGCGTCTCGGTCCAGTGGTAATCGTCGGAATTGGCGCCGCCCGCGATTTTGAAGACGCGGTTGTCGCCGTAGTTTTTGGCGAACTCCTGATACTGGCGGTAGAGATCGGCGTAGAACTCGGCGCGCATGCTGCCGCCGCAACCCCAGCTCTCGTTGCCGATGCCGAGATATTTCACCTTCCACGGTTTGTCGCGGCCATGGGCACGACGCAGGTCGGCCATCGGCGTGGGACCATCGGACGTCACGTACTCGATCCACTGCATCATCTCCTGAACGGAGCCGCTGCCGACATTGATCGCGAGGTACGGCTCGGTGCCGAGCTGCTCGCAGAGATCGAGAAATTCGTGCGTGCCGAAGTGGTTCGTCTCCACCACGCCACCCCAATGGCTGTTGTACACTTTCGCGCGTTTCTCGCGCGGACCGATTCCATCCTTCCAATGATATTCATCGGCGAAGCAACCGCCCGGCCAGCGCAGCACGGGGATGTTGAGATTCTTCAACGCGGCCACGACATCGTTGCGGATGCCGCGCGTATTCGGGATCGATGAGTCTTCGCCGACCCAGATGCCTTCGTACACACAGCGCCCGAGGTGCTCGGCGAAATGTCCGTAGATGTTTTTATTGATCACAGGTCCGGGCTGGTCGGCGCGGATCGTGAGCGAGGCGGAAGCAGCCGGCGTCTGCGCAGCTGCGAGGGAAAACGAGGCGGTCAGACCACACGCCAACGCAATCGAACGGTAGGGGATTTTCATGGGGATGCGTGAAAACAAAACGGACCTTCGCCGTAGACAACGAAGGTCCTAGTTGACGGTACAGCCAGCGCTCGTGCGCCGGCGTTAGCGAGCTGCTTTTTTGCCGGGAATCGCGTTCGGAACCAGCGCGAGATTCTGCATCGCCGCGAGGCCCCATTGCGCCGTGCCGTTGGTCGAAACACCCACGGCTTCATCCACCGGCCTAAGCACGGCCGGGCCTTCGATGCGCTTTGCCTTGAGACGCGCCGCGCGTTCGTCGTGACCACCGGCGCCACCGAAGAATTCCGACCACGCACGTTGCGCGAGGACTTTATCGCCTTTGAGTTTCGCCGCGTAGGCCGTGAGGCGGGAATGCCCCTGTTGCAAACTCACGCCGCGCGGGGCCGAGCCAAGACGGCGCTTCTGCTCCTCGGGGCCCGCATTGTAGAGTTCGCAGTAATCCAGCCAGGCGCGGGTGAACTCCGGGTGATCGATGAGCTGCACGAGTTCCGCGCACACTTCGACGAGTCCGAAAACCGCGCTGAGATGCGAAAGACTCACGCGGTCGCTCTTCGAAATCTCGAAGGCGCCGGTCTCCAGATTCATCGCGCTGCTGCCCGTGAAAAAACCACGCGGCTGCGCGGCGATGGTCGTCATGCCCGCCACCAGGCGGTCATGGCTGCGCCTGTCTCCCGTGCGTTCCCACTCCGTGAGCCACGCCGATGCGATCGATCCCCAGTCGGTGCCGAAGCCCAGACCCGCGAGATGCGTTTCGGTCGGGATCACGTTCGCGCGATCCGCGCTTTCGCGCGTCGAGCGCAGCTTGCGTGTCGGAGGCACTTTCACGAGCGCACGCGCGGCCTCGATTTGTTCGCGCATGAGATCGCCCACGCGTTCGTCGCCGGTGAGATAATAATAATAACGGCGGTTCGCCGCGGTGCTGATGCGCATCTGTTTCGCGCTGCAACCCCAGTGAAGCACGTTGTGACGCGAGCCGAGCGGCGCGAAGCGGCCGATGTGATGCACATCCACTTCGCCCGTATGGCGCGTCATCGCCTCCGCAAAACGGAAGACATCGGCGCGCCCCGTGCGGAGAAAATAGAGCCACAGCCAGAGGTCGGTGGAGAGTTCTGAATTATCCCACGCGAAACCGCCAACATCGTATTTCCATTCGTGGCGATCGAGATCGTACGAGTGCATCACGTCGCCGTAGTTCCAGAAGCCATACCAGCGGCGCTGCTCACGTTGCTTCACGTAATAGTCGAAATGCCAGTCGAGCTGCTGCTCGAGGTCGGCCTTCGCCGGCGTGGACGCATCGACCGGAGCCCAGAGGACACCACCGAGCACCTGGCAATGATGCAAGTACTCCGGACGCGCCATCAGCAACGGAGGCTGACGCACGGCTTGCGCGAAATCGGCGAGTCGCTCGCGCGCCGGCGTCGCTGCTTGTATCCACAAAAACACTTCACTGGTGCGCGCGACACCTTCCGGCGTGTCGAAGCCGGGCTCCCAGTCTTCGTACGTGATCTCGAGGCCGCCACGGAGTTGTTTCTCGTAAGTGTCCTGACCGAGTCCGTCGTGATAAGAACGCAGGTCCATCGGAGCGGCGTCGGGCGCCCACATCCAGATCGTGACGTCGGCGATGTCTTTCGTCGCACCGCGGATGTCGAGCTGCGCGGGAAAACTTTCCCAGAAATTACGAAGCCCGAATGCCACGCCACCATCGGGTGTGCCGATCCAGCCAAAGCCTCCGGCACGCTGTCCCTGCGCCGCGGTCAGCCACGTGTAGCCTTCACGCGTACGTTTGCGGATCTGGAAACCGTCCGCCGTCGTCTGCGACAAGGTCCAGTCATCATACGCAGGGATGTACTGGAGCCGTTCACTCACCTGCGGATTCCACTGCGCGAGCGGCGGAGTGGCGCGGCCCTCGATCTGCGCGGCCCGGATATTTTCGCCGGGATCGCGGCGCAGGCCGGTGATACCCCGCACCGCTTCGCCAAACAGTCCGCGCTCTTCGCCGGCAAAACGCACATGGCGGTCATGCAACTCGCCGCGCAACGGCACGCGAAAACTGAGGCCGAGTCCGCGGATGAAATCCTTATTCTGATCGCCGTCGTAAATGATCGTGTGAACGGCGCGCACCGCATCGGAGCCGGCGTGAAAATACAGCCGCACGACAAACGGCAGCCAACCGCGGCCCGCCGCATTGGTGTGACGCCCGGTCAGTTTCACCACGGCGCGCACCGGCCCGTTTTGTTCGAGCACGACGGCATCGATCTCACCGGCAAACTCTTCCTGCGTAGCCGCGGATTCAGCCACGTCCTGACGGAGGACGACGAGCCGTCCTTCGCGGAGAATTTCTTTTCCGCCGCGCGTAATCACCGGGATCAACACGCGGCCGTTCTTCGCGACATTCGCCTGAATGACGCCTGTATCCACGCGGATGATACCGCCCTCATCCACCGCACGCAGCGGACTCGACGGCGCGGCGGGTTTTCCCACGGACAGCGAATACTCGTCGGAAACCGGCGCATCGCCGGAGATCGCGTGAGCGGTCCATTTCAAGGATCCGTCCGGCCAGTAGGCGAGCGGCCAGGTTTGCACCGGCACTTCGCCATTTTCGGAGCGCAGCGCGAAAGACTCGCCTTTCGCGTGACGGCCACGCGGCCACGGCACTCCCCACGTGGTGCCTGGCAGCGCCGCGGGACGACCTTCGAGCCAGTGCAGTTCCACACGGCCTTCCGGCAACGGGCGCGCAGCGGAGGCAATCCTCGGCGCGGAAGGCGCCGCCGGAGCGGAGGCGCGCAAATGAGAAACCAGCTGTGTGGCGGCCGCCGCAATGGCCGCATTTTTCACGAAATCACGACGGGTAAAAGCAGTCATAAAACAGGGGGGTGAAGAGTGTACTGTGCCAGACGTTTTCCCCTCCCGTCCGATGCGCTTAAAAGACAACTTCGCCCGAAAAATTTTCCGGGGATTCGCCGTGCCGCGGGGACCGCTTAACTCAGGTGGAAAACCTCGCGGATTTCACGGGAGACCGGACTGTTGTCGGGGTTGGACGGCATGACGTCGCCCATAAATTTCCACCAACGCTGACAGACCTCGGTTTGAGCAACCGCATCCCAGCGGGCCTGATCCTCGATCTCGACGTATCCAAAAAGTTGATTCGTGGCGGGATCGTGGAAGATCGAGTAGTTGTGAGCGCCGTGCTGCTTGAGGACGGCGGCGAGTTCATCCCAGATGGGGCGATGACGGCGTTCGTACTCGGCCGCCTGCCCGGGATTCACGGACATGATGAAAGCTTTGCGGATCATGATGCGAGGGAGGCGTCGGAGTCGAAACCGGCGGCGGCCAGCGTCGTGCGATTGGCGAGCGCGCGTTCGAAAGCGTTTTCGATTCCGCGAATGACGGGAATGCGGCCGGACCAGTGAGGAAACTCGAGATCTTCCCAGCGTACCAGGCTGGCCGCCACCGGACGCACCGGAGCCGCGGCGTGCACGGCCTCGATGAACGCGGTGTGTCCGCGGGAAAGATCGACGTCGAAAATGAACGCGGAGGGATTGCGCAATTTCGCGAGCACCGCCGCAAACATCGTGCGGCGCGTCGCGGTGGTATCGGGCAGCGTGTGCGCCTCCGCCGCGCCGGTGTTCGAGGTGATCACGCAACGTTGTTCGTGCCACCATTCGATGCGGCCCGTACTGCCTTCGAAATAAAGTTCCGGCTCGCGGACACGCGGGCAGCTGTGGCTCACACCAAACCAATAACCCACACCTTCGTGCGAACGCGCCATCACCACGCCGGTGTCGAACGATTCGATGGCATGCGCGCGATAGAGATCGGCGGCCTCGATGGTCACGCCCGCAGTTTCCAGCGGCGCGGGACCACTGAGAAATAACGACAGATTCACGAAATGCGCGAACGCGTTATTGAGCGGCGAGTCGAGCACCGCCGCGCCATCGGCATGAAGACGGCCGGCCCAGTTGTTGCGGGTGAAATAATTATTCGGACGCGGCCAGAGGCCGATCATACGCACCGATTCCAAGCGGCCGATCGCGCCATCGAGGATGCGGCTCTTTAACCAGGCGACCTCGCTCGCGTACACATCCTGAAAACCAACCGCCACAAAACGACCGGTGCGAATGCTCGCCGCGCGAATCGCGTCCACATCGGCGAGGGAGCCCGCGAGCGGTTTTTCCACGAGCACGTTCGCCCCGCTTTCGAGCGCGGCGATCGTCATGCGCGCATGCCACGGGATGCCGGTCGGGATCAGACACAAGTCGAGACGACCGGCCTCACGCGCCAGCATCTCCTCGTAGCTGCCGTAGATGCGCACGCCATGACGCAGGAAGTCTGCGAGTACCTCGTGCTCCTCTTCCGGGTTGATGATCACGGCCGCCGTCAGATCGAGACGGTCGCGATTCTCCTGCAGTAGTTGCAGGTAGATTTTGGCGTAACCGGAAACTCCGATCAGGCCGACGCGTGGTCGTGCGGAAGATTCGCTCATGACGATGCCAAGCGGAGCAGGCCCCAGAACAATGCAATGATTCCTCCCGACACCGCGCAGCAGGCGAAGAATCCGATGGTATCGACTTTATCCCACTTGGTGAATTCCCAGGACGACGAGGGGAAGAGTTTCAGGTGATCGAAACGACCCGGGTTGCGACGCGTTTCTTCCATGCCTTCCACTTCGAGAAGCGGCGTGGCGCCGACCGGGGTCTTCATCTTGCCGTAGAACTGATCGATGATGCGTTTGTCCGGCGCGCGCGTGATCAAGCTCACACCGATCAACAGCGCGAAGGGCAGGAACGCATCGAACAGGAAACGCGCGGCCTTGCGGTTGGCGGAAGAGAGCGAAGCGACATCGACGCCGACGGCGTTCAGGATGAACAATTCACTATCGAAACGACCTTTGCCGATCAGCGGGCTGGAAGGATCGTCGGGGCGCTCGCGGATCACGGATTCAAAATAAACCGCTTCCATGCGGGCGTTCGGCCCTTCGACTTGCTTCACCAGCACTTCGCTGCGGGCGATCGCAGGGATGTGTTGCGCGACAAGCGGTCCCACGATCGTTACCACGGCGCAAACGGCGACCGCGGTCCAAACCGCCGGAGCGGTGAGGCGGCGCCAGAAGAAAATCAACAACACCGCGGCGCCGAAGGGCACGTTCACGGTGATCAATTCCTGAATCACCGCGAAAACGTCGTTCATATTCGCGGCGGCGATCAGGCCTACGATGAGAATGGCGACGATGGCCCAGCGGCCGGACTTGACGCTATCTCCCACCGAGCCGTCGCGGCGGAAAAGCGGGATCACATTACGCGCGCACAGTGCCGACGCGGCCATCGCCTGCGCGGCCACGGTGGACATGTTGGCGGCGAGCACACCGGCCAGCATCAGCCCGAGGAGGCCGGGCCCGAGAAGTTGCCGTGACATCATTCCCCAGACCGCATCCGGATCGGCGAGGGCACCCTCACCACTGTAGAGAGCGATGCCGATGAGTCCGCAAAACGCCCACAGGATGATCATGATGCGTTTGGCGTAGGTGCCGGACACCGCCCCGAAGCGGGCGGAAAACTCGTTCTTTGCCGAACCCGCCACCGACATGTTGCCGATGATGCCGTGGATCTGGATGAGACTCACCAACAGGATGCCCATCAGCGTCCACATGGTCACGTCAGCCGCCCCACCCTCACTCAATAATTGAAACTTCGCCGTCTCCACGCGCTCACCGAGCGCACTCCACCCGCCTATCGCAGCGAGCCCCGCGGGTATCAGCATGATCGAAAACACGACGATCAACACTCCTTGGAAAGCCTCATTCAAAGCCGTCGCCGCCAGGCCCCCCATCACAATATAGATACCGATGATCAGCGTATAAATAATATAGAATGCCCACTTGTTCACACCGCTATCGATATACGAAACATAACTGCGCAATTCATTGCGCTTCTCCTGTTCGCGCAGGATCTCCAGCCGGGCCTGCTGCTCCACCGCAAACGAGCCCTCACGCAACTGCACTTCATAGCCCTTCAGTTCGCGATAACCCTCGACCGAGGCGCGCTCCTGCACTGTCCAGGCCGACTCAGGTTTCACGAGCAGCGACGCGGAGATTTTATAGGCGACGAGATTACCGAAACCGATCGTCAGCATAACCGTGGCGATCACTTGGAAAACACCATAAAAACCCGCGAGCTTGCGGCTGCCGAGACGGTCTTCAAAAAGGTCGGCCGTGGTCGTGAGCCGCACCCGGCGAAACCACATGTTCATGAACCAATAATAAGGATTCATGAACACCGTCTGGAATGAATACCAAACCCCCGCCACGCCCTGACGATACACGATGCTCGAAGTGCTCACCGCACCGTTGGCGTCGGTGGCATTGCCGAAGTTGAGGAAGAATTGATATAATTTCCCGAGCTTGCGCCCCGCCAGAAAATAGCCCTCTTCGCCGCTGGCCCCCTTGGAGCCGATTTTGCCAAGATATATAACCACCGCGAGATAAAGAACGATCGCGATGAAATCCAGAATATGAAAACCGGTCATAGGAATAAGGGTAGGGCTGCGAATGAAGGCTGGAGGAGAGTGGCGTCCGATAAGGGTTCGCCAGCTCTGTCTGACTTGCCGGACAATGCTCGACAAGCATGAGGGCAAAACGACTTGAAACAGGCTTGCGCCTAGCCGCGAACCGGCAAACCTTCTTACAGTAAGAGACTTTTCCTTATCACCGCTCCCCGCTTCCTTCGTCATCCAGCAACGTAATGGCAACCCCAGCCCCCTCCCTCCGCGATCTCGCCCGCCAGCTCGGGCTTTCCCACACCACTGTTTCCGAGGCGTTGCGCGATAATCCCCGCGTGAAAAGCGAGACTCGCCAACGCGTTCAGCAGGTCGCCCGCGAAGCCGGTTACCGCCACAACCCGCTCGCCGGCGCGCTCATGTCCGAGATGCGCCGCTCGCGCACCGGCACTTTCCGCGGCGTGATCGCCGTGGTGGATATGGACGGCCCTGACAAACGTCCCGTCAACGCGTCGCGCTACCACCAGGAACTGGTGCGTGGCGCCAGCGAGCGCGCCTCGGAACTCGGTTTCAAAGCCGAGCAATTTGTCATCGGCAAAGCCGGCATCTCCGCCGCGCGCCTCGACCACATCCTGCAATCCCGCGGCATCCGCGGCGTGTTTCTGTTGCCCGTCAGCGACAACCCTGACGTCTCGCGGCTCGATTGGACCCGCTACGCCGGCGTGTATTCCGACTATATCATCGAGCGGCCGGGCCTCCACTCCGTCTGCGCCGATCACTTCCGCTCGATGTTTACCGCGATGCAGCGGTTGCAAGCGCTCGGCTACCGCCGGCCCGGGCTTGTCCTCCAAAAACATCACGACGAACGCCTCCTGCACCGCTGGGAAGCCGCCTTCCGCTCCTTCCAGGATTACAACGGCAGCGATCTCACCAAAATCACTCCACTGCTCGTCAGCGAAATCGCGGAGTCAACCTTCACGCCGTGGTTCAAACGCACGAAGCCCGATGTCGTCCTCTGCCATCGCGCCGAAGTGATCTCCTGGATGGAAGCCGCCGGCGCATCCGTGCCGGAGACTCATGGTTTCTGCTGCCTCAACACCTTGATGAACGTCCTGCCTTGCGCCGGTGTGAACCTGCAGGCCGGCCTCATCGGGGCGCGCGGCGTCGAGCTCATCATCGCGCAGCTCTATCGCAACGAATACGGTGTGCCCGAGCACCCATCCGTCACCACGATCCCCGGCACATGGCAGGACGGCCCCACGCTGCGCACCTCGAATGAGTGATCCCATCCACCCTTTTTCTCCATGCTCAAAACCGGCATTCTGAATCCCGCGCTGCTGCACCTGCTCGCGCGTATCCGCCACACCAATACGCTTGTCATCTCCGATCGCGGTTTCCCGTTCTGGCCGCAGATCGAGACGGTCGATCTGTCCCTGATCGACGGCGTTCCCACCGTGCTGCAAGTACTCGAAGCGTTGCGTCCGAACTTCGTGGTCGGCCGCGCCTGGATGGCGCAGGAGTTTCTGGCCAGCAACGATGACTCCACGCGCGCCCGCTTCGAGGCGGCCTTCCACGGCATCCCCCGCGAGTTCGAGCCGCACGTTGATTTTAAGAAACGCGTCCCTCACGCGATCGGGCTCATCCGCACCGGCGACACGGTGCAATACGCCAACATGATCCTCGAGTCCGCCTGAGCGCGGACCGGTCGCTCCTCGCATCCGCGGGACGCCCCCGGGCGCGTATCGGCGTTGCCGATACACCCGCCGGTCTCGCGAAAAAAACGAATGGATCGCCTTGCGGTCGGTGCCGAAGCGTGAACGCTGATCGCGGGTTCGAAGAATTCTTCGAAGGTCACTGAGACAGTCGGGCCGCTGTTTCGCCAACAGCGAGCCGCGTCCGCCCTCCAACCGCTTCCCCGCGGACAGAGCGTGCGCGTTCGTGAAAACGAAACAGCCCATGACCCACGAAGAAAAAACGACCGCGACGTCCACCGAATCCGCCCACAATCACGCTCAAAGCATCCACCGCTGGGAAGGCCATATGGCGGACGATGTCGCCGGCACCTACGGCACCGAACCGATGGCGTTTCTGAGCGCCACCGCCGACGAACTCATCCTGTCGGGATCGCGGGGAAACTATCGCCTGCCCCGGACAAGCATCACACGGATCGGCCGCGGCAAACTGTATCCCTGGTTTTTCGCAGCCGTGCGCATCCACCATTCGGTCGGAAATTTCCCGCGCGACCTTCAGTTCAAACCGCTGACCGGAAACTGGCGCCAGGTGCGGCAGGCCCTCCACTCACTCGGTTACCCCGGCGCCTGAGCTCCGCCTCGATCCTATCGCCTGTGAAAAATTTATTCCTGCGCACCTGCGCCGGTTCCAGCCTGACTGCTGTGGCTGGTTACAGCGCGGCGCCACAGACCGACGCGCCGCTTCCCCGTTCACTCGAGAGCTACGCCGACCCGCAAGCAGGTCTGCTGGATATCCTGCAACATCGCCTTCAGGCGGAACCCTTCAACGGCGTCGCCCTCGTCATCTTCCTGCTGGCGATCTGCCACACATTCATGACGGCAAAATTTCGTCATTGGGCTCACCTCGCGGAGGAGTCGCACGCCGCGCGGCTCAACCAGCGCCCGCGACACCACGTGGGCGAAAACGGCGAGCCACAGGAGGTCAGTTTCAAAGGCCAGATTCTCCACTTCCTCGGCGAGGTTGAAGCGGTGTTTGGCATCTGGGTGCTCGTGCTCGCCGCCGCGATCGCCTACTTTTTTGGATGGGGCGCAGTGACCGATTATATCGGTCATCGCGTCAATTTCACCGAGCCCATGTTTGTGGTGGTGATCATGGCCATCGCCAGCACGCGGCCGGTGCTGCGTTTCGCCGAAACGAGTCTGCGAAAGGTCGCCTCGATCGGCCGACGCAGCGTGGCGTCATGGTGGTTGTCCATCCTGATCATCGCGCCGCTGCTGGGCTCACTGATCACCGAACCCGCGGCGATGACGATCGCGGCATTATTGCTCGCGCGGCAATTCTACGCCTGGAAGCCATCGCCACGGCTGGCGTACGGCACGCTGGGACTGCTTTTCGTCAACATCTCCGTCGGCGGCACCCTCACCCACTTCGCTGCGCCGCCGGTCCTGATGGTCGCCGCCCCCTGGAATTGGGACACCGGTTTCATGCTTGTTCATTTCGGCTGGAAAGCCGTCATCGGAATCGTCGTCGCCACGAGCGTTTATTATGCCGTGTTTCGACGCGAACTCGCAGCCATGGAAGCCGCGCGCGCGAGCACGCAACGCGACACGATGGATGCGCGCGATAGCGCGGTGCCTGTGTGGATCACGGGCGTCCATCTCGCGTTTCTCGCGTTCACAGTGCTGACCCTGCACTACCCGCCGCTCTTCATCGGAGGCTTCCTTTTCTTCCTGGCGTTCTCGCAAGCCACCGCGCACCACCAGGGAAAACTGGAGCTCAAAACCCCGCTGCTGGTCGGCTTTTTCCTCGCGGGCCTCGTGACGCACGGCGGCCTGCAGGGCTGGTGGATCGAACCGGTCTTGAGAAGCCTCACCCAGATCCCGCTCTTTGTCGGCGCCACCTTGCTCACCGCGATCAACGACAATGCCGCGATCACCTACCTCGCGACACTCGTGCCCAGCTTCACCGACGAACTGAAGTACGCGGTTGTCGCGGGCGCCGTCACCGGCGGTGGCCTGACCGTGATCGCCAACGCCCCGAATCCCGCCGGTCAAAGCATCCTCCAGCGCTTCTTCCCCGGGGGCGTCCGGCCGCTGGGATTGCTGCTTGGCGCACTGATCCCGACGATGATTCTGGCCCTGACATTTATGCTTATGTAGTTGTAAAATGAATACAGCCCCGCGCCTCATCGTCGGCACGCCTGCATCTATCCGTCCGCTTGCGCCTTCTTCGTCTTAAAAACGCGCAGGAGGAAAAACAGACTCGGAAAAATAAACACGCTGCCGACCAGCAGCGCCAGTACGAGTTGGCGCTGCGTCGCTTCAGGCGCGGCTTGTTCATAAAAACTCAGCGGTCCCGCCACCGTTGTCACCGCATCCGGTGCGTACAGCAGCAGCCAGCCGATCAGGATCAGCGACACCTGCCCTCCCGCGATCACTCGGGTGAGCCATCCACGTCGCGCGCGCACTGCAAACCAGAGCGCCGCAAATAACGCCGTCGCCGCGATCATCACGGTCACCGTGAGAGGTCGCCTGAAAAACACGGCCGACAGACTTTCACGCTCTGCGACCGACGCGAAAAACACCAGGCCTCCCGTGATGATCACGAGGCAGTTACTCACCGCCGCCATGCGTTTGAAACGTCGCATCAACACCGGATCGGTGGTCTCCGAGATCAAATAAATGCTCGCGAGAAAAACGAAGATGCACGCGACAAACACGCCCACGCTCAGCGGATACCAGCCCCACCACGGCGCCATGTAAGCCGCCCACACCGACGTCGCCTGCGGGTCGATGATGCCGCGATTCAAACTCGCCCCGATGATGCCCAGCCACAGCGCCGTCCACAAACTCGAGAGTCCAAACAGCCACGTGTACACCCGCTGCGATTTTTCATCCTGAATCGCATCGTAGTGACGAAACGTAAACGCCGCGCCGCGCACCACGATGCCCAGCAACAGCGCGAGCATCGGGAGGTGCAACGCCACCATCAGCGTCGTGAAAATCGTCGGAAACCCCATGAATAAAATCACCACGATCAGGATGAGCCACATGTGATTCGCCTCCCAAACGGGCCCCATCGCATCGTTGATCACATGCTTTTGCCGTTCGCGCAGCGACGCCGGCCCGGGCAACAGTTCAAGGATCCCCGCGCCATAATCCGATCCGCCGAGCAACACATAGAGCAGCAGCGACGCACCGATAAAAAACACCAGGATGTCGATCATCGCCGGTCGCCTCCCGCGAACTTGATCTGCGCCGCCTGGATCTGCCGCTTGAACAACCACACCGTGGTCGCCGCCAGCGAGAGATACAGCACGAGGAAGAGATAAAAATGATACACCATGCCGGGCACCGGCGTCACCGCGTCCTTCGTGCGCATGATGCCGTAAATGATCCATGGCTGACGTCCCACTTCGGTCACGATCCAGCCCGCCTCGATCGCGATCATGCCCAGCGGAATGAAGCCGCCGAGCATCCACAAGAACCAGCGCGGAAAGTATCCACGTTTCAAATACACAAAGAACAGCAGGCCCGCCAGCGCCATGACGACGCCGATCCCCACCATCACTTGAAACGCAATATGTGTGATGACCACCGGCGGCCATTCGTCGCGCGGAAACTGATCGAGCCCGATCACCTCCGCGTTGAAATCGTCGTGCGCCACAAAGCTCAGCAATCCCGGCAGCGGAATGCCCCACTTCATCGTGCGATTCTCCACATCCGGAATGCCACCGATGTAGAGCGGCGCGCGCGGACCCGTTTCAAAATGTCCCTCCATCGCCGCGAGTTTCGCCGGTTGCAGCTCCGCCACGCGCTGACCCGCGAAGTGTCCGACAAACGGCTGCACGAGCGACGCCATCGCGCCAAAGACCATCGCGATCTTCATCGCCTTCATGTTCAGATCGCGCGCCTTTCCGCGCAGAAGTAAAATCGCGTGAATCCCGCCCACCGCAAAACCCACCGCCTGCAACGCGGCCACCTGCATGTGCAGCGTTTGATGCAGCCACGCGCGATTAAACATCGCCGCCACCGGATCGACATTGTGCGCCGCGCCATCGATCCAGTCGAAACCCGCCGGAGCGTTCATCCAGCCATTCGCCGCGACGACAAACACGCCCGACGCAAACCCCGAGACGCCGACCATGAGCCCGGTTGCCCAATGCACCCAGCGGTTCATGCGTTTCCAGCCGTACAGAAAAAGTCCGATCGCCACCGCCTCGAGAAAGAACGCCGTGCCTTCCCACGAAAACGGCATGCCGATGATCGCCCCCGCGTGCTGCATGAACCCCGGCCACAACAACCCGAGCTCAAACGACAACACCGTGCCCGACACCGCGCCCACCGCGAAGAGGATCGCCACGCCTTTCATCCACAACTTCGTCAGTTCAAGATAAGCCTCCTCACCACGCTTCAGATAAAAGTAATGCGCCGCCGACATGAAGAACGGCATGGTCATGCCGATCGCCGCGAAGATGATGTGGAAACCGAGCGAGAAACCCATCGTGGCCCGCGCAGCGAGTAAGTCGTCCATGGTCGCTCAACGTGCGCGCCTCGCGCCACTCGACAAGCGCCACTCGATCATCCGCGACGGGTATTACTTTCCGTGAATGCCTTATAACTTTTCGCAACGCGGCCTGAGTCCCGCTCATCACGGATATGACAGTGAACGGGAGCCGATTTCTCGCGACAGCGCGCGCGCCTTCCGCCATCCGGAATGCTCTCGCCCGCTCGCTTTCAATCCCCCTGTTTTTCGTGAAACGCCTTCGTCCTCTTCACGCCGCCTTCGCGCCTCTCTTCGCGATCGGCCTTATTTTCACCGGCTTTGTTTCGCCAGCGGTCCGCGCCGCCGACTTGCCTCCGCAGGCCGACATCCTCGCCGGTGACATCGCAGGACTGCGGTTGCTCATGGAGCGCTCGCTCGACTGGCGCGCACGAGCATCCGCCTTCATCGAGCAAACCGATGCGCGTCTGAAAAACGACGTGCTCACAGCCGCCGATCTGTCGCGTCTATACGCCGGCGCCCGCGAATACGTGATGCTTCGCCGCCGCTGGCAGGCGCTCATCGATCTTCAGGGTTCCGAAGCGTGGTCGCGCTCCGCCGACACGCTGCGTTGGGACGCACTCGCGCGTCTCCAAACCAAACTCGCGCTCGCCGCCGCGCTCATGCAGCACGACGACTATCGCCTCGGTGTGGACCCTTTTTTCCAACGCCGCAAAATCCGTCGCCTGCTGAAGTCCGATCATCCCGCCGTGGAAGGTGAAGTTCACACCGCCGTGCTTCATTTCCTCAATCCCGTGACGCGCGCCCGACTCGCGCGCGCCGTCGTGTGGCATTGCAACGAAGGTCTCGCCGTCACCGATCGCTCCGAGGAAGAAATCTATCTCGACGAGATCATTACCCAGAGCGCCGGCTACACGTTTTTCACGCGCAGCCTCGCCGAACGCGCACTCATCAACACCCACACCGGCACACGTGCCGCCGTCACCCTCGTCACCGACTTGATCGACCAGGTCGGCCGCGGCCTCGTCAACACCACGAGCCTCGTCGTCGGCAACACCGTCGGCCTCGTGGAAACGCGCAAAGGTTATCTGCTGTCACTGCCCGCCGACGAACGCGCTGCGATCGCGAGCCGGTTGCGCCCGCTCGATGTCTTGCTCGAAAAAACGCCGTTCCGCCTCACCGACAAATCCATCCCCGGTCACTACGGTCATGTCGCGATCTGGACCGGCACCGAAGAGGAATTGCGCGAGCTCGATCTCTGGGATCACGCGCTCGTGCGCCCGCATCACGAACGCATTCGCAACGGCGCGCACATCGTCGAGGCCCTGCGCCCCGGCGTGCGCCTCAATCCCTTGGAAAACTTTCTCAACATCGACGACCTGCTCGTGCTGCGACGACGCGAACTCACGCCCGAACAAACCCGCGAGTCGCTGCTGCTCGCCTTCGCGCAAATCGGCAAATCGTATGACTTCAATTTCGACGTCGAGAGCGACCGCCGCATCGTGTGCTCGGAGCTCGCGTTCATCGTTTTCCCGCACGACCCCTGGCCAACCAGCCGCGTGCTCGGCCGCGCGTCGATCACGCCGGATCAAGTCGCCACGAAGGCGCGCCCCGATGGCCTCTTCGAACCCGTGATGCTTTTCCACGACGGCGTGGAAATCCAACGCGAGCTGCCCGCAACCCTCTGCTGCCTGCTCGACGCGACCCCCGACGCCTTCGCCGCGCTGCACCCCGATTTCAAAGGCCGCTCGAAGTAGCCCGCCTCGCCGCACCCTCCAGTCGTGTTCGCAGGAATCGGATAGCGGCTAGCCCTTTCGGCGTCGCACTCTACTCACGCCCGTCTTTCAACTCCGCCGCATATCGCTCCACCGCCGATACCGGCATCACGAGTCGCCAGCCGTCGGGTGTTCGACGCAAACCGATGTGCACCTGCCGCACCGCGCCCGAAGCGCCGCGCAACATCACAGTTGCCGTCTGCTTGTCCATATCGTTGCCACGGGCCGAGATGATGCGCGCGCCGTCGAGAGGAACATCCTTTGCGGTCATAAAGCCCACCCACTCTTCCGCACCGGTGAAACGTCGGCGTACATCAGAAGATAACTCCGCGAAAATCTCCGCCGCCCGCCGCCGGGCATCGTCCTCCAACAAAACACTGCGCATGAGCAGATCAGTGTCTCCACCCGCCGCAGCCCACAATACCGTTTCAACCGCTGCCGAGGGCGTCGTGTATCCGGCATTTCTCCATACGTCTGCGGGCACGATGGCCTCCTCGATCGTCGGCGGCGCCTCCGCTGGCCACGACTTACTGACCGGCGCCAGACTGGTCGCGACCACTGCGCTGCGCAATTGGGCAACCTCATTTCGCAAGCGCCCGAGCGCGCCGCGATCCTCCCGCAAACGCGCGATCGCTTCGGGACTGATCGCACGGGCCTTCGCCTCCCAGTTCTCCATGGAGAGCATGGCCGCGCGCTGCATGTGAACCGCACGTTTGCGTTCGAATGAGTCGCGCATCCGCGCCGACTCGCGGTGAATATCCGTGAGCACAATTCCCAAGGCCGCTGCGCACGCGGACAAAATTCCCCACACGACGATTTCCCGCCCGCCTCCGCGTCTAGAACCAGTTGTTTTCAAGGCCGTCCTCCTTTTGCAGCGTAAAGATCATTGGCATCATCATCTGCACGCTCACCGGCACGTCGCCCTTTCGGCCCGCTTCAAACGCCCATTTGTCCACGGCTTTCAGCGCAACCTCCGCGAATGCTTCATGCGATGCTTTCACCGCCTCCGCGCGTTGCACCTTCCCGTCCGCATCGACAACGAATCGTAAGACCACACTGCCCTCGACACCCGCATTGCGCATTTCCGACGGATACACGGGCGGGACACCACGCTCCTTCATCTTCGGAATCACATCGATCTCCGATAACTTGAAGACGCGCCTGTCCATGTCGATGGGGGCCGCCATGCGTGCGCGCGCGGCTACATTCGCGGCGAGTTCTGCTTTGAGAACTGCCGTCTCCTGCTCGAGCCGTGCCAACTCCACGTCGTCCTTTTTCAACTCCCGCATCTCTTCGGTCTCACGTCGGAGCTGGTCATTTTCTTTCGTCAGCGAATCGACACGCCCCGCATCCGATTCGACCTGTATCCGCAGCGCGTGCAGCTCATCGCGAACCTGCTTTTGAAACCAAAAGCCCGTCGCTCCGCCCGCCAACAATGCAACCGCGACCCCGACCTGCAATTTAGTCATGCCCATAAAAGTGACCCAGCCAAACGTTCCCGCGGCCGCCGCCGCACCGCCTGCGAGTGCTCCTCCCGTCACGCTGACGGCCAGCCCGGCGGGCACCGCCACCAGCGGCGGATTCGTCAGCGCGATCGCCAGCGCAGCCGAGGTCGAAATCACTCCGCGTCGCACCAGCACTCCGCGCAATTTTTCCAATGCTCGCTCCACGCGCATCCGCGCGGCATCTTCGCTCACCGCGAGCTTCCGCCCAATCTCGGCAAACGCCCGGCCCTCGAAAAACCTCAACAACACTGCCTCGCGATCGCGTTCGCCGAGTCCATGCAACGCATCGTCGATCACCGGCCGCAACCGCTCCCAATCCGTCGCTTCGCCATCCGCAGATGCCTGATCGCTTAAACGCATAGCCACGTCCTCACGCTTCCGCCGACGCTGCTCGCTCCGCACAACCTGCACCGCCGCATAGCGCGCACTTGTATAAAGCCATCCCGCAAGCACCGTCCGTCCTCTGAGAGACGCCGCCTTCCGTGCCAGATCCGCGAACACACTTTGCGCCACATCCTGCGCGAGGTGTGCATCACCTCCCACCTGTCTGAGCGCGGATTGATAAACCAACCCGAGATGCCTTCGCACGAGTTCGGCAAAAGCCTCCTCTGTCCCGCTCTCGGCGTACTCACGAAGCAGTTCGGCATCATCGCGCATGGTGGTTTCTCACCAATGGCAGCCACCGCTTTCAAAACCGAACAAAAGATTCTTTCGCTGCCCTGTCCGCACCGGACTCCTCGTAATAAAGATTGTTTGTAAGGCTTTCCGCACTCGCGCCACTAACGGGAGCAACGGATGCAACCCGCCCCCAACCACGAATCACTCTTCACCTCCTGGTGGCACGGGCATCGCAGCATCTTTTTCAAAATCGCCCGCTCATTCACATCCTCCGCCGCCGACGAGGAAGACCTCGTGCAGGAAATGCTCATGCAACTCTGGCGCTCGCTGCCCGCCTTCAACGCCCACTGCCAGCCCTCCACGTGGATCTATCGCGTCTGCCTCAACACCGCCCTCACGTGGAAGCGCGGCGAAAAACGCCGGCTCACACGATTTATCCGCGACGAAGCGGCATCGACGCACGCGCCCTGCGTCCGGCTCAATCCCTCCGCACAACACGAGCGCACCGAGCAACTCGACACGCTCTATGCCGCCATCCGCCGCCTGCCCGCCGCCGAGCGTTCACTCGTGCTCCTGCTGCTCGAAGGCCTAAGCTATCGCGACATCGGCGAGGTCACCGGCATCACCGAAAACCACGTCGGCGTCGCCCTCACCCGCGTCCGCAAAAAACTCACCGAATTCCTGAAGGATGCCCGCCATGAACTTTGACGATATTCAAAAAACTTGGAACGAGCAGCCCGTGCCCCCGCCGGGCGATCCTTCCGCAGAGGCCGCGCTGCTGGTGCGTATTTGCAAAGACACCGCGCGTTTCGAGCACAGGAGTCGCCACACAGACTTCATGATCATCTTTGTCTACGGGCTGGCCAGCCTCGCGTATATCGGGATCGCATACATGGATGGGAGGCCGGTTCGCGCGCTTTCAGCCGTGCTCCTTCTGCCGGTCGCGCTGTACGTGATCTTGTTTCGAATAAAAAATCGCCTGCCTGCCGTCGGGCCCGACGCATCGCTAAAGGACGCACTCGCACACGCACTCGCCAGCCTCCGGCGACGCCGTCTTTTCCTCCCCAATTTTTTCTGGGCTTGGTGGCTGCTCCTCTGCGTGTCCCGGATAATCGCGGGGATTGACGCCCACATGCACGATCCCTCCTCAGATCAAACGATGCATTCACTCCAAGAAGCCTCCGTTTTTCTGTTTCTCGGCCTTGCTGGTTTCTTTGGAAACCGCACCCACATCAAAACCAAGATCGATCCTCAGATCGCCGAACTCGAAGAGCAGCAACGCACCCTTCTTTCCACCGAAGAACCGGCCGCCTAATAAGTCCAAGCCGTCAGCCACGCTCTCCGCCCGCCTTCACTTTCGCGACGCCGCCTGTCACCGGGCCCTTGTTCTCGCCTTCTTCAACGATCTGCCGCTGCACGCGTACGGCGGTAGGCTTGGGTTTGATTTCATTTCCACTCGCTTCGCGCATCGCGCGCGTGAGCTCCGCACCGAAGAAAAAAATCGCGCACGAATAATACACCCAGATCAGCAGCGCCACGAGCGAACCCGCCGCGCCGTACGTCGAAGCCACCGACGAATGCGCCAGATAAAACGAGATGCCCATGCGCCCCACGCCAAAGAGCAGCGCCGTGATCGCCGCCGGACTCCAGACATCGCGCCACCGCAGCTGCACATCCGGCAGCAATTTGAACATCAGCGCGAAGAGCACCGTCACCACACCCAACGCCACCACGAAGTCCAGCGCGCTCAACACCTGCGGCGCGATCGTCCAATAACCTTCCGCGAGTTTCACGAAGGAGGAAATCGCCGTCGTCAGCACGAGCGACACGAGGAGCAAAAACCCCACCGTGATCACCATCGCAAACGAGACGAGGCGGCGCGCGAGCAACACCACCAGACCGTTGCGGCTGGGGCGCGCCTGCACGCCCCAGATTTCGTTGAGCGATTCCTGCAACTGCCCGAACACCGTCGTCGCACCGATCAACAACACGCCCACACCGGCGATCATCGACCACCAGCTGCTTTGCGCATCCGGCTCCGCAGCCGCCACGGCCTGCTGGATCACCTTCGCGCCATCCTGCCCGACGAGACCCGCGATCTGTTCCGACAACTGGCCTTCCGCCGCCTCCTGACCAAACACCACACCCGCCAGCCACACCGCGACCAAGGTGATCGGTGCGAGCGAAAACAGGGTATAAAAACTCACCGACGCCGAGTGCTTGAAGGCGTTGTCCTCGCTCCAATTTTTCCCGGCGCGAATCGCGATGCTGGCCCAGCGTGGCATGATGCGCCTCTCGTTGCGCGGCGATGCCGGGAGTTCCCTGTACGCGGCTTTTTCAGAAAATCCTCGGATCGCCCCACCGGCAATTTCCGCATGACGCGGCCCCTCGCACTTGCGCCGCCCTCCCCCGGGATCATGCTGCGCACCCTGTTGTTGCTTATGAAACTTCCCGCCATCGCCCTCGCCTCCCTTTCGCTCGCCACCACGCTTGCCGCCCAGGCGTCCAACTTCGTGAAAATCTGGGAAACGGATCCCGTGCTCAAAACGCCCGAATCCGTCCTCATCGATTCCGCCAACGAGCAGCTTTTTGTGTCCAACATCGATGGACGCGCCCCGTGGACTTCCGACAACCAGGGCTCGATCGCGCGGCTGAGTCTCGATGGCAAAGTTCTCGAGATCGAATGGGTCACCGGCCTCGACAATCCCAAAGGCCTCGGCCTGCACGGCGGCCGCCTCTACGTCGCCGACATGACCAACGTCGTCGTCATCGATGTATCCAAAAAATCGATCATCGAAAAAATCGCCGTGGAAGGCGCGAAGCGACTCAACGACATCACCATCGACGACGACGGCGTGGTGTACGTTTCCGATTCAGAAACCGGCAAGGTCCATGCGATCACCAACGGCAAACCGTCCGTGTTTCTCGAAGGCTTCAAAAATCTCAACGGTCTGCTCGCCTACAAAACCACGCTCTACGTGCTCGCGGACAGCAGCCTGTTCGAACGCTCGCGCGACGGTCGTCTCTCCAAGATCGCCGATGGCATGGAAGGTCGCGTGGACGGCCTGGTGCGTCTCGACGACGCCAGCTTTGTCGTCTCCGGCTGGGAAGGCGTGATCTACCACGTGGCCATCAATGGCGACAAACGCACGCTGCTCGACAGCCGCCCGGCCGTGCACACGGCCGACATCGCCGGCGATCCTGTGAAGCGCATCATTTACGTCCCCACCTTTTTCACCAACACCGTCGCCGCCTACCGTATCGAATAAACGGATACGGACGGGCCGGCGTTTCCGCTTCCGCCGCCCTCCATGCCTTCAACCCCTCGCTGGAAACAGTCTCTTTCTCGCGCCTCTCGAAGCCGTGGTTTTCTCTGGAAACTCGCCGCCGGGATTATCCTGGCCGGCGCGCTTGTCGGATTTGCGCTCCACCGCAACCAGCCGTTTCCCTCGGAAACGTTCACGGAGCGCATCCTGCGCACGGCGGGAACCGGCGACGACCAAAACCTGGCCCACGATTTTTCGCCAGACCTACGCGGCCGCATCCTGCGCAGTTTTGTCGACGAAGTCTCCGATCCGGCGACCGGCTTTGAAGATATCGTCTCCACGCTGCCGATGCTCGCACCCGTATTGGCGCCGCATCGCGAGCACGTCCAGGCGCTCTTCACCCGGAAGCTTCCGTCGTCGGAAGCCGCCCTCGCCTCGGATTTCTTCGATCTCTTCTCCGCAGATCCTGCGCTGGCCGGTCCGGCGAAAGTGCACCTGCGTGCGCGTGCCGAAGAGCCAGTGCCGCCTCGACTCGTTCATCACATGCTCGGGGTATACGCCCGGCAGCACGGGGACGGCATGCAGGCGGTCGATCACTTCACGGCAGAGGCTGCGCATCACGATGCGAGGAGTTCGCGCGACGCTGCCATCCAGACACTGATTCAAACACGGCAGTTTGACCGACTCGATGCGCTGGTCCGCGCCGATAATCGCTACGAGGATTTGACCACGCCTCCCGACCGTCTGCGGGTCGCCATCGCCCGAAAGGAATGGGCAGCCATCTTCAAGGAGGTGCCGCGCATGCAGCTTCACCGACATCAAAGCGGCCCACTCACATTGACACTCGCGACAGGTCTGGCTTGGGCGTTCTTCCTGATTCATCTCGGCGAGAACACAAAGTTTCGCTCCGCGACCACGGTGTTCTGCGGCAGCGCATTCGTTCTCGGAGCCCTCAGCACCATCCCGACTTTATATGCATCGATCTGGCAGGATCATTTTTTGCAGCTCGAGGCGGCTGCCAACTCGTGGCAGCAAGTGATCTTTCAAGTGGGCGGCGTCGGGCTGCGTGAAGAACTCTGCAAACTCCTGCTCTTCCTCCCGCTGCTTCCCTTCCTGCTTAAACGTGGCGACGAGCGTGAAGCATTGCTCGTCGCGAGTTTCGTGGGGCTTGGTTTCGCCATCGAAGAGAACGGAGGATATTTTTCCCTTTCCCAAGGCACCGACGGCCCCGGTCGTTTTTTGACCGCCAACTTCCTGCACATCGTTCTGACCGGGCTGAATGGGCTTTCCCTTTTTCGCGCATGCGCATCGGGCGGACGCTACATCAACGAGTTCCTCGCCGTGTTTCCCCTCACCATATTGGTGCATGGATTATATAACGGCCTGCCCCGGGTCGACGAGCTCGCGGAAATGGGTGCTTATGCCTCGCTCGCGCTGTATGTGCTCGCATCGCTGATATACTTTAACCGCGCTTATGAACTGCGCGAAAATGTCCGCATGACCTTCAGCCTCACGGGCGCTTTTATCCTGGGTCTCGCGTTCGTCGCTGCTGTGGTACTGATCCAACAGATCACGCTGCTCGGTCCGGGGCCCGGCCTCACGCGAATCGTCCCCGAGTTCCTCGGCGTCGGCGTGATGGTAATTATGTTCACACGAGTCTTCAACGAAGGGCTGTCGGATTGAGGAGCCTCGCAGTGGCAAGATAGCGGTGGGGTTCGGTTTGCTCAGCACCGTCCACACGCGCAGGCCGGATCAATGACACCGGCATCTCCACCCCTCCCCGCTGATCAATCCCCATCGCGAACCGCAGGTGGTCGCGTAAACACACCACACGAAGGCGAGTAGGATCAATACGAGCGAACCACGTTGTCATCCATTAGATGACATCCTCCTTTCCGACCGCCAGGGGAGTACCTGAGCAGTTTGTCATCTATTAGATGACAAAACCGTTGGTGATCACCTCGAAGTTCCTGGCGGATTTGTCATTTAATAGATGACATCCGTGCACTTCTCCACGGGCGAAGCAGCCGGAGTGTTGTCATCTAATGGATGACAACTGGCCGCATGATGTGACCGGCGGCAGGGGCGTCGATTGGTCGCGCCGGTGGCAGCGGGCTTATCGCTCTGCTGACATACGACGGCACTGTCCTCAGGCTTCCGAGGGCTTGCCGAAGACGGGCATGCCTTGGGCGCCCCATTTCAAGGCCTTCACGTAGGTGTGTCGGTTCGGGTCCCAGAGCGGGTCGCCTTCGATCTCCGTGTAGTTGCGGGCGTGATACACGAGCAGGTCGGTCACCCCGTCCTCCGCGATCGTGAAACTGTTGTGGCCAGGGCCAAACATCTTGTTCGCCGGATCGCTGCGGAACACCGGCTCGGGCGACTTCGTCCAGGACGCGGGGTCGAGCAGGTCGGCGTTCTCCGGGGCGTGGAGCAGACCCATGCAGTAGTTTTCGTCAGTCGCACTGGCCGAATAGGTCAGAAAGACGCGGCCGTTTTTGATGAGGACCGACGGACCTTCGTTGACCGAGAAGCCGCGCGTTTCCCAGGCAAATTCCGGGATCGAGAGGCGCACGCGTTTCGCCGCGAGACGGGTGGGCGTTTCCAGCTCCGCGATGTAGAGATTGGAGTTGCCGGGAATCGTCGGCTCCTTTTGCGCCCACACATAATACGTGCGGCCGCGATGCGAGAAGGTCGTCGCATCGAGACAGAAGGTGTCGAAGTCCGTTTCAATCTGGCCCGCGAGCCACCAAAGGCCCGCCAGCGGATCGAGGGCGGATGTGGTGATCGCGTACATGCGATGCTGAAAAAGGCCGTCCTTGATTTCGCGAGTGGGCGCGGCCGCGAAATACACGTACCACGCTCCGTCCACGAAATGGATTTCCGGGGCCCAGATCAGCTCGCTCAGCGGTCCGCTGGCGGGTTTATGCCACACGTCGTGGGGTTGCGCGGTGGCAAGCTCGGCGATGGTGCGGGCGCGTCGCAATTCGATGCGATCGTACGCCGGCACCGACGCGGTGAAATAATACCAGCCATCCGTGTGGCGACGGATGCACGGGTCGGCGCGCTGGAGAATCAACGGTTGCATGACACAGGAGCGGCGGGCGCGACGATGGGCTGCGCCATCATGCGATGATAATACGCATCGGTGACGCGATAGCGGCACATGAGCAGACCAACCACGACATGGAAAACACCGGGGATGATCGTGAGCATGAGCGCCAGCCCCTGCATCGCCAGCGCGGTCTGATCCTGGTTGGCGACATAGCCGAAGTGATCGAGCAGTTTGTTGGTGCCGGAACCTGCGATCGCCAGACCCATGCTCTGGAAAAACGCGATGAAACCGATCGCGAGTCCCGACACGCGCAAACCGGTTTTGTGGGCGCCGTAGTCGACCACTTCCGGCAGGATCGACCAGAACACCGGCGCGTGCAGATCGACAACAAACGAGAGTACAAAATAGAAAACCAGCGCAGGCCAGACATCGCCCGGCTTCACGAAGAAAAACATCGCCACCGCGATCACGCCCACCGCGATTTGCGTCCAGCGGAAGAGCTGAATTTTGCAGAGGCATTTCGTGATCCACGTCGAGGCCACCATCGCGAGGATCGCCGCGCCGACGCCCGTTCCCATGAACCAAGGGATCAGTTCGTCCCCGCCACCCAGATAATATTTCCCATAGTACGCCGCGGTGCCTCCGCGGATCACGTACCCGATCATGCCCGTGATGCAAACCGCGCAGAGAATCCACCACTGATCGTTACGCACGAGATGTGACGCCTGCACTTTAACCGGGGTCTTTTCCTGCTCATGTGCGACCCGCTCGGTCGTGGTGAAAAAGCAGAACCAAAACATGACCACGCCGATCGCCGCCATCGCCGCCATCGCGAGTTGATAGCCGCGCGCGAGATTTCCGTCGCCCCATCTCAGCGCGAGCAGTGGCACCACGATCGCCACACAAAAACCCGCGACCTTTGCAAAGAACAAACGGTAGCCATTCGCCGACAGTCGGTCGGCAGTCGAATCCGTCAGCACTCCGATCAGCGAAATGTAAGGGACCGTCACCAGACTGAACAAAACCGTGTTCAACAGATAAGTGACATACGCCCAGATGAGTTTCCCCTGATAGCTGAGATCCGGCGTGGTGAACATCAGCACCGTCGAGATCGCGAGCGGCACCGACACCCACAGAAAATAAGGACGATAACGTCCCCAGCGCGTCGTGTAGCGATCATTCAACCAGCCAATCGCCGGATCGATGAGGCCATCGACAAGGCGCACGACAAAAAACAACACCACCAAATCCGCCGGTCTCAGGCCGAATATATCGGTATAAAAATAACCGATGAGCAGCATCATCGTGGAGATGACGACGTTCACGGCGGCGTCGCCGGCGCCGAACCCGATTTTTTCGAGTACGGAAAGTTTTTGAGTTTTCATTTGGGGCAAAACGATCGGGGCCGATCAGCGGGCCGCAGGTGCATTCTCCGCCACAGGCACACCGAAGTCGGGCGTGCCGTCTTCCTTCCAGCGCAGCACTTGCACGCGGGTATGCCGGTTCGGATCGTGCAAGGGATCGCCCGCGATCTCCTTGTAGTTGCGGGCGTGATACACGAGCAGGTCGGTGCCGTCGGGCAGCGTCACGAATTGATTATGTCCCGGCCCGTAGATGCCGTTTTTGTCGCTCGAACGAAAGACCGGCTCGGACGCCTTCGTCCACGATTTCGGATCGAGCAGATCGGCATCCACCGCGGCGGTGAGCAGGCCCATGCAATATTCCGCGCCAGTACCACTGGCCGAATACGTGAGAAACACACGGTCGCCACGCGTGATGAAGGCCGAGCCCTCGTTTACGCGAAAGCGCACCACTTCCCACGGCAGCTCCGGCTTCGAGAGCATCACCGCCGGGCCCGCGAGCGTGACGGGATCAGCCATCTTCGCGATGTAGAGATTCGTGTTTCCGCCGATGGCGGGATCGTGCTGCGCCCAGGAAAGGTAACGCACGCCGCGATGCTCGAAGGTCGTGGCATCGAGCGCAAACGACTGCCAGCCGGTGTCGAGCTGGCCGCGCTCGATCCACCCGCCCTCGAGCGGATTGGCGGATGCGTTTTCCAAAACATAGATGCGGATGTCCCAGATTTTCTCCGCCTCGCCGGCGGCGAAATAGATGTACCATTTCCCCTCAATGAAATGCAGCTCCGGCGCCCAGATGTGCGCGCCCATCGCCCCCGTCGCATGCTTGCGCCAGATCGTGCGCGGCTCGGCCGTCGCGAGCTCCGGGATGCTGCGCGCGCGCCGCAATTCGAGGCGGTCGTATTCCGGCACCGTGGCCGTGAAATAATACCAGCCGTCCGCATGCCGCACGATGTGCGGATCGGCTCGTTGAGTGATCAGCGGATTAGGAAAATCGGGCGCGGATGTAGCCATAAGTTGGATACCGGCACTACACGCGAGCAACAGCGCGAACGCCGGACCGAGAAAACGACACTTCATGAAACGAGAGGTAAATGGGGGGGGGGTGAAACATGGGCGAACCAGGCAAGCCAGAGGCGGTCCGGCCACCTCACCACATGCGCCATTTGTCCGAGGAAACCGACACGTCCGCTGCAATTTCCTGCAGGCCTGCCGCGCTCGTCGTCGCGCGATCAAAAACGCGCGACGCGTTCCCCCCCGCAGCCGAGGTCCCCGGCATCCTCTGCTGACGTACACGCCCGGCCCATAAATGAGCCCCGTAAACATCGTTTAAAAAACGTGTGTCGGGTTTTTCCAGCCTTTGGCGCATGTGGAGTCGGAAGCAATTCACCCGTTCCCCATGTCGCCGGCTTCGTCGTCGGCCGCCACGGGAAGGGCACCTACCCTAACAACCCTGTGCTATGACCCCCACCCTGCAACGCCCCAAGCCGGGCGTAACCCTGCCCAATCCAAAAGTCCGCGGCTTGTCCGCGAGCCTGCTGCTGGCGCTGACGGCCGCCTCCGCGCCCGTCTTCGCGCAAGTGGCCGAAACCACACCGCCGCTGCCATCCAACGCGACGCCGCCCACGGAAGAGACCGTCCAGCTCGAAGTCTTCGAAGTCAGAGGCCAGCGCAGCAGCGCTATCAAGGCCATGGAAGTAAAACGTCACGACGCTCAACTGGTCGACTCCATCGTCTCGGAAGATATCGGCAAATTTCCCGACAACAACGTCGTTGAATCCCTCCAGCGCCTCCCCGGCGTGCAGGTAACCAATTACAGCCGCGGACAAATCGCCACAGTTCATATTCGCGGTCTGCCAGACATCACAACCACGTTGAATGGCCGGAATATTTTCACCACTACCGGCCAGTCCTTTTCTCTGCAGGACATGCCCGCCAGCCTGCTCAAGCAGGTGGACGTCATGAAAACGCGGTCCGCGTCTCATCTGGAATCCGGTCTCGCCGGCATCCTCGATATTCAAACCTTCCGACCATTCGACTTCTCAGGTCGCAAGATCGGTGTCGCGGCTAAAGCCACCTATCATGAACAAGGCGAAGAAACCGATCCCAACGGCAGCATTCTTTTGAGCAACCGTTGGACGCTAAACTCTGGAGCCAAGATCGGCGCTTTGATCAACTTCTCGCACATAACGACCAGCTATCGCGACCAATCCGTCGAAACCGGCGCGCGTTTCGTTTTTGCTTCTGCCTCCGGTGTCAACGCGGGTGGTGCCGTCTTCACACCTTACGAACGCGTCAATAACCCGCCGTGGGGATTCCAGACCACGCCTTTTTATCCTCCGGGCATCTCTTCCTACTGGACCGCGGGTCTCGACGCCGGCCTTCCGTACGCGGCCGGATCTACGTTCCGTCAAATTGCGACCTACGACGGTACTGCTGCCGATGCATTGCTGGATTCCCAGTACACTCTGGCTCCTGACGCGATCATTCAAAACGACAGTGTGGGCCAGACCAAGCGCCCTGCTGTCAACTTCGCCCTTCAGTTCGCGCCAAACAGCACGTCCGAATACACCTTCGAGGCGTTCTACAATCGCTACGACAACGAAAACACCACCAACCTCCTGTTCACCCAGACATGGGAGTGGTTCAATGTAAACCCCGCGGACTTCACCCTCTATCCCGGCACGAATCTTATCAAAACCCGCACCAGCCCCAACGGCAACGTTTGGACCAGTGCGGATCTCTCCACCGGACAGACGGATCTCTTCAACTACGCGTTGACCGGCAAATGGCAGATCACACCCGACTTCTCTCTGAAATCGGAAGCGGTGTATCAACAAAGTGAATTCGACGGTACGTTCCTCGCAGTCCGCACCCGATCCGGCTACTGGGATCAGGTCCCCATGACCATGGACTTCAACGCAGACGACGGCGTGCCCTCCCTTCGCTTCAATGGCTGGGACACCAACAACGTCGCGAACTGGTACCTCTGGAACTTGTACGACAACGCCAACCACGACGAAGGCGACGCGTGGACGCTGAAAGAAGAAGGTGTTCTCAACATCAATTGGGCCGGCATCAAACGCCTGAAGTTTGGCGGATACTATGACGTCCGCACGGCTTCCACGCGCAACCGCAGCCAAGCGCGGGAAAATCTGCAGGATGCCTTCGGCTCTTGGAACCCGGTGTCCATGAACACGCTTCCGACTGGTGCCATCGGTAGCATCACTGGTTTCTTCGACGGTCGCGCCGACGTTCCTACATCATGGCTCGCAGTTAACACCGACTATCTCGGCTCCAGCCCCGACACATTCCGCACCATCTGGGGACTTCCCACAAGCGGTCAGCTGCAGATGCAGGAAACGTGGAACGTCGAAGAGACCTCCCTCGCCTTCTATCTTCAGGCGGATCAGTTCAGCGTCGACCTCGCCGGCCACAAGCTGAGCGGCCAGTTCGGTGCCCGTTTCGTCGACATCAGCACCGAAATCGCCTTCGGCGGTAACACCGCCAACCCCAGCGTCACCAAGGTCCTTCCCAGCGCCTCGTTCAGTTTTGAAATCACCAAGGATTTCATCGCTCGCGCCGCCTACGGACAGACCCTCCGCCGCCCCGGTTTCGGCGATCTGAATCCGACAATCAACTATGTCGGCGACCTCTCCAACATCGGGTACGGCACCGCGAGTAGCGGCAACCCAAACCTGAAGCCGACCGAGTCGAAGAACATCGATATCTCGCTGGAATACTACTTCGACGAAAGCAGCATGGTCCACCTGACAGGTTTCCGCCGCGATATCGAAGGTTTGGTCGTGCCCTTCCGGAAACGTATCACGGTAACCCCGCCGCCAGTCACAGGCTCCCCCACGACAGACTTCATTCTCTCTCAACCGGACAATGCTTCGGACGGCGTTCTCGAAGGATTTGAAGCGGGTGCAAAGTTTTACCCCAAAGAACTCCCCGGATTCCTTCAGGGCTTCGGCGTCGAGGGCAGCTTCACCTACCTGTCCTCCGAACAGGACGTTCCGATCACCAGCGATTCCGGTGCCATCATAGGTTCCTATCGCTCGGAGTTCTACAACGTCTCCAATAAGTCCTTCAGCACCACGCTTGCGTATGAACGTAGCCGCTTCAGCGGCCGTATTTCCTACGCCTGGCGCTCGGACTTCCTCGCCGGCAACTTCGATTTGGCCGCCAACCCGCGATTGGTGTACAATCGCCCGGAACGCAGCGTGAACGCCCAGTTCGGATTCCGTCTCTTCGACGGGCTCACGATCAACGTCGAAGCAACCAACCTCACTGACGACATTCAGAAGAGCTACTACGGCACCGGCCCGAACGCCGAGGTTCTCTTCAACCGCAACAACTGGATCGTAGGTCGTACGTTCTCAGTCAGCGCACGTTACTCGTTCTAAGCGAAAACTTGTTCTGTTAGTTCATGCGCAAGGGCAACCCACGGGGGTTGCCCTTTTTTATTCTCCGCGAAAAATCCACGCATGGCTTTCGCTCCTAAAACCCACCGCGCCGCTCCCGCCGAATGCCCCGTGTGCGGAGCCGCGGTCCCCCGCAACGCACACGCTTGCCCCGAATGCGGCGCGGACGAACGCACCGGATGGAACGAAGAAGACACCCGCTACGATGGACTCGATCTGCCCGATCATGCTTTCGGCGAAAACGATTCGGTCGGCAGCCCCCCCGGATCCACTCCACGACACGTGAACGGCATCGCCCTCCATTGGTGGCTCCTCGCGGTCCTGCTTCTCGCGGCAGTGATCTTCGGCTTCGTGCGGATCTGGTAAAGGCCGTCGCCCGCACCCCGATTTTACCCGACAACGCCGACACTGCTTACTCGCCGTTGCGCGCGCGTGCCATCGCCGACGCCATGAAACTCGCCTGCGCGGAAAACACGGCCTGTCCCGGCTTCCGTTTCACCGGCCGGTAGCTGCCGTCCGCATACAGCTCGCGCGCGTTCGCAGTGTCGCGCAATTCGGTCGGGAAAAACTCGTTCACCAACCAGTCGCGCAGCTTCGGATCCTCAACCGGGAACACCACCTCGATGCGCCGGAAAAAATTCCGCGGCATCCAGTCCGCGCTGCCCAGCAACACCACCGGCTCCCCGGCTTCGGCATTCTCAAAATAAAACGCACGCGCGTGTTCGAGGTAACGTCCGACAATGCTGCGCACGCGGATGTTTTCACTGAGTCCTTTCAAGCCCGGCACGAGGCAGCAGACACCCCGCACAATCAAGTTGATCGACACACCGGCGGCCGAGGCTTCGTACAATTTGTCGATCGTCGCCTTGTCCACCAGCGAGTTCATCTTCGCGATGATGCGCGCCGGCCGGCCCGCGCGGGCGTTCCCGATTTCCGCTGTAATGAGTTCTTGGATACGCCCGTGCAGCGTGAACGGCGCAACCAGCAGATGCTGAAACTGCGGCGAGCGGCTGAACCCCGTCAGCGAGTTAAACAGATTGGCCACGTCCTCCGTCACCGCTTCCCGCGACGTGAAATAACTCAGGTCCGTGTACAGCCTCGCCGTGCGCGGGTTGTAATTACCCGTGCCGAGATGCGCGTAGCGTCGCATGCCGTCGGCTTCACGCCGCACCACGAGGCTGCATTTGCAGTGCGTCTTGTGTCCCACGAGTCCGTACACCACATGCACGCCCGCTTCCTCGAGCTGGCGCGCCCACTGGATGTTATTCGCCTCGTCGAAACGCGCTTTCAGCTCCACCAGCGCGGTCACTTGCTTGCCGTTGCGCGAGGCTGTGATCAAGGCGCGCACGATCGGAGAATCGCCGCTCGTGCGATACAGCGTTTGCTTGATCGCAAACACCTGCGGATCCTGCGCGGCCTGCTCCACAAAATCCACGACGGGCGTGAACGCATCGTAGGGATGATGCAGCAACACATCCTGCGCGCGCAGCGTCTCGAAAATCTGTTCCGGCGCGCGCAGCGGCGAACACGTCACCGGATTGAAAGGCGGAAACTTCAGGTCAGGCCGGTCGAGCTCAGCGAGCGCCATCAGGCGCAGCAGATTGAGCGGGCCGCCGAGGCGAAAAACATACTCGTGCGACAGATCGAGATGCTCGCAAAGCGTCGTGAAGATCGTCTGGTCCACGCCTTCCTCGATCTCCAGTCGCACGGCCGCGCCGCGACGGCGGTTGCGCAACTCTTCCTCGATTTTTTTCAGCAGGTTTTCCGCTTCTTCCTCATCGATGTAGAGGTCGCTGTTGCGCGTGACGCGAAACGCATGCGCCTGCAGCACGCGGTAGCCGGGGAAAAATTCCCCCGCGCACAACTTGATGATCTCGCTCAGGAAAACGAAGCGCTGCTTCGTGCCATCGGGGGTGAGTGCCACCAAGCGCGGCAGGATGCGCGGCACGGGCAGGATCGCCACGAGCCTTTCGATCGGAGCGGTCTCCGGATTATCGAGTGCCACGACGACATTGAGCGTCTTGTTGCCGAGCTGCGGAAAGGGATGCGATTGATCCAGCGCGAGCGGTGTGAGCACCGGATAAATTTGTTCGCGGAAATAGGTCCTCATCCACTCCATGTCCGCGTCGTCGAGATCCTTCGCAGTTTCGAAAACGATATCCTCTTTCGCGAGCGCGGGGATCAGCTCCGTCTGCCAGCAACGATAAAGATCCTCCACCTGCGACGCCACGACGGAGTGAATGCGCCGCAATTGCTCGCGCGGAGGCAGTCCATCGACACTCGCTTCCGCCACGCCCGACTCCGCTTGTTGAATGATGCCGGCCACGCGGATCTCGAAAAATTCGTCGAGATTCGAGCACACGATCGCGAGAAACTTCACGCGCTCGAGCAGCGGCAGTCGCGCGTCCTGCGCCTGCTCGAGAACGCGACGGTTGAACGCGAGCCAGCTCAGCTCGCGATTGAAGTACGCGGCTTTCGGGCGACGCTTTTTTTCCACGGGCTTCACCCTGACCTCCGGTGCCACCGCGCGCGTCGTTTTTTTTGCACGCGTGCGGGTCGATCGGGAGGAGGAACGGGGCTTGGCCATGGCGAGGAAAGGGGATGCGCAAGTTAGGATTTTACCACTTGAAAACCATGAAATTCCGGACGCGTAACCGAAACGTCACATGCGCCGGCGGAGTGAGCGGCGCACTCCTTTCCGGATGTTCGCCGGATCAGACCATCTTTAGCTTGGGCAGATCCTGACCATCCACCAATCCGACCGGGCAACCGCGCCGATCGACCACGATCAAGTCGTCGATTTTATACTCCTCAAACATCCGCAACGCTTCCACGCCGAGCGCGTCCTCCGCGATGACTTTGGGCGCACGTGTCATGAAGTCCCCGACCGGTTTCTCCAAAAATCCGGGGCCGGTCAACGCGCTGCGGCGGAAGTCTCCGTCGGTGAGGATGCCCGCGAGTTTTTTTGTCTTCGGATGCACCAGCGCGATGCTGCCCGACTTGGCTTTGGTCATCGCGAGGATCGCCTCCTGCAACGTGCGCGTTTCCACCATCACGGGCAGGCGGTCACCGGTGCGCATGATGTCCTTTACTTTCAACAAAAGCAGGCGGCCAAGATTTCCCGCCGGGTGATAACGCGCAAACTCCGTGCGGGTCATGCCGCTGTTTGAGAGCAACACCATCGCGAGCGCATCGCCGAGCGCGAGCGCAGCCGTCGTGCTCGCCGTCGGTGCGAGCTTCAGTGGACAAGCCTCGCGCGGCACACGATAAACTAGGCGGTGATCCGCATGACGTCCCAGATCGGAATCCGCAAACGCCGTCAGCGCGATCACGCGCACGCCGAAACGTTTCAACACCGGCACCAGTCGCACGACCTCTTCGGACTGGCCGCTGTTGCTGAGCAGGATCGCGACGTCGCCCTCGGCACACAGCCCGAGATCGCCATGCAGCGCCTGCGTCGCATCGAGAAAGCACGACGACACGCCGGTGCTGTTAAACGTGCCCGTCAGCTTCTGCGCGATATGCGCCGATTTCCCGATCCCGGAAAAAATCAATTTCCCGCCGCGCCCTCGCATCGCCTCGATCTCGCGCGCCGACGCCACGAACTCATCCCCGAGATGCTTGGCTGTCGCTTCCAGCGCATCCATTTCGATGCGGATGCATGCTCTCGCGCGCGCGATCACGGTTTTAGTTTCGAGAGCCATTTAGGGTTTGAGTCAGGATTGAGGTTGCCGAAGTTATGAACCACTTTTCTCCGTTCAATCCTTTCCGCTCACGATGAGGTTCCGTTTCCTTTCCTTCGGTGTCCTGGCGCTCTCCGCGCTCATGCTGATCGCCGGCTGCAATCGGAACGACTCCCTCGCGTTTACCGTCGAGGTGGACGAACCCGGTTACCGCCGCGGCAAAGAACTCCTCCGCCAGGGTCGCAACCAAGAAGCACTCGCCGAGTTCCACAAGGTCGTCGCCAAACGCGGCCTTTTTAACGCGCCCGAAGCCCATCTCGAAATCGGGCTGATTTACCAAAACCATATCCGCGATCCGATTCTGGCGATCTATCACTACCGGCAATATCGCGACCTCAAACCAAACACCGATCAGGCAAAATACGTGAGCGGCCGCATCGATGCCGCCATGCGTGAATTCGCCAGTACGCTCCCCGGCAAACCGCTCGACAATCCACTCACGCTCGCCGACAGCCCGGAAGTCATCCAACGCCTCCAGCGCGAGAACGAGCAGCTCAAAGCCGCCAACGCACGCCTCCGCGTCACCCTCGGCCTCGCGGCCCAGGCGCCCACCGATCTGCAAGGCAACATCACCGCCTTCGCCCCCAACGAAACGCCCTCGCCCATCAGCCCCGTGTCGCCGATCACGGCCAACGATTCCTGGGCCGCAGACGAGCCGTACATCGATGAGCCCGCCGCGCTTCCACCGTCGGCTGCCGTTCAACAAAGCCCGCCCACGCGTCCCGCCACACAGACCGCGCCCACTCCGCCGGCTCCAAGCGGACGCCGGCACATCGTGAAACAAGGCGAAGGCCTGTGGACCATCGCCCGGCAATATTACGGCAGCGCCAGCAACGCGCAGGTGGAAGCCATCTATAACGCCAACCGCGACCGCATGAGTTCCAAGTCCGATCTCAAAGTCGGCATGGAGCTTCGCATCCCGTAAGCGCAATTTCTTCAGCGCGCGGAACGCCCTTTTTGAGGGCGCGGGTCATCGCGAAAACGCGCGGTAAAAAATCAAAGCACCCGGTATTAACAGGGATTGACAACCCCTTCGGCCAACGCGGTTACTAACCGCCTCCCTGACGGGAGGAAGGCGGCAGGGATTTTCCGCTTAAGCGAAATCTTATCCGGCGAATACACCATTCCTCCCGTCAGGTATTTTCCGGTGTAAGTTCTCCGGCTACATCCCGAGCCAACCTGCCGGAGCGCGTCAGCGCTACTTCGCCCACACGCGCGAAAACTGCGGATGGCCTTCGATCTTCGCCGCCATCGCAACCTGCTCGTCAGCAGACAAACCGGGCGGAAACTGCGCCGCGCTGCGTCGCCAGCGACCAAGCCATTCTTCGCCCAAAAGATTCGGACGTCGCGGATGAGCCTGCGCCGCGCCTTCGTGCGTGAAGGCCACGGTGGTCGTCGCTTTGGGACCTGAGCCCACCCCTTCGGCGACGAAAAAACCTGCGTTCAACAACGCCACACGCACCGCCGTCGCACACGAATACGTGTACAGCTCCGCCGGCCGTTCTCCGCAATGCGTACGCACGCGCGCAAAGATATCCGTCGTCCACAATGCGGAATCCGTCTTCGCCGAAAACGGATCGTAGAAAATCACATCCGGCTGCGGCGCACGCGCGAGGCATTCGAGAAAATCACCCTCGAGCAACGTCCACGACAGGCGCCCCGAAGCATGCGTCCAGCCGCCTTGCGCCAACAACGTCTTCGGCGCGGCGTGCCGCAGATGCGGGAAATTTCCCGCGTGACGCACCGCGAGTCGCAACGGATCCAAGTCGCGCTCGAAGCTCACCAGCCGCAGCCCGCCGATCGCGTCAGCGCCGGGAGATTCCCACTCGCGCTCGAAACAGTGCAGCGCCGCCATCGCATTCGACGCCGCGCCCAAGCCCACATCCCAAATCACCCAATCCGCCGCCGACGTTTTCTTTTCGCGCAAACGCTCCGCGAGGCAGGATTGCTCCACATAAACGGCGCGCGCTTCGTCCTCGGGCGCGTTGACCGAATGCATGGTTTCACCCGAGCTCATCTGGCGGATGCTCGAGAAGCCGCGTTCGTGAGTGACGACCTCGTAGTCCCCGCGCTGATACAAGCGCGCCCGTTTGCCCGGCTTGGGCGGATGATTGGGATTATCTTCATCGGACAACACCAGCTCATGCCGGCTGCGTTCGTAGTAATCGACAAAGGTGTCTCCCTCGATCGCCGCGCGCATCTCGCGCATGAGGCGGTGGTAAAACGCGATATTGTGGATGCCCAGCAGATGCCAGCCGAGCGTCTCGTCCGTCTTCACGAGATGGTGCAGATAACCACGCGTATAATGTCGGCAGCAATGGCAGTCGCAGCCTCGCTCGATCGGCTCATCCGAAAGACGGTAAACGGAACGTCGCAACTGCAACTTTCCGCGGCGCGAGAACACCGTGCCGCGCTGCGCGGCCTGCGTGGGAATGATGCAATCGAACATGTCCACGCCACGATGCACCGATTCGAGCAAGTCGATCGGCGTGCCCACGCCCATCAGATAACGCGGCTTATCCTCCGGGAGGCACTCCGTCACCAGGCCGGTGAAACGATAACGTTCTTCGTGCGTTTCCCCGACCGCGAGCCCGCCGATCGCAAGCCCATCAAACGGCAGCTCCCGCAAAAACGCCGCGCTCTGACGGCGCAGCTCCGGATGACACGCCCCCTGCACGATCCCGAACAACGCCTGCGGCGAATCGCCGCGCGCATCCAACGATCGTCGCGCCCAGCGGTGCGTGAGCGCCATCGCCGTTTCCGCCTCCGCATAACCCGCGGTCGAAGGGATGCATTGGTCGAGCACCATCATGATGTCGCTGCCGATCGACCGCTGCATCGCGATGCTCGATTCGGGCGACAACAAATACTCGCGACCATCGACATAGCTTTTGAAGCGCGCGCCGTCCTCGTTCATCACCCGGGCGCCGGGCAGAGAAAAAATCTGAAAGCCGCCCGAGTCGGTCAGCACCGGCCGGTCCCAACGCATGAACCGGTGAATGCCACCAAAGCGTTCGAACACCTCCGGGCCCGGCCTCAGCAACAAGTGATACGTGTTGGCGAGCAGCACGCTCGAGCCGGTCTCCTTCAACGTCTCGACCGTCTGCCCCTTCACCGTGGCCTGAGTCCCGACGGGCATGAATACCGGCGTGCGCACCTCGCCATGCAGCGTGCGAAAACGCGTCGCACGCGCCTTCGAGCCGGAAGCTTTTTTCTCAAGAGTGAACGGAAGTCGTGACATGAAGCGGACCCAAGTCCGCCGCCACTAAGCGCGACATTCCGCACACGAGGCAAGAAACGAGCCGCCGGTTCCCGGAAAATCCAGCCGTTCCTCGCGGAGAACGCGCGACGCCGCGACAAACATCCCGCGTATTCAGTTTATCACTACAAAGCAGGCGTCATCGTTCGAGCTCTGCGGCCGACTTGCTTCGCTATTTTGGAGCGGCTGGACGGAATCGAACCGACGATACCTCTTTGGAAGAGAGGAGTTTTACCACTAAACTACAGCCGCGAAAAAACTGACGACCGGCGAGCTTCGTCCGCAGCCCTCGCCGGTCAAGCCTTCGCTGCGAAAGACTTCACGCGCCCGCGCATCCATCACCTCAACCCGCCGGCATTCACATGTTTTTGCAAATCACTGCGCGACAGGTGCTCCGGAAAGCGAGAATAGGCATTTTTTAACAAGCGAAGACCGTGAATCAAGTTGCGGCACCCTTGTGCCGACATTTCCTACACGACATCATGGCTTTCATCTCCTCTGCTCCCGCTGCGAAAAATACGCTCCGCACCGGTGGGACGTCGAAACGTCCCAACATCCGTACCGCGCAAAATCTGGCCAAGCAGAAGGCGCTCGAGAAAAAAGCCCGCAACTACAAGCTGCCGCTCGGCGAGCTCGCGATCTTCACGCAACAACTCGCGTCGCTGCTCACCGCCGGCCTGCCCCTCGTGCAGTGTTTGGAGGCACTTCAGGAGCAGACCGAGGATCCGGTTTTCCGCATCATCATCCGCGACGTCCGTCAGGATATTTCCTCGGGTAATTCTTTTTCATCCGCGGTGAAGCAGTTCCCGCGGTCGTTCAACTCGCTGTTCGTCTCGATGGTCGAGGCCGGTGAAGCCTCCGGTGCGCTTGCGGAGATCCTCGGCAAGGTCGCCGCCTATTTCGAAGCGAGCGTGAAACTGGCCAAGAAGGTGAAGTCCGCGATGACTTACCCGATCGCCGTCATCGGCCTGGCCGTCGTGCTGGTGACCGTGCTGCTGATCTTCGTCATTCCGGTTTTCTCCAAGATGTTTGCGGACTTCGGCAAAGCGCTGCCCGCGCCGACGCAGATGCTCATCGATTTCTCGAATTTCCTCCGCGGCTGGGGCGGTCTCTTTACGCTGATCGGCATCATCGCCGGCGTTTTTCTCCTCAAAAAATACATCAGCACGCCCGCCGGCCGCGCGCAAAAGGACCGCTTCCTCGTCCGCGCCCCGATCTTCGGCAACTTGATCCACAAGATCGCGCTCTCCCGTTTCTGTCGCACGTACGCGACGCTGATCCGCTCCGGCGTGCCGATCCTGCGCACACTCGAAATCGTCTCCGCCGCGAGCGACAAAGTGCAGATCGAAGGAGCCTGCACCGACATCGCCCGGCACGTGAGCCAGGGCGGACAAGTCTCCGAGGTCATAGCAGCCGACAGCTTTTTTCCGCCGATGATGAAACACATGATCAAGGCCGGCGAAACCACCGGCAACGTGGACGGCATGATGGGCAAGATCGCGGATTTCTACGACACCGAGGTCGATGCCACCACGGCTGCGCTCACGTCGTTGATCGAGCCGTTGCTCATCGTTTTCCTCGGCGTGGTCGTCGGCGGCATCGTCATGGCGATGTTCCTCCCGATCTTCAACCTGGCGGGTGTCGCCGGTGGTATCTAAGCTCCCTCCAACGATCGTAAAACAGGACTCGCGCCGGCCGGCTTTTTCCACTCAGTTGGCCACGAATTCTGCTCATGCCCTCCGTTCTCATCGTCGACGACCTGCTCTCCATTCATGAGATGCTGGATGCGGTTATCCAACCCACCGGTTTTTCCACAGCATTTGCCACCGATGGAGAAAAGGCGCTGGCCCGCTACAAAGCCGAGCGGCAGGACATCATCCTCGCCGACATCGACATGAAGCCGATGGACGGGATCACGCTGCTCAAACAGATCAAGTTGTTCGATCCCAGCGCGGTCGTCGTCATCATGACGGCCTACGCCAGCACCGAGAGCGCGATCCAGGCGCTCAAGCACGGCGCGTTCGACTACCTGCAAAAACCTTTCCGCGTGGATGAGCTCATCACCACGCTCAAACGCGGGCTGGAGTTTAAACAATTTTCCCAGCAAGCCGACCGCGGCCACAGCACGGCGCCCTTTCCCACGACGAAAAACGCCAACATCGAAGGCCAGCTCATCGGCAGCAGCCCGAAGTTCAAAAAACTCGTCCAGCAGGTCAAAAAACTCGCCACTGTCCGCACGCCTGTGCTGCTCCAGGGAGAAGTCGGCGCCGGCAAAAGCACGATCGCGGAGATCCTGCACTCGGCCAACCCCTCGGCGGATGGCCAGCTCGTGCGCATCGATTGCGCCGTCAGCGACGAAGAAAGTTTCCGTGAAGGTCTGCTCGGCCAGAGCGGCGCCGGCGGCACATGGGTGAAACAGGCGCAGGGCGGCACGCTTTTCCTGCATCACCTCCAGTGCCTGCCGCTTCCGATGCAGAAGGAGCTCGTGAGCGTCCTCCGCTCCGCCGCCGCCGGTTTCCGCCTCATCTGCACGACCTCGGAAGACCTCGAAAAGCTGACCGACGAAGGCACGTTCCACGACGAACTTTTCTACCGCGTCGCGTCGCTGCCTGTCATCCTGCCGCCGCTGCGCGATCGCACCGACGACATCCCGTCACTCGTCAAACATTTCGCCAGCAAGGCCGCCAACCCCAACTTCGACGCGAGTCAGATCGAGTTCACCGACGATGCGCTCGAAGTACTCGGCGCGTATCACTGGCCGGGCAATCTCACCGAGCTCAACCAAGTTGTTTCCAAGCTCGCCTCCGCCGCCGAATCTCGCGTGGTCACTTCGCAAGAACTGCCCATGCGCCTCAAAGAGGTGCGCGACTGGCCGAAACTCGACGACTATCTCGCCGGGCAGAAAAAGCAGTACACCGATCTCGTGCTGCGCGCCTGCAACGGCGATGCCGCCAAAGCCGCCAAGGTCCTCGGCGTGCCCGCCGCGCAGTTGAAGTAACTCTCCGCTGCGTCCGCAAAATTACACGCGCGAGCGCACTTCGACGCGTTCTTGCGTTCATACGGGGCGCGCACGGTAGAAAAAACTTCGCTGGCCCGGGCTCGCCCAGTTTCCCGCTTGCGCCGCCCGGACGCGCTCGCAACCCTCGCCAAAATCTACGTCCATGCCCAAACGCACCGACCTTAAGTCCATTCTCATCATCGGCGCCGGCCCCATCGTCATCGGCCAGGCCTGTGAATTCGATTATTCCGGCACCCAAGCCTGCAAGGCGCTCAAGGAAGAGGGATACCGCGTAATCCTGGTCAACTCCAACCCCGCCACCATCATGACGGACCCGGAGTTCGCCGATGTGACGTACATCGAGCCGCTCACCGTCCCGATGCTGGAGAAAATCATCGAGGCCGAAAAACCCTCCGCCCTTCTCCCCACCCTCGGTGGCCAGACTGCGCTCAATCTCTCGATGGAGCTCCATAAGTCCGGCATCCTCCAGAAACACGGAGTCGAGATGATCGGCGCCAAGCCGGAGGCCATTCACAAAGGCGAGGACCGCGAAACGTTCAAGCAGGCCATGGTCAAGATCGGCCTCGATGTCGCCCGCTCCGCCACCGTGAAATCGATGGAGGAAGCCCGCGCCGCCGCCGAAAAACTTGCCAGCTTCCCCCTGATCATCCGCCCGTCCTTCACCCTCGGCGGACAAGGCGGCGGCATCGCCTACAACAAGGAAGAATTCGAGCGCATCGTCGCCAACGGCATCGACATTTCCCCCGTCCACGAAGTCCTCGTCGAAGAATGTCTTCTCGGCTGGAAGGAATACGAGATCGAGGTCATGCGCGACCGTAAGGACCAGTGTGTGGTCATCTGCTCGATCGAAAACTTCGACCCGATGGGCGTGCACACCGGCGACTCCATCACCGTCGCCCCCGCCATGACGCTGACCGATAAGGAATATCAGGTCATGCGCGACGCCTCCTTCGCCGTCATCCGCGAGATCGGCGTCGAGACCGGCGGCTCCAACATCCAGTTCGCC
>CAZNJG010000022.1:0-66557 GCA_964573305.1 uncultured Opitutaceae bacterium
GCGACCTCGTCCTTACCAAGGACGTGCTCTGCCAACTGAGCTATCTGGGCAGACCGAGGAAATGGGTCAAAAAACGTGAAAAAGAGCGGAGAACGTGGGGACCCGATTTTTCTCCGTCAACAGCAAATTCGTTCTTTTTCCAAAAACCTAAGGACCGACGCGAAGCGTGTAGAAACCGGGGGGCAGACGTTCCCCCAAATGAAAGGGACCGGCGAGGTAATTCCGGAAAAAGACATCCACCGCTTCCACTCCCGATCCGCTCCATAACCTCGGCACACCCACGAGGCCTGTGACATCCACCGCCGCCATGAATTCCAGCGGCTCCCAATCTCCGGAGGCCACCGCGCGAGGCGTCTGAGCCGGCGTCAGCGGTGCGCTAAGAACAACCCGCCCGGTTTTCGTCTGCACGACTTCCAATACGGCCACCCGTTGCGGCAGCGCCGCTTCCGGGCGGTTGAAGCGGGCAAGCCCGTCGAAGACATCCTGCTCGCTGCCATAACGAATAACCTCTGCGGCACTTTTCGGTAGCGCGATCACATCCGGAAACGCGATCCGCGTGCCCTCATTGCTATAAGTAAGCTTTGCGCCGATTTCCTGAAACGCGGCCCCCGGCTCGCGCCTCAAAACATCAGGAAGATCGAGCTGACTGGCATTGTAACGCGTGGGCAAAAACAATGGATCAAGATCCAGCAACGACTGATCGCTTAAGAAATCGTCGCCCACGGCAGGATCCACACGCACGATGCCGACACTCGCCCCCGGCCGGGCAGCCGGCGGAGCCACTTCGGGCAATCGCACGTAGCGCACGCCCACGACGAGCATGCCGAGGAAGCCCGCCACCAGCACCGCGATCAACGCGAGCCAGCGACCCTCAAGAGGGGACTTCATGGATTTCCTCCGCGGCCCAGGCCACGCCGGCACCGGGCGTATTCGATTCCTGAATACATCCCATCGGTGACGTGACGATGCATCGCCATACTCCTCACCGCCCCACCCCGTCCTTCACCGGCTCCATCGCCAGCGTGGAATTTAGGCCCGCCGCAAGCACCGCGGCGTTGATCGTCGCAATCCGATCGGCGCGAACCGCCTCATCCATGCGAATGAGCACTTGCGCTCCGGGCGCGCGCAGACCGCGTTCGACGAGCCAGCTTTTCAACCGCTCCTCCGTCACCAGGCCATCGGGCGTTACAAAAATCTGGCCGTTGGACTTCACGCTGACCACCAGCGTGGCGGGCACCAGACCGACCGTTTCCGCGGGCATCTTGGGAAGCTTCAACTGTTCCCCCTCCACCATCAGCGCCGGCGAGAGCACAAAACGCGATCCGAAGAAAACGAAGAACAACGCGATCAAGCCGAGGTTGACGAAAAACACCCAGTCGAAGCTGCGCGGCTGCCGGCGCAGGTGGGAGGCGAGATCGAGCGGATGAGTAATCATCGCGACAGCTCAGGAGGCACGGGCGGCGGGTTGCGTGGCCGGTGGAGCCGGCGCGGCGCCATCGTCCGCCGCTTTGTATTCAGTTAGCAAATACTGCATGATCTCGTTGCCCGCCCATTCGATGTCACGCACCAGCGAGCGGACGCGTCCGCTCAAAAAATGCCACGCGAGATGCGAAGGGATCGCGACGAGCAAGCTCCCCGCGGTGCCGATGAGCGCCTGCCACATGCCGTCGGCGAGCGCATTGGCGGTCGCGTAGTGTCCGCCCTGCATGAACGCGTGGAAGGTCATGATCATGCCGAGCAACGTCGCCAGCAACCCGACGAGTGGCGCGATCTGCGCGACCGCGGCGATCGCGCCGAGACGACGCTCCAGCGCGGGAATTTCAACCACCGCGGCTTCCTGCACCGCGAAGCGCATCTGCTCCGCGTCTTTTTCCGAATGAAGCAACGCCGCTTTCACCACAGCAGCGACCGGGCCCGGCGCTTCTTCGCACAACGTCAGCGCCTCGACGAGACGCCTCCGCTCAAGCGCGTTTTTGATGCCGTCCAGAAACGGTTTCGACCGGATCTGCCCGCGATGCAGATAAAGGGTGCGCTCGATAAACAGCACGATCACCACCGCAGCCATCAGCACCAGCACGATGAGCATCGGCCCGCCTTGGGTGAATAAACTGAAATCAAAACCGGACATGGATGGGGATTCGTTAGAGAGTTTTCACACCGGGGCGTAAATGCCTAAAATGGAGCGAGCCGCTTCAAGACGTCGCCGGGAGTCCGCCTGTACGCGACAAGCCTTCGCGTGCTTGCGTGGTGCCCGGCAGACCTTTTTCGAGCAACAATTCATACAGCTCGCGCGCCTCGCGCGGTTTGCCCTGGCGCTCCAGCAACAACCCGAGCTCCAGGAGCGTGCGCGCAGTCCAGTAGCGGCCTTTGAAGCCCAAGCGGGCGGCGTTCGCGTCGTCGCGTACAAACGCATCGATCAACGGCCACCACACGGCGTATGCGCGCGTGGCATTTTCGCGTTCGGCGCGATAAAGGCCGAGCTTATGGCCGGCTTCCGCGCGCAGATCGATGGGCGCACTCTGCAAATCGTAGAGACGTGCATAACTCGCGGCGGCATTACCCGCACGTGCCGGATCGGTGGCGGCGAGCGCCGCTTCGGTGTCGGCCAGAGCGATGTCGGCAGCAAGGGCATCGGCGAACTGCGGAAATTTAAAGCGGTTCACCATGTCGGTATAGAGATTGAGCGCGCGGCCATATTCATTCATCGCACGGAGCAAATTCCCCTGTTTCAGACGCGCATAAAACACGAGCGAGTCCTCCGGGTAACTCGTCACCAACTCTTCCAGCGCCTTGTAAGCATCGTTGTTGTACTGCTGTCCGCGACGTTCCGCATAAAGCGCAGCTTGGAAAAGGGCGTACGGCGCGTGCACGCTTTTGGGAAACTCGTCGGCGAGATTACGAACAAACCGTTGGGCATCGACCAGCCTGCCATCCGCCTCGGCCGCATCGGCCTGGATGATGTAGGAAAAAACCGCGGCGTCGGAGCCCGGATAATCGGTGCGCAATTTTTGCAGGCGCTCAACGGCCACGCGGTTGCGCGCCTCATCGCCCTTGAGCGCAAAGCCAGCACGAGCCTGCAGCAGCAGGGTGTTGCTGGCGATCTCGCGTCGCAGCGCCGGGGCGACGTTGTCGAGCGACGCCAACAACGCGTCCGCGAGTTCGAATGTCCGCGCCTGATCCCCGTTTTGCAGCGCCAGTCGCGCCTGCAACCAAGCCATGCTCGCGCGCAAATCGGGCGCCAGGCCGGCGGCGGTGAGTGCATTGCCCAGAAGGGAATTCAAACGCGCGTAGGCCCGCGGGGCTGCGTCGGCCACCTGCAGCGCGCGCGCAAGATTCCATTCGGCCTGCCAGCGATTCGTCAGGTCGAGACGCGGATCGCGCGCGAGTTCGTCGAGCGTCGTCTCCGCAGCATCGAGTTCACCGGCATTGATCAATGCCAGCACGCGTTGAAACATCAGATCGCCCGGCGCGGTGCCCGCGGGAACCTCCGCCAGCGCAGCGCCGTAAGCATCGGCCGCGTTGCGATAATCCAACGGCGACGGTCCAATCTGTGCCGCGCGAAAATGCGCCTCGGCCACCAGCACGCCGAGTTGAGCACGCGTCTCCCCGGCGGGCAGCTCCGCACGCGCCTTGATCGCTTCCGATGCGGCCGTTCGATAATAACCCTGCGCCCACGCAGACTCGATCAACACGCCATGCGCAACCGCCTTGAGCGGCGAGTTGGGAAACTCCGCGAGCAGACGTTTCGCGTCGGTCTCCGCCTGCTCGTAACGCGGCGCGGTTTCCGACAACGCGATCTGCGCACGCACCAGCAGCAGGTATTCAAGAATTGAATGCGGACTCGAAGCACCGATCAACTGGTCGAGCAAAGTGCGAAAATCGTCGCGGCGCGCACCTGCGGTCGAGACACGCGCGAGCAAACGCAGGGCGATACGTTGCCGATCCTGATCGGCGGATTGTATCAGGAGGTTTTTAAGCGCCGTGCGTCCCACACCTTCCTCCGGGCCGGCGATGAGACCGAGCAGCAACTGCCATTCGTCGTGAATGCTCCGCTCGTGGCGTGGCAGATTGTCCAAGCCATTTCGGAGCACGGTGATCGCCTCCCCCGACTGTCCGAGACTCGCAAGTCCGACGGCGAGCTGGCCGGTCGCGCTGTACGCCTGGGCACTCGCCGGCGCGTCTCCCACGATCTTGCGCCACGAGGCGATCTCACGCTCCGAGACGGAGCCGGAGACCAGCGTCAAACGCAGCCGTGCGAGGAGAAACCACGCGCGCTGTGCCTCGAGGCCGGCGGCGCTGGCCGCCTGATACGCCTGCTGATAAAAGGTATTGGCCTGCGAGTCGCGGGCCTCCTCAGCGAGCTGACCTTTGATGAAAAAATACCACCCGCGATCGCCGGGATGCTCGCCGCTGACCAGTTGCTCGGGATCGATTCCTTGGAGTTCGATCCGTGCAACATCGAAGCGACGCTCGCGCACGGCGATCATCGCCTGGCGAAGGCGCAGCGCCGGCACCGCCGGTCCGGTGAATTTCCCCAAAACATCGGAAGCGTCCGCAAAACGCTCCTCTTCCAACAACGCGCTCGCGAGATCGAGGATGACGCGATTGCGCACAGCCGTGGGCGTGTCGGGGTCGTCGAGGATCGGGCGATAAAGCGCGATCGCGATCGTGGGCAGGCCCAGCTGCAAGGCGCGTTTGGCGTCGAGTTCGCGCGAGATGCCCGGACCGGGCGCGGACGTGGTCCGGGAAAAAAACGGGGCCGGCTGCGAAAGCGGTTCGAGTTGTGCGCGAACGCAAAGTGCCGGCAGCGCCAGAGCGATCAGCAGGAAGCAGCGTTTCACCACAGCGATTTTCATCGGGAACATGGAAATCGGACGATGCGCAGCCGCCCGCACGGAAGCAAGACAGCGGGACGGCGCGACGCGATTTCTCCCGCGCGCCCCGTCCGCCGGGCGCGATCATTTGCGCGGTCTGTCGGCGTGCGGCTTTGCCTCGGGCCGCGTCATCGCCCGTGGATCGAGCGCACGATCCAACGTCGCGGCATCCATGAGTTTTTTTTCCAGTACGACCTCTCGCAGCGTTTTGTTTTGAGCAAAGGCTTCCTTGGCAACCGCGGCCGCCGCGTCGTAGCCGATATGCGGATTGAGCGCAGTCACGAGCATCAGCGAACGGTCAACGAGTTCGCGGCAACGCGTCTCGTCCGCGCTCAATCCCTGCACGCAACGCCCGGCAAACACGCGCGAGCCTTGCGCGAGGCAATGGATCGATTCGTGCAGCGAATACGCGATGAGCGGGATGGTGACATTGAGCTCAAAATGACCGTCGCGTCCGCAGGCCATGACCGTTTGCACGAGCCCGTGCACGTAATGCGAAACTTGTACGAGCATCTCGCTCATCACGGGATTCACTTTCCCCGGCATGATCGAGCTGCCGGGTTGCGTCGCCGGCAGGATGATCTCCTGCAAGCCGCTGCGCGGACCTGAGCCGAGAAGGCGGATGTCGTTCGCGATCTTCGCGAGCGAAGCGGCGATGGCTGCAAGTTGTCCCGCGACCTCCACCGCATCATCGCGCGCAGCCTGCGCTTCGAAATGATTATCCGCTTCGCGAAACGAGAGCCCCGTTTTTTCGCTCAGGATGAGGGCCACCTTCCCCGCGAACTGCGGGTGACAATTAATCCCCGTGCCGACTGCGGTGCCGCCAATCGCAAGCTCAGCGAGCGCTGCGACGGCTTTGTCCACACGCGCCACCGCCTTGGCAACCTGGGCTGCATAACCTGAAAACTCCTGCCCGAGCGTGAGCGGCGTCGCATCCATCAGATGCGTGCGACCGATCTTCACGATGCCATCGAAGGCGCGCGCCTTGTCCGCCAGTTCGCGATGCAAGTGTTCGAGCGCGGGACGCAGATGTTCGTGCAGCGCCACCGCGACGGAGACGTGCAGCGCCGTCGGGATGACGTCGTTGGACGACTGCCCGAGGTTCACGTCGTCGTTCGGGTGCAACGGATTCCTGGAGCCGATCGGTTGCCCGGCGAGCTGACTCGCGCGATTCGCGATCACCTCGTTGGCATTCATGTTGGTCGAGGTACCCGAACCGGTTTGAAACACATCGACGGGAAACTGGTCCGCCATCTCTCCCTGTATCAATTCTTCGGATACACGCTGGATCAGCGCGCTTTTTTCCGGCGACAGCAAGCCCAGCTCCTCGTTGGCGCGCGCGCACGCCTGCTTGACGAGGGCGAGGCCACGGATGAATGCCGGTGGCATCTGCCGGCCGCTGATCGGAAAATTCAGGACCGCGCGCTGAGTCGAGGCGCCGTAGAGCGCATTTTCAGGGACGGGCATTTCGCCCATGGAATCACGTTCGATACGCATGGCACAGAGGCTAACGCGCAACGAGTGAAAGGCAAAATGCGACTCGTCGCCGGCGGCACAACTTTCACCGGCAACGTCGCGACGAGGCACCTCACATTCCCGGCATCGGCAAGGGACCGGTGCGGGATGGCATCGGCGCGTAGTCGGGGCGTTCGAGATTTTTCACGAGGCCCGCGATGGAAACCGGTGCGCCAGTCTCGAAGCACCGATTTGCAGCGATGCCGATGAGGACGGACGCCGCACCCGCGCGTTCGTCGGCCGCGCGGAGATAGTGGTCGGCGGGAGGCTCCGGCAGAAACATATCGTCGAGCATGATCTTGTCGCCACCGCCATGACTGCCGACGCCGCTCCACGGCTCGACATCGCGCGCTGTGGAACGAAGCGGAATCACGCGTGTACGGACGCCACCATCGGCGATGCCGCCCTGGACGGTTTCGACGCCGTTCACGTAGATTTTTTCCACAATGGAATGTTCGATGCGTCCCTTGGTTCCGTTGAAGGCGATCTGGTAACCTTCCCACGAGTTGAACGCGTTGAGCGAGTAACCGAGGGTGACGCCGTTATCGTAACGCACGGCGACGTTCATGGTATCCTCGATATCGATGTCGGGACGGAACACACAGCGATCGCGAAAATAGCCGTCGTATTTTTCCTGATCGAGATAGAGCTCCTTGAGCGCGGGCGTGCCGGCCAGGTCCATGTAGAAACCGCATTTTTTCTTTTCGGGACAGGTGAGGCAGCGCTCGTGATGACTCGCCAGGCCGAAACGTTTCGCCATGGCGGGCGTGTAGAATTCGCGCTTGCCCATGGCGGTGACGGTTTCGGGCATCGCCCCGAGCCACCAGTTGACGAGGTCGAAATGGTGCGTGGCTTTGTGGATCATCAGCCCGCCGGAGTTTTCTTTGTGCGCGTGCCAGCGGCGGAAATAGTCGGCGCCGTGGCGGGTGTTGAGCAGCCATTGGAAATCCACCGAAAGAACATCGCCGATTTCGCCACTCATCAAAATGTCCTTCACCTGCGAACGCGGTGGCGAGTAGCGGTAATTGAAAAGCACGCGACAGTTTTTCCCCGTGCGCCGACGGGCATCGATGATCGCCTGACACTTCGCGGCGTTGGTGGTCATCGGCTTCTCGGTCACGACATCGCAGCCGGCGTCCATGGCTCGCACGAGATAATCGTGATGCGAGCCGTCGGTCGTGGTGACGATGACGATGTCGGGCCGCGTCTCCGCGATCATACGGTCGAAATCGCCTGCGAGATAAGCCTTGGGCTCGGCGGCGGAGTTGTTGCGAGCGCGTGCGCGGGAAAGGTCGAGCCGGCCGCGATTGGTATCGCAGATGGCGACGAGTTCCGCGTGGGCGGCGTAAGTGGTTTCGATCGCCTCCTGATACATCCGGCTGCGCGAACCGACGCCGACGATGGCGTAGCGGCGGCGCTTGGTTTCCGTGACGGCGATCAAGTTGCCGACACCGAGCGCAAGCCCGAGGCCGACTGCGGAAACACCTTTGACAAACGTGCGGCGCGGCATGGCTTCGCCATTTCCGAGCGAGGAATCGAGAGGGATCATCAGGGGAGAATGAAGGGGTGAAAACTAAGCGGGGACGCAGCTAAGGAGCCGCTTACTTCAGCGACGGCGAGGGAGATTTGCGCGAACCGTCCGTTCGCGATTTGCTAAGAACTCAGCGCGTTTCAAACGCGCTGAAAACGGGACGTCCCCTGCCCCCTCGATCAGTCGCGACTCACTCGCTGCAATTTTTCCGCGGGCAACGCGGCGGGCGTGAAACGCACTTCGCGGATAGATCCCTTGAACCACGAGACCTTGTTTTGACGAACTCCGAGCGAGGTCCGTCCAGACTCCGCCATCGGCTCAAAAAGAATGTCTCCTTCGCACTCCTTAATGCCATCGACAAAATGCCTCATGCGGCCGGCATCGTACGTGAGCGCCGCCCAGTACCAGCGCCCCGCCGGATGCCCCAAGGCGCGATCCATCAATGCCAGTCTGTGTCCAGAATCTGAATACAAAAACGTATCCAGACACCATTGGGCATCGGGCAGCATGCGCAGTTCGATGAGAATGCGACGCCCCTGTTCATCTTGGATGTGCAGGAAACGTTGTTCGGCGCCACCATCGGCATCGGGTGAAAAAAGGATCTCGATGGTGAAGCTTTTCCAATTCGCGACCGGCACCAGTGGCACCAGGAGGCCGTCGGACTTTCCGTTGAAACGAATCGACGCACCCGCCCCATCAACGGTGAGCGCGGGGTTGCCCCAAAGCTCCGTCGGAGCGCCAGCGATCGTCGTCAAACTATCGAGTTTCCAGGTGTCGGCCGCGGAAGTCTCGGCCTGAAGAAAGGCGGACGCGGAAAACAAACCGGTGAGCGCGCAAAAGAAACGAAGGACGGATGAAAGCATGGAGAAACGCTGTGACGCCGATGCGATCGCGCCGACTAGAAACTGAGTTTTCCGTTCACATGCCCGCATTTTGGGCATTCGCAGGAATCGGGACGCCCGGCGGCGGCGTACAGCTCGTTGCAGCGGGCGCACAGAAAGGTGGATTTGCGCCGCTCGTTTTCGAAGAACGCATGATCCCGCCGGTCATAATACATCCACAGCGTCAGGAAGAGCGCGGCGACCAGAAGGCAGAAGATGACAGTGACGACAGCGAGATCCATGAGCCAATAAAGTTGGAGGGGTTAACGGCACAAATGAGGCGCTGGCCAGAACGGAAATCCAAACGGCGCGGCGGCATCCTGCGCGGGCATAAAAAAGCGCCGAAGAAAAACTTCGGCGCTTGAAAGGAACTATTGGCGAAAGGCTCAGGCCTTGGCTTCGCCTTCGGCCGCGGGAGCGGCTTCAGCGGCGGGAGCTTCCGGAGCGGGAGCAGCCGCCTTCTTGGCTTTGCTCTTGGCGCCCTTCTTGCGGCTCTTCTTGTAGCCGGGATCGTCGGCCTTCACGAATTCGATGAGGGCCATTTCCGCGGCGTCGCCCAGACGGGCGCCGAGCTTGTAGATGCGGGTGTAGCCGCCGTTGCGATTGGCGAACTCCTGGTGCTTTTCGTTAAAGAGAAGCGTGATGGCGTTTTCATCGCGGACATCGCGGAGGGCGAGGCGACGCAGGTGGATGGCGTCCTTCTTCTCGGTCTTGGCCGAGGCTTTCTTGGCCTTGGTGATGACCTTCTCGATGAAGGGACGGAGGGCCTTGGCCTTGGTCAACGTGGTCTTGATGCGACCATGCGTGATCAGAGAGGCGGCCATGTTGGAGAGCATCGCGGCGCGATGTTCGCGGGTGACGCCGAGGGAGGCGCGGTGTTTATTGTGACGCATTGTAGTGTTTTTTTAGATACGACTCCCGATCGGCGATCCGGTCGCAGCGTGGGGCGGCAGCGGACGGCGCGAGAGCAGTGGGAATTTTCGATTTTAGATTCTCGATTTCCGATTTGGACTTCGGATTTCCGACGGCTCGCGCCAATCGAAAATCCGAAATCGAAAATCAAAAATGACCTTACAGGTCCTTCTTCGAATCGAGGAGGCGCTCGTCGAACTTCATGCCCAGCGAGAGGCCGAGAGCTTCGAGCTTTTCCTTGATTTCGTTTAGCGACTTTTTGCCGAAGTTGCGGTACTTGAGCATCTCCTGCTCGGTCTTCATCGCAAGTTCGCCAACGGTCGTGATGTTGGCGTTGTTCAAGCAATTCGCGGCGCGGACGGAGAGTTCGATTTCGTTCACCGACATGTTGAGGAGCTTGCGGAGCTTGTTCTGCTCTTCGCTGACCTCGCTGGTCTGGGTGTCGAAATTATATTCTTCGTTGCTGACGCGGTTGAACACCTCGAGGTGGTGAGCCAGGATCGAAGATGCCTGTTTGAGCGCGTCGTCCGGATTGATGCGGCCATCGGTCCAGACCTCGAGGATGAGCTTGTCGTAGTCGGTGATCTGACCGACGCGGGTGTTTTCCACCGAGTACTTCACGAGGCGAACCGGCGAGAAGAGCGAGTCGATCGGGATGACGCCGATCGCCTGATCTTCCTTTTTGTTCTGCTCGCCAGGATAGTAACCGCGACCGGTCTTGATCTCGATCTCCGCCTCGAAGGACGAGGCTTTATCGAGCGTGCAGATGACTTGGTCGGGATTGACGATCTTGATGTTGGAGTCGGCCTGGATATCGGCGGCGGTGACGACGCCGGGCTGGGAGGCCTTGATCGAGAGCGTGATCGCGTCGCGTTTCTCGGAGACGATCAGGACTTTCTTCAGGTTGAGGACGATGTCGGTGACATCTTCGACAACGCCGTCGATGCTTTGGAACTCGTGATTCACGCCCTCGATCTTGATCGAGGAAATGGCGGATCCCTCGATGGAGCTCAGAAGGACGCGGCGCAGCGAGTTGCCGATGGTGTGGCCGTAGCCCGCTTCGAAGGGTTCGGCGATGAACTTGCCGTAAGTAGGCGTAGCGCCTTCTTCGACCTTGGTGAGCTTGGAGGGAAGTTCGAACTTTCCGAGGCGTTTGGGCATGGCGTATATGAAATGGCGTTAAGGGAAGATTGCTCGGACAAAATACTCAGAAGCGCGAATAAAATTCGACGATGAGCTGCTCGTTGATGCCGGGTTCAATCTCGTCGCGGTTGGGCAGACGGTTGACGACGGCCTTGAAGGCCTCGGCATTGAGCGTGAGCCAGCCCGGGACGTTGCGGGCGCGGGTTTCCTCGAGGAAGCGCGTGGCTACCTGGCGGGAGCCGGGAGCGTTCTTCACTTCGATCTCGTCGCCGGCCTTCACGGTGTAGCTGGCGATGTCGACCTTGTGGCCGTTCACGCGGATGTGACCGTGGTTGACGAACTGACGGGCGGCGGCACGGCTCTTGGCGAAGCCAAGGAGATACACGACGCTGTCGAGACGGGTTTCGAGGAGCTGCAAGAAGCGCTCGCCGGTGACGCCGCGCTCGCGCTTGGCCTTTTCAAAGGTGCGGCGGAACTGGCGCTCGAGCAGACCGTAAGTGTAGCGGAGCTTCTGCTTTTCGTTCAGGCCGACCGCGTACTCGGAGAGCTTGCGGCGGAGTTTCGGGCCGTGCTGGCCCGGAGGGAAATTGCGTTTCTCGAAGGCTTTCGTCGCGCCGAAGATCGGTGTGGCGAAGCGACGGCTGATGCGGGTGGTTGGACCGGTATAACGAGCCATGGTCTTTAAAAGTTTGAGTAGGGAATTTGGATGGGACGGTGGTCCGTATTAGACGCGGCGGCGCTTGCGGGGACGGCAACCGTTGTGCGGGATCGGAGTCACATCGATGATCGAGGTGATTTCGAGGCCGATGGCCTGGATCGCGCGGACGGCGGAGTCGCGGCCGAGGCCGGGACCGCTGAGCTTGATCACAACATCCTTAAGGCCGTGAGCCATGGCGTTGCGGGCGGCGTCTTGAGCGACGACCTGCGCGGCGTAGGCGGTGGACTTGCGGGAGCCGCGGAAGTTGCACTTGCCTGCGCTGGACCAGGAGATGACCTGACCGCGGGCGTCGGTGATCGAGACGATCGTGTTGTTGAACGAGGCGAGGACGTTGACGACGCCAGAGGTGACGTTCTTGGAGCCCTTGGCCTTGCGAACCTTGATGGCGCCGATCTCTTCTTTGAGGAGATCTTCGGCGGTCGGCTGCTTGGCGACGCCGCCAACGAGTTCGACGGGTTTCTCGGCGGGAGCGGGAGCAGCGTTTTCAGCGCCTTCCTTCTTCGCCTTGGGAGCGCGAGCCGGCTTTTCAGCGGACGCAGCAGGAGTTTCGGCGCCAGCGGCGGCGGGGACGGCTTCCTTCTTGGGAGCCTTCTTGGGAGCGGATTTTTCTTCGGCCATGGCGATAAGGAATTACTTGGCGGCGGGCTTGGAGACGCCGACGGTGCGGCGCGGTCCTTTGCGGGTGCGGGCATTGGTGCTGGTGCGCTGGCCGCGAACCGGGAGGCTGCGACGGTGGCGGACACCACGGTAGCAACTGATAGCTTGGAGGCGCTTCAAGTTGCCAGTGATCTCACGACGGAGGTCACCTTCCACGACCCACTTGTGCTCGGTGATGATGTGGAGGATTTTGTTGAGCTGTTCTTCCGTGAGGGAGTCAGCGCGCTGAGTCGGGTCGATACCGGCTTCTTGGACGACTTGGTCCGCGCGTTGCGGGCCGATACCGTAGATGTAACGGAGGGAGATCGCGACTTTCTTCTTCGCGGGAATTTCTACACCGAGGAGACGTGGCATATTAGTTTCTAGTTATGAATTCTGATTATCGAGAGGGAGGAAAAGGGAGAATCAGCCTGTGGCGCCGGTGGGCGCGGAGGCGGAGGTGAGGCTAGCCGGGATCGTGAGGATCTCGGGGCCATTTTCAGTCGTGAGCACGGTGTGTTCGAAGTGCGCGGAGGGCGATCCATCCGCGGTGACGACCGTCCAGCCGTCGTCGAGTGTTTTCACCTTGTAGCCGCCGAGGTTGACCATGGGCTCGATGGCGAGGGTCATGCCGGGCTTGATCTTATCGCCTGAATTTCGCCGTCCGAAGTTGGGGATTTGCGGCTCTTCGTGCATCGAGCGGCCGACCCCGTGGCCAACCATATCGCGCACGACGCTGAAGCCGTGGGCTTCGACGTGCTTTTGAACCGCATGCGAAATGTCGCCGATCCGGTTGCCCACCACCGCTTGCTTGATGCCAAGCGTGAGGGCTTCGCGGGAGACGTGAAGGAGTTCTTCGACACGCGGGGCGACGCGGCCGACGGCCATGGTGTAGGCGTTATCGCCGATATAGCCGTTGTAACTGACGACAACATCGAGGGAAACGATATCGCCATCTTTCAGGACTCGCTTGAGCGAGCCGATGCCGTGAACAACTTCTTCGTTGACGGAAATACAGGTGTAAGAGGGAAACGCCGGATAACGCGGACCGAGTTTATAGCCGTGGCAGGCACTCCGGGCTCCGCTTTGCTCGATGTATTTTCGAGCAATCTGATCCAAGTCGTAAGTAGTGATCCCGGGTTGAACGCTCTCTTTGAGGCGTTGCAGGACGGTGGCGGCGATGGCGCAGGCTTCACGCATGCGCGCGATCCCCTCTTTGGTCTTGACGGGAATCATGGGTCAGGCCGCCAAAGCGCGGGGATCGAAAATATCGATTCCCTGAGCGCGATAATGGTCAACGACTGAGTCGAGAGAGTCCTCGCCGACGATCACGCCGTGGAGGCGTTCGTCGCGGGTCTCGAGCCACTCGTCGAATACTTGTGCTTGGAGCAACGTAGCCGGGAATCCTTCCAAGAGAAAACCCGCATCAGGTTTGCGCGTCCAGAACCAGCGCCGCAGGAGAGCGAGGCAGGTGTCTTCGGCGAGGGGCGAACCCTGCCGAGCATGTCGCTGGGCTTGGAGGCCCAGTGGCGTGCGGCGCGAAATCTCCAGTCGCAGTAGGCCGACGGGAGAGACGTGCTCAATATTCAAAGAACGGAGCTGGCTCATGACGTTTTCCGCGAAGGAATCGAGTGAACCAGCAGAGACTAACTTAATTTTGGCGGGAGCGCCGAAATAAGAAAAGAGGTCGGAAATGGCAGCCACTTCGTCCGAAGTAAAGAACGAATTCTTAGTTCTGGAGGAACTTCGCCGCCCAAGCGATGATGCCGACGAGGAAGATCGTGCCGAGCGCGAGCCAGAGCTTGCCCACGGTCTTCATGTCGGCCGCTTCGCCGATGGCGCTGGCCGCGGAAGGATTGCGAGCGCGGATGCGACCCTTCTTCAAGAAGCCGTCATAATGACGCTGCAAGAGGAAGGTTTCGACCTGCTTCATCGTGTCGAGGATGACGCCGACCGTGATCAGCATGCCGGTGCCGCCGAAGAAGATCGCGATACGCTGAGGCACGTCCAACTCGAAGAGGAGTACGTCGGGCATGACGGCAATGATCGTGAGGAAGATCGCGCCCGCGAGCGTCATGCGGGTCATGATGAAATCGAGGAATCGCGCGGTCGGCTCGCCGGGGCGAACGCCGGGGATGTAGCCACCATACTTCTTCAGATCATCGGCAATCTGGATCGGCTTAAACATGACCGAGACCCAGAAATAGCTGAAGAAAAGGATGAGCGTCGCCATGATGGCGTAGTACGTCCAGTGACCGCGGAGAAGGTTGTTGGAGGCCTCGATCATCCACTTCCAATTCATGGTCGCACCGAGCCAGGAGAACAACTGCTGAGGGAAGAGCAGAATGGCGCTGGCAAAGATGACGGGCATGACGCCCGAGTAGTTAACCTTGAGCGGGAGGAAAGAGCTCTGTCCGCCCATGACCTTGTTACCCACGACACGCTTGGCGTACTGGACCGGGATCTTTCGCTGGCCTTGTACGACCATGATGATGCCCATGGTCACGAGAACGAACATGCCAACCATGACGATACCTTCCAAGGGTCCGAGTTTCGCGACACCGATGGGTGCGAAGAAAAGCTGGTAGGTGGCGGTAGCCGCACCGGGGATGTCGGCCAAGATACCGACGGTGATGAGCAACGACACACCGTTGCCGATGCCGCGCTGGGTGATCTGCTCACCGAGCCACATGAGCATCATGGTACCGGCGGTCATGAAGATGACCGACGTGATCAAAAACCAAGTTTCTGGCGCGATGACGATCGAGCCATACTCGGCGACATCGTAGCCGTTAAACAGTCGCGCAGGGTTTTCGAGGGCCAGGATCAGCAGCGTACCTTGGATCAAACAGATGATCACGGTCGCGTAGCGGGTGTACTGCGTGAGCTTCTGACGGCCGACATCGCCTTCCTGTTGGAGGCGGCTGAGCGCGGGAACAACCGCAGTCATCAACTGGAAAATAATCGAAGCGCTGATATACGGCATGATGCCGAGAGCGCAGACGGCACCCTTCACGAGCGCGCCGCCCGTGAACATGTTATAAAGTCCCACGAGAGCGCCGGAACCGGCGGCCGTTTGGGCGGCAAAAAAGTCCTGCAGTGGCTTCGGATCCAGACCAGGCAGCGGGATATGCGCGCCTACGCGGGCGACGAACAAAAGGGCTAACGTATAGAAAATACGGGAGCGAAGCTCGGGAATCTTCAGCGAGTTCGTGAATGCGGAGAGCACTGGTGGGGAGGTGGTAAAGAGTGATGCGGGACCCGGAGAATGAAAATCCGGCCGGTGTACGTTGTGACGGACACCGGCCGGTTTCTACAAGCGAAAGGAATGGCTCAGGCGACGATTGCCTGGCCGCCGGCTTTTTCGAGCTTGGCTTTGGCCGACTCGGTGAACTTCGCCGCGGTGATCTTGAAGCCGCGGGTGATTTCACCGTCGCCGAGCACCTTGAGGGCGCGACCATCGGCACGGATGATGCCGTTCTGGGCGAGCACTTCGGAAGTCACTTCGGTGATCGAAGCGTCGAGCTTGGCGAGATCGCCGAGGTTGACCGTCGCGTAGGTGGTGCGGAAGTTGGCGTTGTTGAAGCCGCGGTGCGGGAGCTTGCGGTAAAGGGGCATCTGGCCGCCTTCAAAGCCCGGACGGATCGAGCCGCCGGAACGGGCCGTCTGACCCTTGCCGCCGCGGCCGGAGGTCTTGCCGTGGCCGCCGCCTTCGCCGCAGCCAACACGCTTTTTGCGGTGCACGGCACCGGGGACGTTCTTAAGTTCGTGGAGTTTCATAGAGTTCCTAAAGGCGCCCCGCACGATTCAGGCGGGACTCGGATGATGGTTGAAAAGCGAAAAAGGAGAGCCCCGCCCCACCCTTTTGCACCCGGAGAATCAACGATTCCCGAGTGTTAAAAGGAGGTGCGGGAGCGGCTCAGACAGCAGCGCGGGTTTTCTTGAAGTCTTCCGCGAGGCGGAGCTGACGGAGGCCATCGAGCGTCGCATGCACCACGGCGATGTGGTTTTTGGAGCCCATGGACTTCGTGAGGACATTCTTGATGCCAGCGGCTTCGAGCACCGCGCGGACACCGCCGCCGGCGATGAGGCCGGTACCAGTGGTGGCCGGACGGAGGAGCACGCGACCGCCGTCGTATTCGCCGATCACATCATGGGGGATCGTGTCGCCCTTGAGCTTCACTTTGACCATGTGTTTATGAGCGTTGGCGGTGCCTTTCTTGATGGCATCCGGAACTTCGTTGGCTTTGCCATAACCGATGCCGACGCCGCCCTTTTGGTCGCCGACGACGGCGAGGGCTGCGAAGCTGAAGCGACGGCCGCCTTTGACGACCTTGGCGCAACGGTTGATGAAGACGACCTTTTCGACCATCTGCGGGCCATCCGTAGGAGCGGCTTCCTGCTGACGATCGCGACGGGGGCCGCGGTGGCCATCACGGCGGGGACCACGGTGATCGCGGTTGTGACCCTCGCGAGGTTGATTCTGGGTGGGGGCGGGGGTCGTGGAAGTGGGTTCGGTGCTCATGATTAGAATGCGAGACCACCTTCGCGGGCGGCTTCGGCGAAGACTTTGACTTTACCGTGATAGGGCGCACCGGAGCGGTCGAAAACGACGGAGCTCAGACCAGCGGCCTTGGCCTTGGCGGCAAACGCTTCACCGAGGGCTTTCGCACCGGCGACGTTGGCGGCGAGCTTCTTTTTGCGGAGCTCGGCATCGAGGCTGGAGAGAAACACCAAGGTGGTGGCGGTGTCGTCGTTGATGGCCTGGGCGTAAACATGCTTGCCCGTGAAGCGCACGGCGAGGCGGGGGCGTTCGGCGGTGCCTTTGACCTTCTTGCGAATTCTCCAGCGGCGTTTCTGGAGGAGGTCGGCTTTGCGGATAGTGTTCATTTAAAGTAAGAATTAAGAATTCAGAATTTAGAATGGAGAGGAAAAGGCCTGCTAGGCAGCGGTTCTGAACTCCCCATTCGTCATTCTTAATTTTATTAAGCGACGGTCTTGCCTTCCTTGCGGCGGACGCGTTCGCCGACGATGCGGACGCCCTTACCCTTGTACGGCTCCGGCGGATAGTAGGCGCGGATGTTGGCGGTGACGGCGCCGACCAGCTGCTTGTCGCAGCCTTCGACCTTCAGCTTCGTCTGATCCGTGACGGTGATTTTGATGCCTTCCGGAATGTCGAAGAGGATCGGGTGCGAGTAGCCGAGCGCGAGGTCGAGCTGCTTGCCCTTGAGGTTGGCTTTGAAACCGACGCCTTGGATTTCGAGCTCTTTGACGAAACCTTCGGTCACACCTTTGACCATGCCGGCGATGACCGAGCGGGCCGTGCCATACATGGCGCGGGCGAAACGGGTTTCTTCGGCCGGGGAGACGGTGAGCTTCTTGTCGGCGACCGTGATATTCACGACGTCCGAGAAGGACTTGGAAACTTTACCCTTGGGACCTTCGACGAGGACAGTGCCATCGTTGATGGCAATCTTGACCTTGTCGGGGATGGAAACGGGAACTTTACCGATACGAGACATGTTGGGCGCGCTCCTGTGTTACCAGACGTTGCAAATGAGTTCGCCACCGACTTTCTCGCGGCGGCAGTCGCCGTCCTTGAGAACGCCCTTGGAGGTCGAGAGGATGCCGATGCCGAGGCCGTTGAGAACGCGCGGGATCTCGGAGTAGCTGTAATAAAGGCGGCGGCCCGGGGTCGAAACGCGCGAGAGATTCGTGAGTACCGGCGCGCTGTCGATGTACTTCATTTTCACGACGAGGGTCTTGTGGCCCTGAGCGTCGGTGCCGGTGCCTACGTCAGAGACGTAACCTTCGGCTTTAAGGATGCCGGCGATGGCCTCCTTGAGTTTGGAATGCGGAGCGACGCATTCGGCGAGACCGGCCTTCGACGCATTGCGGAGGCGGGTCAGGAAATCGCTGATCGGATCAGTCATGGGTGGATGTTATGAGTCTGCCAGCGGGTCATATCCGACTCCCGCAGGCAAAAAAGTTTACCAGGAGGATTTGGTGACGCCAGGGATCTTGCCGGCGAGCGCGAGCTCGCGGAACTGGATACGGGATACACCGAACTTGCCGATAAAGGCGCGCGGACGGCCGCTCAGGGAGCAGCGGTTGCGAACGCGCTCGGCCGCGGAGTTCTTGGGAAGCTTTTGGAGCTTCTTCTGGGCGGCGTAGAAATCCTCGTCGGAGGTTTCGGGATTGGCGAGGATAGCTTTGAGCTCGGCGCGCTTGGCGCTGTATTTTTCAACGAGCTGGATGCGCTTTTTGTTACGTTCGATGGCGGACGTTTTCGGCATGGCGAAATTCGGTTAAATTTAGGCGGCGGTCTTGGCCGTGGTGGTTTCGCTGCGGCGGAAGGGCATGCCGAGGAGCTTGAGGAGTTCGCGGCCCTCTTCGTCGTTGGAGGCGTTCGTGACGATCGAGATGTCGAGGCCCATGGTCTTCTTCACGTTTTCCACGGTGATTTCCGGGAAGATGGTGAAGTCAGCGATGCCGAGGCTGTAGTTGCCCTGACCATCGAGCTTCGGGGAGACGCCGCGGAAGTCGCGGATCGTCGGGAGGGCGACGGAGAGAAGGCGATAGAGGAACTCCCACATGGCATCGCCACGGAGGGTGACGAACGCGCCCACGACTTGGTTGGGCTTGAGTTTGAAGTTCGAGATGGCCTTGCGGGCGCGGGTGAGAACGGGCTTTTGACCGGCGATCAGACCGAGGTCGCGGGCTGTGTCGGTGATCTGGTTCTTGTCCGCGTCGGCATCGATGCCGGTGTTGAGGACGATCTTAACGATCTTCGGAACCTGATGCTTATTCGTATAGCCACGGCTCTTCACAAGCTCGGGGACGACGTGCTCGTTGTAGAGCTTCTTAAGAACGGGAGTGTAGGTGCTGCTCATTGGTGCGAGGCCATCGGATTTCCGACCCGATGGCATTTGAGAGTGTTTTTAGAGGAAAAGGGGCAAGAAGGCCGGAAGATGCGCGCGGGATCAAGTAACAAGTGAGCAATTCGGCGATAAGCCTTCTGCCCTGTCTGCCTTTAGTACTTGATGCGATGCGTCTCCCCGACCCTCGTCGACTTTAGGCGGACTTCGCCGCGCGCTTGGAGGAGTCGTAGGTCGATTGGAGCATGAGGTTCGACACGTGGATCGAGCCTTCGCGTTCGACGATGGCACCGTTGGGGTGCTGTTCGGACTTCTTCAGGTGGCGTTTGATGAGGCCGACGCCCTCGACAATCGCGCGGTTTTTGGCGGCGCGGATTTCGAGAATCTTGCCGGTTTTGCCCTTATGGGCACCGGCGATGACGACCACCTGGTCGCCGCGTTTGACGTGAAATTTGGTAGCCATGTTAGAGAACCTCCGGAGCGAGGGAGATGATCTTCATGAAGTTCTTCGCGCGCAGTTCGCGGGCGACAGGGCCGAAGATGCGGGTGCCCTTGGGATTGTTGGTCGCATCGATGATGACGATGGCGTTGCTGTCGAAGCGCAGGTAGCTGCCATCCGCGCGGCGGACGGGAGCCTTGGTGCGGACGACGACGGCCTTGACCACTTCGCCTTTTTTCACGCTGGCATCGGTGCCACTGTCCTTGATGTGGACGGTGATGATATCGCCGACGCCGGCGGTGGTGGTGTTCTGGCCTTTTTTGCTGATCATGGCGGCCCGGCGGGCGCCAGTGTTATCGGCCACTTCGAGAATGGAGCGCAGTTGGATCATGTCGCTTGACTCTTGGGTTATGCGGGTTGGGTGGTCGATCAGGCCTGCTTGGGCGCGGTTGTCTTGGTGGGAACCTTTTCAGCGACATCGTTTTCGCTGACGGCTGCACCGGCGACGACGGCGGCTTCGATAACGCGGATCACACGCCAGCGCTTCAAGCGGCTGATCGGGCGGGTCTCCATGATTTCGACTTTGTCGCCGATCTTGGTCTCGTTTTTCTCGTCGTGCACGTGGACGACGGTCTTGCGATTGACGACCTTGTGGTACAGCGGGTGCGGCGTCTTGTAGGGGACGGTGACCTTGATGGACTTGTCGCCCGAGCGACTGGTGACGAAGCCGATGAGGTCTTTGCGTATGTTGCGGGTCGAAGATGACATGATCGTAGGTGACTGCGGCGCGCTCAGGCGGCCTGGGCGGATTTCTGTTTAAGGATGGTCTCGAGGCGCGCGATGTCCTTGCGGAGGGCGCGGAGGGTGTGGGTCTTTTCGACCTGCCCGGTGTTTTTCTTCAGGCGAAGCTGAAGGAGCTCGGCACGGATGTCGGCGAGCTTGGATTTGATCTCGGCGGGCGCGAGTTCGCGGATTTCTTTGGAAGTCATGGGTGCGGCCGTTGGGCGGTTGCGAGGTTAGCTGACAGCGCCTTCGCGCACGATGAAGCGGCAATGGAAGGGCAGCTTGGCGTCGGCCAAGCGGAAGGCTTCCTTGGCGATGGAGGCGGGAACACCGGAGAGTTCGAAGAGAACGGCACCGGGCTTGATCTGGGCGACGTAGTATTCGACGCCACCCTTACCGGAGCCCATGCGGACTTCGGCGGGTTTCTTGGTGATCGGCTTGTGCGGGAAGACGCGGATCCAGAGTTTACCTTTGCGCTTGAGGTGGCGCGAAATGGTGACGCGGGCGGCTTCGATTTGGCGACCGGTCATGGGGCCGCGGGTAAGCGACTGCAGGCCGAATTCACCGAATGCGAGCGTGTTGCCACGTTTGGCATTGCCGGCGCGGGATCCTTTTTGCGATTTGCGGTATTTAGTGCGTGCGGGAGCGAGAGCCATGGGAGTTTTTCTCCTTATTTAGAGATCCAGACGGTGGATCAGGCGTTATTGTCGGCGTCCTTTTTGCAGATCCAGCATTTCACGCCGATCTTGCCGTAGACGGTCTGGGCTTCGAAGAAGCCGTAGTCGATGTTCTCACGCAGGGTGTGCAGGGGAACGCGGCCCTTGCGCTGCCACTCGCGGCGGGCGATGTCGGCGCCACCGAGGCGGCCGGAGCACTGGATACGGATGCCTTCGGCACCGAGGGTCATGGCGATTTCCACGGCCTTCTTCATGGCGCGGCGGAAGGCGATGCGGCGTTCGAGCTGAAGCGCGACGTTTTCGGCGACGAGCTGGGCTTCGATTTCCGGCTTCTTAACCTCCTGGATGTCGAGGAGGATTTCCTTGCCGGTGAGTTTGGCGAGTTCCTCTTTGATCTTCTCGATTTCCTGGCCCTTGCGACCGATGACGATGCCGGGACGAGCGGTATAAATCTTGACGCGGACGCGGTTGGAGGCGCGCTCGATGAAGATGCGCGGCACAGAAGCCTGCTTCAGCTTCTCCATGAGTTTCTCACGGATGATCTGATCTTCGTGGAGGAGTTTTGCGAAGTCCTTCTTGGTCGCGTACCAGCGGGATTGCCAGTTGCGGCGGACGGCGAGGCGGAAGCCGGTGGGATTGGTCTTTTGGCCCATGAGAGTAAATTAGTTGGAGTTGCCGTCGGAGAGAACGATGCGGATGTGGGACATCTTCTTGCGGCGGGGCATCGCGGTGCCGCGGGCGCCGGCCTTGAAGCGCTTGAGGACGGGACCGTTTTCAACGATCGCGCTCTTCACCACCAAGGAATCGGCGGCGAGGTTGTTATTGTTCTCAGCGTTGGCGATGGCCGACTTGAGGGTCTTGACGATCAGGCGCGCAGATTTGCGCGGGATGAGCGTGAGCAAATCGACCGCTTCCGTCGCTTTACGACCTTGGACGGTACGGGCAACTTCGCGGACTTTCTTCGGAGACATCCGCGCGTAGCGGGTGAGGGCTTGGACTTCCATGTGTAGAGAGATTCCTTCGATGACGGAGGCGACAGCAGGGCCGCGCTGGCGGCCCCCTGCCCTTTTGATCTTAGGTGTTAGGATTAGATTTCTTTGCGGGTCATGCCGCCGTGGCCCTTGAACACGCGGGTGAGCGCGAATTCGCCGAGCTTGTGGCCGACCATGTTCTCAGTGACGTACACGGCGACGAACGCCTTGCCGTTGTGAACATTGAATGTGTGCCCGACGAAATCGGGCGTGATGGTCGAGCGACGCGACCAGGTCTGGATGGGTTTCTTGGCGCCGGTCTTCGTCGCCTTCTCGATTTTCTCGAGCAGGTGATAATCGACGAAGAAGCCTTTTTTGATGGAACGTGCCATGGTACGAAAGGTTCGGGATTACTTCTTACCGCGCGGTTTGCGGCCGTTGTGATGCGTGATGATCTGGCTGTTCGAGGGCTTCGAACGGCGACGGGTCGGGAAGCCCTTCGCGAGCTGGCCCCACGGGGAGACGAGCTGCTGACGGCCACCACCACCCTTGGATTTGCCCTGACCACCACCGTTGGGGTGATCGACGGGGTTCATGGCCATACCGCGGACGTGCGGGCGTTTGCCGATCCAGCGGGCGCGACCGGCTTTGCCGAGCGACTGCTTGTTGTGATCGCCATTGCCGACGCTGCCGATGGTGGCGCGGGCTTTCGCGTTCACGTAGCGGAGTTCGCCAGAAGGCATCTTGAGCGTGGCGACATCGTTTTCGATGGCGACGAGCTCAAGCGAGGTGCCGGCAGAACGGGCGATCTGGGCGCCGCGGCCCGGGATCAGCTCGACAGCGTGGAGCTGGGTCGAGGGCGGGATGATCGCCAGCGGGAAGTTGTTGCCCACCGTGAAATCGTTCGTGGAGGCGGTGTTGGACGCGATGATCGTAGCGCCAACGGCAAGACCGTCGGGAGCGAGGATGTAGCGTTTTTCGCCGTTGGGATACGAAACGAGGGCGATGTTGGCCGAGCGATTCGGATCATACTCGAGAGCCTGCACTTTCGCGGGCTGGTCGAGGATGTCGCGACGGAAGTCGATGATGCGGTAGAGCTGCTTGTGACCACCGCCACGATGGCGGGAGGTGATGCGGCCATACACGTTGCGTCCACCCGACTTGGGCTTCGGCTCGGTGAGGGCGCGCTCCGGACGCTTCTTGGTGAGGGTCTGATCCCGGTTCAGGGCGGTGAAGCGCTGGGCGGGAGTGAGCGGGCGGCGGAAAGGTTGAATTGCCATGGTGTGTTTCTCCGGGCGCGGGTTAGACGAGTTCGATCTTGTCGCCGGCCTTGAGGGTCACGATCGCCTTCTTGAAGTCGGAGGTCGTGGTGGAACGGCCATTGCGGGTGCGTTTGTTTTTACCGCGGTAGTTCTGGATGTTCACGCGGGTGACCGTGACTTTGAAGGTCTTTTCGACGGCTTCGGCGACGGTGTATTTGGTGGCGCTGGGGAAGACTTCGAACGTGTACTGGCCGTATTCCGAGGACAGCTTGTTCGACTTTTCCGTCAGGCGGACGAGTTTGAGAACGTTATTGGCGCTCATGAGTTACCTCCGACACGGGCGATGATTTTCTCGAGGGCGGCCGTGGAAACGATGATCTTCCGGTATTGGGCCAGATCGAGGGTGTTGAGCTTGGCGGCTTCCTGAAGGGAGACGCGGGCGATGTTGCGAGTAGCGCGAGCGGCTTCGACCGAGAACTGGGCGTCGACCACGAGGACTTTGCCTTCGGGGGCGATGCGGCCGATGACCTGATTCATTTCCTTGGTCTTGGCGTTGGTCGCCTGGAAGCTCTCGATGACGTCGATTTCACCGGCGTTGGCGCGATCGAAGAGAGCGCGGGAGAAAGCGAGGGCTTTCACCTTGGCGTTGATTTTCTTCGAGTAGTCGCGGGGCTTCGGGCCGAAAACGACACCGCCACCGACCCAGATGGGCGAGCGGGTGGAACCGGCGCGGGCGCGACCCGTGCCTTTTTGGCGCCAAGGCTTCTTGCCACCACCGCGGACTTCGCCACGGGTTTTGGTGGAGTGCGTGCCGAGGCGGTTGTTGGCGTTGATCGCGACGATGACTTCCTTGACCGCCTGAAGGCCTTTGTCGCCTTCGAAGGTGGGCAGGCTGAAGTCTTGTTCGCGGGAAGAGTTGCCGTCGGGCGTGAAAACTTTGAGTTTCATGGACTAGTTTCCTCCTGGGTTAGGCTTGCTTGCGCTGACCTTTGATGGCCGAGCGGACGATGACGTCGTCGCCGTTGGCGCCAGGGATGGCTCCTTTGACGAGGAGGAGGTTTTTCTCGGCGATGACCTTCACGATCGTGAGGTTTTGCACCGTGCGGCGGACGCTGCCCATGTGACCGGGCATGGCCTGGTTCTTCCAGACGCGGCCAGGAGTCTGGCGCATACCGACTGAACCGATGCGGCGGTGGAACATGGATCCGTGAGTGGCGGGACCGCCAGCAACACGGTAGCGTTTCATAACGCCTTGGAAGCCTTTACCTTTGGTCACGCCGATCACATCGACAGACTGACCTTCGGCGAAGGCGGTTACGGTGACGACATCACCGACTTTGAGGTCCGAAGCCGCTTCGAGGCGGACTTCGCTGAGGACGCGGGGCGTCTCTTCGAGGCCAGCCTTTTTCGCGTGGCCTTGTTCGCCATTGGCTGTGTTTTTGGCCTTCTTCTGCGAGAAGCCGAGCTGGACTGCATTATAGCCGTCCGTTTCGGTCGTCTTCACTTGGACGACCGGGCAGGGACCGGCTTCGACTACGGTGACGGGAACGAGCACATTTTGTGCGTCGTAGACCTGCGTCATTCCGAGCTTTTTGCCTAGGAGCGTAGAGATCATGGGCTAAGTGGTAGGTGGAGGATTCCGTTTAGTACCTACATTAGCGAGAAACCCAGCGGTGCGTGGTCGCACATGGGCAGCTGCTATGTATGTCTGTGTATCGGGTTAACTCAAACGTTGATGGTGATATCGACGCCGGAGGGAAGATTCAGTTTCTTGAGCTCGTCGACCGTCTGGGCCGTGGGCTCGATGATGTCGATGAGGCGCTTGTGGGTGCGCGACTCGAACTGCTCCATCGACTTTTTGTCGACGTGCGGAGAACGGTTGACCGAGAGCTTCTCGATGCGGGTCGGCAGCGGGATCGGACCGGAAACGCGGGCGCCGGAGCGCTTGGCGGTTTCGACGATCTCGAGAGCTGACTGATCGATCACGCGATAGTCGAAGCCTTGGAGTTTGATGCGAATGCGTTGGCCTTTCATGGCGGAAAAGAACGGAGGGTTAGGTGCGGGCCGGAGCCTTCGAGGAGGTTTCGACGATCTTGGCGAGGAGTTGGTTGGGAACCTGCGCGAAGTGCGAGGGTGTGATGGAAGCGGAGGCGCGGCCCTTCGAGAGCGAGCGGATGTCCGTCACGTAGCCGAACAGCATTTCCAGCGGAACGTGCGCGGTGACGATGCATGCGCCGTTCTTGTTTTCCATGCCTTGGATCTGACCGCGGCGACGGTTGATGTCGCCCATGAGGTCGCCTTGGTATTCTTCCGGAGTCGTCACTTCGACGCCCATGATGGGCTCGAGGAGGATCGGACCGGCCTTTTTCATGGCTTCCTTGAAACCGAAGATGCCGGCCATCTTGAAGGCGAGTTCCGAGGAGTCGACCTCGTGGAAGGAACCATCAACAATGCGTACCTTGACGTCCACCACCGGATAACCGGCGACGACACCATTGTTACAGGCCTCGAGGATACCGTCGGTCGAGGGTTTGATGAATTCCTTGGGAATCGCACCGCCAACGATCTCGTTGATGACTTCGATGCCTTTACCCTTTTCGTTGGGCTCGATCTTGACGACCACGTGGCCGTACTGGCCCTTACCACCGGACTGGCGGATGAATTTACCTTCACCATCGGCAGCGGCGTTGATGGTTTCGCGGTAAGCGATCTGCGGCTTGCCGGCGGTGGCCTCAACCTTGAACTCGCGCTTCATGCGATCGAGGATGATGTCGAGGTGAAGCTCGCCCATTCCGGAAAGGATCGTCTGGCCCGTGTCCTCGTCGGTCTTGACCTTGAGGGTGGGATCTTCGGCGACGAGGCGTTGGAGAGCGATCGACATCTTCTCCTGGTCACCCTTCGAGTTCGGCTCGACCGACATCGAGATGACGGGCTCAGGGAACGACGGGGGTTCAAGACGCACGTCGTAATCTTCGTGGCAAAGTGTGTCGCCCGTGATGACGTCCTTGACGCCGACCAGCGCGCAGATGTCGCCGGAGTAAGCAGTATCGATTTCCTCGCGATCCATGGCGCGCATCAAAACGAGGCGTGAAACGCGCTCGGAGCGGCGAGTGCGGGGATTATAGAGTGAGGTGCCTTTCTGAAGCGTGCCGGTGTAAACGCGGTAGAAAACGAGGCGGCCGACGAAAGGATCGTTCCAGAGCTTGAAGGCGAGACCGGCGAGCTTGCCGTTGTCGTCCACGGGCACGGAGATTTCGTTACCGTCGCCGTCCTGGCCCTTGATCGTCTCAACTTCGAGCGGGTTGGGCAGGTAGTTGACGACGCAATCGAGGAGGCGCTGCACGCCCTTCTTCTTGAAAGCGGAGCCGGGGATGACGCCGGTGAACTTCATCGAAATGGTCGCCTTGCGGACGGCCAGCATGAGTTCAGCGGTCGTGATTTCTTCGCCACCGAGATACTTTTCGGCAAGGACATCGTCGAAGTCAGAGACGGCTTCGATGAGCTTTTCGCGATATTCCTTCGCCTGGTCGGCCAACTCGGCCGGCACGGGCTTGGTGTTCGGGTTCATCCCGAGAGGATCGTCGGCGGCGAGATCGTCGAAATAGTAGGCGACGTTCTGGACGAGATCGACCACACCCTCAAAACCGTCTTCCTTGCCGATCGGCAGGAAAAGCGGATGAGCGTTGGCCTTCAGCTTTTCGCGCATTTCACTGACCGCGCGGAAAAAGTCAGCACCCGTACGGTCCATCTTGTTGACGAACGCAACGCGCGGCACGTGATATTTGTTAGCCTGACGCCAGACCGTTTCGGACTGGGGTTGCACGCCGGCGACGGCGCAGAAAACAGCGATGGCACCGTCGAGAACGCGCATCGAGCGTTCCACTTCCGCCGTGAAATCCACGTGTCCAGGAGTATCGATGACGTTGATGCGTTGCTTGATACCCTGCCAAGGACCCCAAGAGGCCAGCCAAGCGCAGGAGATGGCGGACGCGGTGATCGTGATGCCACGCTCGCGTTCCTGCTCCATCCAGTCGGTCACCGCGGTACCTTCATGCACTTCGCCCATCTTGTGGACGGAGCCGGAGTAAAAGAGAATGCGCTCGGAGGTGGTGGTTTTGCCGGCATCGATGTGCGCGGCGATACCGATGTTGCGGGTCCATTCCAGCGGGAATGGGCGGGCCTTCGAGTTCGAAGGGGACGCCTTCGATTTGTCGGTGACGATAGTGATGGCAGAAGACATAGACGAGGTCGGGCGTGCGGTTATATTACCAGCGGAGATGGGCGAAGGCGCGGTTGGCCTGGGCCATCTTATGCGTGTCTTCCTTCTTCTTCACGACGCTGCCCGTGTTGTTGTAGGCATCGACGATCTCGGCGGCGAGGGCATCCTTCATGGGGATACCTTTGCGCGAACCGGCGGCGGTCACGATCCAGCGGAGCGCGAGGCTCTCCTGGCGTTCATAAGAAATTTCGATCGGAACCTGATAGGTGGCACCACCGACGCGGCGGCTCTTCACTTCGAGGCGGGGACGGGCGTTTTCGAGCGCACCGATGAGCAGATCGACCGGATCGCCCTTTTCGAGTTTCTCGGAGACCTTTTCGAAGGCACCGTAAACGATGCGCTGGGCCAGGTTCTTCTTGCCGCTCTGCATGATGACGTTGACCAAATGGGCAACAAGCGGGCTGTTATAGCGGATGTCCGGAACGACGTGGCGTTTTTCGGCTCTGTGGCGGCGTGACATGACGAAAGGTGGTTAAAAGAACTGCGGTTTACTTGGCCTTCGGGCGCTTGACGCCGTACTTGGAGCGGCTGCGACGGCGCTTTTCGACGCCAGTCGCGTCGAGCGTGCCGCGCACGATGTGATAACGAACGCCGGGCAAGTCCTTCACACGACCACCACGCACGAGGACGATGGAGTGTTCTTGGAGATTGTGACCTTCGTCGGGGATGTAGGAGATAACTTCGGTGCCGTTCGTCAGGCGGACCTTGGCAACCTTACGGATAGCGGAGTTGGGCTTCTTGGGGGTGCGGGTCATGACCTGCACGCAAACGCCACGGCGGAAGGGGTTGCCTTCCAAGGCCGGCGATTTGGACTTGGTGCGCACTTTGCGGCGGCCCTTGCGTACGAGTTGATTGATGGTCGGCATAGCGAAATTGAAGGTCGGGAAATGAGGAAAAGGCGCGAAAGCTACCAGCCGACCTCCGCTCGGCAAGGTTTATTTCGCGAAAAAACGTTGAGCGAAGGTGCGGCAACTGCTTTCGCAATCCTTCGATCGATTAAAGCGCATCGTGAGCGTATGCGCGCGGAGAAATGTCCTAACCTCAGCTACGAGTGAGGGTGCACCTGATTTCAATCTTCCCTTCCCCGCAAGGACAAAGCGGCTGGCCGTGAATTTTCTCCGCACAGCCTCGCAGCACGCAGGATCGCCGCGATTCCAGAACGTTCTTAGGCTGCCGATCCTATACTCTATAAAGGCGGGATGACCGGCGGCTGGCCTGCCGACCTGCTTATCCGTCAAAGCTTAGTGAAACGCTCGCCCGTGCGTGACCTACCGTCGCCAAGCCAGTCTAGGGCGCTCTAGCTTTACAACAATCCCCATGAACTCATCCGGTCTCATCTATCTGGTAGGTTACGTCGTCGTTTATTTCCTGCTCGTCGTCGGCATCTGGAAATGGCGAATCAGCCGTCGGCAGGAACGCCCGCCGGTGCAGGACAAACTCATTCGCAGCCCTGGCGAAACGCTTCGCCAAAAACTCGAAAACTACGACGACACGCTGCTGCTGCACCTCGTCGGCACCGCCCTCGCCCCGCTTCTGGTGATGGTCGTCGGCCTCATGGGCATCTCGCGCATTCCCGCCAACTATCAGATATGGGCATTGATCGTCCTGCTCCTGCTCGTGGGTGTCGCTCTCTATTTTAGCGCGCGCTGGCTGATGGTGATCTTGGAAAAACGCCGCAATCACTACCTCGGCTACTTCGGCGAACGCGTCGTCGGCGAAACGCTCGAAGTTCTCCGCTCAAAAGGTTTTCGCATCTATCACGACGTGCCCGCGCTGGAAGCGAGCCCGGCGTTTAACATCGATCATGTCATCGTCGGCTCCACCGGCGTATACGCGATCGAGACCAAAACGCGTCGCAAGGGCAAAGCCCGTCCCGGTTATCCCGACCACAAGATCATCTTCGACGGCCAGCAGTTGATCTATCCGTGGGGCGAGGATTTTCACGGCCTCAACCAGGCCCGCGACCGCGCGCTCTGGCTCGAAGAATGGCTCGGCCAACTCCTCGGTCGTCACGTGCAAGTCCAACCCATCCTCACCTTCCCCGGTTGGTGGGTGGAAGAACACGCGGTCGGTCCGATCCGTGTGACCAGCCCGAAACAAATCGCCGCGATCGTCCTCCGCAACGGCCCGCTGCTTACGGAAGAGCAAATCGATTTGATCGGTAAACAACTCGAAGTTCGCTGCCGCGACGTCGAGTTTTGACGCCGTCTTTTTGCGCGCGCATGGTGCCCGTCACCATGCGCGTTTTTTTGTGCCTGTTTCTCGCGTTCACGCTTAACGCCGCCGCAGCGGCCGAGTCCATTTATCGCGTCGGCGACACCGTCGCCGCGTTTTCGCTGAAAGATCAGCATGGACGCGAACACGCCGTCGGACCCGGCGTGCGGATACTGCTCGCGAGTTTCTCCATGGGCGCCGGCAAAGCGGCCAACAATTTCCTCGCGCAAAAACCCGCCGGCTTCCTCGACGAACACGGCGCGGTCTTCCTTTCCGACATCCGCGGCATGCCCGCGATCGGACGCGCCTTCGCGCTGCCCAAAATGCGCAAATATCCGCATCGTATCCTATTGGTGGATACAGACGGTATCCTCGAACGCCTGCCGCGCGAAGAAAACAAACTCACCGCGCTCCGCCTCGATTCCGATCTCCGCATCACCGACATCCGCTTCCTCGACCCCGAGAAAGAACTGCCTGCGTTTTTCGACGTCGCACCATGACCCTCGCCGAAAAACAACAGCGCCTCATCGAGGAACTGGCCTTCGTTGAGGATCGTCACGAACGTCTTTCGTTGCTCGTCGATCGCGCGCGCCGCACTCCGCCTCTGCCGCCTTCCGACAAAATCGAAGCCAACCGCGTGCCCGGTTGCGTTTCTCCGGTATGGATCGTCGGCGAGGTGCGCGACAACCATCTCCATCTGCGCGCCGATGCCGAATCGCCGATGGTGAAGGCGCTCGTTGCCGTGATGGTGCGTCTCTACGATGGCGCGCTGGCGTCCGACGCCGCGATCACTGAACCGGAGTTTCTCGATAAGCTCGGCCTCATCCGCGATCTATCGCCTACTCGTCGCAACGGCCTCGCCGCCGTGCGCAAGCGCATCCGGCAACTCGCTGAAAACGTTACCTGAGTTCAACTCCTCTCGTCGCCATGAGTCTTTCGTTCTACGACGCGCACAATCATCTGCAGGACGAATGGCTCGCGCCTCATTGGGAGAAAATCGCTGCGCAACTTCCCGCGCTCGGATTACGCAGCGCAGTCGTCAACGGCACGCACGAAGCCGACTGGACGCGCGTCATCGAGTTATCGCAACAACACGCCTGGATTCGTCCGAGCCTCGGTCTTCATCCCTGGCATGTCGGCAATCGTACCACCGATTGGCTCGAACAACTGACCGCCCATCTCTCGCAACATCCAGAAGCAGCCATCGGCGAAATTGGCCTGGATCGTTGGATCCTCGATCGCGCCGCCCCTGACGATCCGCGTCTGAAAGGCTTTCGACGCGCACTGCTCAAGGAACAACTCGACGTTTTCTCCGCTCAATTCGCGCTCGCCGCCGCGCGGGATCTGCCCGCCACGATTCACTGCCTCGACGCTTGGGGCGCCCTTCACGATTTTCTTCGTCGCGCAGAACGACCGACACGTGGATTTCTTCTGCACGCATATGGCGGCCCCGTCGAAATGGTCGCGTCCTTCGCCTCACTCGGCGCGTACTTTTCTTTCAACGGCAGTTTCCTCGCGGAGAATCGTCACAAGAAACTGGATACATTCCGCCGTGTTCCACCCGATCGTCTCCTGATAGAAACCGATGCGCCCGCGATGCCCGTTCCGCATCCGTGGCGGACGCATAAACTGCCGTCCGCTCCCGACCGATCGACCGTCAATCATCCCGGCAACATCGAAGCCGCCTACACCGGACTCGCCGCCTTTCTCGGCACGTCACTGCAATCACTCGCAGAGGCGGTGGAGGCAAATTTCCTGCGCTTCTTCGGCCCTCAACACTCCTGAACGCGCTTCATGGCTTCCCCCGAAATCCTCACCCCGCGCGTACCCGACACACCGCGCATCAACGGCGCGTCGCGCTTCGGCGTCACCCCCGGCGCGCCCTTTCTCTACACCATTCCCGCCAGCGGACTTCGTCCGATGACGTTTTCAGCCGAAGGTCTTCCCTCGGGCCTCACGCTCGACTCCGCAACGGGCCGTATCCACGGATCCACTACAGCACTTGGCGAACACGCGGTCGTTCTCCGCGCGAGCAATACGATTGGTACTGCAGAAAAACGGTTTCGCATCGTGGTCGGAGACACGATCGCGCTCACCCCACCCATGGGCTGGAACAGCTGGAACTCGTGGGCACACGCGGTCGATCAGGACAAAGTCCTGCGCTCCGCCAAGGCACTCGTTTCCGCAGGCCTCGCCGACCACGGCTGGAGTTACATCAATATCGACGACACCTGGCAGGGCGCGCGCGGCGGACCGCACTTTGCGATTCAGCCCAACGAAAAATTTCCCGATCTCAAAAAACTCTGCGACGAAATCCACGCGCTGGGATTGAAGGCCGGCATCTACTCCTCGCCTTGGATCACGACCTACGCCGGATTCCGCGGCGGCTCGAGCGACTCGGCTGAGGGCGCGTGGGAAAAGCTCACCGACTACGAGGGCAATAAACGCCTCGGCAAATTCCGCTTCGCGGCGAACGACGCGCGCCAGTTCGCCGAATGGGGTTTCGACTATCTCAAATACGACTGGCACCCCAACGACATCGATCACACGCGCGAGATGGCGCACGCTTTGCGCCGCACCGGCCGCGACATCGTGCTGAGTCTTTCCAACTCCGCGCCCTTCGCCGATGCCGCCGAATTATCAGCGCTCGCCAACGCTTGGCGCACCACGGGCGACATCGTCGATGTGTGGACGCCGCCGACGCCGCAGCCATGGCAATTTTCCGTCAGCGAAATCGGTTTCCAACAGGACGCGTGGGCGCCGTTCTCGCGTCCGGGTCATTGGAACGATCCCGACATGCTCGTGCTCGGTTGGGTTGGCTGGGGGCCGCAGCTTCACTCTACGCGGCTCACACCCGCCGAGCAGTATTCGCATTTCAGCCTCTGGTGCCTGCTGGCCGCGCCGCTGCTCATCGGCTGCGATCTCGAACGCCTCGACGATTTCACGCTCGGCCTTCTGACCAACGACGAGGTGATTGCCGTGAATCAAGACGCACTCGGCCTCCCGGCACGTCGCGTCGCCACCATCGGCGCGATCGACGTCTTCAAGAAACCGCTCGAGGACGGTTCGTGCGCAGTGGGCTTGTTCAACCGCGGCGATCACACGCATTCCGTGCGCCTGCGCTTCGATCGCATCGGACTCGCGACGGAACAATCCGTTCGCGATCTCTGGAGACAGTTGGATCTCGGTGTTTTCGAAGGAGAAACCGCGCTCACCATCCCTGCCCACGACGTGAAATTGCTCAGGCTTACCCCCGCGGCGGGCGACAAAATCTGCGCATAAATTACCAGTAGCCGCACGCGATGCGCGCTTCCCGGCCGCCAAGGTCGGAGTCATCGTGATCGAGCCGCCGCATTAGCCGGTCCGCGTCGTTCTCATGTCTCTTCCCATCATCATCCAAGGCGGCATGGGCGTCGCCATCTCTAACTGGCGTCTCGCCCGTGCGGTTTCCCGCACCGGTCAACTGGGCGTCGTCTCGGGCACTTTGCTTCCCGTCGTGCAGGCCCGGCTGTTGCAACAAGGCGATCCGGACGGAAACCTTCGGCGCGCGTTCGACCACTTTCCCATTCCCGCGATCGCTCAGCGTGCGTGGAACGACTATTTTGTCCCGGGCGGTCTTCCGCCGGACACTCCGTTCAAGCTCACGCCGATGCCGACGCTCAAGTCGTCCACGGCGCTGACGGAACTCACCGTCCTCGCCGCGTTCACGGAAGTGTTTCTCGCGAAGGAAGGTCATGCCGGCATCGTCGGTCTGAATCTCCTGGAAAAAATCCAGCTGCCCACGCTGCCCACGCTGTACGGCGCGATGCTCGCCGGCGTGGACGCCGTCCTGATGGGCGCCGGCATCCCTCGCGCCATCCCGGGCATCCTCGATCGACTCGCCCGCGGCGAACGCGCCGAACTCAAAATCGATGTCGATGGCATCCGCGCGGATTCGCCGGAAGCTCCGCTGATCGATTTCGATCCACGTAGTGTTTTTCCGGATACGCCACCGGCGCTGAAGCGCCCGCAATTTTACGCCGTCGTCTCCTCCGCCACACTCGCGCAAACGCTCGCCAAAAAATCCAGCGGCAAGGTCGATGGTTTTGTGGTCGAAGGTGCCAGCGCCGGCGGTCACAACGCACCGCCACGCGGTACTCTCCAGCTCACCGCCAGCGGCGAGCCATTGTACGGTCCGCGCGACGTCCCGGATCTGGCGAAAATCCGCGAGCTCGGCCTGCCCTTCTGGCTCGCGGGAGCGTATTCCCGCCCCGAAAAAATCGCTGAGGCACTCGCGCTCGGCGCCGCCGGTGTGCAGATCGGCACGGCCTTCGCCCTGTGCGACGAATCCGGATTGGACGCCGGGTTGAAACAGCGCCTCCGCGCCCAGATCCGTGCGGGCAACACGCGCGTGCACACCGATCCTCACGCGTCGCCCACCGGCTTTCCGTTCAAGGTCGCGCAACTCTCAGGCACACTTTCCGAATCCACCGTCCGCGAAAAAAGAAGCCGCATCTGCGACCTCGGGTATCTGCGCCAGCCCTTCGCGCGTGAAGACGGCTCGATCGGTTATCGCTGCTCGGCGGAGCCCGTTCAGGATTATGTGCGCAAAGGCGGTGCGCTCGAGGACACCGCCGGCCGCCTGTGTCTTTGCAACGCCCTCGTTTCCACCGCCGGCTTCGCGCAAGCACGGCCCGGGAGTGAGAGCCCGCTGGAGCCAGCGCTCATCACCGCCGGCGACGAACTCAGCGAACTTGCCCGCCATTTCGATCTCAGCGGCGATGCGCTTCGTGCGGAGGACGTCATCCGCACATTGCTGCCCGCGTCGCGCGCCTGATCGTCAGGGACGTTCGCCACCTGGCGTCACGATCAACGCCACCGCTTCCTGCACCGCGGCCAGCCCGAATGCCGCGGTCACCCACACCGCCGTGCCAAAACCACTCGCGCAATCGAGCTTGAGATTACTTCCCGGCTCGGGTTCCGCCGCACACGTGCCATCGGCCCACGGGAAAACCGGACGCTCGTTCGAATACACTGCGCGCACGCCGTAGCGATTGCCCTCGCCGCCCGCAAAGCCGTGGTCGCGACGCAGTTTTTTTCTCACCAACCGCAGTAAATCATCGCCCTGCGATTCGCCGAGATCGCCCGTGCGGATGCGCGTCGCATCGCGCTTTCCGCCCGCACCGCCGACAGTCACGCATGGCCGGCCGAGTCTCACACATTCCGCAATCAACAGCGCCTTCTGCGACATGCCGTCGATCGCATCGATCACCACGTCGTAGGCCGGACCGAGGATACTCCCGGACGATTCCTTGGTGAAAAACTCCGTCCGCGCTTCGATCACGCACGCCGGATTGATCGCACGTATCCGTTCTTCAATGACAGATACTTTTGGGCGTCCGATCGCTCCGTCGAGCGCGGGCAGCTGCCGGTTCACATTGGTGACACAAACGTCGTCGAGATCGACGATGGTGATCGCGCCCACGCCGCTGCGCGCCAGCCCTTCCGCCGTCCACGATCCCACACCGCCCACGCCGATCACGCAGACATGCGCACCCGCCAGCCGCGCCAATCCGGCGGCCCCCACCAGCCGGCCGACGCCGCTGAAGCGGTCCAGATAATCTTGAGGAAGTGCAGTTGTCGCCATCACGCACGCACCCGTAGCGGGAAAGTTTCCATCGGCAAATCCGATCTCATCGCGCGAATAGCGCATTCACCGCGGCAATCGCGCGCGCTTCGCGCTCCGCCCAGTCGCCTGCAATCTCGATGAAGTTCAGTCCCCGGCGCTCAAGTTCTCCGCGCCATTGCCGCGCACTCGCCTGACGTGCCGCGTCGTCCGCGAACACACGCTGCGGATCCGGCGCGAACGGCACATCCGCCGCGCACAATAGGTACAGCGCCATCCGGCGGCTGCGGGTTTCCGCATCCTCGCGCACCCAAGGCGGGCACTCGCCGGGAAACAGCACGTCCGCCCAGAGGACATTCGTCACGAGCTCTGTATCATGAAAAGCAATACGCCGCGCCTGCGCCGCGGCCCGCTCTTCGCCGGCGATCTGCCCGCGCGCGATCGCGTCGAGGTCGCGCGCTTCGATCCGACCGTCGTGATCCTCCCAAAACTGACGCACATACTCAGGCGACCACGGTTCGGAAAAATGCGCCGCCAGCTTTTCCGCCAGCGCGGATTTGCCGGTGGATTCCGTGCCAAAAAGAGCCACGCGCAACACGTCGCTCATGCGGCGGTCTCCTGCATTTTTTTCGCGCGGCTCCACGCGCGCCAGCCGGTCAGCGCGAGGACGAAATAAACCGAGTACAAGAAAGTCGTGAATGCCAGCTCCGCCTTCCAATACGAGGCCACCGCCACCGCGTTCACCACCAGCCAGAGCGGCCAGTTCTCGATATTTTTCCGCGCCTGCAACACCTGCGCCGCCACACTGAACGCCGCGATGAACGCATCGCGCCACGGCATCACCGCGCCCGCCCAGCGTCCAAAAGTGAATACCCACACCGCCATCGCCGCCGTCGCGAGCGCCAGCGTGAGCAGCCGCCCGCGCCAACCGAGCGTGGTCACCGGCAGTTCGGGCGCTTCACCGCGATCGCGCATCCAATGCCGCCAGCCCCACACGAGCGTTGCAAAAAAGAAAATCTGCAGCACCGCGTCCGCCGGAAACTTCGCGCGCCAGAACAGCACGCCTTGCACGCTCACGGCCAGCAAACCGATCGGGAATGCCCACAGGTTGCGCCGGATCATGAGCACCACGCCGGCCACGCCCAGCACGAGGTTCGCAAGGTCGAGCGACGACGATTCCGCGAAACCGCGCCAGATCGTCTCCAAAATTTCCGGCACGCCACCGGCTCCGGCGGCCTCCGTCGCGTCGGCAGTCGTCATTGATTCTTGGATACAAACGTCTCCATCGCTTCGCGCGTGATCGCATGACGCGCTCCGCATCGGGGACAACGGACCTCGATCCGTTCATCGCCTTCGAACAACGCGTGCGGATCCTGCCGCATCGCAGGCGCCAGCACCTCCATGATGCGCTCTTGGTTGCATCCGCAGTGCCAGCGATAAACGCGGCGTTCGAGAACCGACAACGTCTCCGTGCGCTCGAGTTCGCGCACGCCATTGGGCGTGAGCGCTTGAAACCAGGTCGTGTCGCAATCCGGGTGCTCCGCCACCAGCGCGAAGTCCTCCTCGCCCAGTTGAAACAACCGCGCAGGTCTCTGCTCGCTTTGCGCATAGAGTGCCTCCACCGCGACAAACGGATCGGAGCCCGGGAAGTTCACGACGCTGCGCCGCTTCGGCTGCCCCGGCTTCACCACATCGTTATAAAAAACATTCTCCGACAGCTCGCGCACATCCTCGCTGAAAACACGTCCGGTCACGGCGCCGGTTTCGTTGTCGCCCGTGAGAAACACGTTCAACAGCGGCTGCTGAAAATTCATTGTCCACGCAGTCATTTCATTCCACGGGCGCGAGGCCGAATGCAGCACGAAGGCCGCGAGCGCTCGCTTGAACAAGGCGTCGTGCTCCGGGGCAATCTGCAGTTTCTGGTCGCTCAGGTGCAGGTAATAATCGACGAACAAATCCCCGAAGTCCGCGCGCGCCACGAGCGCATTTCGCCCGCGGACGAAGGATGTGCGGATCTCCAATCCGGAATCGGCGGTGTTGACGGGCGTTGATTCAGGCATGGGCGCAACGGAAGCGACAATGCGCCGCTCCGCCAGCCTCATTTCGAACTTCGCCCGCGCTCACTCCATGTTGTCGTTGAAAAGCAGCACGTTTTCCGGGTCGTCGATCAGATCCGAAATCACTGCCCAGCGATAATGCTCCACTTCGCCATCCACTTCACGCGATGCGTGAGCGACCACGAAGTACGGCGGCGCCACGCGATGCGTGAGCGTGAAACGCCCCTCCGCGTCCGTGACCGCAACGAAAGGCGACGGCGTCACCAACCGCCAACCAAGCGCGGCGAGCTCAGTCGCCGCATCAAATTGTTGCATCGCCCCAAGGGCATTCTCCGCGCGCGCGAGCACCTCGGCGTTGCGGCTGTGCGCGCGCGAGGCTTCCGACGGGTTTTTCGCATACCACGCCACCTGTCCGCGGTAGTCTTCTTTTGAATACACAAAAACACGCACGGCCATGAGCTTCAGGTCACCAGCATCGAGCGTGTTCACAAAGACCCGGCCGGAGAGGCGCGCTTCCGGGCCTTCGGCTGGCGTGAGTGCGGGCGGCGGTGTGAAACGATAGCTCACCTCCTCGGCCTTGCCGTCGGCCGTTTTCGCGCGCGCCTTGCGGCGATCCTCCAGCACCTTGCGAAGCGGCGCGGGAAACGCGTTGTAGGCGATCACCTCGACACCCTCCGCATGCTGCAGGAGCACTGCGTCCGCGCCGAAACTGCGAACGATCGCTTCGCTGCACACGCGATCCTTCAAGCGCAACTCATCCATTGGCTCGTCCACCAGCGGCGCAGCCGGCAGCACCGCAGCCAACAAAAGCGAGCAAAGGAGAAGGGCCTTGAACATGTGAAATACTCCGCGTCGAGGTCGCGTTTCCGGCAAGGCATATCCTTGGCGCCCGGTATTTTAGCCGCCGGTTTACGCGGCCCGACGTTCTCCATGCAGCCCGGCTAGGTCCCGCGCGACACGCGGTCGAAAATTTCCGCCACTGCGCGCGTCGTCGGATTATTTTTCCAATCAAACGCATGTTCGTCCACCGCACGCACGGGCATCACGCCGGCGAGAGCGTTGGTCACAAACACTTCCTCCGCCGCGAGCAATTCGGCGCGGGTCACACGTGCGAGCCGCACCCGCGGGAAGAACCTCTCATCGAGCAAACACGCGCGCACCACCCCGGGCAGCAGGCCGCTATCGAGCGGCGGCGTGAACAATTCGCCGCGGCACACGAGAAACACATTCGTGGTCGCGCCTTCCAGCACTTCGTCGCGCTCGTTGATCCACAGCGCTTCATCGAAACCTGCCGCCACCGCCGCACGTTTCGCGTTCAGATGTTCGAGGTAGTTGGTCGTCTTGTGGCGGATCAATGCCCGCTGCTCGCGCACCTCGCATCGATGGGACTGCAGACGAAATCCGCGCGACACTTGCCCGGGTCCGTAGGAGTGCGGACGCGGCGCGATCCACTCCGCCGTGCGTCCATCGCGACCGCCCAGCCACACCACTTTCACGCCGCCGTCCTCGATGGCGTTACGTGTAGTGCATTCGCCAATACGCTCGGAAAGCCCGGTCGCATTTTCGGGCGGAGGCAGCCCAATGGCCGCGGCATCGCGGCGCAATCTCTCCAGATGTTGCGGCAGCAACTCCGCATGTCCGCCACGCACGCGGATCGTCGTGAAAACACCTGAGCCAAATTGCACCGCATCGCTCATCGGCGAAAGCGACACGTCGCTGGCTGGCTGCGATTGTCCATTCCAGATCACCGTCGTCATGAGGCCTCCTTCGGCTCGTCTTCGACCGCTTCCAGCGCCGCGCGCATGGCCCGCGCCTTGGTTAACGTTTCTTCGTATTCCGCCGTGGGATCGGAGTCCCACACCACCCCTCCACCGGCGTGAAAATACGCGCGTCCATGGGTGCAGGTGATGGTGCGGATCGCGATGTTCAACTCCGCGCGTCCATCGAAACCCAGATACCCCATCGCACCCGTATAAAGATGACGACGATGCGGCTCCAGTTCGTCGATGATCTGCATCGCGCGCACTTTGGGCGCGCCCGTGATCGAACCGCCGGGGAACGCCGCACGCACGCAGTCAAAGACATCGCGATCCGGCGCAAGTTGACCGGAAATTTCCGCCACTTGGTGCCATACGGTCGGATGCGCTTCGAGCGCGAACAACTGCGCGACCGAGATCGTTCCCGGCACACAAACGCGACCGAGATCGTTGCGCTCCAGATCGACAATCATGAGCAGCTCCGCGCGATCTTTGATGCTCTGCGCGAGTTCGTTTTTTAAACGCACATCGTCGGTCGCATCACGTCCGCGAGGACGCGTGCCTTTGATCGGCCGCGTCGTCACGCGCCCATCTTCGACCCGCAGAAAACGCTCGGGCGACACGCCGGCCACCTGCACGTCGCCAAAGTTCAAATAACATCCGTAAGGAGCCGGACTCTCGCGCCGCAGTCGCGAATAAAGCTGTCCGGGCGTGCCCGCGAGAGGTGCCTCGAAACGCTGGCTCAGATTGATCTGATAAACATCGCCCGAGCGAATGAAGTCCTTCACGCGTCGCACCGCATCTTCGTACGCCGGCTGCGTGAAATTCGCCGTCAAATCTCCCGCAGCCAAGCGCGCCGATTGAATCATCGACGCGTCTCGTCGGGCCAGCACTTCGCGGGCGATCGCTTCGATTCGCGCCATAGCGCTCTCTGCGGCCACAACGTCCGTGAGAAAACTGGCCAGCAGGATCTGCCCAGAGGTTTGGTCGCACGCGATGACGGCGTCGTAGAACGCCCACTCCGCCTCCGGCAGCGCAAGATCGTCCGGACTCGTGCGGGCGATGCCTTCGAATCGAAGTCCAAACTCGTAAGAAAAAAAACCGACCGCGCCGCCGGCAAACGGCAGCGGCGCAGCCGGCTGCAGTTCGATCGCAAAGCGTTGATGAAACCGGCGCAGCGACTCCAGCGGATCGCCCGCGATGCGCTCGACGCGTCCGTCGCGCCAGCGCACTTCCGCGTCTCCGCCCGCAGGCATGCGCCACACCGCGAACGGATCGTATCCGATAAACGAATACCGGCCCAGCCCGCCCGCCGGCAGTCCACTTTCGAGAAAGAATGCATGCGGCAGTTCCGCCGTCGCGGCGAACAAAGCATCCATGCCGCCCTTGATCGTGAACGAACGGACGTGCATCACTGCTGGCCCGCAGTTTTTCGCCACAGCAGGATGCCGCGCTTTTTCACGCCCCCGGCCTGCTCGCCGAGTTCCTCGATCAGTTTGCCAATGGGGCGCCCATCGAGCTTCAGTTTCGGCGCGAGTTCCGCGAGCGGCACGAGCACAAAAGCGCGTTCATGCATGCGTGGATGCGGCAGCGTCAATCCGGCATCCGCCTGCTGCACACCTTCGCACCAGAGCACATCGAGATCGACCGTGCGCGGCCCCCAGCGTTCGCGCCGTTCACGGCCGAGCTCGGCCTCGATGCGCAGGCAGGTGTCGAGCAACGCATACGGCGGCAGATCGGTCGCGAGTTTTGCGACGAGGTTCAAAAAATCCGGCTGAGCGGTCGGGCCGACGGGCTTGGTTTCATAGAGCGACGACACCGAGGTGATCGAGACGCCGGGCGTCGCGTTGAGTTTTCGCAACGCCTCCGCCAGCAGCGCCTCGCGGTCGCCGAGATTACCGCCAAGTCCTATGAAAACATCAGCCACGGGATTTGCTGGTTTCGAGTGCCACATGGTCGAGCACACCGGGAAGGGGCACCGACGGTTTGCGAATCGTGATTTCCACTTTTTGCACCCGCGGGAAATCTTGCAACACGCGATCCATGATGCGCGACGCGAGCGTTTCGAGGAGTTTCACGTGCGCGCCTTCAACGACTTCGCGACACATGCGATAAATCGTCACGTAGTCCACCGTGTCTTCGAGCGCATCCGAACTCGCCGCCGCAGCGATGTCCGTGGTCAGCGCGAGATCGATTTGGAAACGCTGACCGAGCGCGTTCTCGGCCGAGAGGTGTCCGTGATAGCCGTAAAAGGCCATGTTACGAAGGTGTATGCGTGCGGTCATGAAAAGTCTTCTCCCTGTCCTGCAGCGACGCGCGTCGCCGACGCCACGCGGGCTGCGCGCAGATTGGCGCGCACATCATGCACACGCAGGATCTCGACACCTTGCCACGCCGCCAACGCCGTGAGTGCGAGCGTGCCCTCGAGTCGTTCTTCCGGGCCTACGCCGTCGAGCACGTGCGCGATGACGGATTTGCGCGATGCGCCCAGAAGCACTGCATGACCACTCGCGCGCAGTTCCGCGAGTCGGCCGAGCAGCGTGAGGTTTTGAGCCTGCGTTTTATAAAAACCGATTCCCGGATCGAGCACCACGGTGGCCGGATCGAGGCCCGCCTCGGCCGCGATCGATAACGTCCGCGCAAACCACGCCCGCATGCGCGCAATCTCGCGTCCGGGTTCCTCGCGAAACGTGCGGTCGTGATGCATCGCGATGACACCCGCGCCGTGTTTCGCCGCCAGTTCCGCCAGCCCGGACGCGCCTTGGAGTCCATGAATATCGTTCACGATGTGCGCCCCCGCAGCCAGCGCCTCGCGCGCGACTTCCTGGCGGTACGTGTCGATCGAGATCGCCACATCGAGTTCGCCGGCGATCGCCGCGATCACGGGCACCACGCGGGAAATTTCTTCGTCGGCCGGTACTTCTTCGAAACCCGGACGCGTCGACTGGCCGCCGACGTCGATGATCGCCGCACCTTCTCCGACCAATTGCCGCGCGCGCGCGATCGCCAGCTCGAGTTGCGTGTGTCGCCCACCATCGAAAAACGAATCCGGCGTCACATTCAGGATGCCCATGATCTGCGGCACTCCGCCCAAGGCCAGCGACCGGTCGCGACAACGCCATACGCGGGTCGCCGGTGCCGGCTCGAAACTGGATGCGGCGGGTTTCATCGATCGAAGGCGGAAACCTTTGCACCAAGTTTCCCCCGCCGCCAAGCGCGGCTTTCCAACGTTCCGAATCGCGTGCCATCGAAAAGAGTTTCCCCGTTTCGCGCCGCCGCCTAGAACCAGCCTCCCCATGAATAAAGACGCCGTTCTCTCCAAGATTAAGTCCGAGAAGGTCGTCGCGCTCATCCGCGCCGACGGTCCCGATGGCCTCCTCGATTGCGCCAAGGCACTCGCCGCCGGCGGTCTCACGAGCATCGAGCTCACCATGACCACGCCCGGCGCGATCCGCCTGCTCGAAAAAGCTTCGGGCGAGCTCCCCGATTTTCTCTTCGGCCTCGGCACCGTGCTCGACGCCGAAACCGCACGCGCGGGCATCCTCGCCGGCGCGAAATTCATCGTCACGCCCGCCACGCGGCCCGACGTGATCGAGGTCTGCAAACGCTACAGCATTCCGGTTTTCAGCGGCGCGCTCACGCCGACCGAAATCGTGCGCGCCTGGGAAGCCGGCTCCGATGCGGTGAAGATTTTCCCCGCCGAATTCTTCGGCCCGGCCTACATCAAGTCGGTTAAAGCGCCCTTCCCGCACATCGACTTCGTGCCGACGGGCGGCGTGAACGAAAAAAATGTCGGCGACTTCCTCAAAGCCGGCGCCACCGCCACCGCCGCGGGCAGCTCGCTCGTCGAAGCGAAGGCGCTCAAAGAAAAGAACTGGGCCGCCATCACCGCCAAAGCCCAGGCCTTCGTCGCCGCCGTCGCCGCTGCGAAATAATCGCCTCGCTTCGTCCGCTTTCTTCCGATCCGCGCTGGTTCGCCCGCGCGGATTTTTTGTTTTGGCGGTGGCGAACAACGCGCCGGGACGGCGCGTTCCACCCGCTCGCTAGGCGCTCGCGGCTACCGCCGTGCACGCTTTATTATCAGTGTCCATCAGTGTGCATCAGTGGTTAAAACGGATCGAGGCGCCGCCCGGCCAGCGCGGAGATCGCTTCTACCATTGGCTACAGTTTAATTTCAACCGATCGAGCGGTTCGTTTTAAACCACAGAGACACAGACAGAAATGCGGGGCAGTTGCCGAGCATGTCCCTCGAAATCCTGTGTCTCCTGTCATTCCGGTCCTACTGGATGCCGTGAAAACGCGCTCACTCCAGAAACTGCGCAACGTCCGGAAGCTCGATCGCACGGCGGCCACCGAGCCGGCGCTCCAGATACGGATCGACCGCCTGTGTGACCTCAACCTCTTCCTCGAGCACCGCGCCCTCCTCGTCGTCGTCTTCGCCCATCTCGATCGGCTCCTCGGCATCGACGCCATCGACCAGCCACTCAGGTTCGTCGAACAGATGCGACATGCGCCGCGCCTCAGGCTCGAGCAGCAACGGCGGATTTTTCACGCGTCCGTCTTTCACGAACTCGAAGAGACAGGGATAAAACTTCTTCTTAAAAATCGCCTGAAAGTCCGAGATCCACTTGTTGGCCACGCCTTCGCGACGCGAGAGCAACGCCGCATCCGAAAAATGGATACACGCCTCGAACCACGGGATCAGCGCCTTGTGTTTCTCGGCGAGCTGGCAGTTCACGATGGTGAAAACGCGCGCGAGTTCGCCCCCGCTCGTATCGAGCCAGAGTTTGAACGCCTCCAGTTGATCGACGGGATTGGCGCGCCCATCGGTCATGAAAAACACATGCGTGGCGCCCGTGAGCGCATCGTCCGGCACCGAGATGCCGCCCTCGCCGAGCCAGCGCCAGCGCACGACGCGGCCGAGTTTCGCATCGCGCGGATCGTCCGCCTCGCCCTCGGCGAGCAACACCACGGCGCTTTCGTCGGTATCGAGTCCATCGCCGATCAAATCGGCCAGCACCTCGCGGCGTCCGGAACCGGAAGCGCCGAGGATCACATACACCAGAGGAGTCGCGACATCGTTCATTGCGTCGCGAAAGAACCCAAAGAACTCAAAAGCGCCAGCGGCTTCTTGCTAAGTCCGCACAGATAAAGGCGCTTGCCGCTGAAAGGCGTCCAGCTCCCATCCGCCTAGAAGCGGAATGTCGCCATCTGCGCGCTCTGGCGCATCCAGTGATCCACGAGCACGAGCGCGGTCATCGCTTCCACGATCGGCACGGCGCGAGGCACCACGCAGGGATCGTGACGTCCTTTGCCCATCAGCTCAGTCGGCTGACCTTGCACGTCGACGGTTTTCTGAAGCTGCAAGATCGTCGCGGTAGGTTTGAAGGCCACGTTGAAATAAATCTCTTCGCCATTGCTGATCCCGCCTTGGATGCCACCGGAGCGATTCGTCGTCGTACGGGTTTTTCCGTCGCGCACTTCAAAGAGGTCGTTGTGCTCCGAACCTCTCAGCAGCGAGCCGCCGAAACCGCTGCCGACTTCAAACCCTTTGGTCGCGGGCAACGAAAGCATCGCCTTTCCGAGATCGGCTTCGAGCCGATCGAATACCGGTTCGCCGAGTCCCGCGGGCACACCGCGCACGCGGCAGCGGATCACACCGCCGACGGAATCGCCTTCGGCGCGCACGGCCTTGATGCGCTCGATCATTTTTTCCGCCGTTTCTGTGTGCGGACAACGGATCGCGGTGGCTTCGACTTCGGCCAGCGTGGGAAATTTTTCCAAAGCCGCTTCCGGTGCGGCGATGTCGTGGATGCGCGTGATGAAGGCGCGAATTTCCACCCCGGCCGAGGCGAGGATTTTTTTCGCGATCGCGCCCGCCGCCACGCGACCGATCGTCTCGCGCGCCGAGCTGCGGCCGCCGCCCGCATGATCGCGGATGCCGAACTTCGATTGATACGTGAAGTCCGCGTGCGAGGGACGAAACTTATCCTTCATCTCCGAGTATGCGCTGGAGCGATGATCGGCGTTGCGCACGAGCATGGCGATGGGCGTGCCGGTGGTTTTCCCTTCGAAAAGACCGGAGATAATTTCGACGCGATCCTCCTCTTTGCGCGGCGTCACGATGTCGCTCTGCCCGGGACGACGCCGGTCGAGTTCGCTCTGGATTTCCTCCACCGTGAGCGGCAGCAGCGGCGGGCATCCATCGACGACCACGCCCACGCCGGCGCCATGGCTTTCGCCCCAGGTGGTGATGGTGAAGTTTTTTCCAAAGCTGTTCGGCATCGTGCGGCAAAGGTGTGGAGCCGACGATATTTCGGGCAAGCGACAAATCCCGGCAACCTGGGCACCGCGTGCGGCGTCATAGACCGCGCCAACCCCATGTCGTTTTCGCATATCGCCGTTTACAAGCCAGTGGACTTTCCCTCTCATCCCGCCCTCGGCGGACACCTGTTTCCTTTTCGCCTAGACCAACTTCATACCGCATGACCCCGCGTCTCTCCCGCTTGTGGTGGCTTTCCGGCCTGGCCGGCGCCGCCCTTACCCTGAACGGCCAGAACCTAACTCCCACGCCCGGCAACTCCGCCAACATCGCCCCGGCTATCGTCGGCGCGAATCAGCTGACGGTCGCCGGCAACGCCAATGATCGCTGGCCCGGAGAGATCAGCATGCCGCAGATGCCGTTGAGTCTGCTCATCCCCGTGATCGAAGACCTCACGGGTCGCGTCGCGCTCCGCCCGCAAGGTCTGCCCAATCCCGATCTCCCCATCGTGTTCAAATCGCCGCCTACGCGCGGCGAGTTCCTGCAGGCGATCGAGACCGTGCTCACGCTCAACCAAATCGCGCTGGTGCCGCTCGGCACGAAGTTCGTCAAGATCGTCCCGCTCGGCAACGCGCGCCTCGAATCCCCGCCTCTCATCGAAGAATCCACGCTCGGCATGCCGCCCAGCGGCCAGATCGGTGCGAAGTTGTTTCAACTCCAATTCCTCCGCGCCGGTGAATTCGTGCCGCAGATCAGCGCACTCTTCCCCAACAGCGCGCCCGTCATTTTCGAAAAGGCCAACGCGGTCCTCGTCACCGACGCGATCACCACACTCCAGCGCATCGAGACGTTGATCGAAAAAACCGACCGGCCCATGCCCGCCGGCACCGAGGTGAAATTCTACACGCTCGTGAACGGCGCCAAGGCCAGCGACATCGTCAACAAGCTGCGCGGCTTCCTCCAACCGCTCCAGCCGCAGATCGGTTCGTCGACGTCCTATCACGCCGACGATCGCACCAACCAGGTCATTCTCTTCAGCGATCCGCGCCAGTTCGCCCTCTTCGACGAACTCATCACCAAGCTCGACGTCAAAGCCGACCCCAACACGCGCAACGAGGTCATCTACCTCAAACACGCGAAGGCCCCTGAGGTAAGCACGCTTCTGACCACGCTCATCACCGGACAGACTCGCGCCGCTCAATCTGCTGGCAACGGCAGCGTCCGCCCCATCACCGGCGCTCAACGCCCCAATGCCGCCGTGCCGGAAGGTGCGCCGCCACCGCCCAATGCCGCGGCCACCACGCTCGTGGATGTCGCTGCGCCGAGCAACGAATTCAGTTCGCTCATCAACATCCAACCTGACGAACGCACCAACGCCATCGTCGCCTCGGGCACCGTGGACGACATCCGCCTCATCAAAGAGCTCATCGAGAAGATCGATATTTCCCTCGCCCAAGTTCGCATCGAAGTCGTGATCGCGGAAGTGGTCCTGACCGACGCAGCCACCTCCGGCATCAGCGCCCTCGGCCTCGCCGTGCGCAACGGCAAGCTCGTCGGCGCGGTGGCATCCAACGCCAACGCCGGATACACGGTCGGCGGACTCCCCGGCTCGCTCGACTCCACCGCACCTACCGGCTTCGCGACGGCTACGGGGAAGCTGGATCTCTCGGCGATCATCAGCCTCTCCTCCACGCCGCGGAAATCCAACAGCTCCATTCTCTCGGTGCCGAGCATCACCACCTCGCACAACAAGGAGGGCAAAATCTTTATCGGCGAAACGCGCCCGGTGATCAGCGGTTCCACGAGCAGTCCGACCACCGGCTCGGGCATGGCCACATCGTCCAGCGTCACGCAGCAAGCCATCGGCACCACCGTCACTGTCACACCTTTGATCGGCCACGATGGCTCCGTGGAACTTGAAATCACCCAAGAGATTTCCGAGGTCGCCGGAGAGGTCGAAGTGGATGGCAACAAGCAATACGTCATCAGCCAGCGCACAGCCAACTCGTACATGAGCGTCAAAACCGGCGAGATCATCGTTCTGGGAGGTCTTCAAAAACGCTCAAACATGCGTTCCACCAGCCGCCTCGGCCCGATTCCCTTCATCGGTGATCTTTTTGGCTCACGAACGCGGCGCGAAGATCGCACCGAGCTCATCTTCTTCATCCGCCCGACTGTGCTTACAGGCACCGAGGCCGATAATGTGCAGGCGCTTCAACAAGTGGAACAACTTCCCAACAAGGAATCTGTCCACAGCGTCCTTCAGCCCAACGGCACGATCAACACCGACCGCGAGTCCCGCGGCCCGGTGCTCAACCGCAAAAAATAAAGCGGCTCCTCATGCCCGGCCCTTCCTTGTCCGATCCGACCCTGCCCGCCTCGCTCGCCGAACGGCTGACCGACGAGCAACTCCAGCCCATCCTCGAGGCATCGCGCGGCCAGCGCGTCAATCTGCTCGCCGCCGCCCTCGGTAGTTCCGAACCGGATACACTCTCCGCCCTCGCCGAGGCCAGCGGTATCGGCACCGCGCATAACCTCGAAGCCGACGGTCCCTCGCTCAGCCTGCTGCCCGCTCGCCTCGTCCACGATTACCAGATCGTGCCCATCGTCTTCGGCGAAGCGCCCGCCGAGCCCGACGCCACCACACCGCTCCACCTGGCCACCGCGTGGCCACCCGACGCTGTCATGGTGGATTGGATACGCACCTTCACGCCGCGCCCGCTCGTCTGGCACCTCGGCGTCGCGGAAAAAATCCATCAGCTCATTCTCCAACACTTCGGCGTCGGTTCCGGTTCGCTCGAAGATTCCGACGACACCTACATCGCGCCCGAAGCCCAGCACCAGGCCGACGACGTGGACGAAGAAGCCGCCGTCGTGCGCTTCGTCACCGATGTCATCAGCCAGGCGGTTTCCGACGAAGCGACCGACATCCATTTCGAACCACAGGAAGGCCGTCTCCAGATCCGCTACCGCGTCGATGGTCTTCTCGTGCCCGTGCCCGTGCCGGATAATCTCCTTCGCTTCCAGGACGCCATCATCTCGCGCCTCAAGATCATGGCGAAGATGAACATTTCCGAAAAACGTCTTCCTCAGGACGGCCGCATCAATTTCCGCGCGAGCGGCGCCGTGCTCGACATCCGCGTCTCCACCGTCCCCACGATCTACGCCGAATCCATCTCGCTGCGTCTTCTCAATCAGAAGAAAGAAGCGTACTCGATGGACCGCCTCGGCATGAGCAAGCACGAGCAGGATCAGATCACACACGTGCTCGATTATCCGCACGGTATCATCCTCGTCACCGGCCCGACCGGCTCCGGAAAATCGACGTCGCTCAACGCGTTCCTGCGCAAGATCAACTCCCCCGATCTGCGCATCATCACCATCGAAGATCCGATCGAGTACGAGGTACCCGGCGTGAACCAGATGCAGGTCCGCTCCGAGATCGGCCTCACCTTCGCGAGCGCCCTCCGGCATGTGCTTCGTCAGGATCCCGATGTCATCATGGTCGGTGAAATCCGCGACAAAGACACCGCCGAGATCGCCATCCGCGCCTCGCTCACGGGTCACTTGGTTTTCTCCACGCTGCACACCAACGACGCGCCCGGCGCGCTCACGCGTTTGATCGACATGGGCATCGAGCCCTTCCTCGTCACCTCCGCGATCGAGCTCGTCATCGCGCAACGCCTCGTGCGCCGCCTCTGCCCCGATTGCGCGAAGCCGGAACCGGTGAACAAACTCAAACTCCGCGACACGCTTGCCGTGCTCGGCATCGATCCGGCGGAAGCCGATCTCGTCGAATCGCTCAAACAACCCTGCGGTTGCGATCGCTGCCGCGGCACCGGTTACCGCGGCCGCATCGGCATCTTCGAAATTCTCAAACCCAACGACGAGCTCCACGACCTCGTCATCAAACGCGAAAGCACGCGCACCCTCACCCAATGCGCGCGCAAACACGGCATGCGTCCGCTCCAGGTTTCCGGCTGGGAAAAAGTCCAGGCCGGCCACACGACCTTGGACGAAGTCCTGCGCGTCATCACCGTCACCGAAAAATAACCGCGGCGGAGCCGCGGAATGACGAAGGCCGAATGAGGAATGACCAGTGACCAATGACCAGTGACCAATGATCCCTGACGCCATGAACTCATTCCGCAGGTGGAACGCGCACTCCGGGCGCGTTGTCCGCTTCACGCCCGCATCCCCTCGTCACTCGCCTCCGCTCCTTCGGCCTTCAAATTTCGGCATTCGTCATCCGGCCTTCGGATTTCCCCCACGGGTCATTGGTCACTGGTCATTGGTCATTATTTCTTCAGCCTTCGGCCTTCGGCCTTCGTCATTCGGATTTTCCCCACCGGCTCCTTAACCCATGCCTCGTTTCGCCTACATCGCCCGCGACCGCTCCGGTCAGTCCGTTTCGGCCACGCTGGAAGCAGCCAGCCGCAAGGATGTGCTCCGCCTCCTCGGCGCACGCGGGCTCCAGCCGGTTCGTATTGAAGAAGCCACTACAGCGCGCGCCGACACCCGCAAACCGCGCCGCGGCGAAGTCGCGCCGGCCGCCGTCGCCACACCGAAGCGCAACGGCATCGCCAAAAAACTTTCCCGCACCGACCGCCTCCCGTTTTTGCAGGCGCTCGAGGACTTGATTTCCAGCGGCCTCTCCGCCGGCGAAGGTGTCCGCCTGCTCGCGCAACGCATCCAGGAACCCAAACTCAAAGCGCTCTGCACCGGCCTTTGGGAACGCCTCAGCGAAGGCGCCACGTTGTCGCGCGCCATGGCGGATTTCCCCGAGGTGTTCGACAGCTCCACCATCAACCTCATCCAGGCCGGCGAAGCCACCGGCAGCCTTCAGGAGGTGCTGCGTCGCCTGATCTCGCATCTCGTCGAGCAACGCGAATTGCGCAAGCAGTTCGTCACCGCGATGGTTTACCCCATCTTCATGATGTTTGTGGCGGGCGGTGTGATTCTGTTTTTCCTCTTCTTCCTGCTGCCCCGGCTGCAAGGCCTGCTCACCTCGCTCGGCGGCAAACTCCCGACCTCGACCGCGATTCTCGTCGGCTTGTCCGATTTCGCATTGCGCTACGGCGTGTTTGTGGTCGGCGCAGCGATTTTTGGCGCGCTCAGTTTCTGGCGCTGGCGCGCGACACCGGCCGGTCGCGAAACCACCGATGGCTGGCTGCTCAAGCTCCCGCTCGCCGGCAAATTCGCAGTCAACCAAACCGTGCTCGCGTTCAGCCAGACGCTTTCGGTCCTGCTCGAAAACGGCATCACCACCGCCGAGGCGCTCAAGATGACCGGGCGGCAGATCCTCAACGTAAAACACCGCCGCGCTTTCGAAGAAGCCACCGACCGCGTGCTCGAAGGCGAGAATCTTTCGCGCTCCTTGGTGCGCACCGATTGTTTCCCGCCGCTCGTGCTCGACCAGATGGCCATCGGCGAAAACACGGGCAACATCGTCCCGAGCCTGAAGAAGATCGCCGTTTCCTATCAGAAGGAAGTCTCCAACCAGCTCTCGACCTTCACCAAGGTCGTGGCCAGCGCGGTGCTCATCAGCGTGTTCGTATTCGTTGGCTTCCTCGCCTACTCCATCGTCAGCGCCGTCTTCCAACTCAGCGCGTCGTTCAAGTCGTAACAGGATTCAAACGACGCGTCGCAAACAACGGCCTCCTGAGAGCACCCGCAAAACGCCCGCGACGAATTGTGTCGCGACACATTTCATCGCACGATCACTCGCACGATCGTTGAGCCAAAGCCCGTCCGACTTCGGCCTTCAGATTTCCTCATTCGGCCTTCCGATTTCGTCCCTCGGATTTTTTCGCCTATCGGATGATTTCCACGGACGACACGCGCAGCGCCTGGCGCAGATTGGCGCTGCCGGCCGGGCTGGCCAGGAGATCAAATTGCTCGATGCCGAGATACGGCGAACGCTTCTGCAGTTCGGTATAAAATTTCACCAGCGACGGATAATCCGCGTTGTTGATCGTCACCTGCACGCTGTGCACCGCGATCTGCCCGGCGCGGTCCGTAGGCGCACCGTTGATGTTCGTCTTCGCACCGAGACCGGCGAGATTGGCGATCGTGTTCGCCTCCGATTGCAGCCGCACGGGATCGAAGGTGCGCGCGGGGTCGAGGCGCGCGACTGCGGCATGCGAGCGTTCTTCGATTTGTTCGCGTTGCCCCAGGACCATCTCCTGCACGCGCAGCTCGGTCGAGGTGGCCTTCGCTTCGCGCCAGAGAATACCTCCGCGTTCGCCAGCGGACGACAACCACATCGCGGCGGCACCGAGAACGAGCACCACCAACAGGATTTTTTCGCGCAGCGCGCGCGTCAGAAAATAGCTCTTCATGATTGTCCCTCCGGATTCAACACGCCGGGTTTGAACGTCACCTTGAGGCGAAAATGTGTGAGTCCGCCGCGCGTGTCCTGCTCTTCGACGCGCACCTCTTCGCACTCGTCGAGCCCGCTGAGCAGCGATTGATACGCGACCACGTCGTTGGGCACATTGGTCTGCCCGCGCACGTCGAGCGTGTAGAGCGCACCGGTCGTGGTGGTCACCCGGGTGAAGATCACCGAAGGCGGCATTTTCGACTTCACCAGATCGATCATCTCAAATGGTAGCAGGCGCTTGGTCGAAAGCTCCTCGATACGCGTCGCGAGATCGTTTGCCTTGTTGATATCGGCGACGGTGGACGCGCGTTGGTTGACGACGGCCACGCGGCCTTCCTGCCAGACTTTGCCGCCGATCATCGCGAGCTCCAGCAACAGGGCGCACGCGATCGCCGCCGCGCTGCCAACAAAAATCCGCCATAACAACAGATCGCGCGAGCGCGCACGGCGCCTCACCGCGAGGTCATCCTTGTCGCGCACGTCGAGCCCATCGAGCGTTTCACGATCGTAAGCCGCGGAAATTTCCCCGGCGCGAAACACGAGCTCGCCGTCATCCGCCGCAGGATCGTGGGCGGGCGTCTCCGTCACATCGATCACTCGCACGGTTTCTCCGGCAGCGCGGATCAACTCGGTGCGCAATGCTTCACGGCTTGCGGCATCCGCGCCCGGCGGCAGAGGACGTGTGATCACCGACGCAGGTATCTGCTCGTCGGCGCGCCATTGCAGCGCGGTGATGCTCTCTTCGCCGTGCAACAACAGGAGCGCGCGCCCTGTTTTTGCGCCGACGAGTGTGGCGAACGCGGGCAACACCGCCTCGGCGTCCGCCCAGGAATCCGTTTGCTCCGTGGTGAAGCGCTTGCGGTACGCGGCGTACACCAGCGCGTGCTGCGAACCACTCGTCCAGAAATAGCCGTGATACATCTGCCCCACGGCAAACGGCGCGAGCATCTCCAGCGCGAGTTCGACCTGCGCGGCGACATCCGCGGAGGTGATGGCTCCGGGAACCGGCACCACGCGCACGAAAAATTGCGCATCGGGCAACACGACGATTTTGGGCGGCGGTGCAGTCAGGGAAAAGCGGGGCTTCGGGGATGTCATGCTCAGATGCTGGACGTATCCGTTTGGTCGCGGTCGGGAATCGCACCGTTTTCGCGGATTTCCAAGAGAGTAAATGGATAGTTGAGACTTTTCACCGTCGTGTTGCGCGTGGAGCGGGGGGCATTTCCGGCAGACGCCGCGCCGGCGTTCGAGTTACCAGCCTCACGATTATTCTCCCGGTTCAATTCGCCGGCTTCCGGGGCGCGCACGCCATTCGTCAATGCCACCAGCGTCGAAAGGCGATACGTGTTCATGCCTTCGCGCACCGTCACGATCACCCGCAAGGCCGAGATCTGCGTGCCCACGCGGCCGGCTGCCGGCGATTGCGCACCCAGCACACCCGCGATGTCGGCTTCCGACTTAAAAACGCCCGCGCCATTGGCCTGATACATGCCGCGACCTTGGAGAAAATCGCCGAGACGTTCACGCACTTGCGGATCGTCCCCGCCATACACCGCAAGCAGATCGGGCGGCGCGGAGTTCAAGTTGGGCTGGCGAAACGTATAGAGCGAAAACGTCTGCGTGAACCGACCATACAAGTCCGTCGGGTTCCCCTTCTCATCGAAAAACACTTCGCGCGCGTACTCGATCGACGCGAGCTCGGCGAACGATCGCAGCGAGCGTTGCGGCGGCACGTAGGGCAGATCGCCGCGATCGTAGTCCATCGCCGTCGGCGATGCGACCGACATCGGCACATGCTCCTTGCGCATCCAGCCAAGCAGCGCATCGGCCAGACGCTCCGAATCGTTTTGGGACAGTTCCCAATACTTAAAAACATTCACCAGCATCTCCGGCGTCGCAGCGGGCAGGGAGACTTTGCCGCTCTCGTCTTCGAACGAGATCTCCACTTCGCGATCTTCCTCCGGTTGATAACCGGCAAAGCCGAGCGGATCGTCCCAGCCTTCCGACGGATTGCGCAAACCGCCGAGCGCCTCGCGAAAATCCACCAGCACCGCCAGCGTCGTCTCGAGCGCGGAATACGCTTCACCGCGCAGGCGCGCATCGGTCGCGTCGCGCGTCTCCACGATGAGGTCCGTACTCGCCTTCTCCATGAAGAGCGTGAGCGCCGCCACCGCGAAAAGCATCGTCACCATCACGATGATCAAGACCGAGCCGCGCCGTCCACGCGTCGAAAAACGCCGCGCGCAAACGCTACCACGCTCCGCGGCAGAAGGGATGTCCGGCGTCTTCATAACATCGGGACTCCTTGCACGTTCGCGGGCACGCCGATGACCGACTCGATCTTTCGCTTGTCGTAGGTGAACACGAGGCGTATCCGGTCCGGCACTACAAACGCGCCCGTCGGATCCTTGCGCAGCGTGCGTTCACTTTTCCAATTTTTGAAATCCGTGTCGTAATACTCATACGTCATCTCGGTCACGAGCGGCGACACCACGGTCTCGCGCGGAGCCTCGTCGGCGAAACGTTTCTCCAACCGCGAATGCCAGAGCATGAGGAGGCCTTCGCGTTCGCGCATGGCGAGCGCGCAGACCACGTCGGGCAGCGGGCGCTCAGGCCAGGCAAAGATCCGGCTGCCTTCGGGCAGTTCGAAGGTGAGCAGGTTTTCCGTCATGCCGCTCTCCGCCTTGATCTCCTGCACGGAGATGCCCGGCTCGTTCGTGGTCGCATTCGGCGGTAGCGCGGCGGTGCGGAGTTCGCGCTCGAGATAGCGGCTCACGTTGCGCACATGCAGTTCGAACAGGCGCAGGTCGGTGTTTTGCCCCCAGAGCTCGCCCATCGAAAAAATGAGCGTGTTCATCGCCACCATCACGAGTGCGACGATCGCGAGCGCGATGAGGATTTCGAGCAGCGTGAACGCACGCCGCGCGCGTCGGAACAACGAGCGTTTCGCGATCACCGGACGCCTCCTTGTTTCTGCTGGATTTCCACGATGCGATTGCGCGCTTCGCCACGCAGCTTGTCGCGATCGACCGGCTGGGACCAGGTGGGACGCAGAAGCCGAAATTTTTCCTCCACGGTCTCCGTGCCCTGGATATCGGGCCCGGTGATCTCGCAGGTGAAGGTAACCTGAAACAAATCCGCGACCGTCGTCGGCTCGATCGTCGCGCTCCAGCGGATGCGACGTCCGCCAGCGCCGTCGAATTCAGCGCCGCGTTCCACCACTTCGAGGTCCGCCTCCGCCATCATCACGGAGCGCGCAAACCGCACATCGTCGTCGCGCGTCACCGAGCGCGCGGCGACTTCGTAGGCATTGAGCACGTTCAAATAACTCGAGGCGATCACCACGCCCATCAGCACAAAAACCGCGAGCGCCACCAGCACCTCCAGCAGCGTGAACGCGCGTCGCGCGCGGCGTGAATTGCAACGACGCGACATCATGATCCCTGCCCTTCCTTCGGCAGCACCGCGGCACAGGTCCACGGATCGATCATAAGCGTGCGCGCGGGATTCGCGCCGACGCGGATTTGCACGCGAAAGGGCACGCAGGTGCCATCGCCAAAAAACGTGGCCGCCGGCATCGTGTTTGTTTCCAGCATCTGGCCGCCGACCAGAATCGCCGAACGCGCTTTGGCCAGCGAAAGGAAATCGATTTTCACGTCGGCCTTCCCGCCGAAAGGAAACATTTCCGCGACACCCTCACCTTGAAGTGCGAGCGCGGCAGGTGTGTCGCGCTCGGCCGGCACATACATGAGCCGCACATCGCGGCCGCTCAACAGTGCCTGCTTGCGCGCGGCATTCACGGCCGACCAAAAAACATCCTCAGGCGTCGCCGCATCTTCGCTCATCAACGCGCGTGTGCCCACCACGAGCACACCCGAAAGGAGCGCGATCAACGCAAGCGCCATGAGCACCTCCAGCAAAGTGAAGGCGCGCCGAAGCCGGCGGGACGACGGACGAGAGACGCTCACGTCGGCAAAAAGGGGAGAATGCGCCGCCGCCTTACTTGTTCTCCGTCGAAGCCGTGGCCCAGTTGCCGACGTCGTCCGCAGTGCCGTCCTGCCCATCCGGTCCCATCGACCACACATCGTAGCTGTTCTTATTTTTCACACCGGGGAAGCGATACTGGTAAGGATTTTTCCACGGATCGAGCGGGATCCCGATCTTCTCGTCCACATACGGACCGCGCCAGCGATCCGCTTTGGTGGCAGGCGGGCTCACGAGAGCATTCAATCCATCCGCTGTGCTCGGGTACGTGCCCATGTGCATGCGGTAAGATTGCAACGGCACGCTCAGACTTTGCTGCACAAACATCTTCGCGGTATCCTCCTGCGCACCGCTGAACATGGTATCGAGCTTCGTGATCGCGAGCGTGGCGAGCAGCGCAAGGATCGCGAGCACGACAAGGATTTCCAGGAGCGAGAAACCGCGACGTGCGTGACGCAGTCCGCGGCGCAAAGAATGGCTGAGTGAAGGGGTCATGGTGGTGATGGATAAACGACCGCTGTCGCGCGTTTGTCGAGCGCGCGCGGAGGCAGACAGTGATGACGCCAACGACGCGTGCCGGTTTCGACTTTTTAAGAGGACCGAGGGAAGGAAGAGAGAAGAGTGAAGGGTGAGGAGTGAAAGCACCCAGCCCCATCCCTCACTCACGCGGAGCTCGTCCCACCAACCACCACCGCACAGCAGTCGCGAGTCACGGGGCACTGCTCATTGGTCATTGGTCATTGGTCATTGGTCATTGGTCATTGGTCATTCGGCCTTCGGATTTCGGCCTTCCGCTCTCCTCATCGTTCTCCGCGAATCTCCGGTCCATCGGCGATCGCAACGATGTCGCGCGGGTTCACGATGTACTTAAATCCGCGACCGACCTCGACGACCAACATGCCGCCCGAGTCTTTCAGGCTGCGTACATCTTCCAGCGTGTAGCGGACATTCTCGCGCTGCAGCGTCATCGTGAACGGCGGCCGCACCAGCGTGCCAAACGCCCGCACAAAATCCTGCGCGAGGCGCGCGTTTTCGGATTCGACGATGATGGTCGGCGAATTGCCGGAGGAATTTCCCTGAGCCGAAACGCCAGTGACGGCGGCGAGCGCGACCAGCGCGCTGATGAGCAGTTTATTTTTCATGGGGAAAGCATCGTGACCGCGCGCCCCGCTTTTCCTCTCGCCAATCGCCCTTCATCCGCGGCGTTGCAGCGCGCTCGGAGGCACGCCGTGCACCGACTTGAAGCAGCGGGAAAAATGATACGGGTCCGCAAAGCCAACGTGCTGCGCAGCCTCCTTCACGAGCCCGCGACCGTCCACCAAAAACTCCGCCGCCAGGTTCATCTTTCGCTGCAGCAAATACTGATACGGACTCGTTCCTTGGAAACGGCGAAACAAGCGACACACGCTCGAAACATCCAGTTGCGCCGCAGCCGCCGCGTCTTCGAGCGTCATGAGTTTTTCGGCGCGTTCATCGAGCAGCGCTTTGCAGCGCAAAAAGTTTTCCCGCGCACGCGCCGCTTCGTCGCCATCCTCCGCTCCGGCGCGGGGCGCGACTTCCGCCAGCTTCAGGCGCAACAACTCGAACAACACCCGGCAGATCTCCGCCGCGTGTTCGCCCGGTCGCTGGCCTTCGCGTATCAGATCATCCAATACACCGCGCACTTCGCCGTGCGCCGCGAGCCGCGTCACGCGATCCACCGGAACACCCGCGCGCGCGAGCCGGCGCAACGCATCGTCACCGGACAGACACAGAAAATATTTCACCATCGGCCGCGCCGGATCGGTGGTCATTTCGAGCGATGTTCCTTTTCGACAGCTCAACACACTGCCCGGGCCGATCGCGATTTTTTCGCCGCCGCCGACACGCACCCAGCCCGCACCTTCCGCCACCACCTCAATCAACGCATACCCAAACGACGCGCGCTCGATGCGGTAATCCGGATTGCAATATTCGCGCCCGCCAAAGGCCAGTCCGCCGCGCCCACGCCCGCCGCCGAGCTTGAGAAAAAAATACCGCGAGCCCGACACTTGCGACGACAGCAACGCCGGCCCCACCACCTCGGCCGGTCGCGCCTTGCCGGTCTTGGACGCAGTGATTTCGCGCGCGGCATTGTCACGACGGTGTTTCAGGCTTCGTTGCACTTTCTTCACCCCGACCAACCTGCTGACGTCCCCTGCCCTGCCAAGCAGGAATTGCCAATAATATCCATCCCGCTGCCGCTTATCTCCATTTTCAGTTTGTTCTCCCAATGCTAAATTAACGGCCCGCAACGGCCCCTGCGCCGCCAAGAATTTCCAGCCTGCCCTCACCCAACCCCGTCTTCCCGATGAAGAAAAACGCCAAGACTGTCCTCCTCGTCGCCAGCGGCGACCTGCGCCAATCCGCCAACCAAACCTGCTGGCCCGCCCAGGCCGCGATGGAAAAACAGCTCACCCGCGCCCTCGCTTCCGCCGGCTACAAACTCGTCCGCGCACATCCGTACAAACCCGCGCTCAAGCACGGTTTCATCGCTTCGCAAAAAGAGGGCATGGAGGTCTTCGCGAAGATCGATCCCAACACACCGCTCATCGTCGCCGAGTCGGTCTGGCAATATTCGCACCACGTGCTGCCCGGCCTCATTTCGCACCGCGGCCCGATCCTCACCGTCGCCAACTGGTCCGGCACCTGGCCCGGCCTCGTCGGCATGCTCAATCTCAATGGCGGCCTCACCAAGGCGGGCGTGAAATACTCCACGCTCTGGAGCGAGAATTTCGACGACGAGTTTTTCCTCAACGGTCTCTCCGCCTGGCTGAAAACCGGCGTCGTCAAACACAAGACGTCTCACGTCCGCGCACTCGCCAAAGCCTCCGTTCCCGCCAAGGCCCGCGTGCTCGCCAAAAAAATCGCGAACGATCTGCGCACGCGCAAATCCATCATGGGCGTCTTCGACGAGGGCTGCATGGGCATGTACAACGCCATCATCCCCGACGAACTGCTTTTCCCCACCGGCGTGTACAAGGAGCGTCTTTCCCAGTCCGCCCTCTACTACGGCGCCACGCAGGTCTCCGACGCCGAAGCGCGCGAGGTGCTCGCTTGGTATAAAAAGAAGGGCTTCACCTTCCACTTCGGCAAAGACGACGCCAACGAGCTCACCGAGGCGCAGGTCCTCTGGCAGTGCAAGATGTACGTCGCCGCCGTGCGCATCGCCGACGAGTTCGGCTGCGAGACCATCGGCATCCAGTACCAGCAGGGTCTCAAGGATCTCATCCCCGCCTCCGACCTCGTCGAGGGCACACTCAACAGCTCCGAGCGCCCGCCGGTGAAAAACGCCGCCGGCAAGGTCATCCGCCCCGGCGAGCCCATCACGCATTTCAACGAGGTCGACGAATGCGCCGGTCTCGACGGTCTCTTCACCAATCGCGTTCACAAAGCCCTCGGCCAGCCCGTGGAAAACACGCTTCACGATCTGCGTTGGGGCGCGCCCGATGCCAGCGGCACGGTGGACGACTACGTGTGGGTTTTCCTCATCTCCGGCGCCGCTCCCGCCGAGCATCACATCGGTGGTTGGGCCGGCAGCGAAGGTTTCCGTCAGGACAAAATGTATTTCCGCCTCGGCGGTGCGACCCTCCGTGGCGTCGCCAAACCCGGCGAGATCGTCTGGAGCCGCATCTTCGTCGAAGGCGGCAAACTCAAGATGGACCTCGGCCGCGCCAAGGTCGTCGAGCTGCCCCAGGAAGAAACGGAACGCCGCTGGAAGGAAACAACCTCCGTCTGGCCGATCATGCACGCCGTCACTTACGGCGTCAGCCGTGACCAGATGATGGCGCGCCACAAGGCCAACCACATCCAGGTCGCCTACGCGAAATCCGCCAAGGACGCCGACCTCGCCCTCTACGCCAAAGCCGCCCTCGCCGCCGAACTCGGCATCGAGGTCTCGCTCTGCGGCACCAAGGCCGACGGCAAACCGTTCTAAGTCTTCCCTGCGCACTATCGCGGGCATCTCTTCGTAGGGCTCGCGCTCGTGCGACGCCGCAATCCGCGTTCTACCGCCCAATCGACCCGGCGCTGCTCAAGCGCAGGCCCTACGTCGCCCACTCCTTCCCAAAAACCCTTTCCCACCGCAGTCGTCGCGGACGAGACGAGTTCAGGTCGGCCCTCGGTTTGTTAGCGCTTCCCGAGCCGGCGGCTGACTCAAAGTCCGCGCGATCTGCGGTGTTTAATTTTCCAAAATGATTTAACCGCGGAGGCACGGAGGACACGGAAAGGCGGCCCCTCCATTTTCCTACGCGGCGCGCCGATCACGTCTTTCGCGATCGTCGTGTTCGAAATTTTCGTCCTGCACGCGCCAACCACTGGGATTAAACAAAAAACCTTCCGATCTCCGTGCCCTCTGTGCCTCTGTGGTTAAAATAAATCCCATGTCTTCCTCCGCCGCTCCCATCGCTCCCATCTCCGCCCTCCTCGCACTCTCGCACGACCTCGGACGCGAGGATCGCCAGCTCGCCATCCTCGGCGAGGGCAACACCTCCACGCGCAACAGCGAAAGCTCCTTCCTCGTCAAAGCCAGCGGCTCCAACCTCGCTTCGCTCGCGCCGGAAAACGTCACCGCCTGCCGCTTCGACAAACTCCTCGCGCTGCTCGACGAACAAAGCCTTTCCGACGCCGCGATCGACGACGCCCTTCTCGCCGCGCGCGAAGACCCCGCCGCCAAAAAACCCTCCGTCGAAGCCATTTTCCACGCCTTCCTGCTCACGCTCCCCAGCGTGAATTTTGTCGGCCACACGCATCCGAATTCCGTCAACAGCCTGCTCTGTTCGAAATGGGCGCGCACCTTCGCCGAGCGCCGCCTTTTCCCCGACGAGATCGTCTGCTGCGGCGAAGCCTCCGTCTTCGTGCCCTACACCGATCCCGGCCTGAAACTCGCGCAAACCATCCGCGCCAAAACCCGTGCCTTCGTTGAAAAAACCGGCCAGTCCCCGCGCATCATTCTCTTGGAAAACCACGGCCTCATCGCGCTCGGCGCGAGCCCCAACGCCGTGCTCGCCGCGACGCTCATGGCCGACAAAGCCGCCCGCATTTTCTTAGGCGCTGCAGCCGCCAACGGCGGCGAATCCCCGCAATTCCTCACGCCCGCCCAAGTCGCCCGCATAGCAGGCCGCCCCGACGAACACTACCGCCGCACCATGCTGAAGCTCTGACGTAGGGCTCGCGCTCGCGCGACGCCGCCACCCATCGCCCGCGTCAAAATCCCCGCCCTCGAAAACCCGGCACTGCGCAAGCGCAGGCCCTACACCCGACCCCGTAGGGCTCGCGCGACGCCGCTCCGCACCGCCCGCGCCCGATCCTCCCAGCCGCCGACTCGAAAATCATCCGGCCCTGCAAAATCATCCTTCTCCGCGCGCGCCCTTCTGCCATGGATCGTTCCATGGCATTTCCAAGGGAGGAAACGGGCGCGACTCCGTGGTCCCAACGACGCACGGGCGAACTTCAACGCGGCCGCCTCTCTTTGCCTGGCGCACGTTACTTCGTCACCTTCTGCACCGCCGAACGCCGCCCATGGCTCGCGCAACCTCCGGCGCGTGATCTCGCGCTGACGACACTCCGTTCCCTGCACACCTCCGGCGACGCCCGTATCCACGCGGCCACGATCATGCCCGATCATGTTCACCTGCTGTTCACCTTGGGACATCGTCTGACTCTTCCCCAAGTCATCGGCAGCTGGAAAAGCACCCTCCGCAAAAACCTTCCACTGCCCGACGTTCCTCAACCGCTCTGGCAGGCCAATTATTTCGAACACCGCCTGCGCAACGACGAATCCGCCGAGCGTTACGCGTGGTACCTCTTCATGAATCCCTACCTCGCCGGCCTCATCTCTACCGACCGTACCTGGCCTGGCTGGTGGACCGAAGGAGACATTCGCTGGGAGTTCCTCGACCGCGCCCGTCCCGGCCCCACCCCTCACCCGGAGTGGCTTCGCGAAGCCCCCACCCGCCCCCAAGGCCTGACCATCCCGTAGGGCTCGCGCTCGCGCGACGCCGCCACCCATCGCCCGCGCACGATCCCCGCCCTCGAAACCGGCACTGCGCAAGCGCAGGCACTACAACACGAAGCCCCCCCTACTTCTTCCTGTGTGCACGTTGTAACGCATACGCCTCTAGCTCCGCACTCTCCTTCTCACCATAGGCTTTAACGAGTCCGAGCTGATCAGCACTGAAGGACTTTTCCAACGCCGTGGTAATGGCGTCCCAGTCGTGACCTTGCGTAATGGTCCTTCCGCCCTCGACACGCTTCACCTGATGCAGCGCCGCCAATCGTACGAGCTCATCCGCTTGAGCGGCGTTCAGGGGATTCGACAAGAAGGAGCCCTCCACCAGTAAGGGGCTCAACGCCTTCCAGCTAAGTTTTTCCCGACCAAACATTTTATATGCTTCCACATTTTCGGCCCCGATAGCAGCACGCAGACTCTCCCATCCTTTCTCTTTCGCTTCTGCCACTAACGTTCCCACATTCGGATCGTCGAGCGACAATCCCTGGCTTCGAGCAGCCGCAAAAACGTCGGATTGAAATGTCTGCATTTCGATCACGGCCTTTTCGAAGGCTGAAATCTGATCGGCAGATAATTTTAACCGTCGGTATAGCGGACCATAAATAAATGGCAGTTCGGCCCGCGCCCTCCGCAAAGACGCGTCGATATACCTCGGATCCTTATAGAGGTCGTCAAATACCGACGTCGCACTATCCGGTGTTTTCTCACCGACGGGCGTTACAACTCGCGCCTCGGCCCTCTTGGAGGCAGATGCTGCAGACGGGATTTCTTGTTCTTTAATCTCTTTGCTCAGCGCATCCACTTGTAAGCGAAAGTTCTGCAGCTCACCTCGCAGCGCGCCAATCTCATCCTGTGCACGCGACGCCCTGCTGCGCTCCCACACCGCCGTCCCCACGGCCAACGCCGCCACCACACACGCCACCCCCGTCACTAGTTTTGTTGTCGTCATAAAAGTTAAAATCCCCGCGCCCGTCACACTCGCGGCGAGTCCCGCCGGCGCCGCCACAGCCGCATTCCCCGCGAGCAACCCACCGAGCGCCACCGCCGTGCTCGTCACGCCGCGCTTCGCCAGCAATCCGCGCATGCGCTCAAGCGCCCGGTTCACCCGCACGCGTGCGGCATCTTCGGATACGCGCAACGCCGCCCCGATCTCGCCAAACGCCTTCCCCTCGAAAAACCGCAGCAACACCGCCTCACGGTCTTTCTCGCCCAACTCATCCAGCGCCGCCTCCAGCTCTGGCCGCACCTGCGCCCACGCTTCCGCCTCGTCGGCGCGTTACACAATCCCAATGCGCCGTCTGCTCCGTTCGTTCCGCCCGTTTCGATTGCATGCATCGCAAAAGCCTCCTGTTCCCGACGCGACCGTCGTGCCTCCGCGCGAAGCACATTCGCCGCCGTATTCCGCGTCGCCACATAAAGCCAGCCCGTCAGCGACAGCTTATCGTCGATCCTTCCTGCCAGACGGGTCGCGTCCCTTGCCACTCCCGCAAAAACCGCCTGCGCCACCTCCTCCGCGAGCGCCGCGTGCCCATTTACCCGCCGCAACGCCGAGCCATACACGAGCCCCAGATGCCGGCGCACGATCTCCGCAAACGCTTCCTCCGCGCCACCCCGCCCATATCGCCGCAACAACTCAACATCATCGTCGATCATGATTCGTTCTCATAAAGCACCGCCGCCGCCTGAAACCGAACAAAGAAAAATCACGCCTCACGTCTTCTTCCCGTCCGTACCGGCCCGCGTCACAATCCCCGCCCCCAAACCGGCACTGCGCAAGCGCAGGTCCTACACCCAACCCCGTAGGGCTCGCGCTTGCGCGACGCCGCAACCCACCGCCCGCGCCCGATCCCCCGCCCTCGAAATCGGCACTGCGCAAGCGCAGGCCCTACAACTCACCATTTTCCGGCGTATCCGCTCTGTAGGGCGCGGCTGCCGAGGGACCGTTACGGAACAACCCGGGGCGCCCCTTCACTAACGGCGTCACATGAACGCCAATACCGCCCAGCTCCGCCTGCTTTCCGACGAAGAACTTGATCAGGAGTTCGCACTTCCCGCTCACGACAACGCGACCCGCACCACGCTCCTCTACGAAAAGATCCGACGTCTTAACCGCGCCCGCAGCCGTCCGCATTGGGTGCACTGGGTCATCCTTGTCGTAGCCCTCGCCGCCGCATTTCTCGCAGGAATCGCCTCGCTCCCGGTCATCGAAAACCTCGACGACGCCCGCTAGCTGGACTTCTAAAAAACGACGCGCCACCCGTCGTCCTCACCGGGAAATACACGCGCGCAGCCACGTCTCTCCGTCGCGGCTGCTGAAATGTCGGGGCACGAGGAGACAGACGTTCACCACGGAGGCGCGGAGGACGCCGAGAAGTATCTCCCGGAAGCGCTAACACCGCCCTCGGCCCACCTGACCTCACGACCGGTCACCGGCCACTGATCATTCGGCATTCGGATTTCGTCATTCACCTTTTGCCACTGGTCATTGGCCGCCCTCCACATGGGCGTTCAGCGTTGAACGTTCAGCGTTGAGCGTTCGCAGGGCGCCGGCCCTGCGTATATGATTGACCCCGATCATATGACAAAAAATGCTCAGTCACCTATCTCCTCGTTTCACGTCTGCTTCCCTCCATCCGCCGGCCTCCCTTCCCACTTTTCCCTTCACCGTCAGCCCCTTACCTTCGCCGCCCCCGTTCACCCTTCACCTTTCACCTTTCACTCTTCCTAAATGCGCGTCCCCCTCCACATCGTCGAAGCCCGCCGCGAGCGTCTCCGGGCATTGATCCGTCAGGACGGTTTTTTACCGGTGGCCGATATCTGCCGCGCATTGAAGATCTCCGAGGCCACCGCCCGTCGCGATCTCGCTGCGATCGAAGAATCCGGACACATCACGCGCACCTACGGCGGCGCTTTGGCTGACTACAACACCGACTTCGCGTCGCTCGGCGAACGCGCCAAACGTGCCCGCTCCGCCAAAGCGCTCATCGCGCGCGCCGCCGCCACCCGCGTGCCGTTGCGCGGCACCGTTTTTCTCGACGCCGGCACGACCATCCTCGCGCTCGCCCGGCTGCTTGCCCACCGCCGCAACCAGCAACTCACCGTCATCACCAATTCCCTCCCCGTCGCCTCCGTCCTCGGTGGCGCTCCCGGCATCACGCTCCACCTGCTCGGCGGCATTTTCCTGCACCGGCAATCCACCCTTTTCGGCGACCTCGCCGTCGCCACGGTCGCCGACTGGCGGTTCGACGCCGCTTTTCTCGGCGGTGAAGCGATGGATCCCCACGGCATTTTTAATTCCCACGCCGAGGTCGTCCGCCTTCAGCGCGCCGCTTTCGCCCGCGCCCGCGAAACCGTTTTCTGCCTCGACGCCTCGAAACTCGCCCGCACCACCCCGCACCAAGTCGCGGCGTGGCCCGAAGTTTCCCGCCTGGTCACCGACGCAACCGCCGCCGAACTAAGCGCCGCTGGTATCGTCTTAAAACCCAAACAACTCCTCACCGCCTGAGCGTCCGCGCCCTTCGCATTGGTCATTGGTCATTCGGCATTCGGCCTTCGTCATTCGGATTTCCCCACCCCTTTCACCCTTCACTTTTCACCACTCACTCTTCTCTCACATGAGCAACTCGAACTATCAGTACGTTAACTATCTCTGGGACGACGCCAAAGCCGCCTCCCTCGATCCGGTCGGTCGCCTGATCTACCGCTCCAACCTCCTCGGCAGCGACCAGCGCATCACCAACACCGGCGGCGGCAACACCTCCTCCAAGATCCAGGAAAAAGATCCCCTCTCCGGCCAGCCGGTCGAAGTCCTCTGGGTCAAAGGCTCCGGCGGCGACCTCCGCACCAGCACCCGCGAAAACTTCTCCTCGCTCTACCAGCAGAAGCTCCTCGACCTCCAGAAACTCTACGCCTCCCGCCCGGACAAGGGCCTCAAGTCCCAGGCCGAGGATGACATGGTCGGCATGTTCTCGCACGCCACGTTCAACCTGAACCCGCGCGCCTCCTCGATCGACACGACCCTCCACTCTTTCCTCCCCGGCAAGCATGTCGACCACATGCACCCCAACGCGATCATCGCCATCGCCGCCTCCGCCAACCGCGAGAAACTCACCAAGGAAATCTTCGGCGGCGACATGGAATACGTCGGCTGGATGCGCCCCGGCTTCGAGCTCGGTCTCGCCATGCAGGAAATCGCGAAGAAAAACCCGAAGACCCGCGCCATCATGATGGGCCAGCACGGCTTCATCTCCTGGGCCGACGATGACCGCCAGTGCTACACCGACACGCTTAACTTCATCGAAAAAGCCGCCGCCTACATCGAAAAGAAATACGCCGAAAAAGGCGGCGACGCCAAAGCCTTCGGCGGCGAAAAATACCAGACCCTCGCCGAGGAAGCCCGCAACGCTCTCTTCGCCGCCATCCTCCCGTGGCTCCGCGGTCAGGTTTCCAAAGAAAAGCGCTTCATCGGCACCGTGCAGTCCGACGAAAAGATCCTCCGTTTCGTCAACTCAAAGGACGCCGCCCGCCTCGCCGAACTCGGCACCAGCTGCCCCGACCACTTCCTCCGCACCAAGATCAAGCCCCTCTACGTCGACTGGAACCCCCAGTCCGAAGACCTCGCCACGCTCAAGTCCAAGCTCGCCGCCGGCCTCGATCAGTACCGCAAGGACTACGCCGCCTACTACGCGAAGTGCAAACACGCCAACTCGCCCGCGATGCGCGACCCCAACCCGACGGTCGTCCTCATCCCCGGCCTCGGCATGATCGCC
>CAZNJG010000023.1:0-65209 GCA_964573305.1 uncultured Opitutaceae bacterium
TTCCCCCATCCTGCACACGATTTATTCGGCTACAACTCTATTTGAAATGCTCTAATTGCAGAAGCGATTTCCTCGCCGGCCAGGCACCTCGATCCGTTTTTAGCCACTGATGCACACTGATGGACACTGATGACAAAAGCCGTTGCCCGGTAGCAGCCGCGAGCGCGTAACGAGCAGGTGGAACGCGCCGTCCCGGCGCGTTGTATCGGTTTTGTGAATACACGTGCGCCGCCTTCGTTGGAAGAATGCGGCAGCTTGCGGTCAGCGCAGGGGGGAGCGTGTGTCGTTGTCGTCTTTTTTCGACATGACGACGTAGTAGTCCTTGTACGACTTGTCGTAGTACTGGCCGTAGTAATAACCCGATACGTTGAGATTTAGGCCGTTGAGCACGGCGCCAAAATTCGGGACCGGCGATTCCAGCAGGCGGCGCGCGGCGTATTGCGCGGCGCGCCGGCGGACCTTGTTGAAGAACACGGTGAAGATGGAGCCATCGACGAGCGGCAGGATGATGAGAGCATCGCTGACTGCGGCGACCGGCGGTGTGTCGATGAAGACGCGATCGTAGCGGCCGCGCAGGTCGGCGATCATCTGTTCGAAGCCAACGCTGTTGAGGACCTGCGTGGGGTTTTTCGCGCGGCCGCCGGCGGGGATGATGTCGAGGTTCGGATGGGGGCCGGTGACGACGACATCTTCGACGCGGGCCTCGCCGCCGCAGAGATCGATCACGCCGACCTGATTATTGATTCGAAACGCCTTGTGAACCGCGGGACGGCGCAGGTCGCAATCGACGATGACCACCTTTTCGCCGTGGGCGGCGAACGTGAGCGCGAGATTGGCCGTGGTGAATGACTTGCCCTCGCCGGGAACCGTACTGGTGACGAGGATACAGCGTGCCTGACGGCTCTGATCCTTGAGGCGCAGGCTGGAATGCAGCGTGAGAAAGGCTTCCGAAACCTGGCGGTCGGCGTGGTTGAGGACGATCTGTGCCTTCTCGTGCGGAGGCATTTTGCGCACGTGCGGAATGATGCCGAGCAAACGCAGGCCCATGAGCCCTTCGATGTCGAAGGAGCTCTTCACGCGGTCGTCGATGAAGGCGACGAAGAACGCGACTGCGAGGCCGAGCCCGAGTCCGCCGAAGAGCCCGAGTCCGAGATTGAGCAGCATGTCGGGTTTAACGTAGTGCTCCGGCTGCGACGGCAGCGCGCGATCGATCACGCGGGCGTTTTGGGTGTCGAGCGTACTCGACATCGTGGTCTCACGCATGCGGCCCATGAGGTGTTGAAGCACCTGCTCCTCGATGCGCAGTTCGCGGTCGAGGCTTTCGAATTCGAGGCCGGCGCGATCGATGCTGAGCGATTCGCTTTCCTGCTGGGAAAGACTGGAGCGGGATTCCTCGGCGCTGCGACGGGCGGCGTGGTAGTCGCCCTCGACGATGGCGGCGGCTTCGTTGGTGGCGCGGGCGAGTTCGGTTTCGATCTGCGCGAGCGTGCCCTGGGCATCGATCATGCTCGGGTGTTTCGCGCGGTAGCGTTCGCTCAATTTCGCGATGAGCACCTTTTGCTCGCTCTGGCGTTTCTTGAGCTCGGCGATGATCGGCTGCGAGGCGATGAAGGAGAGCTCGGTGAGATTACCGCCGGTTTCGCGCGCGCGTTCGATCTGGCGCCAGCGCACCTCGGCGTCTTTGAAGCGAGCCTCGGCCTGGGTGAGCAGGAGGTTCCGCGCCTTGAGGGTCTCGGTGATGATGTCGCGGCGCTGATCGAGCGAAACCATCTTGTGGGTTTCGCGGTAAGTCTGGAGACGTCCGGCGAGTTCCTCGACCTTCTTGCGCTGTTCGTTGACGCGTGCGCGGAGCTCATCAACGGCCTTCATCGATTCGTCGATGCGGACGCGCGAGTTGTACGAGATGAACTCGTCCACGAACATGTTGGCGACCTCGGCGGCCATGACGCGATCGGGGTGGCGGTATTGGACCTCGATGATGCGGCTGTTGCGGCGCGGGCTGATGCGGCGGTTGCGGAAAAGCACCTCGGCGGGTGTGAGCGGTTCCTGCCCGCTGTCGCCGAGGTAGGGCGCCATGAATTGCGCGAGTTTTCCGCCGGTCAGGCGCTCGGAAACTTTTTGAATGATGGTCGCGCTCTCGATGATCTGCGCGATGGTGATGAGGTCTTCGAAAGAGCGCGCCTCGTTGTCCACGACCGCCTGCACCTTGAGCACGGTGGGATCGCGCGGGAGGATCTGCACGAGCGAGCGCGACTGGTAGATTTTTGTCTGCGAGCGCGTGTAGATGAGCGTCGAAAGAAAAACGACGAGGAAGACCGCGACGATGTACCAGATGCGTTCGCGGAGGATGAGCAGGTAGTCGCGGAAACCGCGCTGCGCGGGTGGTTCGGAGTAGCCGCCGTACGGACCGTAGCCGTACGCATCGGGCGTGTGTTCAGGGCCGCCGGGTGAAGCAGGAGAAGCGGGAGAATTCATGGCGGTCAGAACACGCGTTCGGGCACGTAGATGTTGTCACCGGGCTGAAGCAGCCACGCTTCGGAGGAAGTGCCGCGGATGAGGAGGTCGGCGTTGACCTCGAAGGTTTCCGATTCGCCATTGGGTTTGGCGCGGGTGAGTTGGACGCGTTTGCGATCGGCGAGGCGGTTGAAGCCTCCGGCGCGGGTGATGGCGTCGAGCAGGGAGAGACGTTGCTCTTGCGGAAACGGGACGGCGCCGGGGCTGTTGACGTTGCCCATGACGTTTACGGTGCGTTTCGCATACTCGATCACGACGAGCGTGATCTGCGGGTTGACGAGAAAGTCGCGGTCGTAGCGCTCGCGGATGATCTGCTCGGCCTGGCGGAGGGTTTTATTACGCAGATCGACTTGTTCGATGAGCGGGAGCGTGATGGTGCCCTCGCGGGAGATGCGCACCTCGCGAAGAAGGTCGGGTTCTTGAAAAACCTGGATGCGGATGAGGTCTTGCGGCTGGAGGAGGTAGTCGCCGTCGGCAGCGGCGGGCGGGGCTGGCTCGGCGGCAAAAAGCGGATGCAAAAGAAAGCCGGCCAGAAGAAGGAGCCGAAGGAGAGGCGGGAAGCGAAGCATAGAAAAGCCGCGCGAATGTTCGTCGCGCGGCTGGTCAGGTCAAGAGAGGGGACAGATCGTTTAGAAACGAACCGAGGCGCCGAGCTGGATCAGGCTGTTGTCGAAATCGGCGCTGCGGCGGCGGCCATCGCCATCGGTGAAGGCGAGCGTCGAGTCGTTGGTGCGGTAATGATAACTCGCCGAGAGAGTAGTCTGCGTGCTGACGCGATAGGCGACACGCACGGAGGCTTCGAGATAGTCGTCCTCGCGCCCGTTGAAGTATTCGAGCGACTGAAAAGTGAGTGCGGCGGCGCCTTCCCATTGGGCGTTGAAGCTGGTCTTGATCGACGGCGTGATGCTCAGGCTTTTTTGCGAGATGCCTTCCACGCTGGTGCGGAAATCGTTGATCACAGAAAGCGCGAGCGCCGTCTTCTCGGTGACGAGATACGCGAGGTCCGCGAGGGCGCCGACAGAGGATTCGTCGCCGCCGGCATCGAGTTCGCGCTGGTTGAAGCCGACGCTGAAATAACCACTGAACTTCGGCGTGAAATCGCCGCGCGCGCCGAGGTTGTAATAAAAATCCTCCGAGTAATTGGAGTTTCCCGTGAGGCCGGTGCGGCGGTAGCGCACGCCCGCGCTCAGGTCGATTTTTTCGCTGATGGAATAATAATAGTTCAGCGGGAAAGCGGTTTCGCGGATGTCGATGTACGCGGCGTCGGCGTAGTCGGTGTCCTCATAGGCGATGCCGAGGACGACGGAGCTTTTGTCGGAGAGGCTGACCTGCGAATCCAGACGGCTGGAAATCACATCGCGGCGGATGAGCGTGGCGCCGCGCACGTCGCGCGTGCTCTGGTTCAGCTCGCGGAAGGAGAGATCGAAAAGGATCTTGGTTTTTGCGTCGTCGAAGCGCGTGGAAACGGCCGCGGAAAACAGCTCGTCGTCGAGATTATCGTTGTCGAGGAAACGGATGAAGGTTTCGCCGGCCTCGATGGATCCATTGAACAACGCGCCCTGACCGAAAACGAAGCGCAGGCCGGGCGTGAGCTCGAAGATCGTGTCGTCCGTCTCCTCGATATCGGAGAGGAAAACGTTGTCGTCGGCCCGTGCATTGAGCGAGCCGGTGACAAAGAGCTCGGCGGTTTCGCCGATGCGCGTGAGGGCGGAGGCGGATGCGCAAAGGCCGGCCAGAAGGAGCGCGCCGAGGACAGGGTTCTTCATGCGGGGGAAGCGATGTGTATTGGGAATTTAACTACAAAAAATTATTGCGACGGACTGACGATGACCGACGGACGCTGCACGGGGAAATCGCTGCTGGTCGCGGCGGCGGCGCGGATGTTTTCCGTCGCGGAGGGTGCGGCGGAAGCGGCGGCCTGCTCGATCACCGGACGGGCGGCGGGCGCCGCGTTGGAGGCGGAGACGACCACGGCGACGACGAGTTGCGATTTCACCTCGGGCGCGGTCGAGGCCGGGATGGCGTCGATCGCGGCGGTGGTCAGATCGGCGGCGAGTTTTGACGACGCGGCCGGAGAAAGGTCGGCGGAGAGGACGGTGAATGCCTGGCGTACGGCGGCCGGCGCGACTTCGGGAACGGCGGCGACTGTGGCTTTGAGGATGGCCTCGACCTGTTCCGGCGCCGTGGCAAAGGCGGCCTTCAGGATTTCAGAGGCACGGGCCGGGTTGGCTGCAGCGGCTTCGGCGGCGATGGCCGGCGCGCTGGAAGGATCGGCTTTGATTTCTGCAACGACGGCGTCGATGACCGCATCGGCGGCATGGCTGATCAGGCCGGTAAAAAGAAGGAGAAGGGCAAACAGGGAGGCACGCGTTTTCATGACGAGTTGGGTTAAGGACGGCCACAAACGGGCCGGTGTGAAGGAAAAGTGTTCGCGCAAAAAGTGTAAGGGTTGCCTAACGTAATCGAGTCCCGCTGTTTTCCGTATCGGGTTTTTACCTGAATTTGCCAACATCCCATGTCGTCCCCGTCTAAAAAACCTGATGCCAGTGACTTGAAGCAAACGTCCGGCGATTGGGCGCGTGAGGCGCGAGGATGGGAAAAATTGTTTCCTATATTCATCCACCGCGGCGCGGACGGTGTGCAGGTGATTGTGTATTGGTCGCGGCTTTTGGTGACCCTGGCGGTGTTCAGCTTGGTTTCGCTCGCGGTGCTGCCGCTGGCGGCATGGGCGTATGTTTATTACTACAAAGGAGTGACGACGGTGAACTACCTGCATCTCGCGCTCCCTTGGCGGTGGGACGAGTATCGGGTGATTCGCGGCGCGCACTATATCGAAGGTGCGAAGGAGCTCCTCGCGTCGTCGCAATGGCGCGGTGCGTATCTGAACCTCCGCGTAGGACTGCAAAAAGATCCGGCGAATCGCGAAGGCCGGCTGATGCTCGCGCAATTTTACGGCATGCTGCGTCGATTCGAGATTGCGGAGGAAACGCTGGTCGAAGGGCTCGCGTATCACCGCGACGACGGCGCCTATCTGCAGGCGATGATGCAGTTTTTGCTGCGACTGCAGAGCGATGCGCGCGTGATCGCGGTGGCGGAATCTTTGAGGGAGGCGCCGGATGTCTCCGATGCGGTGAAACGCAGCGCGGCGTATTATGCGGCAGTGGCACACGTGTATCGCGGGCGTTACGACACGGCGGAAGCGTTGATCGAAACGAACCAGCTCGCGACCACGCGCGAAGGCCGGATGTTGCTGGCGCGCATCGACTGGGAATGCGGTTACCCGGAGCTCGCGCTGCTTAAGTTGAGGCAGCTCCGCGCCACGCGTCCGTCCGACGATGAAGTGGCGGGCATGGAAGCGGGTTATCTTCGCGAAGCGGGACGCTTCGATGAGGCGCGTCGATTGAACCTCCTTCGCCAGATCGCATCGCCGCGCGCCGCCGAACCGCGCATCGAACTGCTTCGGCTGCTGGCCGAAATGGGGGACAAGCCGGCGGCCGATCGCGAAGTGGGGGATCTTTGGCGCGATTTCAGCGGCGACGCCGCCACGCTGTATTCACTCGCCGAATACGCGGCCAACCGCGGCGACACCGCGTTGGTGCGCCGTGTTTACGATCATTGCCGCGCAAACGACCTGCCGTGGGACGTGCCGGCGCTGCTGACCGTCGAATCGTGCATCGTCGCCGGGCGCTATCAGGATGGTCTCGATCTGGCGCGCGAACTCTTGCGCGAAAACCCGGAGTGGAGCCGGCGTCATTATGCGCTGTTCAACGGCCTGCAGGCGATCGCGCTGCACGGGCTGGGTGACCGGCAGGCGGCAAAATTGTTTGTACGAAATTTCCTCGGTCAGGCGGATGTCCGCAGCGAGCAGCTCGCGTCGGTTTCGCGCCGGCTGGTGGCGGTGGGTGCGGCGGACGATGCGCGCGAGATGCTGGCGCGCGCGGTGCAGGACGACCCGCTCAATCAGGCGGCGCTTTCGCAGTTGATCGCGCTCGATCTCGATGCCGGACGGATCGAAGCCTTGCCGGCCGCCGTGAAAAAAATCGTGACGATGCGCCGTCCCTCGCCGGAACTGCTGGCACGGGCGCAGCGGGAACTTGCGCGTGACCGTTGGCTGTTCGTCGAAGGCCGCACGTCAGCGCTTCAGGCGCTGCGTGACGCGCTGGCGGAAAACGGCTCCCGCTAGACGAAAACCGCAAGGCTCGGGTTGTCGTTGGATTTCAACTACAGCGCCCTTTAGCGTGCGGCCGCGAGTTCGCTGAGAAGGCGTTCGTTTTGCTCCCGCGAGCCGACGGTGAGACGCAACCACCCGGGCATGCCGTAAGGTTTCATCGGACGCACAATCACGCCGTGGCTTTGCAACGTTGCAAACACCCGCGCGCCGTCGCCGACTTTGACCAGGATGAAGTTGGCCACGCTGGGCACGTATTCGAGGCCGAGCTTTTTGAAACCGGTCTCGAGCTGCGCGAGCCCCTCGCGGTTTTTGCGCGCGCATTCGCGGGCGAAACCCTGGTCGTCGAGCGCGGCGATGGCGGCGGCTTGGGCGAGGGAGTTGACGTTGAAAGGCTGGCGGACGCGGTTGAGCAGGGCGGCGAATTCGGCGCTCGTGTATGCGTACCCGACACGCAGCGAAGCGAGTCCGTAGATTTTGGAAAACGTGCGCATGCAAATGACCTTGCGACCTTCGGCGATGAGCGGACGCAGGTCGGGCGGGTTCTCCAGAAATTCGGCGTAGGCTTCGTCGTAGGCGAAGACGACGTGCGGCGGCAGTGCGCGGACGAAGGCGATGATTTCCTCTTCCGTGTTGGCCGTGCCGGTCGGGTTGTTGGGACTCGGAAGAAAAACCAGTTTTGTCGCCGGTGTGATCGCGCGCAGCAAAGCGCCGAGATCGTGGCGATGGTTGACGAGTGGAACCTCGACGGCGCGCGCCCCAAACAGAAGGGTGACGAGCTTGTAGACTGCGAACGCGGGATTGCCCATGACGACCTCGTCGCCGGGGCCGAGCAGGGCGTGGCCGAGAAGCTCGATGATTTCGTTCGAGCCATTGCCGATGACGATCTGATCAGGCGAGAGCGCACGATCCGCAGCGAGGCGGGCGCGCAGGGCGACGCATCCACCATCTGGATACAGTTCGGCGTGTTGAAGCGCACGCGTGGCGGCGGTGACGGCCTTGGGCGACGGGCCGAAGGGGTTTTCGTTGGAGGCGAGTTTGATGATGCTCGCCGGATCCAGTCCGAGCTCGCGGGCGACGTCTTCGATGGGTTTGCCAGGCTCGTACACGGGCTGCTTGAGCACAGAGGGTTTGACGAGTTCTTGGAAGGTCATGGCGGGGAAATCGGGAACAGGTTGTGCGGGACGACCAGGAATGCCGGATCAGGCAGGTTTGAGGACGAGGCAGACGTTGCTGCCGCCGAAGCCGCTGCTGTTTTTCAGGATGATGCGTGGGGCACGGTTGAGTGTGGCGCGTGGAAGTTCGAGCTCGGCGCACGCGGGATCGATGTCGGCGAGATGGGCGTTGCCGGGGATAAAACCTTCTTTCATCGCGAGAGCGCAGAAGGCGGTTTCCATCGCACCGGCCATGGAGAGACCGTGGCCGGTCAGACCCTTGGTGCTGCTGACGACGGGGCGATGGCCGGCGGTGGAAAAGAGTTCGCGCAAAGCCAGCGCCTCGGCGGCATCGCCGGCGGGCGTGGAGGTGGCGTGCGCGTTGATGTATTCGATATCCGAATACGAGATGCCGGCATCGGTGACGGCGCGCTCCATGGCCGCGCGGAGTCCGGCGCCATCGGGGCGTGGAGCGGCGACATTGTAGCCATCGGAGGCCTGACCCCAGCCGGCGATGGTGGCGTAAATGGTCGCCCCGCGGCGGAGGGCGGTTTCGCGTTCCTCGACAATGAGGGCGACCGCGCCGCCGGTGCCGACGAAGCCGTCGCGTGCTTTGTCGAACGGACGCGAGGCGGTGGCGGGATCGGGGTTGGTCGAAAGCGCGCGCATGGCGGCGAAGGGCAGGACGGTCTCGGCGTTGAGTTCCTCGGCGCCGACGACGATCATGCGTTGCTGGCGGCCGAGGCGGATCTCGTCGCAGGCATAGCCGAGCGCGTGTGTGGACGAGGCACAGGCGGAGACAAAACCGGTCACCGGGCCGGCGATGCGGTAATGCGCGGCGAGGTTGAAATTGAGCGTGCCGGCGATCGAGGAAACCACGCCCATCGGATGACCGCGGTCGAAGTTGACCGCAGTGGATTGGGCGAGGTGATGGTGCAGGAGAAAGGCCGATCCGGCGGAAGCGCAGAAAAGGCCGGTCTGACCATCGACGATATCGTTTTCCGTGAGGCCGGCATCGGCGAGCGATTGGGCGAGCGCGCAGAACGCGTACACACCATGCGGCGCGAGACCGCGGAGGGTTTCACGCGGGATGTCGTAACGGTCGGGCCACGTCCAATCGCGGGTGTTGGGCGACGAGACATCGAAGTCGCGGACGGGGGCGGCGACTTTTACCCCGAGGTTCGGGTTTCCGCAGAAATCGAACAGCGTCATCCCGTGCAGGCCTTCGCGAAGGCTTCGGGAAACAGCGGAGCGATCGTTGCCGATGCTGGTGATGAAACCGAGGCCGGTGATGACGGCGGTGCGCGACATGCGGGGCGTCAGCTCGCGGGGCGTTCGGCGAGCTTGGTGCGCACAAACGCGCGGAGCTGGCCGACGGTGCCGACTGCCATGATTTCGGCATTGGAGATTTTCACGTCGAAAAGATCTTCGAGGAAAAAGACGGCTTCGGCGATGGCGAGCGAGTCGTAGCCGAGATCCTGCATGAGGTGGGCGTCATCCGCGAGCGGCTGGTCGGCCGGTGGCGCGACGTGCCGCGGGATGAAGTCGCGCACGATGGCGAGCACCACGAGGTCCAGGGCGTCGGCGTCGCCGGAGGCGCGGTAGCGAGCGTGCGCGTCGCGAACCGCAGACGGGAATTTGGCCAGCGGATCGGGGGCTCGACGTGGCTGTGAGGAGGATTCGGGCGACTCGGACATGTACAGGGTGACGTTGGAGAAGGAGGACAGGGAAACAAGCTCGCGATGACGCGGTGCGACGGATTCAGGCGCGAGCTTGGGGTGGGTTATTTGAGGGCGGCGGCGATACGTTCGAGCGCGCGTTCGACGTTTTCGCGGCTGTTGAAAGCGCTGATGCGCACGTGGCCTTCGCCGCATTTGCCGAAGCCTGCGCCGGGCGTGCAGACGACCTGGGCCTTATTGAGAAGATGGTCGAAGAACTCCCACGAATCGCGGCCGGTGTTGATCCAGATGTAGGGAGCGTTATCGCCGCCGATGCAGGAAAATCCGAGTTGTTGCACGGCGCTGCGGATGAGGGCGGCGTTGGCGAGGTAGAAGTCGGTCATGGCTTTGACCTGACGTTTGCCTTCGTCGGTGAAAATGGCGGCGGCGGCTTTTTGGACGGGGTAGGAAACGCCATTGAATTTAGTCGTGTGACGGCGGTTCCAGAGGGCGTGGATCGAGTGGCCGTTGCCGGCGGCGTCGTAGGCGACGAGCGATTTCGGAACGACGGTGTACGCGCAGCGCGTGCCGGTGAAGCCGGCGGTTTTGGAGAAGCTGCGGAACTCGATGGCGACCTCGCGAGCGCCTTCGATTTCATAGATTGAGTGTGGGATCTCGGGATCGCGGATGTAGGCTTCGTACGCGGAGTCGAAGAGGATGATGGCTTTGTTTTTCTTCGCGTAGGCGACCCACTCGGCGAGCTGCGCTTTGGTCGCGACGGCGCCGGTCGGGTTGTTGGGGAAACAAAGATAAATCAGATCCGTGGCGACGCTGGGGATCGCGGGTACGTAGCCGTTGGCGGGCGTGCTATCGAGATAAGTGATGCCTTGGTAACGACCATCGACGTTGGCGCCGGTACGGCCGGCCATGACGTTGGTGTCCACATAAACCGGATACACCGGGTCCGGGATGGCGAGGCGGATGTCGGTGGAGAAAATTTCCTGAATGTTGCCGCAATCGCACTTCGAGCCGTCGGAAACGAAGATTTCGTCGGCATCGATTTTTGCGCCGCGCGCCGCGTAGTCGTGCTGGGCGATGGCTTCGCGGAGAAATGCATAGCCTTGCTCGGGGCCGTAGCCCTTGAACGTCGCGCGATTGGCGAGTTCGTCGGTGCCGGCGTGGAGAGCGTCGATACACACTTGGGGGAGAGGCTCGGTGACGTCGCCGATGCCGAGGCGGATGACGGGGTTGTCCGGATGCGCCTGGGTGAAGGCCGACACGCGCTTGGCAATGTCGGAGAATAGGTAAGAAGCCTTAAGCTTCGTGTAGTTTTCGTTGATGCGGATCATTGAGGCGACGTAGAGGGCTTGAATAAGCGGGCGAGGTTTCCTTACTTCAAGCCCGGCGTGCGACGCCGAATCACCCCGACGCTCTCGAACCATGCTCAAAATCACCTCTGTTCAGGAAATGCAGCAACTGGCCGAAACGTATCGGTCGAAAGGTCAGACCATCTGCCTGGTGCCCACCATGGGTGCTCTGCATGAAGGACACTTAAGCCTGATCAGGAAGGCGCGGGAGTTGGGAGAAGTGGTGGTGGTTTCGATCTTTGTGAACCCGACGCAGTTCGGGCCGAACGAAGATTATTTAAAGTATCCGAGAGACCTGGATCAGGACTCGGCGTTGTGCGAGCGGGCGGGAGTGCACGTGATTTTTGCGCCGACGGTGGAGGAGATGTATCCCAAGGGATATTCGACGTACGTGACGGAGGAATTTGTGGCGAAACCGCTGGAAGGCGCGACGCGCCCATCGCATTTCCGCGGCGTCACCACGGTCGTCGCCAAGCTCTTTAATATCGTGCGGCCGCACCGCGCGGTGTTCGGCCAGAAAGATGCGCAACAGGCCGCGGTGTTGCGCAAGATGGTGGATGATCTCCATTTCTCGGTGGAGGTCGTGCTCGCGGAGACATTGCGCGAAGCCGAGGGACTCGCGATGAGTTCGCGCAATCGCTACCTCAGCAATAATCAGCGACTCGAAGCGCTCGCGATTTATGAAGGACTCAAGTACGCGCAGGACATGGTCGCGAAAGGCGAGCGCCGCCCGGATCGTTTGATCGCGGAGGCGACGCATATCCTTTCGCAACGCCGGCGCGTGCGGATCATCTACATCTCCGTGGTCGATCGCGACACGATGGAACCGATGCGCGAAGTGGTGCCGGGGCGGTCATTGCTCACCATTGCTGTGTGGGTCGATGAAGTGCGCCTCATCGATAATGTGATCCTCTGATCGCGGTTGCACGCGATCGTCGCGAACGAAACGCCGCGGCGTTTAACGACGTGGCGCCATGCGTGTATGCGTCGCGGGAAACCACCGCGTTACTCACGGATTTCGGCTCGCGCCCGCGCACGCGCGTTGCCCAACTTGGGATTTCTCATTCATGACCCGGACATTTGACGTGCTCGTCGTTGGCAGCGGTATCGCAGGCTTGAGCTTCGCCCTGAACGTGGCGCGCCAAGGCCACACGGTGGCGATCCTGACGAAAAAAACGAAGGCCGAATCCAACACGAACTACGCGCAAGGCGGCATCGCCGTGGTGACGTCGCAAGCCGACGATGTGGAGTCGCACGTGCGCGACACGCTCGTGGCGGGCGACGGGCTTTGTAACGAAAAAGTCGTGCGTGAAATCGTGCGCGATGGCCCGGCGCGCGTGCAGGAGTTGATCGATCTCGGGCTGGAATTTTCACGGGATGGCTCCGGACAATTCGATCTCGGCCGCGAAGGCGGGCACAGCGAACGTCGCATTCTTCACGTGAAGGACATGACGGGAAAGGCGATCGAAACGGCGCTCCTCAAAGCGATCGGACGCGATAAACGCATCGCGCTTTTTGAGCATGTTTTTGCGATCGATATCGTGACGACCGCCAAGCTCGCGAGTTCTCGTCGCAGCCGGAAAGCCGTTGGAAAAAAGAAAGTCGCCGCCGAGGCGAATCGCGTGGCGGGCCTTTACGCGCTCGATGTGAAAAACGGACGCGTGGTCACGTTTCATTCGCCGGTCGTGATCTTGTCCACCGGTGGCGCGGGGCAGGTGTATGCGTACACGACGAACCCGGATATTGCGACGGGCGACGGCATCGCGATGGCGTATCGCGCCGGCGTGGAAGTACGAAACATGGAGTTTATCCAGTTTCACCCGACGGCGCTGTATTCGGTGACCGGCGCACGCTTCCTCATCAGCGAAGCGGTCCGCGGTGAAGGTGCGATTTTGAGGAATGCGGCCGGCGAAAAATTCATGCGGCGCTACCACAAACTCGCGGATCTCGCGCCGCGCGACATCGTGGCCCGCGCGATCGATGCAGAGATGAAAAAATCGGGTTCCCCGCATGTGTGGCTCGATATCACGCATCGCGACCAGGGGTTCCTGAAAGAACGTTTCCCGCAGATTTATCAAACCTGCCTGAAGCTCGGCATCGATATTTCGAAGGACATGATTCCGGTCGTGCCCGCGGCGCATTATACGTGCGGCGGCGTCGCGACGACGCTCTCCGCGGAGACGTCGCTGCCGGGATTATACGCGTGCGGCGAAGTTGCCTGCACGGGTTTGCACGGAGCGAATCGCCTCGCGAGCAATTCGCTCCTCGAGGCCGTCGTGATGGCGCATCGCGGGGGCGCGTCGGTCGGGGCGTATTTGCGCGACCGGCCGTCCGGCACATCAGCGACGATTCCGCCGTGGGTCGATCTGCATGGCGGCGACGAAGACGAACGCGTGGTGATCGCACATAATTGGGACGAGTTGCGCCGCACCATGTGGGACTATGTGAGCATCATGCGGACGACGAAACGGCTGCAGCGCGCCCGCACGCGCATTGCGACGCTCGCGCGCGAAATCGACGAGTATTATTGGAATTTCTCCGTGGATTCGCGGCTGCTTGAGCTGCGCAACTTGATCGATGTCGCGGGGCTGGTGGTGACGTGTGCATTGCAGCGCAAGGAAAGCCGCGGGTTGCACGCGAACGCCAATTATCCGCGCAAGCTCAAGCGGGCGCGCGACTCGAAGTTGCAGCGACCGCTGGGCTGAGCGCAAAGTGGGGCATCATGTTTGGAAAAATTGCGATCGTGGGTTCCGGCGCGTTGGGGTGCTACTATGGTGCTCTGCTGGCGCGGGCCGGCGCTGACGTGCGTTTTCTGATGCGAAGCGACCTCGCCGCGGTGCGCGAACGAGGCCTGCGCATCGAGCGCCCGGACGGCGTGTTTGTGTTGAGCGAGGTCCACGCGGAAGACGCTCCCGAGAAGATCGGCCCCTGCGATCTCGTCATCGTGGCGCTAAAGACGACCGCCAATGGCGAGTTTTCGCGATTGATCACGCCGCTGCTGCACGAGCGCACGGCGATCCTCACGCTGCAAAACGGTTTGGGCGCTGACGAAGAACTGGCGCGGCTTTTCGGAGCTGAACGGGTGATGGGCGGACTCTGTTTTATCTGCGTCAATCGCACAGCGCCGGGCGAAATCCTCTGCATCCAGCCTGGCGCATTGTCGTTGGGTGAGTTCGGCCGTCCGGCTGGGGAACGTCTGCGCAGCTTGGCGGCGCTGTTCCAACGCGCTGGAGTTTCCTGCCAGACGGGCGATGACCTCGCTGCGCTTCGCTGGAGGAAGCTTGTCTGGAATGTCCCGTTCAATGGACTTTCCATTGCAGCCGGTGGTCTCACGACCGATCGGATACTGGCGGACCCGATTCTCGAAGACGAGGTGCGGGCGTTGATGAACGAGATGGTGGAAACCTCCGGCAAGCTCGGGTGGATGATTTCTCCGGAGTTCGTGGAGAAACAAATCGCGCACACACGACCGATGGGGCCGTACAAACCCTCGAGTCTGATCGATTTTCTCTCCGGCCGGGAGGTCGAGGTGGAGTCGATTTGGGGTGAACCTCTGCGTCGCGCCCGGGCAGTCGGCGTCTCGGTGCCGCGTCTGCAGCTGCTCTACGCGGTGTTGCAGAGCGTCACGAAGCGTTGAGCGACACCGGGCTGGGTCCATGTTTTCGCGGCGAGGTCCGTCGTACGCGTGCACAAAAAAGCCCTCGCATGGCTGCGAGGGCTTGAAGCTGGTGGTTAGTCCAGGAGCGAAGCTCAGGCCTTCTTGGCCTTGAAGCGGCGGTAGCCGACAAGGGCGAGAAGAGCGCCGGCACCGATCATGCCGTAGGTCGAGGGCTCAGGAACAGCCGAGGAATAAGAAACGCGGCCGTAGATGCTGGAGCTGGTGAAGGTGTCAGCCGTGCCGTTCAGATCGATGATCGGATTGGCCTGGGTGTCCGTGTAGAAGTCGAAGGTGATCTGGCCGTCCATGAACGGAGCAACCACGGTGACCGGGTTCAGCGAGTAGAGCAGGCTGGTCGGAGAGTTGACCGGGTCGTAGACGAACGAGATCTGGGTCGAGAACGACAGCTCGCCAGGGGTGAGCACGTACTCGGTGGCGCCAACAATGACCTTCGAAACGTTGAACGTGAGGTTGTAGTTGGAGACCGGAACCGGGGCCTGCTCTCCATTCACATTGTAGTTGAAGTAGAGATTGGCGGCAACGAACTGACCGGCATCATTGATGGTGATCGTCGTGAACGGGCTGTTCGGGAGGGGATCCGCACCGATGGTGGAAGAAGATCCGGGGAGGGCGAATTCCGAGTAATCGGAGGAGGGGGTGTCGCCGTTGAACGCGCCCGTGAACGCGCCAACCAAGCTGAGCTGCGCTTGGGCCGCGACTGAGAGTCCGAGGGCCAAGCCAGCGATGGATGCTAACTTTGTTATGGTTTTCATGATGGAGTGAAGTGCTGTGTGAACTGTCCTACCAGAGCCCTTGGTTTCGTTGGTCGATTCTTCCGGGCTGGTGCAAACGAATGCCATCATGGGTTTCCCCTCAAGTTCCAACTGGGTAAAAACCCCCGCAACGTGGGCTAGGGGAAACCCTTAAACGCCTTGTAGGTGCAAATAATGCGATGTGTGACGTATCCTTAATCTGGATACGAAAATGCCGAGGAGAAAAGGGCTCCCCGGCATGAATCACCCGATGGCTGGGCGGTGTGGGCGAATGTAAAAAGACGTCTGGGGGATTCTGCGCGTGAATTCGCAGGACTGCGTCAGAGCGCCTTGGCGGACAGTGCGAGGATCTGGCCCTGACGCGCGTAATCGATGGCTTCGCCGAGGATGCGGGCGGTTTCCTGTGGGGCGTGGAAGCCCATGGAATTTTCCGCGGCGATGAAATCGAGGCGCCATTGGGCTTTGCGCTGAAGATCGCGCGGGCCTTTCAGTGCCTCGTCGGTAGCGCCGCGTTTTTGCGCTTCCTGAATAGCTTTGATCAGGGCGACGACGGCCTCCTCTGCACGCACCATCAGATTGAGGGTGCGGTCCTGGATCGCTTCGGCGCGGGCGAGGATCTCGGTTTCAGGGATGCGGTGACAGCTCTGGCAGGATTGCGCGACATTGAGCAGCGGGCTGCGCACGTGGTGATTGCTCACCTTGATGGCGCCTTCGCGAACGTAGGGCATGTGACAGTCGGCGCAGGCGACGCCGCTGCGGGCGTGGATGCCCTGGCTCCAAAGTTCAAACTCCGGATGCTGCGCTTTCAGGACGGGCGCGCCGGAGTCGGCGTGTTTCCAGTCCACATGGCCGACTTCGTCGTAATAGGCCTCGATTTGCTCGACGCGAAGACCTTTGTCCCAGGGGTAGGTGACGAGCTTTTTATCGCCTTTAAAGTAGTACTCCACGTGGCACTGGGCGCACACGAGCGAACGCATTTCCTGACGGGAGGCTTCCTTGTTGGGGTCGTAGTCGCCGGTGCGGCCCTCGCGGCGCCAGCGTTCGATGCTGGGCAGGTGTGGGGTCTCGTAATCGGAGCGGGCGAGGCTCCGGATGCCGTTGATGAAGGCCGGTCGGCTGACGCGGAGGTTCATCGTTTCGGCTTCGTGGCAATCGACGCAGGTGACGGGGTGGGTGACGAGCTGGCGCGCGTCGGCGAAGGTCATGGAGCAGAGTTCTTCGAAGCCTTTTTGAATCTGAGCCTCGCGATTTTCCGGACCGGCGGGGGCACCGGCTTTCAGACCGGCTTCGATATACGCCGGGGTGACGGCGGCGTGGCAATGCAGGCAGGAGCCGGGTTGTTTGAAATGCGTGACGCGCTCGGTCTCGTCCTGATCCTGGAGCATGTAGGCGTGGCCGCGTTCCTCACGATAATCGACGGCAAACGGGTAGCCGTTGAAGATCTCGCGCCAGCGCGGGTCGGCATCGAGTTTTTGAAACGCATCCGAACCGCCGTGCTTGGTGCGGACGATATCGACGGTGCGTTTATACGAGTCGTATTGGCGCGGGTAATTTTTCCCCCACGCGACGGGATCGACCGTGTTTTCGTCCACATCGACGACGCGGAAGACGTGCTGGGTCGCCTCGGCTTTTCGCTCGATGATGTTTTGATAAAGCATGAGCACGCCAAAGGTGGCGACGGACGTGGCCGCGATGAGGGCGACGTAGATCCAGAGGGCGAGTCCTTGTTTGGAGGGATGCATGGCCGGGGAAAGGATGGAAGAACGAAGGTTAGTGGATGGGGCCGTGGCCGACCTCGCGGTGGCAATGGACGCAATCCAGCATCTTGAGGTCGTTACCGGGGTGGGTGTTGATCGCGGACGTGAGCTGCTCGTGGCACTTGACGCAGTTGTTCTGCAGGATGGCCGAATTGTGGGGCTTGATCATGATCGGCTCATGAAAGTCCTGCAGCGTGAACCCCTTCGAGTGCCAGAAGCCGTTTTCGGCTTTTGAATAATATTTGGCGAAAAATCCGTCCGGCGTGTGGCAGTCGTTGCAGGTCGCGACGGCGTGGTGCGGGCCTTTCAGCCAGCCATCGTACTGCTCGCGCATGATGTGGCAGTTTACACAGGCCGCGGGGTCGTTGGAGAGATAGGAAATGCCCTGCCCATAATAGAACGTGTAGCCGCCGACGCCGGCCAGACAGCCGAGCGAGATGCTCAAGGCAACAGGCCACAGGAGATGAAACACGAGTTTCCGCGGGCTCATGAGGGGGCTCAGGTCAGTAAAGCGCCCGGACATTACGAACGCATGCAGCTCCGCCAAGCGGTTTTCGCGATTTCAGCGCAATAATCGCATGCCTAATAACGCCCGGCGAAACTCATCGGATGTTGCCAAGGCTTAAGCCGGCGCGAGTACGCGCACCGGCTCGTAGAAAAGCAGATCAGCTGGCGGAGTCCGCGTAGGCGTCCATGCCCACGCACGAACACACGAGATTCCGATCGCCGTAAACGTTGTCCACGCGACCGACCGCCGGCCAGAACTTGTGCTCGCGGACCCACGCGGTCGGGAAGGCGGCGAGTTCGCGGCTGTACGGACGGTCCCACTTGTCCGCGCAAACGACCTTCGAAGTGTGCGGGGAGTTTTTGAGGACGTTGTTGGATTTGTCGGCTTCGCCGCTGGCGACGGCCTGAATTTCACCGGCGATGGCGATGAGCGCGTCGCAAAAACGATCGAGCTCCACCTTGGCCTCGGACTCGGTCGGCTCGATCATGAGCGTGCCGGCGACGGGCCAGCTCATGGTGGGCGCGTGGTAGTTGTAATCCTGGAGACGCTTCGCGATGTCCTCGACCTCGATGCCGTGTTTCTTGAAACCGCGGCAATCAATAATGCACTCGTGCGCGACGAGTCCGGAGGCGCCTTTGTAGAGCACCGGATAATGCGCTTCCAGGCGGCGCGCGACGTAGTTGGCGTTGAGGATCGCGAGGCGCGTGGCCTGCATGAGTCCTTCGACGCCCATCATGCGGATGTACATCCACGGGATGACGAGGATCGAGGCGGAGCCGTAAGGCGCGGCGCTGACGGCGCCGGAGAGTTTCGATTTTGGATTCTCGATTTTCGATTGGCCGGAATTGGCGAAGGCCACGTGGCCGGGGAGGAATGGCACCAGGTGTTTGGCGACGCCGATCGGGCCGACGCCGGGGCCACCGCCGCCGTGGGGAATGCAGAAGGTTTTGTGAAGATTGAGGTGGCAGACATCGGCTCCGATGAAACCGGGCGAGGTGAAGCCGACCTGCGCGTTCATGTTGGCGCCGTCCATGTAAACCTGGCCGCCGTGTTCGTGGATGATGGCGCAGATCTCGCGTATTGGCGTTTCGAATACACCGTGCGTGGACGGATAGGTGATCATCAACGCCGCGAGGTGGGGCGCATGTTGCGCGGCCTTGGCGCGCAGGTCGGCGACATCGATATTGCCCTGCGTGTCGCAGGCGACGGGCACGACGGTCATGCCCGCCATCGATGCGGTGGCGGGATTGGTGCCGTGCGCGCTTGTCGGGATGAGGCAGATCTGGCGGCCGGTGTTGCCGCGCGATTCATGGTAGCGGCGGATGGCGAGCAGGCCTGCGTATTCGCCCTGTGAGCCGGCATTGGGCTGGAGCGAGACGGCGGCGAAACCGGTGATCTCGGCGAGCCAGCTTTCCAGATCGGCGAATAGTTTTTGATAACCGGCCGTTTGATCGGCCGGCGCGAAAGGATGCAGCAGTGCGAATTCCGGCCACGAGATGGGATACATCTCGCTGGTCGCATTCAGCTTCATGGTGCACGAGCCGAGCGAAATCATCGAATGCACGAGCGACAGATCGCGCGATTCGAGGCGTTTGATGTAGCGCAGCATCTCGTGCTCCGTGTGATAGGAATTGAAAACCGGATGCTGCAGATACGTCGATGTGCGCGCATGCGGTGCGACGCGGTTTTGATCGGCGTCGAGAGATTGCAGTCGCGCGGGTGCAAAGGCGTCGATCGGCGCCGCGTTGCCGGTGAGCACTTCATGCAGATCGGCGAGGTCCTGTGCCGAAACGGTTTCGTCGAGGGAAACGCCGACGGTGCGGGCGTCGATCGCGCGGAGATTGATCGTCTTGGTTTTTGCGCGCGCATGGATCGCAGCTGCATCCACATTTTGGATACGCAGCGTATCGAACACCGGACCGTGGTTGACCGAAAGACCGGCGGCGGCGAGCGCGTCGCGCAACGCCACGGTCATCGCACGCGTGCGCGCCGCGATGCGGCGGATGCCGTCGGGGCCGTGATACACGGCGTACATCGATGCCATCACGGAGAGGAGGACCTGCGCGGTGCAGATGTTGGACGTGGCTTTGTCGCGGCGGATATGCTGCTCGCGCGTGCCGAGCGCGAGGCGCATGGCGGGATCGCCCTGGGCGTCCTTGGAAACGCCGACGAGGCGTCCAGGCATCTGGCGTTTGAACGCGTCCTTCGTCGCCATGTAGCCGGCGTGCGGACCGCCGAAGCCCATGGGCACGCCGAAACGTTGCGCCGAGCCCACTGCGACATCCGCGCCGAATTCCCCCGGCGCGCGGAGCAGGGCGAGCGCGAGCAGATCCGCGGCGACGACGGTGAGCGCGCCCGCGCCGTGGGCTTTTTCAAAAAATCCGCTGAAGTCGTGAATCTCGCCAAACGTGTCCGGGTACTGCACGAGCACGCCGCAGTAGCTCGCATCGATCGCGGCCGTGCGATGATCGCCGATGACGACCTCGATGCCGAGCGGCTGGGCGCGCGTCTGCACGACATCGATCGTCTGCGGATGACAATGCGCATCGACGAAGAACTTCTTTCGGGCGTCGTCATTGACGCTGCGGGCGCACAAGCCCATCGCCTCGGCGGCCGCGGTGGCTTCGTCGAGCAGCGAGGCGTTGGCGATGTCGAGGCCGGTGAGATCGCAGACGAGCGTTTGGAAATTAAGCAGCGCCTCGAGACGCCCCTGCGAGATTTCGGCCTGATAAGGCGTGTACGCGGTGTACCAGGCCGGGTTTTCGAGGATGTTGCGCTGGATCACGCCGGGCGTGCGCGTGCCGTAATAACCCTGGCCGATGAAGCTGCGGAAAATGCGGTTTTGAGCGGCGTAGCTGCGGAGCTCGGCGAGCGCGGCGCTTTCGCTGAGCGGGGCCGGCAGGCCAAGCGGGCGGGGCAGCCGGATCGCGGGCGGCACGGCGGCATCGACGAGGGCGTCGAGGCTCGGGAAATCCAGTTGTTTCAACATCCCGGCGATCTCGGCCGCGCCGGGGCTGTTGTGCCGGGGCGCAAAAACATCGGAGGCGACGCTCAGGTCGCGCGAGTGATCCGCGATCGCGGAAGCTGGAGCCGAAGGTGCGGGCGAGGACGGCGAGGACATAAAGGGGCGACGCTACGATTCGCGCGCCGCCGGGCAACCGCGATTTGGCCCGCTGAGGGGAAACTCCTTGGTGGCGCGTGGGGGCCGGGTTCGCACGGCGGACCGCGCCTGCGAAACGTTTTTTCCACGTTGCGCCGCGCCGCGAGTTTCCGACCCTCCGACGCAGCCATGACCGTGCCCGCCACCAAGGCCGAACGCGCCGCCTTCATCGACCGCTTCCTCGCCGAGCTTTATCCGGAGACGCCGGTGCCGCTCGACCACAAGGACGCGTACACGCTGCTCGTCGCCGTGCTGCTCTCCGCGCAGTGCACCGACAAACGCGTGAACGAAGTCACGCCCGCGCTTTTCGCGCTCGCCGACAATCCGGCGGACATGGCGCGCGTGCCCGTGGAAAAAATCCAGGCCGTGATCCGCCCCTGCGGCCTTTCGCCGCAGAAAGCGCGGGCGATCTCCGGGCTTTCGACGATTTTGGTGGAAAAGCACGGAGGCGAAGTTCCGCGGACCTTCGAGGAGCTGGAGGAGCTGCCCGGCGTGGGACACAAGACGGCCTCGGTCGTGATGGCGCAGGCGTTTGGCGTGCCCGCGTTTCCGGTCGACACGCACATTCACCGCCTCGCGCAGCGCTGGGGCCTGACGAATGGAAAAAACGTCGAGCAAACCGAGGCGGACCTGAAACGGCTTTTCCCCCGCGAGCATTGGAACCAGTTGCACCTGCGGATCATTTTTTATGGCCGCGAACACTGCACCGCGCGTGGCTGCGACGGGACGGTGTGCGAGATCTGCCGGACAGTTTATCCCACGCGGAAACGGGCGGTGCGGGTGAAGAAATGATGGCGGTCGCGACCGCGGAAGCCATTGCCGGCGTGATCTCGCGAGAGAGTCGGATACCGCGCAAAAAGACGCAGCCGTCCGCGCTCCCCCTCACGGGGAGCGCACCGTGCGATGAGGGGACGGGAAATTGGATCAGCGATGGAAAACAGAGTTGATTTGACCGGAAGCGCCCGCCACGTTCGCCGGCTCAGTTTGGGGACTCATAGCTCAGTTGGTTAGAGCACGTGCTTCACACGCACGGGGTCACAGGTTCGAGTCCTGTTGGGTCCACCATTTTCAGAGGCACGCGGGGATGTAGTTTGTTACTTTGTGAGATACTCTGGAGCTGGCCATGGACTTTCGAATTTGCTGCGAGAGCAAGTGATGCAATGACGTTATCACCCATGGAGCGCCCACCCCGAGATCGGCAGGTCAGCACAGTTGAGATGTTCGCCATCACGATCAAAGAGATGCTGAAAACGGTTCCTTTGCTCGGAGTAATTCCGGCGGCTATCGATGCGGGGTATGCAGCGATCGATGCGAGGCGCGTGGAGGCACTTGTATCGGCGCTGGAGAGAAGGCTTCATAAAATCGAAAAGGAGCTCGTGAAAATAAACCCGTCTCGTGAACGACTCTTAGCGCCGTTGGTTTACGGTATGCAACAGACGCGTATCGATATTCTCGCCGAGCAGAAGGCTGACTGTTATGCGGGCGCGATTACCAATGTGATCCTCGGCAAGCAGTCGCCAGAGGAGTTTTTCGATGTCCTCGAAAAGATCAGGCAATTGGCTCCTGAAGACATCGTGGTGCTTCGCCGTTTTATTGATGAGGAGCAGATCCTAGAACGGAGGAGTGTTCGCGACTTGGCTGGCTACAATGAGGCGGTACACGGGCATCCCTTTTTGCAAGAGGAGCATAGCAGATTGAAGCGGGACCTATTCAATCTCGTGCATACGTTGATGAAGCTACAAGGCATCGGACTAATTTATCTTACCCCGTCCGAAGCGCTGGGGGCGGCCCACCCGAATATGGGAGAACTGGCCTCCCTCTTCGTAAAAATAGCGCGTGTTACTGAATCGGGAAGACGGCTGCTAACCGTTCTGGCCTAATCCGCGGCCATCAGAAACCTCACGGGGATCGCCAGCGACGATGCCAACATCATGAAAGTCACCCTCTTTCTCCTCCTCGCATTTTTGATGGGTGGATGCGTGTCATTTAAGAATCCGGGGCCAAGCGACGGCCGGTGTATACGGAGGAAGAGCTGAAGCAAACGATTCCAATTCGGATCGGTGTGCGTGTCACTGGAGCCGAGGCATTCAAGTCTCTGCCTAGCGAGCACGAACGCAAGTGGCGGTACGAAGCTGCGCGTCAGGAGAGCGAACGATTGGTGCAAATACTGACCGATTGTCAGCTCTTCGACGAGGTGGTCCTGCTGGAAGGAACTGAGCGCGAGTGCGACTTCGAATTGCTCGCGTTGCCGCGTACGGTTGAGCGCACCTCGCTGGATGATCCTTGGCTGCTGCTATACGGCGGGGTCGTCCCCTCCTATTCTAAAAACGAGCGCGGTATTTGCTTCCGGTTTGTGAAGGGAGGCTCGGGCGATGTGATCTTCCGGTGGACCGAGGAGGTGGTGATTGGTCTGTGGGCTCCTGTTGTCTCGGGGAGCAAGGGTTGGACTGCCTCCCGGAAGGCGAGTACGTATTGGCGGGATCTTCGGACGGAAATGTATCGAGTATTCTCGGAGGCAGAGCGCGGGGCGGCTCAGCTCTAGCGAGCGGGCTTGGCGCCTCCGCTTTTAATGGGCGATCGTCAGGTGTGTCGACGGCGCGCGGTCGCAGGTCGAAACGCCCATTTTGGCGTTGTTGGGTAGAACTGGGCGCGGGATAAGAGGCCGGGTGAAAGCATGGGTTCTTCCTCGTTACGGCTCGCCTCAGGACTTGACGCTTCAGGAAATCCCCACGCCGTCGCCCGCGGCGGATGAGGTTTTGGTCCGGGTGCATGCGGCCGCGGTGAACGACTGGGACTGGTGTTTTGTGCGGGGCAGGCCGTTGATTTACCGGCTGATGTTTGGCTTGCGGGCGCCGAGGGTGAAGGTGCTGGGTGCGGAGTTGTCCGGCGTCGTGGAGGCGGTGGGCGCGGGGGTGCAGAACTTCAGGGTGGGCGATCACGTGCATGGCGACGTTTCGGAGGCCGGTTTCGGCGGTTTCGCCGAATATGCATGCGTCGCCGAACGCGCGCTTGCCCGCCTGCCCGCAGACATGTCGTTTATCGAGGCGGCTTCGCTGCCTCACGCGGGGATGCTGGCGGTTCAAGGGCTCGTGGATGCTGGCGAGCTTCGCCGCGGCGATAGGGTTTTAATTAACGGCGCTGGAGGTGGCGTGGGCATGATCGCCGCGCAGATTGCTAAAAATCATCGAGTGGAGGAGGTCACCGGTGTGGACTCCGCCGCCAAGCTGGATGCGATGAGGTCGGCCGGGTTTGATCACGTCATCGATTATACGCGTGCGGATTTTACCGGGACCGGCCGGCAATACGATTTGATCGTGGATACGAAGATGACGCGTTGGCCACTGCGTGTGCTACGTGCGCTCAGACCTGGCGGGCGCTATGTGATCCTGGGCGGAATGCTGCGGAAGGTTTTCGCGGCGTTTCTGGTGGGACCGATCGTTTCGATGTTCACTAGCAAGAAAATCAAGGTGCTCATCCTGAAACCGAACCGGGATCTCGCGGAAATCCACCGGCTCTTCGAAGCGAACACGCTGCGGTGTATCATCGATGGACCCCATGCGTTTTCGGACCTGCCGGCGGCGGTTCAACGGTTTGGTGCCGGCGCGCATCTTGGGAAGGTCGTCATCGGGATGGCTGCGCAGACGGAGACGGGCAGCGCCGGAGTCGGAAGCGATCAGCGGGCGTCGCGTTTGGGCTGATTGCGCCTTGGGCGGGAGCGCGGCGTGGGCGGAGATGGGGCTGGGGACGTGGCAGATGTTTGAAGGGGGGAGCTTCGGAGGCGGAGGTGCGTCGCTCGCGGCGTTGGCCAGGGCATGCGGCCGGTCGACCGGACGCGGGGTCGTAGCAGCGTCGATGGAGTGGCATGGGGTAAGCTCAATGGCCGGCATGCCAGTCGAAATCAGCCGAGCCGCGTTGGGATCTTTTCTGGGGTATTTTCCTGAAGATACTGTGTTTTCGTGGCGAATTTCGTACTGACGCGGACACGTGGTCGAAAAATCCGACAATCCTAAATCCCTTTAAAAGAATCAATTAAAAGGATTTATTTCAGTCTTTGAAACTTTCGCTCGAAATAAGGGTAATCACTGATAGTTATCATTCTGTTCTTTCTCACTTCCGCTGTCACACGACGGCGGGCTTGAACCGCCAAAACCGATTCCGGTGGAGGCAACTAACCATATAGGAGGCACTCAACATGCTCGCCCTGTTAATCGGTGCGTTTTTGGTCCTCGGACTTCTTGAGATGGTCCGTGTGAGCTACAAAGCGTAACCTACTAAATAGAAAATAACGCCCCGGCCGGGTTTACCTGGCCGGGGTTTTTTATTGGGGAAATTGCGACGTGGGCGGACCGGCGAAGGAGTAGGTGGCCCTTGAGGAACGCCGTGACGATCTACGGATGCCGGCGGGGACGCCGGTGCTCCCGGGATCGTTTTCCTATCGTCCAGCGCCTTTCGCCCATCGCCTGCCGCAGCGGGGAAGCGACGGCTTCGTATTTCATGGGCGGAATCGGAGGGCGAAGATTTCGAACCACAGAGACACGGAGGGCACAGAGGCCGGGGAAACTAGTCGAAGAGGCGTTTGATGCCGTTTTTGAGAACGGGGGACTTTGCCTCGCGCTTGCGGCTTAACTGCGGGTGCGGCGGCGGACTTGGTCGAGCGTGACCGCGGCGATGATGATGCCGCCGGTGACGATTTCCTGGATCCAGTTGGCGAGGCCGAGTTTGTTACAGCCGTTGTTCACCACAGTCATGATGAGCGCGCCGATCATGGTTCCGAGGATCGTGCCGGAGCCGCCGGAGAGGCTGGCGCCGCCGATGACGACCGCGGCGATGATGTTGAGTTCGAGGCCGACCGCCGTGGTCGGGTCGCCGCCGGTGAGGTAGGCAAATTGGAGGAGTCCGGAAAGTCCGGCGAAGGCGGCGCCGAGCGTGTAGATGTAAACTTTGGTGCGTTCGACGCGGATGCCGCAGAGGCGCGCGGTGGCTTCGCTGGAGCCGATGGCGAAAATGTGACGGCCGAACTTGGTGTAGCGCAGCATCAATGACGCGAGCACGGCGAGGGCGAGCATCAGCCAGACACCGCCGGGCAGACCGTTGGGGCGGAGCAGCATGAGGCTGTTGAGCCAGGTTTCGTCAGGATAGACGGGTTGCTCGTTGGCGAGGCCTTTGGCGGCGCCGCGCAGGATGAGCATCATGCCGAGGGTGACGATAAACGGGAGCAACCGCAGCCGGGTGATGAATGTGCCCGTGAGAAATCCCGACAATGCGCCGACACCCACGCCCGCGAGACCGGCGGCGAGCGGAGGCCAGCCGGCTTGCAGCAACAACGCGATGACCACGGAGCACAGCGCGATGAGTGAGCCGAAGGAAAGATCCACGCCGCCCGAAATGATGATAAGCGTCATGCCGATCGCGCCGACACCGATCACGGCGGTTTGCTGCAGCATGATCGAGGTGTTGCTCCACGACGTGAAGTGCTCGAAGGCCAGCGACGCGAAGAGCGTGTACACCGCGATGAGCCCGAGGAACGGGCCGGCTTTGATCAGGACGCGGCGGAGATCGAAAGAGGACGAGGACGGAGACGGAGCGGACATGAAGGGAAATCCGAAGGACGAAGGGGAATGACCAGTGACCAATGAACAATGACCAGTGAGGAAAATCCGAAGGTCGAATGACGAATGACGAAGGTCGGATGCTGAAGGTGGGCGGAAAGTTTAGAGCGCGGTTGAGTGAGAGCTGGCGGTTTCTTGTTACTTGGACCTTGGCCCTTGGAACTTGGTTTCTCTTTGGCCTTTGAAGCTTTGGCGTTTGGGATCCGCAGCCTCAGCTGCGCCCCGTGGCTTCGAGCATGATTTGGTGGGCGTCGGTTTCTTCGACGCGGCGGGCGGGGCCGAGGACGCCGCGGCACATGACGGCGATGCGGTCGCAGATGCCGAGCAGTTCGGGCAGGTAACTGCTCACGACGAGGACGGCTTTGCCGGCGCAGGCGAGTTCGTCGATCTGGCGGTAGATCGTGGCCTTCGCGCCGATGTCGATGCCGCGGGTGGGTTCGTCGAGCAGCAGGACATCGACGTCGTGATGGAGCAGGCGACCGATGGCGATTTTTTGCTGATTGCCGCCGGAGAGTGCGCCGGCGAGTTGGGCGGGCGACTGGCATTTGATGCCGAGTTTTTCGATCCAGCGGCGGGCGTCGTCGGCGAGACGGCGCGGACTGATGAAGGTGCTCAAGCGGGTGAGCGTCATGTTGTCGGCGATGCTCAGATCGAGGGCGAGACCTTCGAGTTTTCGATCCTCGCTGACGAAACCGATGCTTTGTTTCCAACGTTCGTCGGGCGTGGCGCGACCGCTGTACGTGCCAACACGAATCTCGCCGGAGCGGACTTTATCGAGACCGAAAAGCAGGCGCAGCAACTCCGTGCGACCGGCGCCGATGAGGCCGGCGATGCCGAGGACTTCGCCCGCGCGAAGCTCGAGCGAAGCACTGGACGGCTTGGCGGAGCCGGCGACATTTTGGAGCGAGATGATGACGTCGCCGGTGGTGCGCAGCGTGCGCGGATAAAGCTCGTGCACATCGCGACCGACCATGAGCGCGACGATGTCGTTGTCGGAGATATCCGGGACCAACGCCTCGCCGACGCTGCGGCCATCGCGGAGCACGGTGATGCGATCGCAGACCGCGCGGACTTCCTCGAGGAAATGGGAAATGTAGATGATCGCGAGGCCCTTGGTCTTGAGCTGGCGGATCAACGCGAAGAGACGCTCGATGTCTTTTTGCGTGAGCGAACTGGTGGGCTCGTCGAGGACGAGTATCCGCGCGCCCACGACAACGGCGCGGCCGATCTCGATGAGCTGTCGCTCGGCCGGCGATAGTTCGCTGACGAGTGTCTCGGTGGAAATGTGTTCGAGGCCGACGGTGGCGAGAGCTTTCCGGGTGAGTTCGCGTGTCTCGCGCCAGTTCATCAATCCGCCGCGACCGGGCTCGATGCCGAGGACGATGTTTTCGGCGACGGAAAGGTGCGGCGCGAGGGCGAGCTCCTGATAGATCATCGCGATGCCGGCCTGACGGGAGTCGAGGGGCGAGCGTGGCTGGAACTTTTTCCCGTCGAGCGTGAGGGTGCCGGCGTCGGGCAGGTGAACGCCGGAGAGCACCTTCATGAGGGTGCTTTTACCCGCACCATTTTCACCGACCAACGCGAGGACTTCGCCCGCGCGCGCGGTCAGGCTGACGCCGGCGAGCGCGCGGGTGGGGCCGAAGTTTTTTTCGACGCCCTCCATGCGGAGGATTTCGGCGCTGGCGGCGGCGGGCGAGGGCGGCATGGAGAGGCGGAGCGGGAAAGGCAGACGAGCGTGAGGAAGAATAGGTCCTATAGGTCTTGGGACGTATAGGACTTATATCGGAGGAAACTTTTATTCTCCGCCGAGGATGGCTTTGACGGCGGGGGTTTCGAGATTGGCTTTGGTGACGAGTTCGCAGCCGGTATCGACGCGGTCTTCGATCGGTTCGCCGCGGATGACGGAGACGGCGGTCTTCACGGAGAGGTAGCCCATCTTGTACGGGTTTTGCGCGACGATCGCGCTGATCTGATCGCGCTTGAGCGCGGCGAGGAGCGGTGCGGAGGCATCGAAACCGACGAACTTCTTTTTGCCGGCGAGACCATTCTGGCGAAGCGCGAGCAGCATGCCCTGCGTCGACGGATCGTTGGGACAGAAGATGCCGTCGGCTTCGCGGATGCGGTCGATGAGATTCATGGCGGCGTCCTGCGCGGTGGAGATGCTGGGGCCGGCGTAGCGGTTGCTGACGATAACCTCGATCTCGGGGTATTTTTTCATGACGCTGAGGAAACCTTCCTCGCGATCATTGGTGCTCGCGGAGCCTTCGATGTAGCGCAGGAGAACCACCTTGCCCTTGCCCCCGAGCAGACGCGCGAGTTCTTCGCCGCCGATCTCGCCGCCGCGACGGTTGTCGGTCGCAACGAAGGACGCGAAGTCTTTGCCAGGTTCGCCGTTGAGAGCGGAGTCCATGATCACGACAGGAATCTTGGCGTCGGTCGCGCTGCGCACGGGGCCGACGAGGGCGGTGGCGTCGAGCGGGGCGAGGACGATGCCGGAGACCTTGGAGCCGACGAATTGCTGGACGACGGCGATCTGTTGCGCGCGGTCGTTTTCGAGGATGGGGCCGCGCCAGTTGATCTTCACGCCGGTTTCCTCGGCGGCTTTGCGCGCACCGGCTTCGACGGTTTTCCAGAACGGATGCGTGGTGCCCTTCGGAATCACGGCGAGCGTGATGTCCTGAGCAAAGGCGGCGGTGGAAAAGGCGAGGGCGAGGAGGGCAACGAGGGATTTTTTCATGGGGGATTTTTCAGAATCGGAATTGCACAGAAGGGAACGAAGGAGACGAAGAGCGAAGCGTTTTTTGGCGGTGTGGTTGAATCGCAAAGACGCTACGAGGCAAAGGTCGGATGCGAAGAGAATGGATTGGTTCCTTTGCGCCGGCTTCGCGCCTTTGCGGTCTGGCGATTCAAATGAAGTTTAGACCTCGATCATGGCTTTGAGCACGGCGGGATTGCCGGAAATTTCTTTCGGGAAAATCGTCGGCACATCGGCGAGGGCGAGGCGGTGGGTGATCCACGGTTGCGTGTTCACTTTGCCCGCCTCGACGAGCGTGATGATGTCGCGGAAGGTGCCGGGAAGCGCGTTGCGGCTGCCCATCACGGTGAGCTCGCGGCGGTGGAAATTAGGATCGTTGAAGGTGACGTCGCCTTGGAATAATCCGACAAAAACGATGCGGCCGCCATGCGCGGGAAGATCGAAGGCGCCCATCATCGACTTCGGATTTCCGGTGGCGTCGATCACGCAGGTGGGCAGGTCGCCGCCGCCGATTTTTTTGAGTTCGTCGATGGCGGAAGGGCCGGCGACCACGGTGTGTTTCACGCCGAGTTGATCGCGGCAGAATGCGAGACGTTGTTCGCTGACATCCATCACCGCGAGCGTCGCGCCGGTGACGAGGACAAACTGGATCACGCTGAGGCCGATCGGGCCGGCGCCGATGACGAGCACGAAATCGTCCGAAGTCACCGTGGCGCGTTCGACGGCGTGGGCGCCGATGGCGAGGGTTTCGACGAGTGCGAGCTGATCGAAGTTGAGCGAGGTGGCCTTGTGAAGTTTGCGCGCGGGGATGGCGACGAGCGGGCGCATGCCGCCGTCGATGTGCACGCCCATGACCTTGAGGTCGGTGCAGCAATTCGGTTTTCCGCGACGGCACGCGATGCAGCGTCCGCAGTTGATGTACGGCTCGACGGAGCAACGATCACCGGCTTTGAGCCCGTGCGGCTCGGAGCCGGGATTGATCACCTCGACGCCGAGTTCGTGGCCGAGGATGCGCGGGTAATTGAAGAACGGCTGCTTGCCGGCGAACGCGTGAAGATCGGTGCCGCACACGCCGACACGGTGAACACGCACAAGCGCTTCGCCGGGCGCGAGCACCGGCTCAGGACCGTCGGTGGCGATGAACTGGCCGGGTTTTTCGAGGGAAATCTGGAGCATGAAAATAGTGCGGAATTCTTAACCGCGAATGGACGCTAATGAACGCGAATGATGGAGATGCGGGGGAGGTTTTTAACCACGAATGAGCGCTGAGAGACGCTGATCTCGGAGAGTTTTATCTGCGTCCACGGGCGTCCATTCGCGGTCGATAAAAAGCGTCATGCAACGATGGCGTCGCGGTTTTCGGGACGGCCGCGGGTGAAATTGTGATTCTTGATCGGGCGCAGGATTTCGAGGACGCGCGCCATTAGTTCGAAGTCGATCGGCTCTTCGAGTGCGGCGACGTTTTTGCGGATGTTTTCCGGGCTGGCGGTGCCGACGAGTGTCGTCGCGATCTGCGGATGGTGGGTGGCGAACTGTATCGCGAGCTTGGCGATGTCGGCGCCGACGGCCTTGCAATACTCGACCGCGCGACGGGCGGTCTCGACCATGTGCTTGGGCGCCGGATGCCACGACGGCACGCCGCGCTCGGAGAGCAGGCCCATGCCGGTGGGCGAGGCATTGATGATGCCAACGCCCTTTTCGCGGAGATAAGGGATGAGCGTTTCCAGCGCGGTGTCGTTGAGCTCGTAGCGGCAGAAAGAAAGGATCGTATCCACGACGCCACTACCGACGCGATCGAGCACGCCGGTGAAAACCTTGAGCGGAAGTCCGGTGATGCCGATGTGGCCGATGCGGCCCTCGTCGCGGAGCTTCACGAGCTCGGGCAGGGTTTCGTTCACGATCTGCGAGAGATCGGCGAACTCGATGTCGTGGCATTGCAACAGATCGACGTAGTCGACGCCGAGGCGGCGGCAGCTTTCGTCGAGGCTGGCGCGCACGCGCGCGGCGGAAAAATCGAAGACACCATTGCCGTACTGGCCGACCTTGGTGGCGAGATGGTAGCGGTCGCGTTTGATTTCGCGCAGCGCCTTGCCGAGCACGGTCTCGGACTTCGTGTCGCCGTAGTAAGGCGATGTATCGATAAAGTTGATACCGAGATCGAGCGCGGTGTGGACGGTGCGCACGCCCTCGCTGTCATCGGTGGCGCGGAAGACGCCGCCGAGCGGCGATGCGCCGTAGCTGAGCACGGAAACGGAAAGGCCGGTCTGACCGAGGGGACGGTATTGCATGGGGAGGAAAAGGCGGAAGCATAGGCCGAAAATTGGACGGTGGGAATGCTAGGTTTTGGGCAAAGCATGTCGAAAATTGACTTGATCAGCCCCGGCCTCGCGAGTCGACGATGTGCGCATCGGGACGTTTGCCGCGCTTGGAAAAAACGCATCGGAGATCATCTTCGTACGTGGAATTGGACGTACGATTTTCGCGGGCGTGACAGCGATGTCCCGCTTGAAAGAGAATTTTCCCGCTCATGATCTTCAGAACCCTGATTTTCCGCATTTCCCCCATCTTTTTTCTGAGTCTGTTCGCTGCCGCCACGTGCGCGGCATCTGCGATGGATGGGAAAAAAATCCGCATCGTGCTTATCGGCGACTCGACCGTGACCGACCACGCCGGTTGGGGCACGGGCTTCAAGGCGCGACTGACCGAGGCCGCCGAGTTCATCAACACCGCCCAGGGCGGGCGCAGCAGCAAGAGCTTCATCGACGAAGGCCGGCTCGCGAAGGCGCTCGAGCTGAAGGGCGATTATTACCTGATCCAGTTCGGCCATAACGACCAGCCGGGCAAAGGTCCGGAGCGCGAAACCGATCCCGCGACGACTTATCCGGAGCGTCTGAGCGAGTACATCGACGGCATCCGGGCGAACGGTGGAAAACCGATTCTGGTGACATCGCTCGTGCGGCGAACCTTCGATCCGGAGAATCCGCATCGTCTCACCGACACGCTTGCGCCCTATGCCGCCGCGGTGCGGAAACTCGGTGCGGAAAAAAACGTCCCGGTGATCGATCTGCACGCGAGCAGCCGCGCTTACTGCGAGCGCCTGGGCGCGCAGGCGACGTCGGTGTTTGATGTCCTGAAAAACGGCAAGGCCGACACTACGCATCTCGATGCGCACGGCGCGGCGGTTTTCGGCGGGCTCGTGGTCGACGAAGTTCGCCAGAAAGCGCCCGAACTCGCGCCGTATTTAAAAATGGATACAAACGTCGCGACCTCGGGGGCGGCGGTGGCGCGGGCGGATGCGATTGTTTCAGCGGACAACTCAGGCACGCACCTGACTGTGAGCGCGGCAGTCGCGGCGGCACCGGTGAACAGCCACAAGCCCTTTATCATTCTCGTGAAGCCCGGCCGCTACGTGGAGCATGTGCACATCCCGAAGGACAAGGCGAACATCGTGCTGCGCGGGGAGCCTGGCGAGGCGGCCGGGACCGTGATCGCGTTTCATACGCATCTGCGATCGGTGGATGCGGAGGGGAAAAAACTCTCCACACGCAACAGCGCCACGGTGCTGGTGCAGGGCGCGAATTTCACCGCGGAGAACATCACCTTCGAAAACACCACGACCCGCGAGGAACGGGTGCAGGCGCTGGCGATTTATGTGGATGCCGATCGCGCGGTGTTTCGCCGCTGCCGCTTCATCGGCTGGCAGGACACGGTGCGCGCCGAAAACGGCCGGCAATACTACGAAGACTGCTACATCAGCGGTCACGTGGATTTCATTTATGGAAACGCCACAGCGGTTTTCTCGCGCAACGAAATCCATTGTCGCGCCGACGGCTACATCACCGCGGCCTCGACGCCGGCGGAGAGCGCATGGGGTTACGTGTTTCTCGATTGCCGGGTGACGGCGGCGCCTGAAGTGCAGCGCGGCGTGTATCTCGGCCGGCCGTGGCGCCCGTATTCGGCGACGGCCTTCGTGCGCTGTGTATTGCCGGAGCAAATACGCGCGGAAGGCTGGCACAACTGGGGCAAAGCCGAGAACGAACTGACCGCGCGTTACCGCGAATACCGCAACACCGGCCCCGGCGCGGCGCAGCAGGCACGCGTCAACTGGGCGCGCGAACTGACCGCGGATGAAGCCGCCGCGTGCACCGTCGAAACCATCCTGGCCGGAACGGACGGCTGGAACCCTCTCACGATTTCCCCATGATCAACGCCATCAAACTCCCGGGCGCGCGGATGCGCCGACTCGTCTCCACTCTTTTATTTGTCGCCGGTGCCTCGGTTGCGTCGGCCGAACTGGAGCCGATCGCGCCGATCAAGGCGCCGTTCCCGATGCCGCAATTGCAGCGTCCGGTTTTTCCGAAGCGCGTCTTCGATATTCGCGAACATGGCGCGGTGTCCGGCGGCGAGGTGAAAAACACCGAGGCGTTTGCGCGGGCGATCGCCGCCTGTGCAGAGGCCGGCGGCGGACGTGTGCTCGTGCCTGCGGGCAAGTGGCTCACTGGCCCGATCCATCTCAAGAGCAACATGGAGCTGCACCTCGCGGAGGGTTCGGAGATTATTTTCAGCGATCGCTTCGAGGATTATCTGCCCGTGGTGCTGGTGCGCGTGGGCGGCATCGAATTGTATAATTATTCGCCGCTCATCTACGCCCGAGATGAAGAGAACATCGGCATCACCGGTCCGGGAAAACTGAACGGCAACGCGCAGGCGTGGTGGGGCTGGAAACGCCTCGAGACCAAGGAAATTTTCCAGCTGCAACCGCGCGGCGTGCCGGTCGAGCAGCGCATCTACGGCACGGAGGAGGCGGCGATCCGCCCGAGCTTCATCACCTTCGTGAACTGCCGTAATGTCCTCTATGAGGGCTTCACCATCGGCGGCGGACCCAACTGGACGATTCACCCGGTTTATTGCGAGAACATCATCATCCGTAGGGTAAATGTGGATACAGACGGTCCCAACAACGACGGCGTCGATCCGGATTCGTGCCGCAACATGCTCATCGAGTATTGCACGTTCAGCACGGGCGACGACTGCGTGGTGCTCAAGTCCGGTTACAACGAAGACGGCTGGCGCGTGGCGCGTCCCACGGAAAACGTCGTGATGCGTCATTGTTTCAGCAAACGCGGCCACGGCGGGCTGGTCATTGGCAGTGAGATGTCGGGCGACGTGCGCAATGTGTACATGCACGATTGCGAATTCGAGGGCACGGATCGCGCGGTGCGCATCAAGTCGCGGCGCGACCGCGGCGGCGTGGTGGAAAACGTGTGGGTCGAAAACGTGAAGGCGCGCAACCTCAAGTACGAGGTCGCGATCATGAACATGGACTACACGGCCGACCGGAATCAGGTGATCGAGGGCAAGGTGCCGCTCTTCCGAAACATCCATCTCAAGAACATCGAGTGCGACGGCGTGCCGGTGGCGATCCGCCTCACGGGCGCGACGGATTCGTTGATCGAAAACGTGAGCTTCACCGACATGAAAGTTGCTTCCACGCAGGGCGTGCTCGCGACCAATGTGAAAAACATCTCGTTCAAAAACATCGCGATCACGCAGCAGAAAGGCCCGACCTACGTCCTCGACAACGCCTCGGACATCGTGATCGACGGCACCGCGGCCGCGCCCGGCACCGAGGTGTTTCTCACGGCCAAAGGCAGCGGAACGAAAAACGTCCGCATCGTCTCGGGCGATCTCTCGGCGGCCCGCGAAGTGTCGCGCTTGAGCGACGGTGCCGCTCCGGTTTCCGTCGGAGCATCCGTCAAAACCAAGTGAGCGTCATGACTCCGCTGCGCACGCTGGTTGTTCTTTGCTTCGCCTGGTGCGCTGCTCTTGCGGCGCAGTCGGAATCGCCGCGGGTGATTCCTGTCTGGCCGGAAGGCGTGCCCGATCTGCGTGAGGACGCGGCACCGGAGAAGATCGTAAACAACCGCATCGTGGGCGTGCATTATCCCACGCTCACGGTGTACGCGCCGCCGCCGGAGAAGGCGAATGGCACGGCGGTGATTTTCTGCCCCGGTGGCGGTTATGTGCGGCTGGCGATCGGCGAGGGCGGCGGATATGAAACGCGCTTGCTGGTGGAGAACGGTGTCACGGTTTTCATCCTCAAGTATCGAATGGTTGAATACGGGCATCCGGCGCCGTTGCGCGATGTCTTGCGCGCGATCCGCCTCGTGCGTTCGCAGGCGGGCGAACTGGGCATTCATCCGGACCGCATCGGATTGTTGGGCCAGTCGGCGGGCGGACATCTCGCTGCGTGCGCCACGACGCTGTGGGATTCGCCCGAAGGCCGCACGGGCGCCGCGCTCGATGTCGTGAATGCGCGTCCGGATTTCGCGGCGCTGGTGTATCCGGTGATCACACTGGCGGATCCGTTCGCGCACAAAGGCTCGCGCGAGGCGCTGCTGGGAAGCGCGCCGACAGAAGAGCACCTCGCGGCGCTCTCGCTGGAGAAACACGCGCGCAAGGACATGCCGCCGGTTTTTCTGGTGGCGACGATGGCCGACAAATCGGTGCCGGTGGAGAACACGCTTCGTTTTTTCCAAGCGATCCGCGACGCGGGTGCGGAGGCCGAGATCCACGTGTATGCGCGAGGTTCGCACGGCAACAGCCTCGACCCGCAATACGGCCCGACCGCGGAGTGGCCGCAGCGCATGCTCGAGTGGATGCGCTTCAACGGCTGGGTGAAGTGAGCGCGCGACGGATTGTTAAGGCGCCACGCTCACCATCCAGCTCACGCCGAACCGGTCGGTGAGCAGCCCGAAGAGTGGCGACCAGAAAGTTTTGGCGAGCGGCATGTCGATGGAACCGCCGTCGGCGAGAGCCGCGAAGACTTTGTTGGCTTCGTGTTCCGACGGCACGCTCAGAGAAAGGGAGAACCCTTGGAACGTGCTTCCTGCCGGATTGCCGTCGGACGCCATCACGCGGGCTCCGCCGATGCGAAGCGATGCATGCATGATTTTTTTCTCGTTGCCGGGGGCGACGGCTTCGGCGGGCAACGGCTCCGGGCTTTCGTCGAATCGCATCATCATCTCGATCTCCGCGCCGAGCGTTCTGCGATAAAACTCAAGTGCTTCTTCACAACGGCCGGAGAATATCAAATAGGGTTCGATGCGATTGCTCATGGTGGCCGGACGGTAAGTCGATTCGCCGCAGCGTCAAAAATCGCACTGCGAAAAAATGTACGGCGGTATCAAAGGAAACATGAAGCCAACGAACGCGTATGCCGCTTTACGCTTCGGGCGTTTTCGCCTGCGAGGTACCGGCTGATTGCTGTGCAAACCAGTTCACGATCTCCGGCATCGAATGCTCAAATCCGCCGGGAATAAACACATTGAAGAGCGTCGCGGGTTGATCGGTTCGATTTTCAAAATCGTGGATGACGCCGGCGGGAATGCGTAAGAAAGAACCTCGTGCGGCATCGATCCATCGATCGCCGACTAGCACGGCCATGGTGCCTTCGGTAACGAGGAATATTTCTTCGTTTTCCTCGTGGGAATGAGGGCCGGGACCGGAGCTGTTGGGCGCAACTGTCCATTCGGAGATGCTGTAACGTCCCGCGGTCTCGGCACCATCGGCCTTGAATACTGCACGCATCGGACCGCAGTCATAACTACGACCGCCGCCAGGAGGCAGCATGATTGGGTGGGAACTCATGTGTTGGGTTTTCCGAGTGGTGGAGCGGGGATGTCTTTTGGCGATTCTTCTCTCGTGGAGTGTGCGTGCGTTATCGATGCTCAGTGCGTGTCTGGGTTCCGACTTCTTGGCTTAAGTGTGTGTGCGAGTTTTCGCAGAATCCAAACGTTCGTAGCGGCGGGTCGCGTCGGAGGCGAATGCCGCGACTGGAGCGATATTCAGTGCCTAGTGGAAAGATGGATTTCCCTGCTCAGACGCGATGAAGGTGGGTGTCTTTGAAGTCGGTTGTATATTTCAGACCGTAGCCGAGAAGGCGGTCGAAGCCGATGTGGGCGGTCCAGATAATCGCGATCGAAAGCAAATTCGGGTGATGCGTGGCGAAAGCGCCGGCGCCCAAGATCGCCGGCCCCAGATAGGTGTGGGCGGCATTGTAGCACCGCGCGCCGATCTTCTTGCCCGCAAGATAGCCGATCATCGCTAAGTCGGGTGCAAAAAACAGGAGTGCGAAGTAGCTCCATGACTCGCCGATCTTCACATAAGCGCAACAGGAGGCGGCGAGCACGGCCAGGCCTTCCGCATGCAGAAGTAACTTGGGTCCAGAAAGAGTCATTTGTCTCCGCATGATTCCTGGTTGGGCGCGCAGGCGTGGCGAATCGAAATTCGAGGCCAACTCGATCACGGCGTGGCGCGTGGAGAACGACGATTAACCGGAAGCGGACAACGCGAAGCATCGTCCCTACCGCCTGATGAAATCGTGGCGTAAGCGCGGAGAGCCAGAGAAAGGCGCGCGACGGCGCGGCAGGACGCTTAGTTGCGCGGTTTCACTTTGCTCCAGGTTTCCTGGAGGGCGCGGGCGCTGGCCTGGAGGGCTTGTTGTTCCTTGGGCCAGAGAGGAATCTCGACATGACCGAGCACGCCGGCGCGGCCGACGATGGTCGGGACGCTCAGCGCGACATCGCGCAGGCCGTACTTGCCTTGCTGGAGCGAGGAAACGGGGAGGAGCTGGCGTTTGTCGTGAGCGATGCAGTGAATTGTTTCAGCGATGGTGAGGCCGACGGCCCAACCGGCGCCGCCTTTGCGACGGATGACCTCGGCGCCGCTGCCTTTGGTGCGCTCGAAAAGCTGGGTTTGGAAACTCGCCGTGACGCCGGGGAATTTTTCGAGCGGCAGGCCGGCGGCGGTGGCGCTCGACCACACGGGCAGCATGGTGTCGCCGTGTTCGCCGAGGATGAGCGCCTTCACTTGCGTCGGCGCGATTTTCAGTTCGTCGGCGATGAGGGAACGGAAGCGCGCGGTGTCGAGCATCGTACCGAGGCCGAGCACTTGCTGCCAGGGAAGACCGAGGCGTGCGACGGCGAGCTGCGTGAGGATGTCGACGGGATTGGAGACAACGAAGATCAACGCATCGCGTCGGAAGCCAGCGGCTTTGATGGACGCGAGGATCTGGTCGAAAAGTGCGACGTTGCGGTTGATGAGATCGAGGCGGGATTCGTCGGGTTTGCGGCGCAGGCCCGCGGTGATGACAAAGATGTCGCTGTCGGCCGCGCGGGCGTAGTCGCCGGCATAGATGCGCTGATCGGCGATGGAAGCGGAGCCGTGGAGCAGGTCGAGCGCCTCGCCCGCGGCGAGGTCGGCGTTGGCATCGAGTATTTGAATTTCGGATACAATGCCGCCGCATTGAAGGGCGAAGGCTGCGTTGGAACCGACGCGGCCGCCGCCGCCGATGATGGAAACTTTCATGGGATGAAGTAGCGGGTGGTGAGTAGCGGGTAGCGAGTAAACGGAGGGCGGAAGAACGACCGGGCGAGCGAGTGGCGAAGACCGGGGAGGGCAGGCTTGCCGGTACTGAGCAGCGGTTGACGAGTGATGCTCGCTCCCCGCTGCTCACTACTCGCTATTTGGCCGGCGTGAGCTGGCGGAGGATTTCGTCGGTGATTTTTTTCACGAGCGGCTCGATCGAAGGATCGCTGGAAATCTGCGCGGGAGCGGACGAGCGTTCGGCGGGCGCGTGGCAGATGGCACCGGGGCGGAATTCGCTGTTGTCGTTGGCGAGTTCGGCTTCCTTCAAGTCGGCGCGGGGATCGGGCATGCCGAGTTTCTGGCGGAGGTTGATGAGGTCCTTGAGTTTGTCGGGGCCGAACTTGTGCAAGCCCGTGCCGAGGCCGGCGGCGATGGCGACGGTGCGGCAGTAGGCGTCGATGTTTTCCATCTTCCAGTAGGCATCTTCGACGTCCTTGCCCCAGCAGATGACGCCGTGGTTCTGCATGAGCACGGCTTGATGATCGACGCCGACGCGGCCGACTTCCTCGGCGTTGGCGGCGGTGCCGGGCGTTTCGTATTTGGCCACGCCTATCTTGCCGAGGAAGACCTCGGCCTCGGGGATGAGGCGGGATGGGATGGTGGCGTTGGAAATGGCAAACGCGGTGGCGTGCGGCGGGTGGGCGTGCACGCAGGCCTTGGCGGCGGGCTGGCGCTTCATGATGCCGAAGTGCGTCTTGGCTTCGCTGGTGCGGACGCGCGTGCCGGCGAGCTGGTTTCCATCGAGGTCAACGAGACACATTTCCTCGGGCTTCATGAAGCCCTTGCAGATGAGCGTGGGCGTGCAGAGGGCGAGGTTGTCGCCGACGCGGATGGTGATGTTGCCACCGTTGCCATCGGTGTAGTCCTTGAGCCAGAGGCGGCGGCCCATGTCGCACATGCGGCGCTTGAGCTCCTCGATGGCGGGTGAATGGAAAAAGCGCTGGATCTCGTCGGGCGTGCGCGGATCGGAGCCGGGCGTCCAGCGGAACTCGTAATCGGGAATGCTCGGTGCGGGACCGGCCGGGGCGAGGGTGACGGCGGGAGCGACGAGGGCCGGTTGTAGTTGGTTATTGGATACGACCAGCGCGGAAGCGGAGCGGCCGGAGCGCTTTTGGTGGGAGTCGAGGAAGTCGCGGGCGGAGGGCGTCAGGCGGGCGCCTTCCGGGATGGGCTGGCCGGAGTTGACCAGATTTTCGACTTCACGGGCGGTGAGGATGGAGGACATGGCAGCGCGGGAAATTGCGGTGGTTGTTGGTTGAAAAAATTAGCGGGCGGGCGGCGTGTAGAGGACGCGGTCGATCAGGCAGGTGACGTAGGCATCGAGCGGCGCATCGCCCTCGAACGGCTGCGTGGCTTCGGCTCCCTCGGTGAAGCCGACCAGCGCGCCGTCACCGGCACCGAGCGGATCGTAGGCGATGACGCTGGAGCCTTTGGCGAGCGGGAGCGTCGGCGCTCCGGCGAATTGCTCGCGGGACAACGGTTGCACGATCACCAGGCGGCCGCCGCGATAAACGGGCTCCTGTTGATTGAGGGTGACGCGACCGATGACTGTTCCGAGACGCATGGATGAGAAGGGCTAGGGGCTAGAGGCGCTGGGCGAATCGACGATGCCGATGATGAGATTGCGCAGAGGCGTCTTGGGATCGCGGACTAGTTCGCGCGTGGCGGAACCGTCGGTGGAAAGAACAACGTGCTGGTGGAGACCCGCGCCGAGCGGATCGATCGCAAGCACGGGCACGCCTTCGTCGCGACCCTGTTCATCGAGCGGCTGGCAGATCACCGTGCGCCAGCCGGCCATGCTGGGATGGCCGAGGGAGGTGACGATGGTGCCGTCGATGCGCGCGAGGTTCATGGCGGAGGAGGCGAAGGACGAAGGGCGCGATCAGTAGATGCGGAGTTGATCGACCATCACGCAGCGGCGGGTGCGGGTGAAGGTGCGCGGGTTGGTGATGCCTTCGCCGGTGGTGGTGGCGATGGAGTAGCTGAGGTAGCCTTCGCCGCCGAGGCCGAGGCCGGCGACGCTCGGGCCGTTCTTGACGAAGAGCGTGGTGTCGAGCGCGCGGGCCATCGCGGACATGTGGGCGATGTCGTGCGAGTGGATGATGGCGGAGTGTTTGTAGCCGTGTTCGGCGCGAAGCGCGGCGGCGATGCCGGCCTCGAACGACGGCACGCGCACGATGGGCAGCATGGGCATCATCTGTTCCTCGACGACAAACGCGTGGTCCGCGGAAGTCTCGGCGAACAGCAGCGGCGTGGAGGCCGGTGTATCCGTGCCGGCATGACGCGCGAGCACCGCGGCATCGACGCCGACGAGCGCACGATTGAGCACCGGATGGGAACAACCGCCGGCGTCGGGCTTGTTGGTGAAGGCCGCCGCGGTGAGCCGGTCGAGTTGCGCGGAGTTGAGTTGTTTCGCGCCGGCCTTCGTGAGGGCGGCCATGAAACGGTCGGCGATGGAATCGAGGACAAACACTTCCTTTTCGCCGATGCAGAGGAGATTGTTGTCGAACGCGGCGCCCTGGATGATGTCGCGCGCGGCTTTGTCGAGGCAGCCGGTGCCATCGACGATGACGGGCGGATTGCCGGGGCCGGCGCAGATGGCGCGTTTGCCGGATTTCATGGCGGCGTTGACGACGCCGGGGCCGCCGGTGACGCAGAGCAGACGGACAGCGGGATCTTTGCAAAGCGCGTCAAAGGATTCGAGGGACGGCTGCTCGATCGTGCAGACGAGATTTTCGATGCCGGTGGCGGCGTGGATGGCTTCGTTGTAGGCGCGGACGGCGAGCGCGGCGGAACGGGCGCCGCCGGGATGCGGGTTGAAGACGACGGAGTTTCCCGCGGCGACGATGTTGATGATGTTGCCGGAGAGCGTCGGGATGGAATGCGTGACGGGAAGGATCGCGCCGACGACGCCGTAGGGCGTGAACTCTTCGAGGGTGATGCCGTGATCGCCGCTGTGCGCGTCGGGGCGAAGCCATTCGACGCCGGGCACGAGCTTCACGATCTGGAGCTTCTCGATCTTGTGTTCGAGGCGGCCGATCTTGGTTTCCTCGAATTCGAAGCGGCCCCACGCCTCGGCATTTTGCGCACAGAGGGTTTTGACGATTTCGACAACCTTGGCGCGCGCGGCGACGCCCTGGGCGCAGAGCTGTTCGAAGGCCGCATGAGCGGCGGCGACGGCGGAAGGCGCGTCGGGAAAAACGCCCCAGCGCCGGCCGTGCGAATGGATCGCAGGCGAGCCGGAGGCGGCGGCGCGACCGAAGGCGCGGACCACTTCCTCGACGACGGAGCGGACGAGGGATTCATCTAGGGCGGGAGCGGGAGACATGGGAAAAAAGGCGAAGGGCGGAAGACGAAGGGCGGGAGGCGCGGCGCGTTGTAGTGGTTTTTAAACTACACGTTTGCCGAGCACTTCGACGGTATCGACGAGGCCGACCACGGCGGCGTCGATCGGCAGCGGTTTCATGCCGGTGGCCTGACGGGCGGAGCTGCCCTGACAGAAGAGAACGATGTCGCCGGAGCCGGCTCCGAGCGCATCGACGGCGACGATGGTGTTTGCTCCGGGACGGAGCTTGGACGGATCGCTTTCGTCCACGAGCAGCGGACGAAGGAGGAGGAGTTTCCGGCCGCGCATGGTCTCATCTTTTTTGGTGGAGACCACGGAGCCGATGACGCGGGCGAGAAACATGGTGGAAAACGAAGGGCTGAAGGGCGGAAGGGCTGAAAGGCGGAAGGAGTGGACTGAAAGGCTGAAAGAAACGCGCGGCAGGTTGCCGGCTTTTCAGCCCTTCAGTCTTTCGGCCTTTCGTTTATTTCTTGCGGCGTGGCCGCGGAGGAACGCGGGACGGGCCGCGGATTATTTCTTCGAGGCGGCGGGCGCCTTCGGAAGGACGACGGAGATGTCGTCGTGCGGGCGGGCGATGACCTGCACGCTGACGACTTCGCCGTAGGCGCGCGCGGCATTCGCGCCGGCGTCGGTCGCGGCCTTGACCGCGGCGACATCGCCGGTGACGACGGCCGTGACGAGGGCGTTGCCGACCTGTTTCATGGGTCCGGCGAGGACGACGTTGGCGGATTTGAGCATGGCGTCGGTGCCGGCGACGAGAGCGGTGAGACCGCGGGTTTCGAGAAGGCCGATGGCGGAGGGAGGCATGATGATGGAGGTTTAAGCGGGAGGTTTAAGTTTAGGTCAGGAGTGAGTGGAGATCAGGTCTGCAGGCAGGAAACGAGGCGCGCGGCCTCGCGGGCGACGACGAGTTCTTCGTTGGCAGGGATGACGAAGACGCGCGTGGAAGAATCGTAAGAAGCGAGATCGCTCTCGGCGGGGGCGATGGCGTTGCGCTCGGTGTCGAGGAACAGACCCATCTGGCCGAGCCCGGCGCAGACGCCCTCGCGGATCCATGTATTGTTTTCACCAATACCGCCGGTGAAGACGAGGGCATCGCAGCCGCCCATCTCGAGCCAGAAGGCGCCGACCCAGTGGCGGATGTTGTAGATGAAGGTATCGATCGCGAGCTGGGCGCGCTGGTCGCCCTTGTCGGCGGCGGCTTTGATGTCGCGCAGGTCGTTGCTCACGCCTGAGAGGCCGAGCAGGCCGCCCTCGGAGGAAAGTTGTTTTTCGGCCTGTTCGAGGGAGAGGCCGAGTTTGCGCATCGCGAACGGAAGCGCGGAGGAGTCGAGATCGCCGACGCGGTTGTTTTGCGGCAGACCGGATTGCGGGCTCAGGCCCATGCTGGTGCCGAACGCGACACCATCCATGATCGCGGTGACGGAGCTGGAGCCACCGAGATGGCAGGAGATCACGCGGACCGGCGCGCCGGGGACGACCTGCGGGCCAAACGTGTAGAGATTGCGCACGATGCCGGCGACGTCGTCGCGGCCGAGAAGCTCGGCGGAGCGCTCGGCGACAAATTTATGGCTGGCGCCATGGAAACCGTAGCGGCGAACACCCGCGCGGAACCAGGCATCCGGCACGGCATAGCGGCGCGCGTAGTCGGGCATCCATTGGTAGAACGCGGTCTCGAACAGAGCGACGCGTGGCACCTCGGGCAAACGCTCGCGGAAAATGCGCAGGCCGGCGGCGTAGGGCGGGTTGTGCGCGGGGGCGAGGTCGGCGGTGTCGAGGAGGGCGTCCTCCACGGTTTTGTCGGCGAGCAGGCAGCCGGTGAGGTTTCCCCCGAAAACCGTCTTGAACCCGATGGCGTCGAGGTCCGAGGCGGATCGCACAAGGCCCTCCTGCGCGAGCTGGTGCAGGGCGGTTTCGATCGCGGAGGCGTGATCGGTGACGCGTTCGCTGCCACCGCGCGCGAGCAGGCGCACCTGGTCCGCGTTGAACGCGTAGAGCCGGTATTTGAAGGAGGTGGAACCGAGGTTGGCGACGAGGACTTGCATGGGAGCGGGAGGGATTTCGATTTTTGATTCCCGGTGTTCGAGCGGCGGAAAACAGGCGCGCGCGACGGGCGGACGCGCCTGTGTATTCGTTATTCAACTACAGCGCCGCGGAGGCGCGTGCAGGGCAGTCAGGCGACCCACTTGCCGAGGGCGGCGAGGTCTTCGTGCGGGCGCGGGATCACCTGGACGGCGATGACTTCGCCGACGCGTTTGGCGGCATCGGCACCGGCGTCCACGGCAGCCTTGAGGGCGGCGACATCGCCGCGGAAGAAGGCGGCGACGTGGCCGGAGCCGATGGATTCGTAGCCGGTCATGGTGACGTTGGCGGCTTTAAGGGCGGCGTCCGCGGCTTCGAGGAGCGAGCAGAGGCCTTTGGTTTCGATCATTCCGAGAGCTTCTTGGGCCATGAGAGGAAGGCCGCGCGGAGGCGGCGGGATTGAGGGTGGAGGAAGGGCGTTGAAGGGAGGAGCCTGGCGGGATCAGACGGCGAACTGCTTGAGCAGGTCGGGGTGCGGGCGGGCGATGACGTGGGCGCAGACGAGTTCGCCGACGCGCTTGGCGGCATCGGCGCCGGCTTCGACGGCCGCTTTCACGGAGCCGACGTCGCCCTTGACGAGGACGGTGACGAGACCGCCGCCGATCTGGACTTGTTTGGCGAGCGTGACGCCCGCGGCCTTGACCATGGCATCGCTCGCCTCGACGGCGCCGACGTAGCCCTTGGTTTCGACCATGCCGAGAGATTCATTCATGGGATTGGATGTATTTGATTATTGGATACGGGTTGAAAAAGCGCGGGGGGCGCCGGAAGAGTTCAGGGAAGCAGTTCGCAGGGCGTGTCGGGCCCGAGGCCACAGGCGTTGCCCTCGTCGGTGTCGATGTGCGCCTCGAGTTTGAAGTCGGGGGAGACGCGGACGAGGATGCGGTCGAAGGTCATGGCGCAGGGGCCGCCGACGCGGAGGCGGGCGTAGTCGCCGGCCTTGACGCCGTAGAAGGCGGCGTCGTCGGGGTGCATGTGCACGTGCGGCGCGGCGCGGATGACGCCCTCGGTGAGTTCGAGGAATCCGGCGGGGCCCATGAGCATGCAGCCGGGCGTGCCGGCGATGTTGCCGGAGGAGCGCACGGGGATGTCGAAGCCGAGCGAGATGGCGTCGGTGTAGGCGAGCTCGACCTGGTTGAGGTCGCGGCAGGGGCCGAGGATGCGGAGATTGGAAATAACGCGGCTTCGCGGGCCGATGAGGGTGACCGCTTCGCGGGCGGCGTATTGGCCATCCTGATACAGCGACTTCATCGGCGTGAGCTGATGGCCCGGGCCGAAGAGCGTCTCGACGGCCTGCGGCGTGAGGTGGCAGTGGCGCGCGGAGACGTTGACGAGAAGAGGCCGCGGGGCGCTGACGGAGCGGGGTAAAGGGCGATCCAGGCGCTGATACACGAGCCGTCGAACAAGATGTTCGACCTCGGCTCGATGTGGTGTGGCGGGCGCGGGCGACATGCCAGCAGAATGCCATTTCTGCGGAAAGCCGGCTCCCCGGATTTTGTCACACGTTGCGCGTTTTATGACGAGAGTCGATCATATCGGGGGAAGGAAGTCGTAGGCGGGATGGCGAAATCCGAATGACGAAATCCGAAGGCCGAATGACGAAGGCCGAAGGGGAATGACCAATGACCAGTGACCAATGACCAGCGGCTCGTGACCAATGAACAATGACCAGGATCGACGGGAGGCGGGCGGGATCCGCGATTTTTGATTGCGTGAGCCTTTGGGTGGCAAGGGGATGCGGAAAAGTGTCACGTAATACGTGACACTTTTCGGGGGCGCGTGGGGCTTTGCTTTTCGAGTAAAACGACAGCCGCTTGGCGGCGTCATTGAGGGCGCAGTTTCATTTGCGTGGGGGCGGATTTCCGGGGCACGCGCGGTTTGCGTGGGATGGTCGGTGGCGGGCCCCAGCATGCGCGAGTGGTTAACGTTTCACTTGAATCGCTCTTTGCATTTTTTGCGCAGTGCGCGGTGAGGCGGGGGCGCAAAAAAGCCCGGACGGTGAGGTCCGGGCTTGAGGAGGGCGGGCAATTTTTGCGGCGCTTAGAAGGTGCCTTTGACGCCGAGGGTGAACTGCGTGCCGTAGATCGAGCGGCTGGTGAGCGTGGACCAGGCGGGGACGCCGGGGCCGTCGATTTCCCATTCGTAAGCTTCGTTGAGAAGGTTACGTGCCGTCGCGAAGAGGGAGATCTTGCGGGTGAGCATGACCTCGAGGTTCACGTCGATCGTCGGGTAGGCGCGGATGTATTCGCCGACGCCGGGACCGATGTTGTTCTTGTACTCGCGCAGCTGGCGGCCGCGGTAGTTCCATTTGGCGAAGGCGGTGACGCGCTTGAAGTTGGCGCGGACGCCGAAGTTGGCCGTCTCGGGGATGAAGTCCTTGAAGTCCGCGGTGCGCTGGCCCTCGAGGTCGAGCTTCGTGTAGTTGGCGAAGATCGAGTACGGTTCGGCCCAGGAGCCGAAGAGGCCGAGGGACTGTTCGTAGCTGGCTTCGAAACCGTCGATGCGGGCGTCGCCGGCGTTGATGCGGGTGCTGTAATACCAGCCAATGTGATCGTGCGACAGGCCGAGAGAGTCGGCGATGGCGGCGTCGACTTCGGTCGCGAGTGTGCCGAAGAAGTTGCTGATGTTCTTACGGAACACGCCGACCGACACCATGCCGTTGCGCGGCAGATAATACTGGAGCGTGAGGTCGCCGTTGTCGGCTTCCCACGGGACGAGCGTGGTGTTGGCGGAGGTGATCCAGCCCGGGTAGGAGCCGGGGGTGCCGTCGAAGCCGGTGTTTTCGCCGACGTAGATGTTCGGGACGATGTCCACGGTCGGCGGACGGCCGATGGTCTTGGCGTAGGCGGCGCGGAGAATGAGGTCGTCCGTGATGTTCAGCGTGACGTGGGCGCTCGGGTAGAAGCCGTCATATTCGCGGGAGTTGAAGTTCGCGCGGCGCTCGTAGCCGGTGAGGGTCTGCTTGTAGCCGAGACCTTCGGTTTCGGTGATTTCGTAGCGGACGCCGCCGACGACGCGGAGGCGGTTCTGCCAGAACTTCATGTCGGCCATGAGGTAGCCGGCAGTGACGGTTTCCTCGAGGAGCGGGGAGCGGATGGCGGAGTTCTTGAGCGTGTCGTTGGCTTGGCCGGTGCTCTGCACGAAGTAACCAGGATTATTCTGGTAGGCTTCGTAGATGAGCCACGGGCTGGCGAACTGAACAGGCGGGTAAGTGTAGCCGGGCGAGAACGCGCCGAAGGACGAATCGTAGTAGGGCGTGGCGACATTGGCTGCGTTGCTGAGTGCGCCGCCGGGCCCGATGTAGTTGTAAACGTACGACTGATAATCGATGTCGCGTTTGAAGTTCTCGTAGGCGCCGCCGGCCTTGATCGCGAGGGAGAACGGCAGACCGCGGATGTGGCGGGTGACGGCGAGGCGGGCGTTGGTGTTTTCGTCCTCGGAGTTGGACGGCTGGCTGCTGACCGTTTCGAGGAGGTAGTTGTCGAGCGACGAGGTATCGAGGGCGTTGCCGGAGGCGTCGAAGAGCTCGATCACGCCGGGGGAACCTTCGCCATTGTTGATGTCGCGGAAGTTGATCTGGCGCACGCCACGGGCGCGGGCGGTGTAGTTGCGGAAGAAGCCCTTGTCGGTGTCGCGATTGCGATTCCACGACGTGGAGCGATTGGCGCCGGCTTCGACGTTCCAGTCTTCGCCCGTGAAACGGTAGTTGAGGGCGAGGGCTTGGGTGAGGCCGTGCTTGTCGTCGGCGGTCACGCTCTGGTTGGCGTTGGCGCCGGTGCCGACGTTGCCGATCGTGGTATACTCATCCCAGCTGGCGTAGCTGCTGGGGTTGTAGGAAACGCGGTTCTGGCGCGAGTTGCTGACGAAGGCGTTGGCCTGAAGGCTGAGCGAGAGCACGTGGCGGTCCCAGGGTTTCCAGTCGAACTTGATGCCGCCCGAGTTGCGCTCGGTGAGGTTCAAGTTGAGGTCGCCGCGGAAGCTGTTGGTGCGCGGGGTGTCGATGGTGATGCCAGTGCCAGTCCAGGTGCGGCCGATGGCGGTTTCCTGAGTCTGGGAGAAGGTGTTGACCGACGCGGCGGTGACCACGATGCCGAAGCGTTTGTTGATGGGCTGCGACCAGGTCAGCTCAACGGAGGGGCGGATCTTGAACGAGTCGCCGCGGCCGGGGCCGGGGGTTTTCTCGAGATCGGTGTACTCGGAGTTGAACGAGAGGTAGGTCGAGAGGCGGAGCTCCGGGCCTTCGCGTTCGAAGGCGCTCTTGCTGACGAGATTGACCGCGCCACCGAGGAGGTTGGACGGGTAATCGGGCGTCGGGAGCTTGATGACTTCGATGCGGGACAGGTTGTTGATATTGGCCTGTTCGAGTCCGAAACCGCGGGTGTGGTTCTGCGTGCTGGCCGGGGAGGCGGCGCTGGCGACGGTGCCGCCGTCGAGGGTGACGCCGGTGTAGTTGGAGCCGAAACCGCGGACCTGGATGCCGGAAGCGTTCTGGCCATTGTATTCGATGGTGACGCCGGGGACGTGTTTCATGAACTCACCGAGATTGCCTTGGCTGACTTCGCCGTAGGCATCGGTGGAGACGACGTTGCGGAGGTTGGACGAGAAGCGCTGCTCGTTGATGGCGATGGCGCGGGCATCGTATTCGCGGGCGGAGGTGACGGTGAAGGCTTCCAGGAAGATCGTTTCGTCTTCGGGCAGGCTGAGGTTGAAACCGAGTCGGAAGTCCTGGCGGGCGACCTCCTGCGCGGCAACCGTGACGGACGCCGTCTGGGAAGGCAGGCCCGTGTAGAAGACCTCGAGCGTCACCGGGCCGGCGGGCACGCCAGAGAGGCGGTATTCGCCGAAGGCGTCGGTAAACGCCTCGATGGAAGTGCCTTGCACGCGAACGCGAGCGTTATTGAGGTAGTTGCCGGAGGAGGCATTGAGGATGCGGCCTTCGACGGTTCCGGCGCTGGCGGCTTGGGCGAAGCCCTGTGGGGACGCAAGCGATAGGCAAAAGGCTGCCACCAAGGCTGGCAGCCAGAATAGACGCAGGCGCGGACGTGCCGGCTGCGGGTCGGAGTGCGCTTGACGGGCGCTGGGTGTTAGGGAGGGTGACATGGCTGGTTTTTAGGTTTGCCCGACCCTCGGAGAACCGCGGACCGGGCGGGATTATTATTTCAAGTGAAATAACCTGCCATGCTTAATTTCACCGTGAAACAGTGTCAACGGGTGAAGGCCAAATGTAAAAACAGCTCTGGGGAATTGACGACTATCTAGTGTATTGAATTTCAGGAAGTTGAGCGTATTTCACGTGAAATAATCTAAATGTTCATGACAGTCCTGTAAAAACCGGCTGCGGCGCCGCGGAGGGCGGCTTCTGCGATGCAGGTTGTTTGCGCACCCGCGGACGTGGTCGTCCATCGCGCGAAATCGCGGGGGCCGACCGCGGGGTTTTCAGGTCCGGGGCTGGAGAAACGCGGTGGGCGATACGCCGTGGATCCGCTTGAAGGTCCGCGAGAACTGAAAGGGGTCGATTCGCAGATCCGCGGCGATCTCGCGCACGAGGCAGCCGGAGGCGTGGAGTTTTTCCGCCGCCCACTGCATTTGCAGCCGTTGGAGATAGCGGTACGGCGACTCCTGCTGGAAGCGCTGGAAAAGCCGGCAGAGGTAAGCCTCGTCCACGTGGCAGATTTCCGCGGCCTGTTGAAGTGTCGCCAAACTCAGGAAATGCCGGTCGATGAGGGCGCGGCAGCGCTCAAACGTGGCGCGCGAGCGGCGGGCGGCCGGGGAGCTGGGCTGGTTGGCGCGCACGGCGGCGAGGAAAAGGAGCTCGAGTTGCAACGCGCAGCTCCGCGCGGTGTGGCGATCGTGCACCGTGCCGAAGCGAATCAACGCGTCGAAGGCCTGGCGCACTTCGTTGACGGCGCCGAGGCGTGCGACCGTGCCGGGTGAGAGCTGGCTGTCGCGCAAGAGCGTCGCGGCGCGATCCCCCGCGAAGTTAACGAAGTACTTTTCGAGCGGAGCGTTGGCCGAGGTCCGGATGCGATGCGCGATGTCCGGACCGTAGGTGAAGACGACGCCGGCTTTCAGTTCATGACGGCGTCCGTCCAACAGGAGGTCGCCCTCGCCCGAGGCGACAAACTCGAACGACGGGTGGGGAAAGGTCTTCCGATCGATCAGGTAGTCCGGCGTGCACTCTTCCCAGCCGCCGCAGACGACCGCGAGTTGGGCCGACGGGCGCGGGTTGAGATTGAGATAAAAACGGCGTGACGCCGTGACTTGCGCCGACACGAACGCGGGAGCGTCGGGAGTGGGCGAAGTCGGGGAAGGCATGGGAAATACAAAGGACGAAACTCGAATGACTAAATCCGAATGACGAAGGCCAATGGCCAGTGACCAATACGGGTGGTTAGAGGCGGTAGAGCCGGACGGCGTTCTGGCCGAGGATGGCGGCACGCTCGTCGGGCGAAAGAGCCGCGGTGAACGATTCGACGGTTTCGTGCCAGCGCGCGTATTCGCTGCTCACCAGACAGGGCGGCCAGTCGGAACCGAAGAGCAATCGCTGCGGGCCAAAGGCTTCGATCACGACGTCGAAATAAGGCCGGATCTCGTCGGGCGTCCATGGGGCGAACCCGGGGATTTCAGTGACGACGCCGGAGAATTTGCAGGCGACGTGTTCACGCTGCGCGAGTTCGCGAATGTGTTTCACCCAGTCCGTGGGCGGCGGGCCTTGCACGACCGGTTTTGCGATGTGATCGAGGATAAAAGCCTGATTCGGATGACGGTCGGCGAAGCGCGTGGATTCTTCGAGCTGGTTGGCGAAGATCAGGATGTCGTAAACAAGTCCGCGTGTAGTGACTTCGCGGATACCGGCGTTAAAACCGGGTGCGTCGAGGAAGCCGGCGGGCTGGCCTTGCACGACATGGCGCACGCCCTTGAAACGTGGATGCGAACGAAAACGATCGAGCTCCGCGCCGACCGATGGATCCGCGAGCGGCACCCAGCCGACAACGCCCTTGATGAGCGAATGACGATCAGCGAGTTCAAGCAGCCAGCGCGTTTCGTCGAGGTTCATGCGCGCCTGCACAGCAACGGTGCCGTCGATACCGCGCGCGGTGAGTTGAGGCGCGAGATCGTCGGGCAGGAAATCGCGCCGGATGCGCGCCATGGCGTCGTTGATCCAGTCGAATTCCACGGGGTCGTAGCGCCAGAAATGCTGATGCGAATCGATCTTCATGAAGCGCCCAGCGTGTGCGCGACACGCGCCGGGCCAAGGGAGAAAAATAGCGAGGCGCGCGCATGCGATGGCGTGCAGATCGCAGCTGCAAGGCCTGCCACGCGACTGCAAGTTGCCGACGATTTTAGGTGATCGTACAGAGGCTGCGTGCGTCGTGGAAAACTTCGCCTTGATGGCGAATCGTTTAACGCGAACCCGCGGTGTCTGGCACGGGCGGTGCGAAATAAAATAACGCTGGCACACCGCGAACACCCAGCGCGGTTCAACCCTTCAATCCGGAGGCTCCCATGCCCAAGCTCAACACGCTCAACGATCTTTTTCTGGAAGAGATGCGCGATCTCTATCACGCCGAAAATTTGCTGTTGAAGGCCCTGCCAGAGATGGAAGGCGCGGCTCATAATGCGGAGTTGAAAGTCCTGATCTCGTCGCACCGTCGTCAGACGGGTGCTCACGTGCAGCGGCTGGAAGCGATCTTCGAATCGCTCGCGGAAAGGGCGCGCGGAGGCACGAGTCGCGCGATGAAAGGGTTGATCTCCGAAGCGCGCGGGCACATGCGCGACAAAGCCGGGCCGGCGCTGCGCGATGCGGCCATCATATCCGCAGCGCAGCGGATCGAGCATTACGAGATCGCCGGCTACGGCACGGCGCACGCTTTCGCGGATATGCTCGGCTATGTGGAGGTCTCCGAGCTGTTGCAGAAAACGCTCGATGAAGAATCCGCCACCGACCGCCAGCTCACGTACATCGCCCAAGGCTTGAATCTCGAAGCGCTGGTGCGCGTGGACGATTTCGAGCGCACGTAACGCGCACCGTTTTTCCACAGCTTATGAGCAACCCAAACGACACCTCTTCCTCCTCCGAAGTCATCGCCGATCGTGCGCGCCGATTCTGGCAGGACGCCGGCTCGCCCGACGGGCGTGATCTGGAGTTCTGGCTCGCGGCCGAAAGCGAAGTCCGCCGCGAACGCGACGACACAAAAGCTTCGCGCCAAGGCGCTGCGCAAACACCTCCGCGTGGCACGCCCACGGGCGACGAGCCCGCGGGAAAAACGCCTGCGGCGGCGCGTCAGCCGGCGAAAGCAAAACGTCGTTGAGTCCCAACTTTCCGGCCGGGCTTTCGATGTATCCCGAAAGTCTGACGGTGTGTGTGCCGCCCCTGCCCTAAGGTAGGGGCGGCTTGTTTATGCACGGGCCGTTTTCAGAGGCTCGGGAATTCTCGGGAGCGCCGGCGCGGAGGTGTGGGACGAACGCGAGTCTGCTTCACGCAACGCTGCGCAGCGCGGCAGCTGCACCGGTTTCCAGAATCGCGGATAGATCGCGGGCGACCGTGGGCACGAGTTCGGGTATCGCGGTGAGGTCTTCGAGCCAGAGATCGCTGCGCGCGAGGAGCTGTTTCACCAGCGCCTCGACCGCTGCCGGCGAGCCATCGCACGTGAGCCACGCATCGCGCATCGCTTCGAGCACGAAAAGATTGTCCTGGATGCGATACGTTTCCTTCCCGCGATGCCCGATGAGCGCGCCCTCGCGAATCTCGGTGCCGCGATAATATGCGAGCAACGCGGCGAGCGAGAACGTGAGGCGTTGCGGGAGACGTCCCTGGCGTTGCTGGAAGGCCTTGATCGACGGCAGCACACGCGCGGCGAATTTGCTCACGGAGTTGAGCGCGATGCTCGAGAGGAAATGTTTCACGAACGGATTGGTGAAACGCTCGCACACGGCATCGGCGAACGCCTGCAATTCGTCGCGCGGCAGATCGAGCGTGGGAATGATTTCCTCGCTCAATCCCTGACGCAGGAAGCGCGCGATGTCGGCATCCTCCATGCATTCGAGCACGGTGTTTTTTCCCGCGAGAAACGCGGCGAGCACGGTCATGGTGTGCGCGCCGTTGAGGATGCGGACCTTGCGGTCGCGATAGGGCGTGACGTTGTCGGTCCAGATGACGTTCAGGCCGACGCGATCGAAGGGCAGTTCCTGCGCGAGCGACGCCGGGCCCTCGATGACCCACGCGTGGAAAATTTCTCCCGTGTTGAGCAGCGCATCTTCGTAGCCGAGTTTTTCCGCGAACGCGGCGGCTTCTTCGCGCGGGTAGCCGGTGACGATGCGATCGACGAGCGTGTTGCAGAAAACGTTGTGCTTCTCGATCCACTCGATGAACGCCAGCGGCAGATCCCAGGCGCGCGCCGTCTGCAGCACGCAGCGACGGAGCTTGTCGCCGTTGCGCTCGATGAGTTCGCACGGGAGCATGACGAAGCCCTTGTCGGGATCGCCGTTGAACGCGCGATAACGCTCGAGGAGCAACGCGGTGAGTTTGCCGGGAAACGAGTGCGGCGGACGATCGGTGCTCTTGTCGCCGGCGTCGCAGGCGATGCCCGCCTCGGTCGTGTTGGAGACGATGTAGCGCATCGCCGGCTCGTGCGCGCAGCGCAGGAACGCGTCGTATTCAGAATATGGATTCACGCCGCGGCTGAGGCAGGAAACGATCTCCTTTTCTTCGACGACGGCTCCGTCTTTCACGCCGCGCAGTGCGAGCGTATAGAGACCGTTTTGCGCGTTGAGTTGGGGAATGAGACCGTTGGGCAGCGGCTGCACGACAACGACGGAGCCGTTGAAAATTCCCTCGGTGTTCAAGCGGTGGATCATCCAATCCACGAAGCCGCGAAGGAAGGCGCCTTCGCCAAATTGAAGCACTTTCTCGGTGATCCGTTGGCGCGGCGCGACCTTCAAGTCGGCGGGAAATTCAGGTGCGGCGGCGAGCAGCGCATCGTTGAGCGGGAGGAGTGTGGTGGTCCGCATGTAAGTGGTAAGAGGTGTAAGCTGTAAGAAGTGTAAGCGGGGGGAGCGGTTCAGAGGGTGACGCCGTCTTTCCAGATGGAGATTTCGCGATGGCCGTTGGCTTCGTTACGGGCGAGCTGACGCGTGGAGGCGAGGTTGAGGATAAGCTGCCAGAGATCGTCGGCGAGATCATCGGCGGAAGCGGTGCCGTCGGCGAGCGCGCCGGCGTTGAAGTCGATCCACTGCGGCTTGCGCTCGGCGAGCGACGAGTTGGTGGCGATTTTCACGGTCGGCACGGGGAATCCCATCGGTGTCCCTCGGCCGGTGGTGAACAAAATCATGTGCGCGCCGGCGACGGTGAGCGCGGTGCTGGAAACGCCGTCGTTGCCAGGAGCGTTGAGCAGCGCGATGCCGCCGAGTTTCGGCGAGGCGCGTTCGCCGTAGGCGAGGACCTCGCGGATCGGGGCGCGTCCGCCCTTTTGCACGCAACCGAGGGATTTTTCCGCGAGCGTGGTGATGCCGCCGGCCTTGTTGCCGGGCGAGGGATTTTCATCGATGGGCTCGTTATAGCGGCGGAAGTAGCCGCGAAAATCGTTCACGAGATCGATGATGCCATCGAAGACTTTTTCGTCGGATGTGCGTTCGAGCAGCACGCGCTCGGCGCCAAACATCTCGGGGACTTCCGAGAGCAGCACGGTGCCGCCGGCATCGGCCAGACGGTCGGCGATGCGACCGACGAGCGGATTGCCGGTGACGCCGCTGAAGCCATCGGAGCCGCCGCATTTCATGCCGATGACGAGTTCGGAAATGGAGATGGGCTCGGGTTTGAATGTGCGCGCGTAGCCAGCGAGTGTGCGAAGCGCTTCGAGGCCCGACTCGTGTTCGTCGGAGACCTCCTGCGTATTGAAGAAGCGGATACGTTCGCTGGCGTCGGGGCCGCCGCAGCTTTCGAGGAAGGTGACGAGCTGGTTGTTTTCGCAGCCGAGGCCGACGATGAGGACGGCGGCGGCGTTGGGGTGGTTGACGAGACCCGCGAGAACCTTGCGCGTGTGTTGCAGGTCGTCGCCGAGTTGCGAACAGCCGAACGGATGCGGAAACGCGTATACCCCATCGATGCCGGAGCCGGGGATGGCGAGTTCGCGATGGGCCTCGACCGCGAGACGCTCGGCGGTGCGGTTGACGCAACCGACAGTGTTGATGACCCAGATCTCGTTGCGGATGCCGGCGCGACCGTCGGCCCGGCGGTAGCCAAGGAATGCGGCATCGGGGCGGTGGTCATCGCCGGAGAGCTGGACCTGGACGGTGTCGCGGAAATTGAGTTTGGCGAGGTCGTCGCCGAGATCGCTTTTGAGATTGTGCGAATGGACGTGCGCGCCGGCGGGTATGGGCTGCGAAGCGCTGCCGATGCGGTAGCCGTATTTGAAAACCGGTTCGCCGGCGGCGATGTCGCGCAAGGCGATCTTGTGCCCGGCGGGAATGTCATCGTGCAGGACGAGTCCCTGGACTTCCGTGCCGGCGGAAAATGGCTGGAGGGCGACGAAGACATTATCGTTCGGAGCGATCCGAAGCGCGTTGGCGGAAGCAGGCGGGCGTGTGGTCGTCATGTGGATGAGCAGGCGTTAGCGACCGAATCGTGCCGGGCGCGCCCGACGCATGTCCAACCGCGCCGATAGCAACGGGAAAAGTAGCGGAGCCGCTTTGTTTTCGGAGAAGCCGGGCTAATGGCGGGGAGGGCTGGGATGAGGAAAGGTGAATGGTGAAATCCGAAGGCGAAGGCCGAATGACGAAATCCGAATGACGAATGACCAGTGACGAATGACCAGTGACTCGTGGCGGCTCTCGGGGATTCACCTTTCACCCTTCACCCTTCGCTCTTCACCCCTCACTCCTCACTCTTCTTTCTCTGGGCGCAAAAAAGCGCCGGGCTTTGGGGCTCGGCGCTTGGTGAGATGAGGCGCGTTTATGGACGCGCGGGAATTGCTCAGTCGAGTTTCTCGAGGTTGACCCACGCGCGTTTGGCGGAGGATTCGAGGCCGGCTTCGGCGAGTTGCACGCCTTTCGCGCCTTCCAGAAGGCTCCAGCGGAAGGGTTCGTTGTTCACGACGTGCTTCAGGAAGAGTTCCCACTGAATCTTAAACGCGTTGTCGAAGTTCTGGTACTCGGGAACTTTCTGCCAGCCTTCGAAGAAATTGATCGGCTGGGCGATGTCGGGATTCCAAACGGGGCGCGGTGTGTTTTCGGCGCGTTGCGTATAAACGTCGCGGAGAGTCGCGACCGCGGAGCCCTTGGTGCCGTCGACCTGGAGCGTGAGGAGGTCGTCGCGGCGGACGCGGACGGTCCACGAGCTGTTGAAATGAAGGATGATGTTTTGATCCGTCTCGAACGTGGCGTAGGCGGAGTCGTCGGCGGTGCACTTGTAGCGTTTGCCCTGTTCGTCGATGCGCTCGTCGATGTGGGTCGCGGCGAGGCAGGAGACGGCTTTCACGTTGCCGAAGAGATTATCGATCACGTAGCGCCAGTGGCAGAGCATATCGATGATCATGCCGCCGCCGTCTTCCTTGCGGTAGTTCCACGACGGGCGTTGCGCGGGCTGGAGATCGCCTTCGAAAACCCAGTAGCCGAACTCGCCGCGGACGGAGAGGATCTTGCCGAAGAAGCCGGAGTCGATGAGCATCTTGAGCTTCATGAGGCCGGGCAGCCAGAGCTTGTCCTGGACGACGCCGTTCTTGAGGCCGGCGGCGGTGGCTTCCTTGTAGAGCGCGAGCGAAGTCGGGATGTCGAGCGCGGTGGGTTTTTCGCAGTAGATGGCTTTTTTGGCGGCGATGGCTTTGCGAACGCCTTCGACGCGGCGGTCGGTTGTCTGTGAGTCGAAATAGATCTGGTTGTACGGATCTTTGAGCGCGGCATCGACATCGGTCGAGACGCGCGAGACGCCGTTGGCGGCGGCGAGGGCTTTGAGTTTGTCGAGGTTGCGGCCGACCAGGATGGGGTCGGGCATGATGACGTCGCCATTGGCGAGTTTGACGCCGCCTTGTTTGCGGATGGCGCAGATGGAACGGATCAAGTGTTGATTCGTGCCCATGCGGCCGGTGACGCCGTTCATGATGATGCCGATTTGATGTTCTTTCATGGTGTTTAGAAAAGTAGCGAGTAGCGGGTAGTGAGTAGCAGGACGGAAAGCGGAGCTGACCTCAGGAGTGGGCGAGGTAGGCGGATTTGATGTTTTCGAGGAACTGCGCCTGGTCGGAGGCCCAGAGGCGGTTGGAGAAAATTTCGACTTCGTTGAAGCCATTGAAACCGGCTTCCTCGACCCAGCCGCGGATCTGACGGATGGGGATGCAGCCTTCGCCCATGAGGCCGCGGTCGTTGAGGAAATCGATCGTGGGCGTGCGCCAGTCGCAGATATGAAACGCGAAGAGCGAGCCCTCGCGTCCGCTGGCTTTGATCTCGGCCTCGAGATTGTCGTCCCACCAGATATGATACACGTCGGCGGCGATGCCGACGAAGGGCGACTTGAGTTGGTTACAAATCGCGCGCGCCTGGCCCATGGTATTCACGGCGGAACGATCGTTGGCGTACATCGGGTGAAGCGGCTCGATGGCGAGCTTCACGCCGGCGGCCTGCGCGTGCGGGAGAACGGCGGCGATGCCGTCGGTGATTTGTTTGCGCGATTCGACGAGCGATTGTCCGGGGACGGCGCCGGTGACGAGGACGATCATGGGCGCGCCGAGAGCGGCGGCTTCGTCGATGCAACGGCGGTTTTCGTCGATGGCTTTGTCGCGATCGGTCTGTGCGAGCGCGGGGAAAAAACCACCGCGGCAAAGCGAAACGATGCTCAGGCCGGCGTCACGGATCATCTTGCCGGAGTCGGCGACGTCGCGGCCTTCGAGCGCCTGGCGCCACACGGTGATGCCTTTCACGCCGGCGGCGGCGTAGCGTTTGACCGCTTCGTCGAGCATCCACGGTTTCGTAGTGATCGTGTGGATACAGAGCTTGGAGAAATCGGTGAGGGGAGCGGCGGGCATCGGGAGAAAGTAGCGAGGAGTGAGTAGCGGGTAGCGAGTAGGTCGGAACGGAATGGGACCTATAGGTCTTATGGGACTTATGGGTCCTATATCGGAAGGCGGGCGGCGGTACCACTCGCTGGCGCTCGTGGCCATGTCGCCGCGAGCGCGAAGCGAGCGGGTGCTTAGTAGCCGAAGAAGGTGTAGTATTTGCCCTGCGCCATGCGCTGGATGAGCAGCGCGAGTTCGCGGGCGTGATAGTCGCCCCACATGCAGGCTTCGCCGCAGGGAACTTTCTGGCCCTTCGGGATGTGGTCCCAGCCGTTCGGGCGATGATAGACGGAGTGCAGGAGGAGACCCTGATGCTTCGCATCGCCCGAGGTGTAGGTTTCGTTGAAGAGCGTTTTCGCGACGGTGAGGCCGGCGCTGAGATAACGCGCGCCGTCCTTCGCCTGTTTGTTCGCCTTGAGATAATTGCCGAGACGGATGAGGCCCTGCGCGGCGATGGCGGCGGCGGAGCTGTCCACCGGCTCGTGCGGGTTGAACGGCTCGGCGTCGCGGTCGAGGTATTCGCCCATGAAGGCGAGGCCCGGCGCGCCGGTGTCCCAGTACGGGATGCCGTCGGTCGGCGTGTGTGCGAGGTAGAAATCCGAGGTGGCGCGGGCGGCTTCGAGGAAGCTCGCGAGGATCTTTTTCTTTCCGCCGAAGGCCTTGAACTCGGACTCGGGCAGCGTGCTGAGGAATTCGAGTTGTTCGGCGTAGCCGCAGATGATCCAGGCGAGGCCGCGCGTCCAGGTGGTGAACGGCGAGTAACCCTGCTGCGAGCTGGCGCAGCGATAGGATCCGTCGTTGAGGTTGAAAATGGATTCGTGGGCAACGCGTCCGCGGATGTCGTAGGCGTCGCGGCCCTGGCCGAAGTAGACGTTGTAGCGCGCGGTGGTTTCGGCGTGCTGGAAGAGTCGGCCGAGGAGGTTGATCTTGCGATCGCGTTCACCCATCAGCACGTGGCCGAGCTGGTGCGAAAGCGCGAGGGCGCGGAGCGAGCGGATGGTGTCGGCGAAGAGCGAGTGCGGGCCGTTGAACGAATGGATGTAGCCCTGATTTTCGGGAAGCTCGGTCCAGCGCGCGGCCTGGACGGCGCCGGTGATCTTGAGCGCGAGTTCGTAGAAATTGATGTCGCCCGCGGAGGCTTTGAGGAGCCCGGCCTTGGCGAGGAAGTAGAGGTTGCCGTAGGTCGAGACGTTGTTGAAGCCGTGGTCGTGCACGCCGATGTGGCTCACGTGGCTGGCCATGTATTTGACGGTGCCTTCCTGGCCGATCGCGAGGGCCTTCTTGTCGCCGGTCGCGGCGTATTGAAGAATGGCCGAACCAAACTGAAAACCCTGCGTCCACTCGGTCCAGCCGCGCGACGTGTACTTGCCCTTGATGGTGAATACCGGCGTGCCCTTGGAGGAGTCCCAGTCCTTCTGGAGGTTGAATATCTTTTTGGCGGAAACGTCCCAGAGACGGTTGATGTCGGACGTGAGGGATTTCGCGGTGAGGGTGGAATCGAGGCGGATCATTTTTTGGAAAAGGGAAGGGTGAGGAGTGAAGGGTGAAAATGGGTCAGAGGCGGCGGAGGTGGAAACCGCCGTCGATCGGGATAACGGCGCCGGTCGAGAACGGAAGATCGCCGGCGACGATCGCGCGGACGGCGCGGCCGACATCTTCGCCGGTGCCCCAGCGCTTTTGCGGGACGAGGCCGGACTCGAGGAGCTGGTCGTATTTGCCTTTCACACCCGCGGTCATGTCGGTCGCCATGATGCCCGGGCGAAGCTCGACGACCTGGATGTTATCGGCGGCGAGACGTGCGGCCCAGAGTTGTGCGGCCATGGCGAGGCCGGCTTTGGAGATGCAATAATCGCCGCGGTTGACCGACGCGGTGTCGGCCGAGATCGAGGTGACGTAGATGATCTTGAAACCGGACGAAAGCGCGGGCGTGTGTTTGCCGGAGAGCCAGTGATTCACGACGGCCTGCGTGAGAAAATACGGCCCCTGGAGATTGGTCCGGATGAGTTCCTCGAAGGATTCCTCGCTGGCCTCGGTGATATCGGCGCGGACTTTGGGCGCGATACCGGCGTTGTTCACGAGCGCATCGATGCGCCCGAAGTGCGCGAGCGTGTCGGCGACGAGACGCGCGCGGTCGGCCTTGGAACTGATGTCGGCCTGGATCGGGAAAAATTTCTGCGCGGGCGACGTGGCGGCCTGCTGGCAAAGCGCGACGGTTTCCTCGGCAGCGGCGCGGTTGCCCGCGAAATTGATGGCGACGGAGCAACCCTCGGCGGCGAGTTGCAGGGCGACGCCGCGACCGAGGCCGCGGCCGGCACCGGTGACGAGAACGACGGGACTGGGGTTTTGCGCGTTGGACATGGTGGCGTTTATAGCGGAAATGCGGCCGGAGGAGTGAGGATTTTGTCGGGGGGAGTTAGGACAAAATCGACTTGGTAAGCGTGCGGATGGAAGGCGGCCGTTTTGGACAGGAATTACGGGATGGACAGGATTGGAACAATCTTGGGGTGGGATAGCTCATAGGAGAGCTATGAAGCTTTCCGTGTGTAAGTTTGGCGTTGTGGGAGCGATCAGCCTGATGGCTGGCGGGTGTATAGCACCTGCGATGGTTGAGGAGAATCGCCGCGATGAATTGCGGAGGGAGTTTGGCAGCGGACAGCTCTCGCATCGCGAATATCAGCAGCAGCTGGAGCAAATGGAGAAGGCGAAGGCGGAAGCGAGTAGGCGGTGAGCGGAATAGAAATCCGAAATCAGAATGCCGAATGCCGAACGGCCTGGGGGACGTCGGCGCTCCCGACATTTTTCACCCTTCACCCCTCACCCTTCACCTTTCACCATTCACCCCTCACTCTTCACTCTTCACCTTTCTCATGCGTCGCTTTCGTTCACTGCTCATCGACAAGGCCGATATCCGGCTGCCCGGTCTGCACGTGCTCACGTTTGCATTGCACCGTCATCTGCCCGAGCACGCGTCGGTCGAGCCGCACAAGCATGGTTGGGCGCAGGCGATTCTCTATCTGAGCGGCAACGGCCGGCAGATTATCGCCGGCAGCGCGGCGCGCGTGGAGCCGGGCACACTCGTGCTGTTGCCGCCGGGGGTGTCGCATGCGTTTTCGCGCGGCGAGGGGCGGGCGCCGTTGTGCGTGATGATCGATTTTCGCATGAAAGCCGCGCGGAAGCGTGCGCCGGTCGTGTGTTCGCTGAATCGCTCTGAACTGGCCCAAGTGAAACAACAGCTCGGACAATTGATGAAGCTGCCGGCGGGTGCGGAGGGCGGCGCGCACGCGGACCACGCGCTGCAATGGGAAGGCGCGGTGGCGGTGTTGCAGGTGTTGATGACGAATCTGCGCGCCGGCGGCTGGATGGAGCGCGTGACGTCGGCTGCGGCGGGCAAAAAAACCAGCGCGCTCCAGGCGATGCTCGCGCGTGTGGATCACGAAAGTCCGCTCGGGCAGGTGGTGGAAAAAAGCGGTTACCAACGCGACCATCTCAACCGTTTGGTGAAAAAAGAAACGGGGCTCACGCTCGGGCAGTTTCGCGCGCAGCAACGTCTGGCGAAAGCGAAGGAGCTGCTCGGCCAGGGTGTGCAGGTCGCGGCGGTGGCGACGGCCGTGGGTTTGCCCGATCAAAGTTATTTCGCGCGCTGGTTCCGTAAACAAACCGGCCAGCCGCCGAGTGCGTGGGGTCGCGGCCGCGTGCGTTGAGGAGTATCCCTCAGGCGAAAAAATCAGCCCGGCGCAGAGCGAAAAAGTATTCAGGCACGTAACCGGGCGGGGCGCGAGGGGCTTGCGCGTCGGGTGTTAAATACCGGTCAAGTTCGAGGCGGTTGAGGCCGAAGAAGGGGCCCCGACTCCGGCGTTAACACGATGCCGGCTGCGGGTATTCAGTATGAAAATCGGATCACTCAAGCATCTCACTGTCGGCGCTCGCACCTTGTGGGCTTCGTCGGCTGCGTTCGTCATCATCGCGATTTGCGGTGTACGCATGCAGATCAATTTGAAGGAGCTGGAGGAGACCCAGTCCTGGGTGGCCCACACCAACCACGTGATCGCGACTTCCAATCAAGCGCTTGCCGCGCTCGTCGATGTCGAGACGGGCAGCCGCGGTTTCGCCGTCGGCGGCGACGAACATTTTCTGGAGCCTTACACGCAAGGCCTCGTGGCCTTTCATGAGCACGTGGAAAAGGCGCTCACGCTAGTCGCGGACAATCCCGAGCAAGTGGCGCGCTTCAACCAGTTGCTCGCCGCGCAAAAAGCGTGGGTCGAGGGACCGGTTGCGAAGGAGATCGAAACCCGCCGCGAGGTGATGGCGGGGACCATCGGTCTCGATCAATTTGTGCAGTTGTTTAACGAGGCGAAGGGCAAGGCCGGCATGGACGCGATGCGTGGGATGGTGGCGACGATCATCGGTGCCGAACAGGCGTTGATGGATGCGCGCGCGACGAGCTATCAGCGGGCCGTGGCGGAGTCCCGTTTTTGGGGCACATGGGGCATCGGCGTCGCGCTCGCGCTCGGCTGGGGTCTTCTTTATTGGGTTAACCGCGGCGTGAGGAAGGCGCTCGGCGATGTCGCGCAGAGTTTGCACGAAGTGGCCGATCAAGTCGCGTCCGCTTCGCGTCAGGTTTCCGGTGCCAGCCAGTCGCTCGCCGAAGGCTCGAGCGAGCAGGCGGCGTCGCTCGAAGAAACCTCCGCGTCGCTGGAAGAAATCAACAGCATGGCGCACCGGAACGCCGAAGGCGCGCAACAGATCCAGGGCCTCGTGCAAAACACGAACCTCACGCTCGTGCAGGGCAGCGAGCAGATGGATCAGATGGTTGTTGCGATGGATTCGATCAAAGCCTCGTCGGACAACATCGCGAAGATCGTGAAGAACATCGATGAGATCGCTTTTCAGACGAACATCCTCGCGCTCAACGCGGCCGTCGAAGCGGCGCGCGCCGGAGAAGCGGGCGCGGGCTTTGCCGTGGTCGCCGACGAGGTGCGTGCGCTGGCCCAACGCGCGGCGCTCTCCGCACGGGAAACCGGCGAGAAAATCGAAGACTCGATCAACAAGAGCAGCCACGGTGTGGAGCTTTCGAAGCGCGTCGCTGAGAGCCTGAATCAGATCAAGGAACAAGGCGTTCAAATGGGCGGCGCGATCAACGAGATCGCCGCGGCGTCCCGCGAACAAACGCAGGGCATCGGACAGGTCAGCACCACCGTCGCGCAGATGGACAAGGTCACGCAGGGCAATGCCGCCAATGCCGAGGAAACCGCGAGCGCGGCCGAGGAATTGAGCGCGCAAGCCACCGTGCTGGTCGACAATGTCGAAGTCCTCACGCGCCTCGTGATGGGCACGAAGGCCGCGAAGAAAACGGCGCCGGCATCGCCCTCGAAGGCAGAGGCGAATTCTCCCTATGACTCGCGGCGCGGACAACGCGCGCGCACCGAAGAAATGAGCCTTCGTTGAAGAGTGAAGGGTGGGGTGAAGAGCGAAGAGTGAAGGGTGAAGGGTGAAACCGCTGGAAACGGCGGTTTTTCCTTTTGCCGGGGTCATCGAGCCTCGCCCTCGAGAACGTGCGCGCTCCCCGGGTCACTCGACTTCCGCCTTCGCCATTCGACCTTCGGGTTTCGGCCTTAGGCCTTTCACCCTTCACCCTTCACTTTTCACTCTTCCTAAACCACGTTCGCCAGCCTTCGCGGAGCTCGAGTTTTGCGAATTCGCAGAAGTTGCCGACGATCTTGAGCAGGAGCCAGCGATCGAGTTCGAAGCGCACGAGGCGATGATGATGCGCGTTGGTTTTTCCCCATACGCCGCGGCGGAGTCGGTTGCGCGCCATGGCGACGAGCCGCCGGTTGTAGAACGCGATCAGGCGGCCGGGGAGCTTCGATTTATTATTTGAAAACGACGGGTTCTCGAGAGCGCGCGGGCCGTATTTGAAGGGCTGCGAGACGACGCCGAGATAATAGAGATGGATGTCGAGTTTGAAGGCCAGGGTCATGAGCTCCTGGTCCGCCATGTAGAAATATTTGTCGCGATAGATCGCCTCGAACCAGCGCGCATAACTCGTGCGCAATTTTTCGTTGTGACGCTCGATGCGTGGCGCGGCGGGTTTTCCGCGCACACAGTCGTCGATGAGCGCCGCGGTGCAGCTCGTGGTGTAGCTGATCCAGTCCATGCCGGGCGAATAGAACGGGTCCATGAACGCCGCCGCATCGCCCACGAGCGCGAAGCCGCGTCCGGCGTATTGAGTCGATGAATACGCGAGATTGCGGCGCAGGTGCACATCGCCTTCATGCCACGTGGCCTCGCCGAGGATTTCTTTTCCCGCAGGATGCGCGGTGAGCATCTGCTTGAGACGCGCGCCGAGGCTGGGGCCTTCGGGCAGGTCCACGAGTCGTTGATCGAAAACCACACCGACGCTGACATCGCCGCCTTTGAGTGGGATGCACCACGCCCACCAGCCGAAGCCGGTGAGGTGATTCGTGGCCGTGTAGCGAACGCCGCGCGCGCGTGCGGACCATTCGGGAAACTTTTCTGCGAGTTCGCGCGAATCCCAGTTTTTCACGCCGCTCCAGCGCGACCAGCACGAGGCGATCGGGTGCGCGGTGTTGGGCACATGCCAGCCGTTTTTGCGCGCGAGCATCGCGGCGACGCCCGAGGCATCGACGACCCAGCGCGAACGCACGACGCCGCTGCGGTCGTCATCGCCCGCCCACGAGACCGTCTGCACGCCGCCGTCCTCGAGCACGACATCGGTCACGCGCACGGGACGCAGGAGTTCCGCGCCAGCGGCGACCGCGTTGGCGAGCACCTCTTCGTCGAAAACGGAGCGGTCGATCTGGTAACTCGGGAAACGGACATTGTAGCCGGGGCCGGTCTCGCTGCAGTCGGCGAGCGTGTGCGTGTGTTCGTTTTGAAACCAGAAACGGAGGCCCTGCTTCACGAGATGTTTCTCGTTGAGATGTTCGACCAGTCCGAGCACGCGGCCGAGAAAGTAGGCGCTGACCTCGACGGTGGCTTCGCCCACACGACGTTTGAACTGCTCGCTGCGCTCGATGATGAGGACCTTCAGCTGTGGATTGCGCCGGCGCAGCAGGATGGCCGTGGCGGCTCCGGAAAGCGCGCCGCCGATGATGGTCACATCGTAGTCGTGTGAAGGCATGAGGAAGGGAGGCGAATGGTGAAATCCGGAGCGCGAAAGCCAATGGAGAAATCGGAATGACGAAATCCGAAGGCCGAATGACGAA
>CAZNJG010000024.1:0-64515 GCA_964573305.1 uncultured Opitutaceae bacterium
GGCGAAATCCTCGCGCTCAAAGACACCATCAACACCATGGTGGACCAGCTCAACGGCTTCGCGTCGGAAGTGACGCGCGTCGCTCGCGAAGTCGGCACCGAAGGCAAACTCGGCGGTCAGGCCGTCGTGCCCGGTGTCGCCGGCACGTGGAAGGATCTCACCGACAACGTGAATTCCATGGCGAACAATCTCACGACCCAGGTGCGCAACATCGCCGAGGTCACGATCGCCGTGGCGAGCGGCGACTTGTCGCGCAAGATCACCGTCGATGTGCGCGGCGAGATTTTGCAACTCAAGGAAACGATCAACACCATGGTCGAGCAGTTGCGTTCCTTCGCCTCTGAAGTGACGCGCGTCGCCCGCGAGGTCGGCACCGAAGGTCGTCTCGGCGTGCAGGCCGTGGTGCCCGGCGTCGCCGGCACATGGAAGGATTTGACCGATTCCGTGAACGCGATGGGCGCCAACCTCACCGGTCAGGTGCGCAACATCGCCGAGGTCACGACCGCCGTCGCGCGCGGCGACTTGTCGCGCAAGATCACCGTCGATGTGAAGGGCGAAATTTTGGAGCTGAAAAACACCATCAACACGATGGTGGACCAGCTCAACGCCTTCGCCGCCGAAGTGACGCGCGTCGCCCGCGAGGTCGGCACCGAGGGCAAACTCGGCGGTCAGGCGCTCGTGCCTGGCGTCGCCGGCACGTGGAAGGATTTGACCGACTCGGTGAACGTCATGGCGGCCAACTTGACCGACCAGGTCTCCGGTATCGTCAAAGTCGTGACCGCCGTCGCCAACGGCAACCTGCGCCAGAAGCTCACCGTCGAGGCGAAGGGTGAAGTCGCCGCGCTCGCCGAAACGATCAACAACATGACCGACACGCTGGCGACTTTCGCCGAGCAGGTGACCAATGTCGCGCGCGAGGTCGGCGTCGAAGGCCGTCTCGGCGGTCAGGCGCACGTGCCCGGCGCCGCCGGTACGTGGAAGGATCTCACCGGCAACGTGAATCTTCTCGCGGCCAATCTCACCACGCAGGTCCGCGCCATCGCCGAGGTTGCCACCGCCGTGACCAAGGGCGATTTGACGCGCTCCATCCAGGTCGATGCACGCGGCGAAGTCGCGGAGCTGAAGGACAACATCAACACGATGATTTCCAACCTGCGCAACACGACCGCGGCCAACCAGGAGCAGGACTGGCTCAAGACCAATCTCACCAAGTTCGCCCGCATGCTGCAGGGTCAGCGCGATCTTTCCACCGTCGGCCAGATGCTCCTCTCCGAACTCGCGCCGCTCGTGTACGCCCAGCAGGGCGCGATCTACCAGATGTCGAACGACGAGCATGGCCAGCCTGTGTTGCGCCTGCTCGCCAGCTACGCCCGGCGTCCCATTCAGCCCGAAGCCATCGCCGCCGGCGAAGGGCTCGTCGGCCAGTGCGCCGTCGAAAAACAACGTATCCTTCTCACGGATACACCACGCGGTTATACGTCGATCCGCTCGAGTCTCGGCGAAGCCGCGCCCGCCAGCATCATCGTGCTGCCCGTGCTCTTCGAAGGTCACACGAAGGCCGTGATCGAGATCGCCTCGCTGCATCCCTTCAGCATCACGCACATCTCCTTCCTCGAACAGCTCACGCAGTCGATCGGCGTCGTGCTCAACACCATCGAGGCGACCATGCGCACGGAGAATCTTCTCCAGCAATCGCAGGAGCTCACCGTAGAACTTCAATCGCAGCAAAAGGAGCTTCAGCAGACCAACGAAGAACTCGCCGAAAAGGCTTCGCAGCTCGCCGATCAAAACGCCGAGGTCGAGCGCAAGAACCGCGAGGTCGAACAGGCCCGCCGCGCGCTCGAAGAGAAAGCCGCCGAGCTCGCGCTCACGTCGAAATACAAGTCCGAGTTCCTCGCCAACATGTCGCACGAGCTCCGCACGCCGCTGAACTCGATCCTCATCCTCGGCCAGCAACTCGCCGATAACGGCGCCGGCAATCTCTCCCCCAAACAGGTCGAGTTCGCCCGCAACATCCACTCGTCGGGCTCCGATCTGCTCAACCTCATCACCGACATCCTCGACCTTTCCAAGATCGAGTCGGGCACCGTCACCGTCGAGGCGGAGGAGATCGGCTTCTCGTCGTTGCGCGATTCGATCGAGCGCAATTTCCGCCATGTCGCGGACTCGAAGAGCCTGCCTTTTCTCGTGCAGTTCTCGCCCGATCTGCCGCGCATGATGTCCACCGATCCGAAGCGTCTGCAGCAGATCCTCAAGAACCTGCTTTCAAACGCGTTCAAGTTCACGAGCCAGGGCATGATCAGCGTCGAGGTCGGCCTCGCCGACGATGGCTGGAGCCAGCATCACCCGTCCCTCACACGCGCGCATCAGGTCATCGCCTTCTCCATCAAAGACACCGGCATCGGCATCGCGCCGGAAAAACAAAAGCTCATCTTCGAGGCGTTTCAGCAGGCCGACGCCGGCACCAGCCGCAAATACGGCGGCACCGGTCTTGGTCTCGCCATCTCGCGCGAACTGGCCGCCTTGCTCGGCGGCGAGATCCGCCTCGTCAGCACGCCCGGCGAGGGCAGCACGTTCACGCTGTATTTGCCGCAGTACTACATCGACCAGAAGAACGGCAACGGTCGCACCCATCCGCCCACGCCCGCTCCGCTCGTTCTCCCCGCTCCGCGCGAAGAGGTGATCGAGGACGATCGCGATCAAATCAACGACGGCGACCGCAGCCTCCTCATCGTCGAAGACGATCCCCACTACGCCCGCGTGCTCCTCGGCCTCGCCCGTGAAAACGGTTTCAAGGGCATCGTCGCCACCCGCGGCAACGCCGCTCTCACCCTCGCGCGACAGTTCCTGCCGACCGCCATCACGCTGGATATTTTCCTGCCCGACATGCTCGGCTGGACCGTCCTCAACAGCCTCAAGCTCAACCCGCAGACGCGTCACATCCCCGTTCAAATCATCTCGGTCGAAGAAGAACGTTCGCACGCACTCTCGCGCGGCGCCTTCGCGTACACGATCAAACCCGCGACCACCGAAGGCCTCGACGAATGTTTCGACCGCATCAAACGCTTCGTGGACACGCCCATGAAACGTCTCCTCGTCGTCGAAGACAACGAGGTGGAACGCGCGAGCATCCTCACGCTCCTCGCGCACGACGACATCGAGATCATCACCGCCGCCAGCGGCGAAGAGGCGCTGCAACTGCTGCTCGATCGTCCCTTCGACTGCTGCGTGCTCGATCTGCGTCTGCCCGACATGGACGGCTTCGAGCTACTCGGACGCCTCCAGGCCGACACCACGCTCCGCAACATCCCGATCGTCGTCTTCACCGGCCGCGATCTCGACGCGACCGAGGAAAAACAACTGCGCACCATGGCAAAGAGCATCCTCGTCAAAGACGTTCAATCGCCCGAACGCCTCTTCGACGAAACTGCACTCTTCCTCCATCGCGTCGTCGCCGACCTTCCTGAGCCGCAGCAAAAGATGCTCGATCGTCTCCACACCTCCAACGACATCCTTCGCGGCCGCCGCGTGCTCATCGTGGACGATGACGCGCGCAACATCTTCGCGCTTTCCACCGTTTTGGAAAATCAGGACATGGACATCCTCAGCGCCACCAACGGACGCCAGGCCATCGAGATCATCCAGCGCGAACCGGACCTCAGCGTGGTGCTCATGGACATCATGATCCCCGAGATGGATGGCTACGAAACCATGCGCGAGATCCGCAAGGACCCGCGTTTCAGCACGCTGCCCATCCTCGCGCTCACCGCAAAAGCCATGAAAGGCGATCGTGAAAAATGCCTCGCCGCCGGCGCCTCCGATTACATCGCGAAACCGGTCAACACGAACGAACTCCTTTCGCTGCTGCGCGTCTGGCTCTACCGATGATGATTTCCGAGAAAACCGAAATCTCCGTCACCGGTGCCAGCGCGGCACCGCTGCCATCCTCGCCGGTGAACCTCCTCATCGTCGACGATGAGCCACGCAATCTCGACGTGCTCGAGAGCATCCTCCAGTCGCCCGACTACCATCTCATCCGCGCGCTCACCGCCGAACGCGCGCTGCGCGAACTGCTCGACAACGATTTCGCCGCCATCGTCCTCGACATCCAGATGCCCGAGATGAGCGGCATCGCGCTCGCCAACCTCATCAAGCAGCGCAAACGCACCCAGCACATCCCGATCATCTTCCTCACCGCGTATTTCCAGGAGGACAAAGATGTCCTCGAAGGCTACGAAATCGGTGCCGTCGATTACCTCACGAAGCCCATCAATCCGCAGATCTTGAAATCCAAGATCGCCGTCTTCGTGGAGCTTTTCCGCAAGACCCGTGCGCTCGCCGCCACCAACACCGCGCTCGAGCAGGAAATCATCCAGCGCCAGCACGCCGAAGCCGCCCTGCGCGATCTGAACAACGAACTCGAAGCCCGCGTCCAATCGCGCACCGCCGAGCTCACGCGCCTCAACGACGAGTTGCGCGAACGCGGCAAAGCCTTGCGCGAGAGCGAACGTCGTTTCCGCAACATGGCCGACCACTCGCCCATGATGCTCTGGGTCACCGCGCCCGATGGACGTTTCCTTTATCTCAATCGCGGCTGGATCGAATTCACGGGACGCGACGCGGACGAAAACGGCGAGGTCGCTTGGCTCGATATCGTCCACCCCGACGAGCGTCACAGCGCACACGAAGTTTTCCGCGAAGCCACCAGCCGCCGCGAACCGTTCCGGCATGAACTCCGCCTGCTGCACAAAGACGGCGCCTATCGGTGGACTCTCAACGCCGCGGTACCGCGCTTCGCCGAATCATCCGAGTACCTCGGCCACATCGGCTCCATCATCGACATCACCGATCGCAAGCACGCCGAGCACGCGCTTGAAAATGCACGCGACCTCGCCCTCGCCGGCTCGCGCGCGAAGGACGATTTCCTCGCCACGCTTTCCCACGAACTGCGCACGCCGCTCAACCCCGTCCTCCTCCTCGCGAGCGAAGCCGCCGCCAACCCCGCACTGCCCGCCGAAGTCCGCGCCGATTTCGAACTCATCGCACGCAGTGTCGCCCTCGAAGCGCGCCTCATCGACGACCTGCTCGACCTCACCCGCATCACCAGCGGCAAACTCACGCTCGAAATCGCCGCGCACGATGTGCACGCGATCCTCCGCGAAGCCATCGCCACCGTCCGCGCCGACATCGAAAGCAACGGCCTCATCCTCGATCTCGCACTCGACGCCCCGCGCTCGATCATCGCCGGCGACAACGTCCGCCTCCAACAGGTCTTCTGGAACATCCTCAAGAACGCCGTCAAATTCACCCCCGCCGCCGGCCGCATCACCGTCGTCACCCGCGCACATGCTGACGACGACAAGGTCGATATCCAGATTATGGATACAGGCATCGGCCTCACGCCCCTCGAGCTCAACCGCGCCTTCGATGCGTTCACGCAAGGCGAGCACGCACGCCGCGGCGGCGCACATCGTTTCGGCGGACTCGGCCTCGGCCTCGCCATTTCCCGCACACTCGTCGAACAACACGGCGGTTTCATCACGGCGAGCAGTCCCGGCCGCGGCGGCGGCGCCTCGTTCACCGTCACGCTCCCGCTCGCGTCCGCCGATGCGCTGGTTGCGGGCACCGATCACGCAGGTTTGTTTGCGCCCGCGACCAGCCAGGCGACACCGCCCGGCAAACCGCGCATCCGTCTCCTGCTCGTCGAGGATCACGAGCCCACGCGCAACACACTCGAGCGCCTGCTCTGCCGCCGCGGTTTCGACATCGTCATCGCCTCCTGCGTCGCGGAAGCTCGCGCCGCCGCGCAAAATCACGCCTTCGATCTGATCATCTCCGACATCGGTCTGCCCGACGGAAACGGCTACGATCTGATGAACGAACTTCGCGAGCGCCTGCAGATCCGCGGCATCGCGCTGAGCGGTTACGGCATGGAAGAAGACATCGCCCGCAGCCAGTCGGCCGGTTTCTCCCACCATCTCACGAAACCGATCCGCGTGCAGGCGCTCGATAAAGCGCTCGCGTCATTTCTTTCGTAATGCGCGCGCGCGTTCCGCGCGAACTCCCAACGTCGAACTCCCAACACCCAACTTCGAATGCTCATCGGCCGGGAAATGCACGAGCCGCTCCGCACATTGGGCGTCGAGCGTTGAACGTTGAATGTTGGACGTTCGCGCGGCGCCACGCGCCACGCGTCAGCTTTTCGATCCCGTCGTCGCGATCCCTTGCACGAACGTTTTTTGCGCGAAGAAAAACAAGATCACCACGGGAATGATCGTCACCGTGCTCGCGGCCATCAAATGATGCCATTGCACGCCGCCGTTTTGCGCCTGAAAACTTTGCAGCGCGAGCGAGAGCGGGAACGTTTCCTTGCGCGTCAAATAGAGCAGCGGCCCGAGAAAATCATTCCACGCGTGGAGGAAATGCAGCACGCCCGCCGTCGCGAGGACTGGCTTGCTCAGCGGCAAAATGATCCGCCAGAAAATCGTCCACTCGCTGCAACCATCGATGCGCGCCGCCTCGCTGAGTTCCTCGGGAATCGCGCGGAAAAATTGCCGCATCAGGAAAATATTAAACGCGCTCCCAAAAAACGCAGGCCCCCACAACGGCATCAGCGTCCCGATCATGTTGAGCTCCTTGAACACCCCATAGAGCGGCACCATCAACACCGGAAACGGCACCATCATCGTCGCGAGCGTGACGGCGAAAAACGCGTCGCGGCCGCGCCAGCGGATCCGCGCGAAACCATACGCGACGATCGCGTTCGAAAACACCGTGCCGATCACACCGAGCACGCACACGATCAGCGAATTCGCGGTGAAGCGCCAAAAGCTCACGCGATGTTTCGAACTCAGGCTCGCCGGATCGTTTGAACCGCCATCGAGCGAGCCGAGCGCATCGGGATAATTTTCCCAGCGAAACTTCACGCGCGATTCGACTTCGTTGTCCGGCACAAATCGCCAGCGCGGAGTCGTGCCTGCGGGCGCGTCGCGCGACAGTTTCTCCGTCGCACGCCACCAGCCCGGCTCCACACGTTGCAACACGCGCACCGGATCGTTCGCGTCGGTGAGTTGTGCGAGCTGATCGTCGGCGAGAAAAAGAATCGCGCCCGCGTTTTCCCCGGCGAGCCGCTCGACCACGGCGCCGGATTGGCGCGTGCGATAATCGAGCGTCACCTCCGTCTTGCCCGCGCCGACATCGGCGTAATGCGCGCGCGGAATCCACGACGGCGGCATCGTCATCGATTGCTCGATCGGTTTCAGCGACGTGATCACGAGCCACACAAACGGCACGAGAAACACGCACGCGGCTCCGCCGAGCAGCCCGTAGATCACGAAGCGCTTCGTCGTCTTCCGCAGCTGCGCCGAGGTGTTCATTCGACGTGCCTCCGCGAGAGTCGCGTCGCGAGCCACGTGAGCGACGCGATCACGATGAACAACACATACGCCATCGCGCTCGCATAACCCATGCGCAGGTCATGAAACGCGGTCGTGAACAGATGCATCGTATAAAACAACAGCGATCTCGCCGGCGCGCCGTCATGCGTGCCCGTGCCGCCATTCGCCGCATCCGAAATGATGTAGGCCTGCGCAAAAATCTGCAGCGATCCGATCATCCCCATCACCACGTTGAAGTACACCACCGGCGCGATGCCCGGCAGCGTCACATGCCAGAAACGTTTCCACGCCGAAGCACCATCGATCGCCGCGGCTTCGTACAATTCCTTCGGCACGTTTTGCAGGCCCGCGAGGTAGATCACCATCGCATTGCCCACGCCCCACAAACTCATGAGCACCAGCGCGGGTTTCGCCCACATCGGATCGGTGAACCACGCCGGCGGTGTCAGCCCGAACCAGCCGAGCACCGGCGCGAGCACGCCGTTGAGGAGTCCGTATTCGCCATTAAAAATCCACAGCCACAACATCGACGACGCCACCACCGGCACGATCGAGGGCAGATAAAACACCACGCGAAAAAACGGCCGTCCGCGCACGTCGCAGTTGAGCAACATCGCCAGGCCGAGCGCCACCGCTGTGCCGAGCGGCACGGACAAGCCCGCGTAGAGCAGCGTGTTTCCGAGCGATTTCCAAAATAGATCGTCGGTCACCAGCTCGCGGTAATTTTCCCCGCCGATCCACACCGCCGATTTCAAAATCGAATAATCGCAGAACGAATAATACAGCGACGCGATCACCGGATACGCCGTGAACACACCGAGCCCCACGATCCACAGACTGGTGAACGCGAGCCCGGTCAGGATGTTCTTCTTTTCGCCCGGTGTCATGATCCGTGGTGGAACGCGCCGTCCCGGCGCGTTTGCCGGGAGCGCCGCCGTCCCGCCGGCTTCTTTTTGCCTGCTCCAATCATCGCTTCTCCTCCGGCTTCTTCGCCTCTTCCCGCGCCGGCACCTGCCCGTGCCGAATGAGGCTTTTTTGATAACGCGCCCAGCTGGCACTCATACGCCTCTGACAATACGCGATCGCCTCCTCCGGTTTCGCGAGCGCGAGCCGCGTTTGTTCAAACACCGCCATGAACTCGCGATTGTACTCCTGCCAGATGCCCATTTGCGGCACCGACACCGCGCGCGGACTCGCCGACAGCTCGCGGAAAATTCCGATGAACGGATGCGGATGATTTTTTTCGAAGAACGGACTCCACGCGCGCAGCGGCGAACTTTTCGCCTGCAAGAAACACGTGAGTTCGATGCCGCTGAGTTCTTCGCGCGTGCGCGCCTGCGGGTTGTGCGAGTTGGCAAACTTGATGAACTCCCACGCCGCACGCGGATTCTTCGCGCCGCGCGGGATCACCAGCACGTCAGCCTCGGCCATCGCAAAATCGGTCACGCCCGGCACCGCCTCCGGCCACGGACCCACGCCATAGTCGAGCCCCGGCTTGTACTGGCGGATGTAGTTGTCGAACCACACGCCCTGGAAAACCATCGCGACTTTGCCGTTCATGAAACCCGACTGCGCGTTGAGCGCGTGCCCGCTGAAGCCGCTCGCAAATGTCCGCAGGTCGTCCCGGCCGTACTCATTCGTGTAGCCCGCCACCCAGCGCAGCGCCTCGAGATTGCGCGGATCGGTGCCGATCGTCACACGCTCGCCGTCGAATAATTCTCCGCCAAACCAGCGCGCAAAAATCCACGGCCACCAGCCCGGCTCTTGTGGCAAAAATCCCATCTGCGTCAGCCGTCCCGTCTTCGGATCGCGCTTCGTGAGCTTGCGCGCAAACGCATCCAGTTCCGCGACCGTGCGCGGCGGTTTTTCGGGATCGAGCCCCGCTTCGCGAAACAAGGTTTTGTTCCAATGCAGCGCAATCACCGCCGGCGTCGAGATGCCCGCATACACACGATCGCGATACGTGCAGATGTGCGCGAACGCCGGGTAATAACGCGCCAACCATTCCTCCGTCGTCATGCCGTCTTCGCGGATGAACTCATCGAGCGGCATCAACGCATTCGCATCGGCAAAGGTCGCGATGTTCTGCACCCAAAGCCCCGCCACATCCGGCGGATCGCCGCCCGCCGTCGCCACGAGTACTTTGCGATCCACCTGCGAGGTCGGATAATAATCCACCACGATTTTATCCTGCGACGCGTTGAACGCATCGATCGTCGCCTGCATCGCGATGCCTTCAAAGCTCACCCATTTTTCCCAGTACGTGACGTGAATCTTTCCGTCCTTCTCAACCACGTCGGCGAACGCAGGCGCGACGCACGCAAGTCCGAGCATCAGGTGGAACACGCCGTCCCGGCGCGTTATCCGCCGTCGCAAAAAATCCGCGCTCCAATCGCCCGCTCGCGTCAACCAGCGCCAACGCGCGGGGACCGCGCGTTCCACCAGCGACAACTCGCGATCCGGCTTCTTCATTCTCTGCGTCCTACTTCGCTGCCGGCTCCGCGGTTTTTGATTCTGCACTCACGAGTTCTACCGCCGCTCCCTCAAGGCCCTCCGACTTCGCGCGAAGCACGATCGGCCCGGGCGTGTGCGTCGTCTGCACGATCACCTGCGCGAGTCCGTTGAAAAGTTTCCGCTCGCTCGCCTTGTCCGCTTCGTGCGAGCCGGGATCGCCATTGCCCACGCCGATGATTTTTCCGCCGGTGATTTCAAACGTCACGAGATTGTCCGCGACCGGCACCGCGCGTCCTTGCGCATCGACGACGGAGACATCGATCACGGCGACGTCATGATTGTCCGCAACCAGCTGCGTGCGATGCGCGGTGAGCATGAGCGTCGCCGGTGCACCCGTGGTTTCGACGCGTTTGGTTTCCACCACTTTGCCGCCGCGATAACCGCGGGCTTCCAGCACGCCGGGCGTGTACGCGACTTTCCACGCGAGATGGCCGTTGCGCGGCATGTCCTGTTTGCCGAGCGAGCGTCCGTTCAAGAACAGCTCGACTGCCTCGTGATTGCTGTGTGCGCGCACCTCGATCTCCTGCCCCTCGCGGCCCGGCCAGTTCCAGTGCGGGAAAATATGCAGCACCGGTTCATCGCTCCACCAGGCTTTCAGATAATAAAAACTGTCCTTCGGAAACCCGCAGGTATCGAGAATGCCGAACTGCGAGCTCACCGCGGGCCACGCGAGCGGATTGGGTTCTCCGCGATAATCAAAACCCGTCCAATAAATCACGCCCGCGAGGTAGGGGCGCGCCGCGTAGTGTTTCCAACCGGTTTCCACATTTCCGCCCGAGGTTCCGTCTTCAAGCGGCGCGAGATGGCCGCGTTCGCGATCGTCGAAATAAATCCCACGCGTGGCCTGCGTGGTCGTTTCCTCCGTGCCGAGGATGACCTGCCACGGATACTCCGCGTGCTGTTTGTCGGTGTCGCCGTGCTTGATGTAGTTCACGCCCATCACTTCGACGACTTTCGAAATGCCGCCCCAGCCGCCGCTGATCGCGACCGTCATCATGCGCGTCGGATCGATCCGCTTCGCGAAGGCCTGCATGGTCGTCGTGATGCGTTCGCCAAACACATTGCCTTCGATCGCCCACTCCTCGTTGCCGAGCGACCAGAGGATCACACTCGGGTGATTGCGATCGCGCCGGATCATGCGCTCCACCGCGTCGAGATGCAGCGGATTCGATCCCATCAAACGCGTTTCATCGATCACGAGCATCCCGAGCCGGTCGCAGGCATCGAGCAGTTCCCGGGTCATGGGATTGTGCGAGGCGCGATACACATTCGAGCCCATGTCCTTCAAGCGTTGGATGCGGAAATCCTGCAACGCATCCGGAATCGCCGCGCCCACGCCCGCGTGATCCTGGTGATTGTTCGTGCCCTTCAACTTCACGTGTTTCCCGTTCAGAAAAAATCCTTCGTCCGGATCGAAGCGAATCGTGCGAATGCCGAAGCGCGTCTCCGTCCGGTCGATCGCAACACCGCCCGCGTTCACCTCCGCCACGAGCGTGTACAAGATCGGCGTCTCCAGCGACCAGAGCCGCGGCGCCGTCACGGTCAGCGTCGCGCCGAGCTCCGCGGTCTCACCCGCCGCCAGCGTGCGCGCCGCCGTCGTGGATTCGGCCACGTTCTTCCCGTCGGCATCGATCACGCGATAGTTCACCGATACTTCCGCCGCATCCGCCTTCCGCAGCGCATGCGTCACTTCCGAACGCACGATCACCTGCGTCGCGCCCGCGGCATCGATTTCGGTCACGATCGCCGTGCCGTCCGCGACGAGGTGTATCGGCGCGGTTTTTTCCAGCCACACATGCCGGTAGATGCCCGCGCCTTCGTAGAACCAGCCCTCCTCCATCGTCGCGTCCACGCGCACCGCGATCACGTTTTCCCCGCCATAATTCAGGTAGTCGGAAACGTCATATCGAAAATTCAAATACCCGCTCGGCTCCTCGCCGAGATAGAAGCCGTTGACCCACACGCGCGACGCGCGAAACACGCCGTCGAACGCCACGCTGATCCGCCGCCCGAGATCCTCCGCGGGGATGCGAAAGGTCTTTCGATACCAGCCGACATTCACGTCGGGAAATCCCGGCCCCACCGCGCGGTAGCCGTGGCTGTGCGAGCCGTTCGCCGCGAACGGCATCTCCACCGCCCAGTCGTGCGGCAGATCGAGCATGCGCCACGCCGAGTCGTCGAACTTCCCCACCGGCGCCGCCGGCCCGTCGCCGAAACCGGTCTTCGTGATGTAGGAAAAATACCCCGTCGCGTGCCCGTGGTCTTTTTTCGTGTCGCTCGGATGCCCGAAGGCAAAGCGCCAGTCATCGTTCCAGCGGATGCGCTCGCGCCCGGCCGCCGGCTGCGCGACCGCTGCCGACGACGAGGTGCAAACACCCAGCGCGCAAAAGAACACGCTCAAAAAACGAAACGAAACGAACGGAGCCAGATTCATGGAATCACAGGGTCGGGGGAACGGGGAAACGGAACGGGCAACGCGGAAAGAAAAGACGCAAGCCGGGTGTGAAGGAAAGCGATTTAACACTAAATCTGCCATTCCACGCCGCGCATCACGATTCGGGAAGTTTCTCCACCCCGGAGATGAGACGCCTGCCGATGGAGGCGCGACGCCCCCGTCGCGCATTTGCTCCCATCGCCTGACAACGTCTCTCGTCGCGCATGACGGGGACGCATTCCCTCCTGTTAATCCTCCAAATCCTGTCCGGAAAATGAGACAGGATTCACAGGATTTACAGGATGCGCGGAAGCGAGGGGGCGGCTTCCCGAAGAGCTGACGGAGACGTCGGGCGTTCCCAAGCCAAGCGCGGACGATGCGGAGCAACGTCCCTACCTCGGAGGCCGACGGATGTCCTTGGGCGTTCCACGGCGGTGTGATGCGCCGAACACGTTTCGCGCTGCATCCGGGCTTGCGAGGGCGGCACAGGATTCGCGTAATCGCCCGCTCGACCGTCCCCGTAGCTCAACTGGATAGAGCAGCGGTTTCCTAAACCGCGTATCCCGGTTCAAGTCCGGGCGGGGGCACCAGGTTCAAACGCCGCTCTCGCGTGGGTTTGTCGCGGGAACCAATTCTCGGCCAAAATAAGGGCGAATTGGTTCCAGGATTTTTATTTCGAGAATTGGTTCCAAACGCTCACGACACCTGGAAGCACTGGCTATCGTCGCTAAAATGATTCCGCTTTTCTGGCTTCGGAATCCCCTACAGCGCCGCCTTCAAAACAGCGGTCAAAAATCAGTCGTTTAATTTCTTCCAATCCCAATAGGCGCGGACGTCCAACGGGATTTTTTTCGGATTCAGAACATTCCGATTACCACGCTTCACCTGCGCCCGCATCCAGTTGAGATAAGGAATCGCAGCGGCACGACTTCGCCCCGCTTGGATCATTATCACCGGCTTCCCACTGCCGAGTGCAAAGTGCAAAGCTTGAGGTTGCCCCGATTTGACGGACAGAGGGCTCAGCTTTCGCTATCTCTTTCGTAGCAGATGCAGTCGAGAAGAGCTACGCGGCCGTGCCAGAGATCAACGGTTTGCCCTCCGCTCGGGTTTGGCGACTTCCACCACGGTGAGCTTCGGATCGGCTCAACCACGGACTCCCAGTAGTTTTCCAATTTCGAAATTGTCCCCACCGACGTTCGAAGAACCCCAGCCAACCGGTTTTTGCTCTTTCCGTTCACGCAGACAAATTGGTCGGGACGCTTCATGGCCAAAATGCGGGTCATGATGCCCACGGCGACGCCCTTGTCTTTGGCCTCGCGGAAAAGCGCGATGTACCGCTCGACGGCTTCCCGTGAAACCGGACCGGTGATTGGAATTTCATCGAGAGCTATCGAGATTTTTCCGGAGATGTCCTCGAAGACGCTGTTAAATTCGCCAGCGACGGTGTTGGAACCGAAGAGCTGCCAGTCAACGAGGCCCTCCTTTGGCGCCAAACCGGCTACCCGCTTCTGCTCCCACAGTGAAAACTGAGAAAAGTGTCCTTTGGACGCGAAGTACTGACGAAAAATATTCAGGATTTGGACTCTGTCCTCGAACTTGAATGTGTAGGCGCTGCCGATCGCTCTCGAATAATTGTTCCAGTCCATGTCCAGCACCTCGGACAACTTGAAATCGATTTCTGGAGCGGGTAGCTGGTCATCTTCCCACGGAGCAATGTCCCGCATCGAATTTCGGCGGGCGTTCCGCTGGTCGATGTACTTTTCCATTTCCTCCTTCGTGAGCGGATCGAGCGGGTCGAAGTAGCTGTTGATGAGAGAATGCGTCTGCGCGTAAACCTGCTCGGAGCCTTGGGTGTCGCTCGTGACAAAAAGCGATGCCTCGGAATTGAGCACAAAACCTCCGCGCGTGAAATTCGCGCTACCGACGATGACCGCCCAATCGGAGGGGGAATTCTCGAAGAGATAAACTTTGGGATGAAAAACTCCGGCGGTCCGGAAATTGAATCGGACATTTGGATGATCCATCCAGGCGCGCATAAACTCCGGATCTGTCTGAAAGAAGTGCGTACCAATAACGGCCCTCTTCACCTTCGACTTGCTCCATGTCAGTTGATGACCGAGCTCAAACTGCTGCGTCGCCCACGCCACGGCAAAGCGCACCTGGCTGAATTTGCGCAGACACTCCCGGACCGTTTTGTCGTGCTCTTGCGCGGTGGTAAGAAGCTTCATGGGATCAGGCGGCGCACGGAATGCCGCACACGCGGGAGATTCTGTGTTCCTCAGCTACGAGAAGCTGGCACTGCCGGAGTTGATTGCGGGACATGGAGGCCGACGTCTTATGATTGCGCGCGTCGTCGATGTACTTGCCCGGACCGTTGTAGAGCACCTCGTAGCGGCCCGACTGGTCGAATTCGATGACTAGAAGTAGATCGAAGGTCCGTTTCACCAACCCGAGGCCGACACCTGCCGATTCACGCTTGGCCTTTTGCGTAGCCTTCACCTGTACCAAACGACCGTCGGCGGTTTTGAAATCGTGATCCTTTTCCCCCACCCGCAGCTTCGATAAACCGAAATGCTGCTGCGCGATCGCTTCACCGATGTCCCCGATGAACTTTCCATCCATAGTGAAGGAGTGATCGGGGAACGCTGCGCAAAGCTCGTTCTTGGCTGCGTAGATTTTCGCGAGCGCTTGGGGAATCGGATCAGGGGCAAAAAAGTAGGTGGTGGTCACGTGAGAAGGCATCGACATCCGGCATGAAAAATTTAGCGGCAATCAAAACCTAAACCGGCCTATCGGAAGTGGTTGCCGCAAAGCGAGCCAGCCCTCTCCTGTTGATCCTGTTAATCCCGTCTCGAATTTAGTGCGGTTTCAATTGAACTGTAGCCGGATCGAGCTGTGTCCGGCGGGCCGCCGGACACCACACGCGGGCCGCGTGTGCTCCCCGGAAACCCATCCCGGTGTGACAGTGGACTCACGTTCCATGGCGCAGATACAACGCTATGGGGTTAGTTAAACCGCCCTGAAATTGCACAGCCTGAGCGAGGCTCACTACTTCCGAATTCGTTCAGGCCCGTTTTCCAAGTTGGAAAAAATGACATGTCTCCGATCACGCCGGCTCGCGCCAGAGGTCATGAGCATGCCCGGCATAACCCGTTTTCCTTGGCGAGGCTTTCCCTTTCAGCCGCGGCGGTTGCTCCGCGCAACCGCTCTACGTCGCCACATTTCACGGAGAATCCGCGGCTCAGTCGATCAGCAAGGCGATCTGCACACCGGGGCCGTGGACGCCTTCGATCAGGATGCCTTCCACGTCGGCCGTTTTTGACGGGCCGGTGCAGAAGATGATGTTCGCATCCTTGCCGAGCGCGGCGATGGCGGCGGCCACATCGGGAAAGATCGTTTCGCGTCGCAACACCGCCGCATGCACCCAGGGCGTCAACGCACCGAGGCGGCGCGAGGTCGTTGTATCGTCCAAAATGATCGATCCGGTTTCCGCAATCGCTCCGGCAGCGCGCGTGATGCCAAACGCATACTCGTCGACCTGCGCGCGATCGTAGTCGGTCGAAACGTTGAACTCCGGGCCAAAGGCCGGTGCGAGTTCGGCCCATAGCGCGGGATCGCAGTAGCCGCGCAGATGTCCTTTCTCGCGGAGCCACGCGGCGAGCGCGGAGGCGCCGACCATCGGCGTGCCGTTGACCAGCTTCTGGCGTTCGCTGAACGCCGTCCAGCGGTCGGCTTCGCGGTCGAAGGCGGGCATGGTGGCCGCGCTGTCATTGAATTCTGGATACGCGGCGCGTTTGGGCAGCGGCGCGAGGGCCGAGCGGACGCGGTTGAGAATGGCTTCGCGGGAGGCGCTCATGATTTGTTGCGCTGTTTCATCCATTTGCGGAACTGACCGCCGCGCCACGGCGGCAGGCCACGGGTTTCGACCCAGGTCTTGGCGGCTTGCGGCAGCAACGGTGTGGGCACGGCATTGATGAGGCCGCCCATCGAGAGCGCGGCTTTCCACGCGGCGGGCTGCGTGGCGACGAGCGCATACGCGCCCATCGGCGGCGTCGCGGCGGACGCGGCGGCGCTGCCTTCGCGTTTTCCTTTGTCGCGCAGGCGCAGCAGCAAGTCGGGAATGGGAATATCGACCGGACAGACTTCGTTGCAGGCGCCGCACAGCGTCGAGGCCTTCGGCAGGTCGGCCATCTCGGGGAATTTTTTTCCCGCGAGCAGTGGCGAGAGCACGGCGCCCACCGGACCGGGATAAACCGCGCGGTAAGCATGGCCGCTGGCCTGTCGATAAACGGGGCACACGTTCAGGCATGCACCGCAACGGATGCAGCGGAGGATTTCGCGGCAATCGCTCTCGAGCACGTCGGTGCGTCCGTTGTCCACGAAGATCACGTGCATCTCCTCCGGGCCATCGGGTTGGGCATCGGTTCTCGGTCCGGTGATGAACTCGGTGTACGACGTGAGTTGCTGGCCGGTGCCAGAGCGGCCGAGAAGATTCAGCAACACCGCGAGGTCGCGGTCGCGCGCGACGATTTTTTCGATGCCGATGAGCGCGATGTGAACCTTGGTCGCGGCGAGGCAGAAGCGGGAGTTGCCTTCGTTGGTCACGAGGACCATGCGGCCGCTTTCGGCGGAGAGAAAATTCGCGCCGGTGAGGGCGACATCGGCCGCGAGGTATTTGTGGCGCAAATACTGGCGCGCGCGGCGGGTGATGGTGCCGGGATCGTCGTTGTATTCGCCGAGTCCATTTTTCTCGAACGACGTCGCGATCTCGCGGCGGTTCTTGTGGATGATCGGTTTGACGATGTGCGACGGGTGATCGTGATCGATCTGGACGATGAATTCGCCGAGGTCGGTCTCGAGGCATTCCATGCCTTCCTTTTCGAGGAAGTGTGCGAGCTCGATCTCCTCGCTGACCATGGTCTTGGCCTTGACCATCTTGGTGGCGCCGCGATCGCGCATGATTTTGAGCACGGCTTCGCAGGCCTCTTTCGCGTCGACGGCCCAGTGAACCTTGGCGCCGTTTTCCTGAAGCTTCGCTTCGACCTGCGGCAGGTACGTATCGAGATTTTCGATGGCGTGCTGCTTGATCTCGCCGGCGAGATGGCGGAGTTCGTCGGGCGCGGTGTAGTGCGTGAAAAGCGCCTTGAGGCGGCTGTCGTAGCCGGCCTTGGAACCATCGTAAACGGCGGCGCGTTTTTCGCGCGCGAGCCCGGCGGCAAACTGGTCGATTTGCTGGTATTTCATCGCGCGGGAGCGGGGGAATTTTTCAACGCGTCGCGCAGGATCTGCGCGATGTGGCGCGTCTTGACGGGGCGTCCGCCTTTGGCCGCGAGACCGCCCATGTGCATGAGGCAGCTCATGTCGGCCGAAACGATTTCGTCGGGCTGCGTCGCGAGCACATGGTCGAGTTTCAGATTGCCCATCGCTTGGGAAATCGTGGGAAACGCGACCGAGAAAGTGCCGCCGAAGCCGCAGCATTGTTCGCCTTCGCCGAAAGGCTCGACCTTCAAGCCCTCGATCGAGCCGAGCAGCGCGAGCGCGGCGGGACCGCTGGCGGTGCCGCGCGAGTGACACGAACGGTGAAAGGCCACCGTCGCTTCGTAGCGGCCGGGCCATGTCGTGATGCCAAGGCCATTCACGATAAAATCGGCGAGCTCCCAGGTGCGGCTCGCGAGCTGCGCGACCTGCGGGAGATCGGGTTCTTTCTCAAATTCGAGCAGCGCGCCGTGAAACATCATCGCCGCGCAAGAACCCGACGGCACCACCACCGGTTCTTCACCGGCGAAGGTCTTGACCGTGTGACGCACGACCTTGCGCGACGCGGCCCAATCGCCGCCGTTGAAAGCGGGCTGGCCGCAGCAGGTCTGCGCTTCGGGAAATGCGATCTCGCAACCCAGGTACTCCAGCACTTCGACGGTGGCCGCAGCGGCGTCGTCGAAGAACGCGTCGCACAGGCAGGTCGCCATGAGCTGCACACGTTTGCCATTCGGGCGGTGACGTTCGGGAGGGGACATGATGGAAACGCAAACGCTGCGCCTCGCGCGCCGAAGCGCCAACGGAAAAATAGTTCTGACCGTGTGAGTTTAACTGGTTTTCCCCTTGTGGACCCGCACGCTGGGCCGCTTCGTCTTTTCCTCTTTCCCGTCATGTCCTCCACCACCTTCTGCGCAGCCGTCGATCTCGGAGCCACTAGCGGCCGCGTCATCCTCGGCGCCTGGTCGAAAAACAAACTCACGCTCACCGAAGCGCATCGTTTCCCCAATGCCTTCCGCTCGCTCGGCGCGCATGACTACTGGGATGTCGGCGGTCTCTGGCACGAGATCCAGACCGGCTTGCGCAAGGCCGTCGCGCTGCTTCCGCGCGGCGCCAAACTCGCCTCCGTCGGCGTGGACACCTGGGGCGTGGACTACGCGCTCGTCAACGACGCCGGGCGTCTCGTTTTCCCGGTGCATGCTTATCGCGACGCGCGCACCCAGCCGGGCTTGAAAAAACTCGGCGATACCCGCGCCGCGCTCGAACGCGTTTACGCGGCCACTGGCATTCCGAATGTTTTCTACAACTCCAGCCTGCAACTCGCGGAAGTCGTCGCCAACTGCCCTGCCGTCGAAGACCTCGCCACGCGCTGTCTTTTCCTGCCCGATTATTTCAATTTCCTGCTCTCCGGGCGCATGGCCAACGAGCTCACCATCGCGAGCACCACGCAGTTGCTCGATGTCCACTCGACCGATTGGTCGCGCGCCACGCTCGATCATTTCCACCTCCCCGCGCAGTGGTTCAGCAAACCCGTGCTCGCCGGCACCAAACTCGGCACGGTCACCAGCCTGCCCGAGCTCAAGGGCGTGAAAGTCATCGTCGTCCCCGGCCACGACACCGCCGCGGCTTACGACGCCATGCCCGCAGCTGAGGATGGCTCGGATCTTTTCCTCAGCTCCGGCACGTGGTCACTCGTCGGCTTCGAAAGCGACACACCCGTCCTCGGCGCCGAAGCCCTCGCCAACCGCGTCGCCAACGAACGCATCGGCGATGGTCGCTACCGCCCGCTCAAAAACGTCATCGGTCTCTGGCTGCTTGAAGGCGTCATGAAGTCCTTCGCCGATCGTCCGAAAAACGACAAGGAATGGGCCGCGCTCATCACCGCCGCGGAAAAACTTCCCGCACCCAAGACTCTCCTCGACACCAGCGATCCGTCCTTCGCCAACCCGCCGTCGATGAAGGCCGCGATCGATGCGCATCTCAAAAAACGTCGCGCCTCCGCGCCGAAAAATCTGCCCGCTTACGTCCGCCTCATTTGCGACTCGCTCGGACAGAGCCACGCCGAAGCCAAAGCCGCGTTCGAGCACATGACGGGGCGCACTTTTAAGCGCATCCTCATGGTCGGCGGAGGTTCCAAAAACCGACTCCTCTGCCAGGCCACCGCCGACGCCGCGGGCGTGCCGGTGATTTCCTTCAGCCTCGAAGGCACCGCGGTCGGCAACCTCGCGAGCCAGCTCATCTCGCTGCGCGCCGTGAAAGACCTAAAAACCTTCCGCGGCCTCCTCGGCGCCACGCTCAAGCAGACGACCTACAAACCCGCGAAACGCTGAGCGGCTGCGCGCTCGTCGGGGAGCTCTCTTTTATATAGGTCCTACTGGTCTCGAAAAACCCCATAGGACCTATGGTCTCTCTCCCCCGCCCCATGCGCCGCTTGGTTCTCGCTCTTCTCTGTCTGCTCGCGCTGCCGCTCTTCGCTTCGCTTGACGAAGGCGAACTCGAAACCGGCGCGAAATTCACCATCGCCCGCCCCGCGCAATGGAACGGCGGGCTGCTCCTCATCGCGCACGGTTTCCGCGCCGAATCCGCACCGCTTGTCGCCGATCTCAACCCCGACCACCTCGCCTACCGCACTCTTCGCGACGAGGGCTGGATGATCGCCAAAACGAGTTACCGCCGCAACGGCATCATCATCGCCGATGCTGTCGCCGACATCGATCATCTCCGCGATCACATCGCGCGCACGTACGGCGAACCGAAACGTGTGCTCGTCGAAGGTGATTCGCTCGGTGGGCTCGTCGCCACGCTCATCGCCGAACGCCCGCCCGGCGATCTGCCCCGCTATCATGGCTGCGTCGCCGTCGGCGCTTCACTCAGTACGCGCGAACCCGGCGGCACACTGGGACTCAACCTCGGCACGCAGCTCCCGCTCATTTTTCTCACCAATCGCTCCGAACTCACCGGGCCCAAAACCTACGTGAACCCGCTCACGCCTTTGCCGCCTGAGCACCGCGCCATTCAACCCGTGTTGTTCCGCGTCGCTCGCGATGGTCACGTGAATGTGAATCAACACGAGCGCCTCACGGCTTTGCGCGCGCTCAACGCCTGGCTCGATCGCGGCCGCGACGCCCTGCCGAAACCCGCCGGTGGCGCCGAGTTCTTCGACGTCACCCACGAGCCCGAACCGCAACCCTCCCTCGTCGTCTTCGACGCCGACCGCCGCGGCTTCACCACGCGCGTCACCGAGATCACCGCCGTTTACGGCAACGTCGCCATCGATGCCCAGCCCGCCGATTTCGCCTCCGCCGGCATCGCCCCCAACGCCTGGTTCCAACTCACCGTCCGCGACGACGAGCCACGCCGGGTCCTCTACGGCCGTGGTTTCTCCGCCGTCAAACGCGGCGAATGGGTCGCCTTCCCCAACGCCGACGGTTTCTTCTGGCTCGCCCGCAACCACGAAAACGCCGCCGAAACCGCCGCCCTCAAGGTCGGCGACGAAATCCGCCTCCGCTCCTACGACAAAACCCCGCCCGCCTCCCCGTAGGGCGCGAGTTCACTCGCCCCGATTCACCGCCCGAGGTGGAGCGCGCCGTCCCGGGCGCGCTGTTCACCTCCACTAACGTTATAGCCGTTCATCCGCACCGTGGGATGTGAGCCTTCCGTCCCGCCGGACACGGTTCGACCGGCCACGGTCTAATTTTAACCGCTGTAGCCTTCTCAAAAAGTCATGGTCGCACGGTGGAGGGCCGGCCTCCGTGCCGGCCGCGGACGACACGAAGGTCGCCCCTCCAGCAACGCCATAACTCTATTTGAACCGCCCTGGCGCGCGCCCCCTCCCATCGGCCGGCACAGACGATCCGCCGGAACTCCACACTCCAGTTCAGCCCCGGCCAAAACCCCTCAGCCGTTTCACCTTGGGGATCAAATGCCATGAAATAGTACGACCGTTCCTTTTTACTCGCCAACTATAAGAACGTTCGTTCTTTTACCTCGGCATGAGCACTCACGTCACCAAACTCTCCTGGGCTGGCATCCGCCTCGCCGCCCCCTCCGGCGAACAACTCGTCATCGACGGACTCGAAGGCCGCAACGGCGAGGTCCAGGGCCGCCTCGGCGTCAACCGCAAGCCATTGATCGATCTCGCCGACCGCCCCATCGACCTCGCCCTCGTCACGCACACACACAAGGACCATTTCGACGCCGATGCCCTGCACCGCCGCCTCACCTCCGCCAAACGCGTCCTCGTTCCCGCCGAATCCGCCGCCGAAGTCCGCGCCGCCGGCTTCGACCCCATTCCCCTCGCCCCCTTCGCAAAAACCACCGCCGGCGCTTTCATCATCACCGCCCTCCCCGCCGTCGATGGCTTCGGCGCGCCCCAAGTCGCCTGGCTCGTCGAAACCGCCGGCCTCCGCATCCTCCACCTCGGCGACACGCTCTTCCACGGCTTCTGGTGGCAGATCGCGAAACACGCCGGTCCGGTCGATATCGCATTCCTTCCCATCAACGGCGCCCGCATCGCCATCCCCGGCCTCCCCGCCACCGGACTCCCCGGCGTCATGACCGCGGAGCAAGCCGTCGTCGCCGCCCGGCTCCTCCAGGCGAAGCTTGCCGTGCCCATCCACTACGAGGAGTTTCACGCCCCGCCCGTTTACAACGCCGACCTCCATGCCGAAGCCCACTTCCTCGAGCACGCCCGCGCGCAAAACGTCCCCGCGCGCGTCGTCGCGCCCGGCGAAACAGTCCTCGCCGTCTGATTCGTCGGGGAAAAACGGATACAATTCCGACGGCCGTCGCGCGCGCGGTGACCACACACGCGCGCGCATCATCGACGCCGCGCTTCAAATCGCGTCCATCCACGGGCTCGACGGCGTCACCATTGGCCCCGTCGCCGCAGCCGCCGATGTCTCCAAAGGCCACCTCGCGCTCCTCGTCGGCAGCCGCGAACAACTCCAACTCGCCACGCTCGAGGCCGCCGTCGCGCTCTTTCGCGAACGCGTCATATTTCCCGCCGAAGCCGCCGCCACTCCCGCGGCCACCCTGCGCCAGATCTGTCTCGGCTGGTTCGACTACGTCCGTGACCGCGTGCTTCCCGGCGGCTGCCTCGTCACCGCCGTCACGAGCGAGTTCCGCTCAATCAACGGCCCCGTCCGCGACCGCGTGATCGAACTCCGCACGCTCGAACGCACTTTCCTCCGCGACCTCATCGCCCGCGCCCGCTCCGAAGCAAAACTCCGCGCGCTCTCGCCCGCGCAACTCGACCGCACCCTCTTCCATCTTTCCGCCTACCGCGCCGCCGCCAACGTCGCCTTCGCCCTCGACGCGACCGACGATTTCGCCCTCGCCCAAAAATCCACCCGCGAGCTCCTCAGCGAGCTTCTCTCATAGATCCTCTGTAGGAGCGGCTTTACGCCGCGATCCCCAACCTCATCTACTCACAGGACACGATCTCGCTCCCGCCCCCGATCACGCCCTCAAGCCACGGAACCAGATCGCAAACCCGCCCGCCAGGTCTGCAATCCTGTTCCTCCTGTTAATCCTGTCCAAAAATCCTCCCGCGCCTCACACCACCCGGCTCGGCACACGCACAACCGTCATGCCCGCAGCAGTCGCCGCGCGGATGCCCGGTTCGGCGTCTTCAAACGCGAGGCATTTTTTCGGATCCACGCCGATGCGTTGCGCCGCGAGCACAAACATATCCGGCTCGGGTTTGCCGCGGCCCGGCGGCACGTCATTGGGCGTGATGACCACCTTGAAAATATCATCCAGCCCCGCCGCCTTGAGCGCCGGCAGAGCGATTTCCGGCTGGCCACCGGTCGCGATGGCAACCGGTTTCGTTTTCGCGACCTCACGCGCAAACGCCGCCACCGGCTCGATCACTTTCACCTGCGCGATTTTTTCCAAGTAGAGCAGTTCTTTTCCGTGTGCCACGACATCGGCATTGAGCGAGGGCAGCTTGTAATGCTGGCCGAAAATCTCCGCCACGCGCCGCGTGGGTACGCCGCCCAACGAATAAAACAAATCCTCGTCGAGCTGTCCCGGAATGCCCGCTTTCCGCATGGCTTCATCCCACGCCAGGAAGTGGAGCGGCATGGTGTCCACGAGCGTGCCATCGAGATCGAAAATGTAGCCGGCGAAATCGCCTGAAGGAATATCAAGTTGCATAGGAAGCGACCATCTCACGCCGCTTTCGCCGCGCTGGCAACCCCGGTGGTCCGAAGCGCCTCCTGCCATACCGATTGAACGATTCGGACCGCGGCGAGGTTGCCCCGGCTGACGCAAGCTGCATCGTGCCCCTCGCCCTTGTTCATCGCATCCCCGCTTCGCGTGTCCTCCTTCCGTCTTCTTCTGACCCGAACGTTTTTCTGCTTCGCGCTGTGCATTTTCCTGACCGCGCCGCTTGCACGGTCTCAGGCCGATGCGTTGTCGGAACGGCCGTTGATCGTCGGAGCAGCGAGCGATGCATTTCCCAATTCGTACGTGAATGGTCAGGCGGTCTGCGAAGGCTTCGCGGTCGATCTGCTCGACGCGGTCGCGCGTGTGATGGATCTGCGCATCGAGCGGGTCATCGCGCCCAACGCGGAGTTGCAGGCGCGCTTCGAAGCGGGCGAATTCGACCTGCTGCAAGCGTACACGCCCGGCCCCGGCCGCGAACGCATCGCGGATTTTTCCGCGCATTTCATGAGCCTGCAGGGAGCGGTTTTTGTACGGCGAGATGACGACCGCCTCCGGTCCCCCAGCGATCTCGCGCAAGCCCGCATATTGATCGTCGGCCGCGGGAGCATGGGCCAGAAATTTCTCGCGGATCACGGCATCACCCCGGCGACGCTCACCTACGCCAGCTCCGTGCGCGAAGCGCTTCATCTCATCGCCGCTGGCGAACACGATGCGGTCTTCGCCTCGCGGCTCACCGCACTTTCCGTGGTCGAGCAGGACCAGCTGAAAAACATCCGCACGCTCGGGAAGCCGATCGACGGCTATGAGGTGCGCCACAGTTTCGCCGTGCATCCCGGCAATGCAGAATTGCTCGCACGCCTCAACGAGGGCCTCGCCATCCTGCACCGCACGGGAGAGTTCGACGCCATTTATCGCAAATGGTACGGCCGGTTCGACGCGCCGTTGTTCACCCGCGAACAAGTGCTCACCTACGCCGCGATCATCTTCGCGGTGGTTTCGATCGGCGCGTTGTGGGGACTGCTTCATCAGCGGGCACTTCGCCGGCGTCTCGCCGCGAGCGCCGCCTCGCTCCAGCAAAAAGAAGCGCTGCTCGCCGAGGCGCAGCAAATCGCGCAGGTCGGCCATTGGAGTTACGACACCGCTTCGCGCTCCATCGACTGCTCCGCCGAAGCGTTGCGCATCCTCGAACAACCGGCGGCCGCGCGACTTTCCTATCCCCGGCTTCTGCTCCGTCTGCCGGCGTCGGAACGCTCCGCGGTTCACCGCGCGCTCCGGCAAAGCCTGCTCGTGGGAACGGGAAACGAATTCACCACCACGCTTCTGCCGCCCGGCGGTGGCAAAAAAATCATCCACGCCACCGTTCGCACCGTGCGCGACGCCGACGGCCAGGTGCTCCGGCTGTTCGGTACGGTGCAGGATGTCACCCGCCTCATCACCGCCGAGGAAACACTCCGCGCGCGCGATCAGTTGCTGCGCGCGTTTTATGAAAACATTCCCAGCGGCATGGGCGTCGTCGAAACGGCCGGCGATTCGCTGCGTTTCGTCTCTGCCAATCCCGGCACCAATCGCTTGCTCGGACTCGACAACACCCCACTGGCCGGGCGACGGCTCGACGAACTCGGGCTGCCCGCGCCGGTCGTGGAGTTCTGGACGACGCTTTTCCACGATGCCAATCGCAGCGCGGAAAACCTGCACCTCGAACGCCAGCTCGCGTATTCATCGCGCCACTACAGCATCACCTTCGTGCCGCTCGGCGGCGGCAGCGCCGAGGCGCGTCCGCAGGTTTGTTACCTGATCGAGGACGTCACCGAGCGTAAACAGATCGATGCTGAGGTCGCGCAGACCCGACGCCTCCGCGCCGTGGGCGAACTCGTCGGCGGCATCGCGCACGAATTCAACAACCTGCTCACACCCGTCCTCCTGAAAACCAGCCTGCTCGCCGACCAGATGCGCTCGCAACCGGCGCTGGTCGAAGAGCTGCGCGTCATCACCCGCGCCGCCCAGCGCGGTGCCGATCTCACCCGCCGCCTGCTCGCGTTCAGCCGCCGCTCGGAATCGAAGGACGAGCTCATCGACCTGCCCGCGTTGATAAAATCGAACTTCGACCTCGTGCGCACCACCATCGACCGGCGCATCGAGCTCATCGCGGATGTTCCCTCCGGCCTGCCTCCGCTCTTCCTCAACTCCACCGACCTTCATCAGGTTTTCCTCAACCTGGTGATCAATGCCCGCGACACCTTGATGGAGAAACTGGAGCAAGCGCCCGCCGCCGGCTGGCAGCCGCGCATCGTCGCCACCGCCGCTTATTTCGACGGCGGGGCGCCGTCCACGCCGGGCGATCAGGGCCGCCGCATCCTCGGCTGGATCAATCTGACCGTGCAGGACAACGGTCTCGGCATGAGCCGCGAGGTGCAGGAGCGGATTTTTGAGCCGTTCTACACGACCAAGGGCATCGCCAAGGGCACCGGACTCGGCCTCGCCACCGTGTGGCATCTCGTGGGCCGCATGGGCGGAAAAATCACCGTGTCGTCGGTCGTCGGCGAAGGCAGCACTTTCCATGTGTGGCTGCCCGTCGCCCCCGCTCCGGGAAAGAGTGCCGCCGGCACGCCGGTGGACGCGGCGTCCGGCGTATCCAAAAACAGGATACTACTGGTGGAGGACGACGACCTTGTCGCGCAGACGCTGATCACCGCGCTGCGACGCCTCGGTCACGAAGTCATGCACCTCAATCACGGCACGGAAGCGTGGCGCCATCTGTCCACTCATCCCCACTACGACATTGTGATGCTCGACCTCGATCTTCCCGGCATGAATGGCATCGAGATCGCCCGGCGCATGCGGGAGTCCCGCTTCGCAGGAAAAATCCTGATCGCCAGCGGACGTCTCGCGGAACACGAGCTCGGCGAACTGCGCGCGCTCAAGGTCGATCACATCCTCGAAAAACCGTTCACACCGCAAACACTCCAGTTCGCACTGCACGCCTGCCAGATGCATCGCGCGTAGATGTTAAGACGGCACCGCGGAGGCCGCGGAGGGCGGATGTGAAACGAAAAGAAGAAGCGTCGTGGCGCGAGGAACGACGGCAACACGCACACAACCGTCGCGCGGTTTTTCGAGCCCGTTTTCCTTAACCACTTACGGTCACTGATACACACTGAGAGGAGGGCGGAACATCGGGAACGCCTCCCTATCAACTCACGCTTCCTCCGCGTTCTCCGCGGTGAACTCCCCACGCGAGCGCCAAGGCTGCGATCGTCATCAGGAGCGCGCGCGCCAGGGCCACGCCCGGCGTGTTCCAAAATGCGTTTTTGCTTCCGCCAAAACAGCCGCAATCGATGTCCAGTCCACGCACGAGCGCCTGTCCGATCGCCACCACAAAACTCAGCGTGAGCGCAACGGTCAGCGGGCGCACCGTCTCCGGCCAGAAATCGGCAAGCAGCGCCCCGCCGCATAAAATCTCCAACCACGGCAGCGTGACCGTCACCAGCCGCAGCGCGGTTTCCGGAAGCGGCAGTTCATAACCGAGCAACGCGCCGAAAAACGCCGTGGGCGCGGCCAGCTTCGCAATGCCGGCCCAGAGCAGCAGTCCGCCGACAAAGATCCGCAGCACGATCGTTCCGCGTGTATTCATTTTCCGGGTACACTTTCGAAGACCGGCAGATCTTTTTTCGGGAAAAAAACGCGCTCCTTCCGCCACGCATCGGTGGCAAATCCCAACGCGAGCGATGCCAGCAGAAACGCGAGCAAGCGCGCGAGGCGCCGGCCGTTGCGCGGCGTTTTCCCGACGGCTTCGTTCATGGCTGCGCCCGCAATCCGTCGAGCACGCGCGTGAAGTAGTCTTCTTGTGGATACCCTTCGATGCGCGCTTCGACGAAGCTGCCGTCGTCACGTTTTTTCCGCAGGATGAAGGTCGGGAGCACCGTCACTTTGAGCGCCGTCACCTCGGCGAAGTCCGCTTCGATCTCGGCACGGCACGAATCGCCACGCAGGCAGGATGCAAGCGCGTCGCGATCGATGCCGGGCTGGTCGGCGACCCGGCTTTGGAGGAAACTCGACGCGCGGTTGCCGTACCGAAACAGGAAATCCTCGATCGAGTCGTACGCGCCCTGCCGCATCGCGCAGCGGGCGATCGCAAACACCGCAGCGGGCTTGTCCGCCGGATCGGGCGATGCATTGATGCGCACCCAGCGGAGCTGATTGGTCGCGATGTATTTTTCGCGCAGTTGCGGAAACACCGTTTCGTGAAACGCGCGGCAGTGCGCACATTTGAAGCTGCGCACTTCGATCACGACGATGTCCGCATCGGCCGGCCCAAATGTCGGACGCTCGCGAACGGTGAGCGGCGCACCGAGCGAAGGATCGATGGCCGGCTCCGCGGAAAACGCGACCGACGCGAGCGCGGCAAAAACAAAAGCAATCCCGGCGCGCGTACGCACACCGGGACGAAATTTGAACGACGGGAAGAGAGCCATGATGCCGGCGGAGTTCGCCGCGACGGAGGATGCTGGAGCATTTTTCCGCCGCTGGCGAATCGCGAGATCAGAAGCTGAACGTGGCCGAGACCCAGAGGCGGCGCGGCTCCTGATTGTTGGCGTACAGGTTCGTGTAGGAGATCGCGCCGGTGTTCACGTTGCTGACGTACGGACCGTATTCGACGAAGTCCTTATCGAGCAGGTTGTAGATCGTGGCGTTGAGCGTGAGGTTTTTGCTGACCTTGTACGCAGCGCCGAGGTGGTAGAGCTGGTACTCGCGGTAGTTGCCGTAGGTGGCCTTGGCGCGGCTGTTCGCGCTGTCCTCCGTGCGATAGCGATCGCTGCGATATTCGCCGCTGAGCCAGAGCGAGAGAGCTTCATTGGAATCCCAGCGCAGGCGGGCGTTGATCATGTGGCGCGGCGTGTTGTAGAGCGGACGGCCATTGTCCGAACCGCTCACCGAACGGCTGTCGGTGTAGGTGTAATTGGTGGCCAGTGACCAGGCTTTCGAGAAGCGGATGCGGCTCGTGAATTCGGCTCCTTGCGAGATGGCGCGATCCACGTTGATGCTCTGGCCGAACTCATCGACATCGGGCCAGTTGCCGTAATCCACACAGCCCGGGCGGTTCGGATCGAGGCCAAAGCTGCAGTTGAGCAGGCCGGGGCCGGAGGCGATCTTGTCTTTAAATTTGTTGCGGAAGATCGTGCCCGTGGCGGTGAAGCCGCGAAGATTGTCGTAGGTGATGGCGATTTCTTCGGTGCGGCTGGTTTCGGGCTTCAGGGTGGGAGAGCCGATCATGGGAATGCGGCCCTGTCCGCCGAAGCCGGTGATGCCGTCCGCGAGCTGATCGAGACGCGGGACTTTAAAGCCCTCACTCACGCCCCCTTTCAGCGTCCAGTGGGAGGTGGCATTCCACACGAGATACCCGCGCAAGCTGTCCTGATGGCCGAAGACGTTGTGGTCGTCCCGTCGGGCGCCGACCGTCACGGCAAAATCGGGCAGGAAGCGCCATTCGTTCTCCACAAAAACCGCCCATTGCGTGTGCTCATAGGGAGCCGGTGCGACGCCATCGACCATCTCGGCGTCCCAGAACTGTCCGCCGACACTCAGGGTGTGATCCTCAAAGGCGGTGATGACGGCCTTGGTGTCGACCACGAGGCTCTCGTTTTCCAAGGTGCGCGGGCTGCCGGGGGTCTTGCCGGGCGTGCCATTGGGGATGGTGCGGCCGAGGGTCTCGGTGGAGTTCTGCATGACACTCGACTCGAGCAAGCCGCCGGCGAAACGCCAGGTGTGGGCGGCCGTGTATTGGTCGCGGTTAAACTCCATGTCGGGCGAGTAACCTTGCACGCCGAGCGTGCCGAGCTGCGCTTTGGAATTGTCGTATTTCTGGCGCGCGAGATCGGCGTCGAGCCAGAGATCGTGATTCGCCGAGGGCGTGTAGGTGAGACGCGCGCCCGCCGTGAAGAGATCGGCTTCGACGGGGCTGGGGCCGCGTTTGCTCACTTCGACCGGGTCGCCGGCGGCGTTTGTGTACCGCAGATCGGAAGCGTGGCGTTTGAAGAAACTGCCGCGCACAATCAACCCGAGGCGGTCATGGACGATCGGGCCGCTGAGATAGAGTTGGCCGTTCTCCATATTACCGAAATCGGTGTCCTCCTGGAACGTCGCGCCGGCGGTGATGGTGCCGGACCACGCGCGGCTGACTTTGCGTGTGATGATGTTCACCACGCCGCCCATCGCGTCCGAACCGTAGAGCGTGGACATGGGGCCGCGGATGACCTCGATGCGCTCGATGGCGGAAGGCGGTGGCAAAAAGCTCGTGGAGGTCTCGCCGAAGCCGTTGGGCGTGATGTTGCCGGGACTGTTCTGGCGGCGGCCATCGACCAGAATCAAGGTGTAGTCGCTCGGCATGCCACGGATGCTGATGTTGAGACCACCGGTCTTGCCGGCCGAATCGCCGACGTCGATGCCCTCGATTTCCCCCAGAGCATCGGCAAGGCTGTTGATACGTTTTTGCGTCAACTCCGCGCGATCGATGACGGAGATACTGGCAGGCGCATTGATAATCTGCTGCTCAAAGCCGGCCGCGCTCACCACCAGCTTATCCAGTTTATACGTTTCCTCCTCCCCCGCCTCGGCTCCCTCTTGGGCCGAAAGGAGCGACGCACCGGCGAGACCGGCAACGAACGCGCTTCGCCACCCGCAAACAGGGCGGCAGCTGGATTTGAGACGAGAGACAAGGACTGTGCTCATAGACAATGGAAGTGATGCGGGCCGAATCCGAAAAGAAATTGAGACTCAGGTTCTTTAAGCCACACAAGTATATTGAGACCCAATCTCCTTTTGTATTAGCGTCCCTTACCATTTTGATGATAAGAATAAAGAGACGTTGAGCCTTTCAGGCGTCGCGCGGAGGGCGTTCGTCCGCTATCGCAGGCGCGAGACAGCCCCGCCCAACCACACATCAAACCGCTCTAATTAAGCGGTTTATATGAAATAATCAGCGCCCGCGATCGCGTATTGTCACACTTGCGGAAGCACCCGGAGCCTTGAAAAACCGATGATTGATCGGCCGGCGTTGGTCCGCGGTCAGGGCCGGAAGCTCCGGCAAAGCATCAGCCTTGGCGCTGCCGACCAGCTCCCGCGCCATCAGTCGCAAGTCGTCCCAGCGCTGCGCGAGCGCCAGCCCTTCTTCGACCGCCCGCGAGAGAGGCCGGGCTCCCCCGCCCCCGGCTGCTTCCGCGGCGCGCGTGGCTGCATACACGGTTTCGAGGTCTTCCGCGCCCGCGATTTGCCGCAGCAAACTCCGCCATTCCGTCATGAGCCGGTCGATGTCGCCGCGCTCGGCCGCGTCGGGCATCGCTGCGATCACACGGGCGCGCGCGCCTTCATCGACAAGCGCCCGCACGACATCGCTTCCGCCGTAGCCGTATTGTGGAGGCAGGCCCTCGACCAGATAACCTTCGATCGTGAGCCGCCGGTAAGCACGTTCGCACACCACCGCCAAACGGCCCAGCCGCCGCGGGTTCGTCCCGGCAAAGCGATCGCCCGCATACAGGTTGGCGCTATCGAAAAGCAAATCGCGCAAGGGATACCGCCGATCCTCCAAGCCAGCTGCCAGCGCCAGTCCTTCCGGCCCTAAAAACGACGACACGATTTCGCCGCGCGGCGTCAGCTCGAGTTCGCGATCAAGCACACCGCAACGCTGCCATTGCCAGAGCGGCGTCGGTTGCGGGCTGAGTTGAAAACACTCCTCGCGCCAGCCGCACGTCGCGCAGGCGGGAAAGGGATTGCGCGCCCGCCGCACCAGACGCGCGCGCCCGGTATCCGTCCGCTGACGACACGGTAGTTCGTCCGGTTCGCGAGCGGCGGTTTGCTCGGCTCCGAGCACCAGCGGCGTTTCGAGAAAAAACCGGCGCGCCCAGCGCGCAGCCGTTTCCACCGTCGGGCCGCCCCGGCGCAAACCGCGCAAAAGGACCGCCCACGGGAGCGGTTCAGCGCGTTTCAGCCGCAACGGCGCCGCCCTCCGGGTGCGCGGCGCGCTTGAAGAACAGAGGATGTAACCGACGTCATCCAATCCCCTGCGCCCCGCGCGGCCGATCATCTGCAGCAAATCATGCGGCGCGATTTCGCGCTCCAGATGATCGAAGCGATAACTGCCCGCCGTGATCATCACCGAACGCAGCGAAAAATTGATGCCCGCCGCCAAACCCAAGGTCGCCACGACCACGCGAAGCTGCCCGGCCTTGGCCAGCGGCTCGATCAAACCCGCCCGCTGCGCATAGGTGAGTCCGCTGTGATGATACGCCACGCGCTGCCGCAGCAACCGCGCGATCCGCGGGCCGCACACCGCTTCCTGTTCCGGTGTGAGCGTCAACGGCTCCGACAGCGGCAACTCGCGCGCAAACTGCCGGGCCAGCCGTTCCGCATCCTGACGATGCGGCGCAAACACCAGCACGGGCCCGAGACCTTCGCGCAACGCGCCCGCCACGCGTTTCGCCCAGTAACCTTCGATGCTTCGCGGCAATCCATGCACCAGATCGTCCACTTCGATTTCCTCGAGCGGCACGGGCCGCACTTGCGTGCGCACCGCCTCCGCGCGCCGGCCAAGTCGTTGCAACCACGCAACGATCTCCTCGGGATTCGCCACCGCTCCGCTCAACAACAACAACTGCACCGACGGCTCCAGCGACACGAGCACACCTTCGTAGTGATTTCCTCGATACGGATCGGCGATCCACTGGTATTCGTCCACCACGAGCAACTGAAACGGCGCCGCTTCGCGCCCGCCAGGTCTCGCGCTCCCGCCCGTCTCGCGTGTGTCAGCGCGAGCCTCGCGCGTGAGCAAACCTTGCACCGCTTCGAGCGTCGCCACGACCACGGGCGCGCCCGGATCGATCGTCACATCGCCGGTCGTGATGCCCACGCGCCAGCCGCGCGCCTTCCACTCGGCATATTTATCATTGGCCAGCGCGCGTGTCGGCACGGTGAAGAGCGCCCGCTTCGCAAAGTTTCCTTGTTCAATAAATCGCTCGAAAACATGCGTTTTGCCCGCGCCGGTCGGCGCATCGACCACGACATCGCGCCCGGCCTTCAACCCCGCGATCGCCTGCGCCTGCCATGCATCGGGCAGCATCAATTTCTGCAGGCCACTGAGATCGTCTAAACGCACGCGCGCACCGTAGGTCCGCGACCTGCTCCGTCAACGCCCCCATGCACAACCCGCCAACCACCCCCGCCATTGGACATTGGTCACTGGCCGTTGGTCATTGGTCATTGGTCACTGGTCATTGGTCACTGGTCATCCGCATTCGGCCTTCGGCATTCGTCATTCCGCCTTCGTCATTCCCCCTCCCTCCCTCGCCATTGATCATTGCGCGTTCTTCGCCGCACCGTTTCCTTCCCTGACCGTCGTACATGCCTGTTGACGCTTCCAGCCTGCCCGTCCTGCGCCCATCCGCTCTCCGCGCGCTTCGCAGCCGCCTCCAACTCGTGATCCGCGACGCGGGCCAGGCGGATCTTTCCCCGGAAGCCGCTCATCCACACGCGCCTTACTGGCAACTCGAGCCACACCCGCTGATCCTCGCGAGCGACGAATGGCGCACCCTCGAAAACGCGGCGCTCCAACGCGCGCGCCTGATCAACGCGTTGCTCGCCGATGTCTACAATGAGCAAGCCGCTTTGCGCGCCGGCGTGCTTCCGCCCGAGCTGATTTTGGGCGACCCCTATTATCGCCGGCCCTGTCTCCGCCTCGAACCCGCGCGCGTCGATCCGGCGACCGTGCTGCGCTTCGATCTCGCGCGCACCACCGAGGGTTGGGTCTTCACCGGCACCCGCGCCAATACGCCCATCGGTTTCAGCTACGCCGTGCAAAACCGCCGCTTCCTCTCGCAGGAAGCCGGCGAGCTCTACGGCGCACTCCCGGAATACCGAAACATCATCGACTTCCCCCTGCAGCTGCTCGCGGCATTGCACGCGCTTTCTCCGCGCACCGGGGGCGACGCCTCGATCGTCCTGCTCACCGCCGGACCGCAGGATCCGTTTTATTCGGAACACAGTTTCCTCGCGCGAAAAATGGGCCTGCCGCTCGCCCGTGGCGACGATCTCCTCGTCCTCGATAATCGCGTGTATTTCAAAACCGTCGCCGGACTCGAACCGGTGGACGTCATTTACCGCCGCCTCAACGACGCACACATCGATCCCGTCGTCTTCTCCACCGATCGCGAGAGCGTGGGTGTGCCCGGACTCCTCCAATGCATCCGCCACGGCAACGTCGCGATCGCCAACGCCATCGGCACCGGTCTCGCCGAAAGCCGTTCGCTCGACGCGTTTCTGCCGGCGTTGATGCCGTTTTATCTCGGTGAAAAACCGCTGCTGCCCTCGTTGCCCACGCTGGCCTGCGGCGATCCGGACCAACTCCAGCAAATCATCGACGCGCCGGACTTCCAGGTGCGTCCCGCTCACGACCCGCGCCTCGGAGCTCCCGCGCCCGATCTCACGCCCGGCCCCGACGGTCTTCCCGCCGCCCTTGCGCGCAATCCCCATCAATTCGTCGCGCAAAAAGTCCCCGCGTTTCAACCGCTCGACAACGGCCTCGCCCACCCGGTCGGCTGCACCTTGTCGCTCTACGTCCTCACCCAAGGTCGTCAGCACATCGCCATGCCCGGCGGTCTCGTACATCTCGGCGCCGCCGGCCCTCCACGCGATCGCGTCGGCCACACCGCCGATGCCATCGTGCTCCTCGATCCCGCGACCGAACGCGACGACTCCGCGCACGAGGTCCGCCCGCCCGGCGTTCCCCACAACGTCCTCGGCTCCCGCGCCGCCGAGAATCTTTTCTGGCTCGGCCGCTACATCGAGCGCGCCGAAATCACCGCGCGCATGTTGTCCATCGTGGACGATGTCGCGCTCGAAGAAACGCCCGGCCGCGACCGCCATCGCTGGCTGCCGATCTGGCGTGGCTTGTTCGAAGCCGCCGGTCATCCCGCCGAAAAAGCCTCGCCATCCGAACACGTTCAAAACGCGCTCTCCATCGATCAACTCTGGCGCCTCACGCTCACCTCGCGCCATCCGAGTTCGTTGTATTCGTCGATCGGGATCGCGTGCGAAAACGGCCGCCAGCTTCGCGATCACGTGAGCCCCGAATGCTGGGCGATCCTCAGCCGGCTTCACGCGCGCCTCGAAACGCTGCGACGTCCCGATTCCGCCGCGGATGGCACGACACCGCTTTTCGCCTCGCCCGAACTCCGGCGCCAGAACGCGCTCGCGTCCGCCGAGATCGTCGCATCCGAGATCAACGCCTTCATCGGCACCGCCGAGCGCACGCTCCTGCACGACGCCTCCTGGCATTTCATGCGCATCGGCCGCTACCTTGAACGCGCACTCATGACGTGCAGCGCGCTGCGTCATCCGCTCGGCGCCCTCGACGACGAGATCCGCCTGCGGCCCGATGCGCCCCGCAATAATCCCGAGCTCTCCGCGCTGCTCCGCATGCTCGGCTCGCAGGATGCCTACCGGCGTATTTACCAAACCACTACACGCCCCCGCTACGTCGCCGCGCTGCTGCTGCAACACTCCGACGCGCCCCGCAGCATCTGCCACAATCTTCGCAGCATCTGCGGCTCGCTCCGCGCGATCCGCATGCGCCTGCCCGGCGCCGATCACTCCGCCCTCGATGCCGCGACCGATATCATTCACACGCTCGAAACACTGCCGCTCGATCGCTACTTCAGCGGCTTCGATCCGCAAAAACCGGCACCGCCTCTCGGCCAGACACTTCTGACATTGCTCGAACGCCTCTATTCGCTGCATCCTCTGCTCAGCGATCACTACTTCAGCCATCAGGCCCACATCCCCGCCCAGGCCCAGTTGAGTTTGTGAACCTTTCCGGTCCGGCTTCCCCATGTCCTCCGCTTCACGCCGCATCCTCGTCCAGATTCTGACCACGCTCGGGATCGCGCTCGCCGCTTATCTTGCCGGCCTGCATTTCCTCCGGCTCCCCTGCATCGGCTCTGGCGGCTGCGAAGTCGTCATCAACAGCCGCTACGGACAGTTCCTCGGCGTCCCCGTCGGACTCTTCGCCGTGCTCCTCTGGCTCGCGGTCATCTACGTGCCCGATCGCAGCAAACGCGGTGTCCTCCTGGTGCTCATGGGTGGCGTCTCGTTCGTCTTCATGCTGCTTCAGTTTTTTGTCATTCGCAGCTTCTGTCTTTTCTGCACCGCGCACGCGCTCATCAGCTGGATCATGATCGCCTTGCACGGCGAAAAACCCTCGCGCTGGACCGCGCCGCTCGGCCTCGCGCTCGCCTTCAGCGCATTATTCCTCGCCCGCGAGAACGCCGCCGCACGCGCCACCGAGACGCTGCCGCCCGCTACCGCCGAAAGCGTCGCCACCCTCCGTGCCCGCGGCGCCGGTTTGTATTGGCTCGGGCCCTACAACGAACGCAGTCCGGCACTCATCCTCAGCCTCGACTGTCCGTCGTGCCTCGACCTGCTCGATTCACTCACCCGCCGATTTTACGACGAAGGTGTCGCCGGGCCCGCTCTTTATTGGAAAACGACCGACGCCAATCGCGCGCTCAGCGAGACGTTCGTCGCCGCCGTGCTCGCGCAGGAAAGTACGCCGCGCGATGCATTCCTCGCGGTCACGACGCTCTTCCTCACGCACAAGGAGCTCGCCATCCAGTCTCCCGACAACGCCGCAAAACGCCTGGAAAATCTTTTCTCCGCCGCCGACCGCGTCGTCCACGCGCGTCGCATCCTCGACGATCAAGCCGCTGCCCTCGCCGCCGCCCAACTCGGTCAGACCACTCCGTTGCTCCTTCCGCCAACGGGCGAGCCCCGCGTGTTTTTCTCCGCCGACGATCTTTTTCCCCGCGCGCCGTGAACTTCAGCCGCGCCTGAAAGTGTCACGTAATACGTGACACTTTTCTCCGTCAGTTCGCGCGGGTGATCACCGGCACTTCGAGCTCGAGCGCGTCGCCGTCGTACACGCGCAGGAGCTGCGTCAACGCACCGGATTTCTCCGGTGTCATCGCCACTTCGATCTCAAATCCTTCCGCGGTTTTTCCGACCACCGTCGCGCGCCCCGGCTGAAGTTCGAGACGGGGTGCCGCGGTCGAACGCCAGCCTGTCAGCTTCACACGCACCCGCGTTTCTTTGCCCGGCGCAGTCGTCGGAAGGATCACCGGGCTCGGACTCATGCGCAGCGCCGACTCGACCGAGAGGAAGACATTAAACGATACCCGCGGGCTCTTCGCATCGGTCGTCAAGGCGGTCACGCGAACCATGTGATGACCTGCGGGCGCCGAAGAGAGTTTGGTGAGCTTTACCCAAAACGATTTCCCCTCGTGCCGGACCACCGCGCCCGAAAACCACGCGTGCTCCGTCTCGATTTTTTCAACCTGAATCGCGTCTTCACCGAGATAATCCAGCCGCACTTCGCCGCCGGCTTCCTCGCCGCGCGGACTCGCCGCCAGCGTCAGAAACGGCGGCGTGATCGTCCAGTTTTCGTACGGCGTCACCAGGATCTTCATGGGTATGACCACGTCCCCCGCCGATGTTTTCAACACCAGGCGTCGCGTGATTTCGCCCTGATACGATCGCGTCTCCGTCCGCACGCTGAGCGATGTCTTTTCACCCGGCGCCAGGATGTGTTTTCCTGGTGTACCCGCCGTACAACTACAGTCCACCTGCACGTCTTGAATCGTGACCTCGCGATCGCCGCGGTTCACGAGCACCACGGAAATCTCCGCAATTTGATTCTGCGCGCGTCGACCAAAATCAACCTCCGCCGGTTCCGCCGCGATCTGCGCAAGCGACTGCGCCGCGACCCCGAGCATCCAGACAACCGCCACACTCCATGCGCTTTTCATCGCGCGACCCTGCGTCGCCGCCAACGCCGGAGCAAGACGATCATGCACCACGATCATCGCCAGGCTTTTTGTCGGCCGCGCTTTCGCCCGCGATCAGATGCCTGAACCGGTGATACGAAAAGCCGACCCACAACAGCACTCCGCCCAACGCGCAAAACGCGATGATCCGGTAGAGGGTCGAGTTCAGATCCACCAGGAACATCCGCGGTACACAGAGTGCCAGCGCAACCAGCCCGAGCAGACGCGCCGGCCTGAAGCGGCCAAACAGTCCCACACCGAACCAAATAAGCGCCGACACCGCCCAACCCACCGTCACATACGGCTCCAATTCGCCATGCTGGGTGCGCATCAAATGCATCGCCACCGCGAGGCCCGCGGACGGATACAACCAGTCGCGAAAGCCACGTGCGCCCGTCGGCGCCCAGATCCGTCCGTTCGGCAACACCAGCGGCAACACGAGCGATACCACCGCCATCGCCACCACCGCGACAAATCCTGCGCCCGGCTGCGCCGCTCCACCGCCATGGGCGAGGTCCGCAGCCATCATCAGTCCGAGCAGCGCGAGCCCGCTCGCGACTTCGACGGTCGCGACAAATTTCCAGCGTGCCAGCATCGTCGCCACCACCACGGCACCCGCAAACCAACCCACACGCGCGCCGCCTTCACTCAACACTGCAATCGCCACCGCCGTGATCGCGCCGGCCAGCCACGTTTGCATCCGCACCGTTCCGTCCACCGGCGCACCGGCGCACGTCCAATTTTTCTGGATACGTTCGTTCTTCGCCCACACGAGCGCCGGCAGCCAGCTGGCTCCCACCAGCAGCACGCCTTCCACCGCCATCTCGGAATCCCCTTTCAGCCAGAGTGTCGCCATCCCGGACAGCGAAAACAACCACACCGCTCCACGCAGCGCTCCGACCCAGACCCAGCTGAGCAGCGCGCTTGCGAGCACCGCGAAACCGGCCAACGCGGCCAGTCCTTCCGCCGCGCTTCCGCGATGAAGTGCAACCGCCGCGCCAAACAAGAACGCAAAGATAACCGTCAGCCACGCCACGCCTCCGCGCGGACTTTCCAACGCGAGCTGCGCGCGTCCTCGTTCCCACGCCGCCAGACACGCCACTCCGATCAACGCCGTCAGCACCGCGATCCACCGCACCCAGTCGATGCCGCCAACACCCCGCCCGGCCAAAGCCGCCAGGCCGCAACCCGCCGTTCCCACCGCGAGCGCCCACACCGATAGCCACATCCATTTTCGCGATGGTTGCGACGGAGCCGCCACCGACAACACCACCGCGATCACCAGCGCCGTGAGCAAACTCGGCACCGCACCGTAGCCAACGCTCACACACGCGATCAGCGTCACCCATGCGATCGCGCTGGCCAGCCAGGCGCCTCGTCGGCGCGCGGATTTTTCTCCGTTCAAACCCAGCCACCACGCGCCCGCGATCGTCGGCAATAGAACCACCGCCGCATTTCCCCACGTCTCCAGCGGCTGAAAAAGCGTCGCATCCAGACCCGTCCACAGCGCGACATGCGCCACCAGTCCGATAGCCCCTGCCGTCGCCCACGGAGCCTGCTGTTTCCAGAAAAATCCGGCGCCTGCGAGCACCGCCGCGGTCACGATCAGCCAGGCAGGCAACCAGGATTCGGGCGTCAAGGAAACCGCCGATACCCACGCCACCACCGCGCCGATCCCCGACGCAAATCCCACGACGGTGCGACGCGTTTCTCCCGCCATCTCCACGCCGCACGCTCGCGCCATTTCCAACGCCCACACCATGAATCCCACGAGATAACACAGTCGTCCCAACGCCATCAGGCCGCCCGCAGGCACGACGTTTCCGTAGGCGTCGCCGAACCAATAATACAGCGATACTGCGACCACCATCACCGAGCCGGTTGCGATCACTCGCGAGTGCAGCCGCCGGTTGGTCGCCAGCAACACGCCAGCCTGCACCAGCAACGCCAGCGCGGTCATCTTCGGATCGGTCCACTTGATGACCGCGAGCGTCAACGCACCGAGCGCCTTGGCCACGAGCACCGCGCCCACCACGTCGCCCGGCACCGTCTTCGCCCGTCGCCACGCCGCGAGTCCGAGCACCACCGCCGCCGTTGTATAGAAAATCCCAATACACTCGGGAAACGCGCGCCATGCGGTCAGCCATCCCAGTCCGAGCGCCGCCGAGCTGTTCGCGTTCTGCACCCAGACTTCCCGCGAATCGACAGTCTCTCTCGCACGTCCCTGCCGGTCATCCCGCCAGAAAAACACCGCGTATCCTCCCGCCACAAATGCCCACACCCACACGGGGAGCGTCGCCCGCTCGATCACATCAAGCCCGAACACGAGCGTCCCATAAATGATCCAGTAACCCACGAGCGCCGCGACCGACGGTGCTTCCCACGCGAGCCATCGCCGCCAGCCCACCGCCAGCACCGCAAACCCCAGCGCCGACACCAGCGCAAACAACTCGAAGCCGCCGCTGAACGAAAACCACGCGGCGACATAACCCAGCACCACCGCCAGCGTTGCCACCGGTTGTGAGTTTTTCCGCCACGCGATCCCGCCGATGAGCACCGTCACCAGCACCTGCCAGCACGCGGCCGCCAGCCGGTTCTCCAGTACTTTCACGCCGGGCACCGTGTACGCAGCCATCGCCGCGAAAAACACCAGCGCCAGTCCTCCCGCAAAAACCACCTGACCGAATCGCGGTGTTTTCCGCTCCAGCCACGCACCCAGCGCCACGACTCCGAGCGACACGCCCAGCAACTCGACGAACTTCACCCACGGCGGCGTATTCAACGACACATAAGCGCCGAAAAACACCGCACCGATCACCGCAAAGAAGATACCCAACCGCGTCGCCCACCACGCGCCCAGTTGCACTTCGCGATTTGTCTCCCCGCTCGGCGGCCACAGCTGCGCACGTTCCAACCTCGGGCGAAGCGTTTCCAAAAAGGACGGCTCGGGTGCTCGCGTGAATACCGGCGTGGCTGCCGCAGGCCGCGGCATCATCTCCGCGCGCGCGGGCAATGGGGGTGTCGTCACTGTCTTTTCCACCGTTGGCGCGATCGGGCCCGGCACCACCGGCACTGGTGGCGTCTGCGCCGGCTCCATGTGTGTCGCCGAACGCGCGTTCGCCTCGCCCGCTACATCCGTCGCCTTCCCGGCAGCCGCGGCTTCTTCGATCACGGCGATCCGTCGTTTGAGCTGCGCCAGCTCATGCTCCACGCCGCCGATGCGCTGCCTCAACCCTGCCAGCTCCTCGATTGTGTTCATGGGGATGCCTTCGTCTGGCAGTTTCTCCACGTCGAAGAAAGACCGAAACACCTCTTCGCAGCGCGTTTCCGCATCTCCCCCGACTCCTTTGTTGCACGGAAACTCATTTTGTGTTTTCAGTTTCCTCCATGCTGGACCACGTCTCCGCCTCTGTGCCGGAACCTTCACGTCCGCCCGATCGCATCCTCGCCGAGGCCCGCGCTCTCTTCTTCGCCGGCGGTTATTCCGCCTTCACCATGGACGATCTCGCCGCTGCCCTCGGCATGAGCAAAAAAACGCTCTACGTACACTACGCGGGCAAGGACGCCATGATTCGCGCGCTCATCGACAACTTCGCCGCCGAAGTCCGCGCCGACGCCGAGAGCCTCCTCTCCCACCGGTCGCTCCGCTTCGCCGAAAAACTGCGCGGCTTCGCTCAAGGCATGGTCGACCGACTCTCGCAACTCAGCCCCGCCATCCTCGCCGACGTCGAGCAATACGCTCCCGCGCTGCACCGCTACATCCTCGCCGCCCGCGCCAAAACCCTCCCCAACGTCTTCGGCCGTTTCATCGAGGAGGGACAACTCTGCGGCGCGATTCGCGACGACGTGAACCCGACTTTCGCCTCCGAATTTTTTCTCCACGCCATGCAGGGCCTCATGCATGCGAGCGTTCTCAAACGCCTCCGCCTCGAAACGGATGCCTGCTTCGACCAGGCCGTCCGCCTCTTTTTCGGCGGCCTCCTCACCAGTGCCGGACTCAAGGAACATGAAAAACTTTTCCCGCGCTAATATCGCTTCCCTCACGCTGCTCGTCTTCGCGCTCGCGCTGACATTCGCCGGCTGTCGTCGTCCCGCGACCAATCATTTCCAAGGCTACCTCGAAGGCGACTTCGTGCATGTCGGCGCGCCGCTCGGCGGACGTTTGGAAACTCTCCACGTCATTAAGGGCGCGCGCATCTCCGCCGGCGATCCGCTCTTCGTTCTCGAAAACGCCGCCGAGCTCGCGGATCAACGCCAGGCCGCCGACCGTCTCGCCTCGGCCGAAGCTCGCCTGGCCGACCTGCGCAAGGGCGCGCGTAGTTCCGAACTGGATACAATCGAAGCGCGCCTCCGGCAGGCACGCGCCTCCGCGGAACTTTCCCGCATCGAACTCACCCGCGCATCCGAGCTGCTGGAGAATCGGGTCGCCGCCGCCAGCGATCACGATCGCGCCCGCTTCACTCACGAACGCAATGTCGCCGCCGTCGCCGAACTCGAGGCAACTCTCCAGACCGCCCGCCTCGGCGCACGCGCCGACATCATCGCAGCCGCCGAAGCCGAGGTCGCCGCCGCGGCCGCCGCGAAATCACGAGCCGACTGGAGCGTGACGCAAAAAACGCCAGCGGCTCCGCGCGACGCACTCGTGTTCGACACACTTTACCGCGAGGGCGAATTCGTCGCCGCAGGCCGGCCCGTGGTGTCGTTGCTTCCCCCCGAAAACATCAAGGTGCGTTTCTTCGTACCCGAAGCCGTGCGCGCGTCTGTCGCCGCCGGAGATGCGGTGCGCGTCGTCATCTCATCGCACCATGAACCGCTCGAGGCACGCATCGCCTACTTGTCTCCAACTCCTGAATACACGCCGCCGGTCCTCTACAACCGCGACAACAGCGCGAAGCTGGTCTTCCTCGTCGAAGCCGTTTTCCCGCCCGGCATCGCGCGCGATCTCCATCCCGGCCAGCCCGTCGAAGTTTCCCTCGCCCCGTGAGCCCTGCCCGACGTTCTCGATAGTCGAAGATCCACAATCGAAAACCCAAACCTCGTGTCCTCCGATCTCGTCATCGATGTCTCCGGCATCACCAAACGTTTCGGTGAAAAAACCGTCGTCGATGGGCTCGCCCTTCAGGTGAGGCGCGGCGAGATCTTCGGTTTCCTCGGACCCAATGGCAGCGGCAAGACCACCTTCATCCGCATGCTCTGCGGTCTGCTCACGCCCGACGCCGGCTCGGGAACCTGCCTCGGTTTCGACGTCCGGACGCAGCAGGCCGAGATCAAACGTCACGTCGGCTACATGACGCAGAAGTTCAGTTATTACGACGATCTCAGCATCCGCGAAAACCTCGACTTCGTCGCCCGCATCTACGCCGTTCCCGATCGACGGGCCGCGGTCGATCGCAGTCTCGAACGTCTCGGACTCGCGTCGCGCAGTCACCAGCTCGCGGGCGAACTTTCCGGCGGCTGGAAACAACGTCTCGCGCTCGCCGCGTGTCTCATCCATTCGCCACGCCTGCTGTTGCTCGACGAACCCACGGCCGGCGTCGATCCCAAGGCGCGGCGCGATTTCTGGGACGAAATTCATCACCTCGCAGCCGACGGACTCACGGTGCTCGTCACCACGCATTACATGGATGAAGCCGAACGCTGCCACCAGATCGCCTACCTCGCCTACGGACGCCTGCTGGTGCGCGGCTCGGTGGACGACGTCGTTTCGGGCGCAGGTTTGTCCACGTGGGAAATCACCGGACCTGAGCTCGGGCCTCTTTCCCGCAGCCTCCGCGATCGCCCGGGCATCGGCGAAGTCATCGCATTCGGAAACACGCTGCACGTGAGTTCGCGCGATCCCGAACGCGCGGCACAAACGCTCGACGCGCTTTCCGCCACTCATCGCGTGCGGCCGATCGACCCTGAGCTCGAAGACATCTTCATCAGTCTGATGCGAACCGCGGAGGACAACTTCAAGTGAAGCGCCATCAGTACTCACCGCGTTTCTCCGCAACCTAGTTCCACCCATGAGCCGTTTTTCATTCTCCCGCTTGTGGGCAATCGCGCTCAAGGAGGTCGTTCAGATGAAGCGCGACCGCGCGACGTTCGCGATGATGATCGGCATCCCGCTCGTGCAGTTGTTGCTCTTCGGTTTCGCCATCAACGCCGACCCCAAAAATCTACCGACGCTGATCGTCGATGCCGATGGCGGACCGTTCGCGCGTTCACTGGTGCACGCGATGCAACAGAGCGCCTATTTTCGTGTGACCGGCACCGCCACCGAAGCGGAAGCCGCCCGCGCGCTGCAACTCGGCGACACGCAGTTCGTGCTCAACATCCCCGTCGATTTCACGCGACGCATTCTCCGCGGGGAAAAACCCGCCGTGCTGCTCGAGGCCGATGCCACCGATCCCGCCGCCACCGGCCCGGCGCTCGCTGCATTGCAACCGGTGTTCGCATCACTCTTCACGCGCGATCTGCCCGGGCCGCTCGCGACGCTCATTCCCGACGAGGGTCCGGTCGATTTTCTCATCCATCGCCAGTACAACCCCGAGGGCATCACCCAATACAACATCGTCCCGGGCCTCATGGGCGTTGTCCTCACCATGACGATGGTGATCATCACCGCACTCGCCATCACACGTGAACGCGAACGCGGCACGATGGAAAACCTGCTCGCGACTCCCGTGCGGCCGGGCGAGGTGCTCGCGGGAAAAATCCTCCCGTACATCGCCGTCGGTTACATCCAGATCACCCTCATCCTGCTCGCCGCGCGCTGGTTGTTTGCCGTGCCGATGCATGGAAGCGTCGCGCTGCTCTACGGCTCCGCCTTCCTGTTCATCGCCGCCAATCTCGCCGTGGGCATCACCTTCTCCACAGTATCCAAGAATCAACTACAGGCGGTGCAGATGGCATTCTTTTTCTTTCTGCCTTCGCTGCTGCTCTCCGGTTTCATGTTTCCGTTTCGCGGCATGCCGGAATGGGCGCAAACCCTCGGCTCGGCGCTGCCGCTCACGCATTTTCTCCGGCTCGTGCGCGGCGTGATGCTGAAAGGGAATGGCCTCGCCGAAAGCGCGGTCCACCTGTGGCCCATCGCAATCTTCCTCGCGGCGGCCTGGACGGTCGCGATCAAACGCTACCGCCAGACGCTCGACTGAAACGCGCACCGGCGACTCAACGCCTTCCTTCGCGCGAAACGCCTTGAGCCGCTTTACGGTCACGAGTTTTCCCCGGCCGCGTGGCAGGGAGGCGTCATTGACCGGACAATCGCCCGCCCTCGACTCGCTGCGTCCGCGGATGATCCGGCGGATTTATCTCCGCTGGCCCCTCAGCGGTGTCCGCCGGCCGCAGCCCCCAAATACAATGAATACCCTGTCGCTGAAACTCCCCGTCAGCCTCCCCCGCGTCTGGCTCCTGCTGGCCGCGTTGCTCATCCCTCAACTGGTTTCCGCCGGCCACTTCTACACGCCCATCCCGACCAGCGCTTCTGTCGGAACGACCATCTCCGGCTATTGGGCGGGATCCGTCGGCACGACCGCCGGCATCACGGCCTATTCGCAGGTGAAAGCACCCGGCTCTTCCACGTGGACGACGGTCGGATCAGGCGTCTCCACGCACTACGGCGCCGCTTACGTGTCCTACAACTTCGCTTACTCCAGCCCCGGCACGTGGGAGATTCGCATCTACGTGCCGGCCACGGGTAGCTCGTTCGATTATCGGACCACGGTCGTCTACTAACGCCACGACTGCTCCGGCATTTCGCACCTCCGGTTTTGAAAGCGCGGCCAACGCCGCGCTTTTTTCGTGGTTGAAAATCACGCGTGCGAGCGGGAATCGCCACCGCCTTCGCGATCGCCCTCGACCAGACGCTCCGCGATCGAGCCCGCGAGCCGCACCGTCTGTGTCGGGTATGCGAACTGCAAACCGCGCGCTTCGACCGCACGCATGATCGCGAGATTGATGCGCTGGCGCAGCCGCATCTGTTTCTGGAAATCCGCATCCTTCGTTTCGTACACCACCCAGATGTCGAGCGAGGAGGCGTTGAGATCGCGGAAAAACACCATCACCGAGCCGGGCCGGACATCCTCCTCTTCCGCCAGGATGATCTGCCGGATCGCCTCCACGATTTCGTCCATCTGCTCGGCCGTCGTATCGTAGGTGAGCGCGATCACCTGTTCGACGCGACGATGCGTGAAGCGTGAGTTGTTCACGATGGGCTCGGCCGCCACGAGTTTGTTGGGGATGACGACGAGATTTTTCGCCGGCGTGCGCAGCTTGGTGGAACGCAGACCGATATCCTCCACAATGCCGTCGTGCGCGCCGATCTTCACGGCTTCGCCGATCTTGAAGGGCTGGTCCACGGCGACCACGACCGAACCGAAAATGTTGGCAATCGTATCCTGCGCCGCGAGGGCGAAGGCCAGGCCGCCGATGCCGAGACCGGCGAGAAACGCCTGCACATTGGCGCCGAGGCTTTGCGCGATCATCAACACGCCGAAGACCACGAACACGGCGATCAACGACTTCTTGATCCACGGCATGAAGGCCGCGACGCCGAGTTTCTTTTGCCGCGCGGATGCCTCGAGATGATCCAGCACGCCGATGAAGGCGCGCAGGAGCAGCCAGAAAACACAGAGCGAAAACGCCATCGTGTAGGCGTAGCCGAGCATGTGGTCCGCCGCCGGAGAGAGCTTCAGCGCCTTCAACGCCCCGACCAGACCAAACACGATCACCAGCATGCCCACCGGCGGCTCGATCACTTCGAGGAACTTGTCGTCGAAGGTCGTGCGTGTGCGCGATGAAAGCCGGCGGAAAAATCCAAACAACAACGTGGTCACCACGCGGCGCAGCAGGATGGTGATCAACACGATCGCGCCGCACGCGATGTAGCGCGCCGGCGTGTTCTCGCTGCTCGTCACATCGAATTGCTCCAGCAACAAATCCACCGCGTGCTCGATGAACTCCGGCGTGTCCGGCTCCTCCACCGCTCCGCTGGCGATTGCCGCGGCCGCGGCGACCGTGTTGGGATCCGGCTCGGCCGGGGTGGACGTCGTTTGGGCCGTGAGGGAGACGGCCGCGAGGAAAAACAGCACCGAGGCAGTGAATCGCCGCAAATAAAGCATATGCTGCCTTCTGAATCTCCGCTCGGAGATCTGTCAACGCGCCCAATTCGAAAAATTTACCGCCGTTATAACCCGCGTTAATCTTGATCAGCGGCTTCACGCACAAACAGACTCCCGCCTTTTCATTATGGATACTTACCCGGTTTGGGCTTGGGCAGGCTTCGTCATCTTCATCGTGTGCATGCTGGCACTCGACCTCGGCGTGTTTCACAAAAGCGCCCGCGAAGTGAAAATGAAGGAGGCGCTCGGGTGGTGCGCCGTGTGGTTCAGCCTCGCGATGGCTTTTTGCGGCTTCGTTTATTGGGACCACGGCAAGATCCACGCCCAGCAATGGCTGGCCAGTTATCTCGTCGAGTTGTGCCTGAGTGTGGACAACGTTTTCGTCTTCATCGTCATTTTCTCGTTCTTCAAGGTCGCCCCGGCCCACCAGCATCGCGTGCTCTTCTGGGGCATCGTCGGCGCCGCGGTCATGCGTGCGGTGTTCATCCTCCTCGGTGTCGAACTCCTCGAGCGCTTCCACTGGCTCATCTACATCTTCGGCGTCTTCCTCATCTTCACCGGTATCAAGATGGCGCTGCCGAAAAAGGAAGACTCCTTCGATCCCGAAAAAAACTGGGCCGTGCGGATGTTCCGCAAGTTCTACCCGGTATCCCCGCATTACGATGGCGGCCGCTTCTTCACCCACGTCAATGGCGTGAAAATGGCCACGCCGCTCTTCATCGTGCTCATCGTGATCGAAACGACCGACGTGGTCTTCGCGCTCGATTCCATCCCTGCGGTGCTCGCGCTCACCAAGAGCAGCTTCATCGCGTTTACTTCAAATATCTTCGCGATCCTCGGCCTGCGCTCGATGTACTTCGCGTTGAGCGGCGTGATGGGCCTGTTCCGTTTCCTCGGCGTCGGCCTCGCTATCATCCTCTCCTTCATCGGCACCAAGATGCTCATTCACTCCTGGTACGCGATCAGCATCACCCAGTCGCTGAGCTTCATCGCCTTCGTCCTGACCGCTTCCGTCGTGGCGTCGATTCTCTTCAAAGAAAAGAAAGTCGCGCCCCACGACGCGGCCTGAGCTACCACCGCTCAAGCCGGTGAATCGAGGCCCTCGCGTGCCGTCACGTAGCGGGCCTTGAACTCGTCGAGACTGCTCGCGCCGACACCGAGGTCGCGCAGCAGTCCGTCGTGCAATCCATAAAACCAGCCGTGAACGGTCAGCGGCTGCCCACGCTCCCACGCATCGCGCACGATCGTCGTCTGGCACACATTCGCGACCTGCTCGATCACGTTGAGTTTGCAAAGGCGGTTCACCCGCTCGTCTTCCTCCGGGATCCGCTGGAGGCAACAGGTATGCTGCTCCTTCACATCCTGCACATGCCGGATCCAGTTATCCACCAGACCGAGGCGGTCGCAGCGCAGAGCCGCGCGCACGCCGCCGCAGCCCGAGTGGCCGCAGACAATGATGTGTTTCACCTTCAACACATCGACGGCAAATTGCATCGCGGACAGGCAGTTCAGATCGGTGTGCACGACGACGTTTGCCACATTGCGATGCACAAACACTTCGCCCGGCATCAGGCCGATCAGCTCGTTCGCCGGCACCCGGCTGTCAGAGCAACCGATCCACAAATAGTCCGGCTTTTGCTGCCGGGATAATTTCAGGAAAAACTCGGGATCTTGATCGCTGATCTGGGCGGCCCATGCGCGGTTCTGCTCCAACAAGTGCTTTATCTCGACCATTTCCGCCTGATGGTCCGAGCCGGCGGGCCGATGTCCACACAAAGAAATGGACGCGCAAAAAAAAGCCGCGCCCGAAAAAGGCGCGGCTCGCGGATGCGGATTTCGCAACGGAAGTTAGTTCACCGCGATCCGGCGCGGCTTGCGCGCCTCGGCTTTCGGGAGCGACACGCGCAGCACGCCGTCGGCGAGCTCCGCGACGATCTTGTCCGCATCGATCGCGTGCTCATGCGCGAGCGACAGCTCGAACGGAACATCGCCCGACTCGCGATAAAGCTCGGTCCACTCCGCCGGCCGTTTCCACGCGCGATCGCCGCGAATGGTCAGCACGCCATCATCCTCGGTGATGGCGACGCCATCCTTGGCCACACCGGGCAGATGAACCGTGAGCCCCCAGGCATCGTCGGTCTCCTTGAGTTGATAGGCGGGGCGGACGCCGGGCTCGCGGTTTTCCGCAGACGCGACGGCGCTGTCACGCGAGGTCGCCGGACGTGCAAACGAAGGGATGAATTGAGTGAAGAGTGACATGGTAATTTCCTCCTGTGTGATCGTGTAGTTTAATTTTGAATACGGAGCGAAACGGGTCAGTTGACCGACACGCTGATCTTGCGCGGCTTCGCTTCTTCCTTCTTCGGCAGCGTCACGGTGAGCACACCGTTTTCGTAGGTGGCGGTCACGCGATCGGCCTGCACATTGTCCGGCACGCTCACCGAGCGGCTGAACGAGACCGCTTCTTCGCGCCCCGTGTCCGCCTCCTGGTTCCGGCGCTCCGCACTGAGGGTGAGATACCCGTCGAGGTACTCGACCTGGATCGCTTCGCGTGCGACGCCCGGGAGTTCGGCGCGGACGTAGGTGTTGTCTTTGTCCTCGTAGAGATCGACCGGGAAACGACGGGTCGCAGGCGAGCCCACGACATCGTTAAGTGCCGCTTCGAACAGGCGCTCGATTTGCGTTTCGAGGCCCGTCCATGGATTGACGCGAAAGCTCGCGGAGGCGGGGGCAATGCGCGTGTTGGGATAGTTGTAACGTAGGATGCTCATGATGGTTCTCCTTGGAGTGTGTTGGTGGTTGTTTCGTCTGACTGACTTTTAACCGCTGTTCGGTTGCCTCCATCATAGCTAACGAGATGCCGGCCGCGTCCCGGCACTAAGTATTTGATTTTTCGATACTTGATTTCGCACCCCGCCAACGACCGGGAAATAATGTCCTTCCCGCTGTCTCACCCTCCGGGAAATTTCGTCACGATGCCAACCGCGGCTCCTGCCCGAGAGCGCGCGCGAGCCGCTCAATACTTCACGCCGACTTCCGCCAGCCAGCGGTCGAGCGTCGCGAGATTTCCGAGCGTATCGTCGAGCGACATCTGCGCGACCTCGCGGTCTCCATCCGCCCAGGCTTTCGCAAAAAGATCCGCCTCTACCGCGTAAAGCGGAAGCGGAGATTTCACCACGATCGCTTCCGGCACCGCCGCCGTCTGACGATGTAACCACAGCGTGGTGTCTCCACCATGCCGCGCCGGATGCCAGGGCGACGGCACATGCAGCCAGCCTTCGGATCCGTAGATGCGCACGCCGACTTCCTGTCGCAGCGCCACGCCCGTGGACAACACGCCGACCATGCCATTGTCGAACTTCGCCACGGCCGCCGCATACATATCGGTTCCCGCTTCGGGATGCACATGGCCCACGCCGTGAAAATCCACGGGATCGGCAAAGGGCTTCCCCTCCATCGCGCCCGCCACCAATCGCGCAAACGACACCGGATAACAACCCACGTCGAGGATGCCGCCTCCGCCGAGCGCCTTGGAAAACTGCCGGCCCGCCGGATCGTACGGACGCGCAAATCCAAACGCCGCCTGCACCATGCCCACGCGCCCGAGCGCGCCTTCACGCACGAGCTCGACGACTTTCGCGGTCTGCGCCGTGCAGCGGTACATAAACGCTTCCATGAACAACACTCCCTTCGCGCGCGCCGCCGCCACCATGCGTTCGCCTTCGGCGTGATTCATCCCAAGCGGTTTTTCGCAAAGCACGGCTTTGCCCGCCTCGATCGCCTTCAACGCCCATTCGAGATGCTGCGGATGCGGCGTCCCGATATAAACCGCCTGCACGTCCGTGTCCGCCAGCAACGCTTCATACGATCCGTGCGCGCGCATCTGGCCACCGTGAGCCGCGGCAAACTTATCGGCCGCTTCTTGCGTGCGACTCCCCACCGCCACGATCCGGCTTCGTTCCGACTTCGCCACATCCACCGCAAACTCCGACGCGATCCGGCCCGTGCTGATGATTCCCCAATTTAAACGTGTGCTCATGGCACCGTTCTTGAGGACGTTTTTGTTTAATTGCACGCCTGCTCACCGCCCGGAAGCCGTCGTTCGCAAAAAATTCCGTGCCCAATCCCGAGCACCGTGTTTCATTGCGCGCCCATCTCTCGCCCATCGCCTTCAGCCCTTCGCCACCCTCATGCGCTTCGATTTCGACACCGTCCCACAACGCCTCGGCACCGACTCCCAGAAATGGCAGAAGTACGAGGGCAAAGACATCCTCCCGCTGTGGGTGGCCGACATGGATTTTCGCTCCTCGCCCGCCATCATCGACGCACTCCACCGCCGCGTGGACCACGGTATTTTCGGTTACGCGCGCCCAACCAAATCCGAAGTCTCGGCCGTCGTGGATGCCCTCGCGCGACGTTACGGCTGGACCATCGATCCGTCATGGCTCGTCTGGCTCCCCGGCCTCGTGTGCGGTCTCAACGTCACCGCCCAAGCCTTCGCGCAACCCGGCGAACAAGTGCTCTGCAACACGCCCGTGTATCCGCCGTTCATGACAGCCCCGCGCAACTCCGGCCGCGAGTCCGTCACCGTGCCGCTCGCACTCGATTCCGCCGCCCGCCGCTGGGAAATCGACTGGGACGCCATGGAGCGCGCCATCACGCCGCGCACGAAATTGTTTTTCCTCTGCAATCCGCACAACCCCGTCGCCCGCGTTTTCCGCCGCGACGAACTCGAGCGCATCGGCGAATTCTGCCTGCGCCATAATCTCATCCTCTGCTCCGACGAGATCCACTGCGACCTCATCCTCGACGACATCCCGCATACACCGACCGGCCTCCTCGGAGACGAAATCGCCAGCCGCACCGTCACGCTCATGGCGCCGAGCAAGACCTTCAACGTCCCCGGGCTCGGCACGTCTTTCGCGATCATCAGCAACCCGCAACTTCGCGCGACCTTCGTTCGCGCCACCGCCGGCATCGTCGCCGAAGTCACCACGCTCGGTTTCGCCGCCTGCGAAGCCGCGTATCGAGACAGCGAAGACTGGCGCCAAGGCCTGCTGGCGTACCTGCGTGGCAACCGCGATTTCCTCCTCGATTTCACCGCCCGCGAACTTCCCGGCATGAAGATCGAAGCGCCCATCGAGGCCACCTACCTGGCTTGGTTTAACATCGAACCACTCGGCCTCGCCGATCCCGTCGGCCATTTCGAAAAACACGGCGTCGGCCTGAGCGAAGGCGCGTTCTTCGGCACTCCGCGCGGCAAAAACATCCGCCTGAATTTCGGCTGCCCCCGCGCCACGCTCACCGAAGCCCTCACGCGCATGAAGCGCGCCGTCGAAGCCGCCCGCTGACTGCTGGGAGCGCCGACGTCCCCGTCGGCTTCTTCCTCTTTCGTCCGTCCCGCACGCGCCATCCGCACGGATACGTTCAGAAAAGTGTCACGTAATACGTGACACTTCCCGGCGGCATCCGCGGAAGAAGTCAGCAGCGCCCAACGGCAGGAAGAGTAGCTCCAACGACTTCCGGCTTTTCGATTACGCCGCGAGCGTGCAGCGTTTCAACGCATGTTACTCCTCCTGCTGATCGGGATCGCGGCCGGGTTTTTCATCGTCGAACGGCTTTGGCCTGCCAACCAACTCCCCAAAGTCCGCGCGTGGTGGCCACGCGTTGTCCTCGTGAATGTCATCCAGGTCGCGATCATCCTGCTCGCCGGTGTCACGTGGGATCTGTGGCTGCGCGCCTGGTCGCTTTTCGAGCTTCGCACGGTTTTTGGCGAAAGCACCGGCGGCGTCATCGCGCAGGGTGCGGTCGCGTATTTTGTGTCCACGTTCGTTTATTATTGGTGGCACCGCTGGCGGCACGAATCCGCGTTCTTCTGGCGGTTGTGTCATCAACTGCACCACTCGCCCGCCCGCATCGAGTTGATCACGTCGTTCTACAAACACCCGGTCGAGATCACGATCAATTCACTCATCAGCGCGGGCATCGTTTACGCATTGCTCGGCTGCTCGCCCGCCTCCGGCGCCGTGTACACGTTTCTCACCGCCATCGCGGAGTATTTTTATCACTGGAATATCCGCACGCCGCACTGGCTCGGCCGCCTCATCCAGCGGCCCGAATCGCACCGCGTGCATCATCAGTACAATCACCACACCCACAACTACGCGGACCTGCCGCTGTGGGACATGCTCTTCAAAACGTTCCGCAATCCCCGCGAGCCGATCGTTCGCTGCGGTTACGACGACTGGCGCGAAGATCGTTTCGACGACATGCTCGCCTTCCGCGATGTGCACACACCCGGCGCCGAAAAACTCGCTCCGCTTCACCTGCTGCCCACCTGCATCGGCTGCTCGAAACGCTGGGCCTGCGCCGAGGCTCGCGAAGTCATCAAATAACGTTGGTACACGCCATGCCAGCGCGACGCGCACGGCGTGACATGCCGGCGCGCGTTGATCAGCGCAGTATCCGCTCCGCCCACGAGGGCTCGGGAAGCGGCGTCGGTCGATATTCGCCAAAGAGTCGATAGCGTGTGCGCGCGACAAACTTGTACAACGCATCGCGCCCGCGCCGGGGCAGCACGCGCAACCACGAGACAACACGCGAGATTCCGCCGAGCGTATCCAAGACTGCGGCCACGCCGTCGGTTCGCAGAAAATAATCATGACCTTCGCGCCAGTTTTCCCGATCGGCGCGATCGATGTCGGGAATGAAAACCAGGCTGTCAAAGTCGTCTGTATCCATTTTCTGACTACGCAAGAACGCCTGGCCCGTCTCACCTTGCAGTGGCGCAAAGCGGAGCACCGCGCCGGTATCTTCGCGCAGGATCAAGCGCAGCACCGCGTTGCACAGGCCGCATTCGCCATCGTAGAGCAGCACCGGCTGGCGCCCGGCTCCGGCTTTACGCGCCGGCAGCCACTCCGGATCGAAGGTGAACAAATGGATCATGATCATGCCCAGGCTCAGGTCCGCGAAGTCCACCATGAGAATGATCCCGAGATGCATCGCCACCATCGCACTCCACACGGCCAGCCGTCCGCGCCGCCACAGACTGAGCGGCAGGAAAAGGATTTCCGCGGCGAGGATCGTCCAGGTCAGCGCCGCGTGTATCCACGCCGGCATGACAAGAAACACGTCGCGCACCCAGCCGGGTCGCGCGAGCGGGTTGTCGATCAGGTGATGAAACGCCGTGCCATCGACCCAGCTCGGGCTCCAGAGTTTGACGACGCCGCTAAAGGTGTATCCCGCCGCCATCAAAAACCACGCGCCGGCATACACCCAGAACGGGAAAAACCAGTCGCCGGGTTTCACGGTTTTTCCCCGCCACCTCAGTGGCTCGCCATCCGGCACGATCGCGAGAAAAAGCAGGATCATGCCGATGTACGGCAGCGAGGGATTCGCGATGAGGTTGTTGCGATTGAACAACGCCGCCCATCCAAACCAAAGCAGCAGCGAAACCGTGCGCCGCCGCCAGCCGGCCGCTAACAACCCCGCGAGCACGGCGAGTGTCGCGATGAATCCCGTCGCAAACGCCGGCGACGGCCACCACACGAGCGGATTGGGAAAAAGTCCGTGCGTCGGATTGAGCGAGGGATCTGCGAGCGCACCCGCGCCGCTGAAGAGTTCTCCCGCGTACGGAATCAGCACCGTGTAGTGCCAGAACAAATACAGACCAAGGATGATCCGGAACAGCGTGAACTGACCGGGTGAAAACGGTTTTACTGAGCGCATGCCGGGGAGAGTTGCCAGACGTCGCTGCGGCCTTTTGTGCGGGTGCGAATCGTCACCGTGATGTCTTGCGCATCCGGGGACACACCAAACTCACGACGCAACACCCCGTCCGCTTTAAACGCGTAACAAAACACCGAGGTCCACAGCGGCTCCGGCATGCGCGGTGCATACGCGAGCGCGGCACCGTACACATTGCGTCGATTGTATGGTCCGCCGAGCTGTCCATACAGCTCGGGCGTGAGCGGCAGCGATCTCGCCGAACCATCCGGTTCGCGCCAGCTCAGCTCGAAGGTGGATGCGAACGTTTCCAAGCCATCCACATCCGAAAACACTTTCGGAAACGGGGCCGCACAACTCGCCGCACCGATGCCGCGCAGTGCGCGCGATTCCATCATGTAGCCGAGCATTTGCGTGCAACCGAGCAGGGTCACGAGCAGCGCCATTATGTTGGCGCGCGATGTTGGGGCGGACATGGCGTGCAGTTTTCAGCACGCGCTTCCGCCGCCAATCTCAAAACGCCAGCAGCCGTTACGGCCACGCGCCTTCGCAGTTATTCGTAGTCACTTTTGCGAACACGCGCGGCGTTGAATTTTGCCAGCACCGTGCCCAGTGAACTAGGCGGGCGGACTCGCCGTCCTCACGTCGCCAACCAATCAACCTCCCGCTCCACATGAAACTGCCCCGACACCTCCGTTTCGTTCTCGTCACACTGAGCCTCGCCGCCGCCACGCACCCGCTTCATGCGCAAGCCGGCGACGTCGTCGTCACCAACGACCCGGTGAGCATCCTCTCGGTTACGAACGCCACCCTCACCGTGCCAGATCCTGCGGCCGGCGCGATCAAGGGTGGCACAGGCATCAACAGCGGCGCTGGTCCCGTCCTGCGCATCACCACCAACCAGACCAATCGCAAGATCACGGTCTCGCGCAATACGCTGCCGGCCGGCGCCTCTTTCACGGTCGCCCTCGGTGCGCACTCCAGCTCCTTCACCGGCGGCACGGAAACAACCGTCACCACATCCGCCGCCGATTTCATCACGGGCATCAGCAATCTCGCCTCCAACGAGCACGACGCCTCCGGCATTCCGCTCGTGTACAAACTCACTCTCGGCGAAAACACGCCCTCCGGCGGATTCACGGTTACCGTCACCTACACGATCGAAGCCGGCAGCTGACCGCAACGCGGCGTCTCTCTGCCCATCCGCCGCACCGCCCATGTCCGCGAGGCGCGTTGTTCCGACCGGCCGGTCTCCGATGGCGCGTCTTCGCTTTGCACTCATGGCGGCGCTGGTCGGTGCCGGCGTGGATCTTTCGCTGCACGCCGCCGGCAACATCACCGTCTTCGATGGCACCCAGTCGCGCGTCGTCGGTCTCGCCGATCTCGCAGGAGGCGCCGGCGCGAATTACCACAACTCGCTGGTCTTCGCTTCGACCTTCACCTTGCGCGTCAGCTCCAGCGGACCGTGCCAGCTGTGGGTGCGTCGTCAGGACACGGGCACATGGCTCTCCGCAGGCGAACTTCAGGTGCGTATCCTCCGCATCGGCGACAACCTCGATCCGCGCGAGCCGATCACCTTGAGCCCGACCGATTCACCGCTGACCGAGAGCGCCGTCCCGCTCGACAACCAACTCTACGAGCTGCGTTACCAACTGGAAAATTTCTCCGCGCAAAACTCCCCGGGCAGCTACGCGACCCAGGTCGTTTTCACGCTCACCGACGCATGATTCCGCCGCGCTTTCTCCCGCTTCTTTTTTTCCCGCTGCTCCCCACGCTCGTCTCCGCCCATATTGTTGTCAGCGGCGAGCTCACCCGCGAGTTCACGCTGCAACCGGGTGCCTCCGCGCAGGGAAACATTCTTCTTCACAACTCGGGTTCGTCCGTGGCGCGCGCACGCATTTATCAGACCGATTACCGCATGGACATCACCGGTCCGACCTACGGCGATCCGGGCAGCTCGGCGCGCTCGAACGCGGCATGGATCGAACTCGACGAACGCGAACCCGAGCTCCAACCCGGCGAAACCCGCGCCATCCTTTTTAAGCTGACCACACCCGACGATCCCGCGCTCCGTGGTACCTATTGGAGTGTGCTCATGGTCGAACCTTCCTTCGATGAACGCACGCCCGCGCCCGGCGAAATTTCCGTCCGCGCCGTGGTTCGCTACGGCATCCAAATCGTCACACAAATCGGCTCACCGACCGCCACGATCCCGCCTGCGCTTTCCGATCCAGCCATCGAACGCGACGGTGATGCCCACGTCCTGCGCGTCGATCTCTCCAATGCCGGTGAACGCTGGCTGCGCCCGCGCGTGGAAGTGCGTCTGTTCGATGGCGAAGGCCGCGCCGTCATCACGCTCCCCTCAGCGCAGGCGCGCATTTATCCCGGGTCCTCCCTGCGTCAGCGTTTCTCTCTCACCGGTCTGAGCGCCGGTGAATATCTCGCGCTCATCGTGATGGATACCGACGACGCGCTCTTCGGTGCCCAATACCGCTTTCACCTCGAGGATATTTCTCACGGCAGTTCATCGCCTGCATCTCCCGCAAACATCGCCGGTCAGCACGCGCTTCCGCCTCTCCCGCAAAACCCAGGGAGAAACTAGGCCGCCATGTGTCCGCGCGGGTCAGTCTTGAGGCGCGTCACCTTGGTTTTGTTTGGTTCTCTCGTCCTCCGCGCGGCTCCACCCGTCGAAATTCGCAGCGGTCAGCCAGCCATCGTCGCGCCCGGTGCTGTTTTCTCCGCGACCCTCGCACTGCCGCCCGCACTCACCGAGCCCGGCTCGCTGCTCCGCGACCGGCTGGTGCTTCCCCCCGGCTGGACCGCCCTTTCGCCCGCCGATCTACCGTTCGCTGCAAACGCTGAAAATCGCATCCGCTTGATCGCCGTGCCCGTGCCGATCACCGCGGCCGCAGGGGACTATCGCATCCTGTATTTGCTCACGCCGGAGGACGATCCCGGTCGCGAACTCACGCGCACCGAGCTCACGCTCACCGTGCCCGCCGTCTCCGCGCTTCGCATCGAACTCGAAACCGCTCCCGAGCGTCTCATCGCGGGCGATGCCATCCGTGCCACATGGCGTCTCACGAACCGCAGCAATCATCCTGCAAACGTCCAGTTGCGCGCGCGCAGTTCGCTGAAATTTCCGACCTCGCTCGCGACGCCTTTCCTGCCACTCGCTCCCGGCGAATCCGCGCTTGTTTCCGCCGAAGCAAACACCCCGCACGAACTCCGCAGCGAACAACCGCACGAGTTCCTGCTCGAGTCACGTTTCCACGACGGCCAGATCGAGTCCGTTCAGATCGTCTCCGCGCCCACGCGGCTTCTTCCGCGATTCACATCCATCGACGAGTCGCCCGACGATCTCCGTTTGTTTCTCAAAACCACGGCGGCGCGCCGCAACGCGGGCTCCCGTCAGGACACCGGTTTTCAAGCCGAGATCTTTGGCGGCGGTTTCCTCGATGCCGCGCGCACACGCCATCTCGATCTCCTGCTTCGCTCCGGCCAGTTCGGCAACGACCGGCGCATCCTGGGACAGGAACGTTACAGCGTCCGTTACCGCAGTCCGTCGCTCGATCTGCTGCTCGGAGAAAACACCTTCAGCCTTTCACCGCTCACTCAACGTTGGCAATGGGGCCGGGGCGCCGGAGCCGAATACCGGCACGCTTCGGTGGCGACCGGCGCGTATTTTCTCGAGACACGATTCACGCCCGCCGAATCGCGCTGGCAGGCGTGGTTTCTTCAATACGATCCCACGCGCACGCTCCGTCTCCGCTCCAATCTCCTCATTCAGGAGCGCCCGCTCACCGGTCCGTTCTCGGACGCCCGCTCCGTTCTTCCGAGCGTGCAGGTTTTCCTTCAACCCGGCCGCCTCAACTCGCTGGAACTCGAAGCCGCGGCGAGCGACAACCGCCACACCTCCGACGGTCATGCCTGGCGCGCGCGGCTGAAAGGCCGGCACGGCGCGAGCGTGTATTATGATTTTGAATACGTGGACGCGTCGCCCGACTACTTCGGCTATTATCACGATCTCCGGTCGTCATCCGGCACACTCAGCTGGCAACCCGCTCCCGCGTGGCTCGCGCAAGGTTCCTTCCTCGAAACCAGACACAATCCCGGACGCGATCCGCGCAAGTCCTCCGCCTCCACTACTCGCACCGCCTCCGCCGGCCTCGACCGCCGCCTCTCCGAACGTTTCTCCACGGCACTTCACTACGCCTTCACCGAAACGAGCGATCCGTTTCAATCCAGCCGTCCCGGATTCAAACAAAATGCCGCGATCCTTTCCGCCACCGCCACGAGCGCACGTTTCACGCTGCGCGCCACCGCGGAAGCCGGCCGCACCCGGATGGATCGCGTCGCCACGACCCCCGAATCCTTCGATTACGTTTCCCTCCTCGCGCTCGCACGGCCTTCGCCCGCACGCCTGTATTCGCTCTACATGGGCACCGGCGACAGACGCTACGATCCGCGCCGCCGCGAGACGATGGCAACCGGCGCGATCCAATGGAATTTCTCCAACGGCCTCATCCTTCGCACCGCCGCATCCGCCAGCCGTTATCGCGATCGTCAGACGCACGACCAGGCGTCCGCGGAAGCCAGCGCCGCGTACACGTTTCGCGGCGGTTCATCCCTCGAAGGTAACATTCGCGTCGCATCGACCGATGGACGTCAGCAAGAGCGCACACTCTTCCTCAGCTACACGATGCCTCTGCCTGTTCCCAAGTTGCACAGCCGCGACTCCGCGAGCCTCGCCGGAGAAATCACGATCGAAACGCCCGAAGGACCGCGCCCTCTCGCCAGCATAATCCTCCGTCTCGGCAAACTCCAAGCCGCGACTGATCGCCACGGACGCTTCGTCTTTCCGTCCGTGAAACCCGGACGTCATGAACTCACCGTCGATCCCTCGTCGCTCGGCCTCAACGTCGTGCTCGCGCATCCCGGACCTTTCTTCGTCGAACTCACCCGCAACCAGCGCACGCGTTTCGATCTCTTCGCCACGCGCGGCGCGCGCCTCGATGGAGAACTCGCGTGTTACGAAACCGCGCCGGAAGCACCGACGCCGATCGCTTCTTTGTCTGAAACAAAGCCGCAGCTTCCTTCAGCAAACGTCTATCGTCGCGGCGCACCGCTCGCGCGCGTGCGCATCGAGCTTCGCCGCGATGGAGAAAAACCACGCCGCACCTACACCGACGACCGCGGGCGTTTCACGTTCGACCGGCTTCCTCCGGGAGAATGGATCCTCACGTGCGACGAATCCGCACTTCCCGAACGTCATCATCTCGAGCAAAGCGAACAACGACTCACGCTCTCGGCCGATACGACGACACGTCTTCCGCTGCGCATCCTCCCCATCCACCGCCCGTTCCAGATGCTCGACTCGCAATTGCTCACCCCGCCGCCGCACTCCCTCACCGCCGCACGCACCACCCCAGCTCCCTGAAGGCGGGATCCGAGCGCGCACTGCTGCGGTGGGCGGAGCGCACCGTAACATCGTCTCGGACGTGATTCGCGGTCTGGGGTCGGGCGGCGTTTTCGCGCTTCGATTCGGTTCACCGTTTCGGTTCACTTTGCGTCTCATTTTGTTTTAGCTCCGGCCGTTTCTTTCGCTTCGTCTCACGTCTCTTTTCATGCGCATCGGGTCCATCGAGCTTTCGTCGCCGCTTTTTCTGTCTCCACTGGCTGGATACACCAACCTGCCCATGCGTCTCACCGTGCGCGAACTCGGCGGGCTCGGCTGGGCTACGACGGATCTCGTCAACGCGCGCTCGCTCATCGAGCGCAACCGCACCGCACTCAGACTCGTCGCCTCGTGCGCCGAGGATCAGCCGCTGGCGATCCAGCTTTTCGGCGCAGTGGCGGAAGAGATGCGCGATGCGGCGAAGATTTGCGAAGATCTCGGCGCCGCTTCGATCGACATCAACATGGGCTGCCCCGTGAAGAAGGTCGTCAAGATCGGCGGCGGTTCCGCAATGATGACCGAGCTCGATAAAACTGCGGCGCTGGTTCGCGGCATGATCGAGGCCGTGAAGATTCCCGTAACCGCGAAGATGCGTCTCGGATGGGACGATGAGAACATCACCGCGCCCGACCTCTCACGTGTGCTCGAAGACGTGGGCGTGGCCGCGATTTTTGTGCATGGCCGCACACGCGCGCAGGGATTTTCCGGCCGCGTGAATCTCGCGGGAATCCGCGCCGTCGTCGAAGCAGTGAAAGCCATTCCCGTCATCGGCAACGGCGACGTGACCACGCCCGAGGCGGCAAAAACGATGATCGAGGAAACGGGCTGCGCCGGCGTGAGCATCGGGCGCGGCGCATTCTATGATCCCTGGATTTTCCGTCGCACGGAGCCTCTGCTGCGCACTGGCGAACTGCTGCCCGAGCCCGATTTCGCCGAACGTCTGCGCGTGTTGCGCCGGCATTTCGATCGCTATGTCGAGTTTTACGGCGAAGCGGATGGCGCGAAATTTTTCCGACGCGTGGCGCCTTGGTACGCGAAACGTTTTGGTCCGGCGAAACCGTTCAAGCGCGCGATCCTCGCCATCTCTTCGCGCGCTGACTTTGAAGCGGCGATCGCCGAGTATGTGGCATGGCGTCAGCAGTTCTGCGACGAGCGCGGCGAGCTGCTGCCGAAATATCAGCCCGATCCGATGATCGCCTCGTTCATGCGCGATCCGGACGATCCGGATTCGCTCGAACGCGACGCCATCCCCGTGCCCAAAGGGCCGGTGGATGTGTGGTGAAGCAACGCACGGGAAATCGCGCGCGAGCTCAGTAACGCCGCGACATCAGCGCGCCGCGGTTGTCTTCGAAGACAATGCGTTTGTCGGCGGGCTCGAGGCGGCGGAAAACGATGCCCAGCTTGGGATCCACGGTTTCACCCAGCCGGTACATTTTGCCGTTGATCATGGCGCGGGCGTTATCGCCCTGAAATACGCCGGCAATCTTCATGCTCGCGACAAAACTCCGGAACGCAGGTGTCGGATCGGGACGGACGGTTTCCGCAGGCGCAGGAGCCGGCACCGAGGTGGCCGGAACATCGGCAACAACCGGCGCCGGTTCTTCGACGGCGGATGTCGCCGGGGCTGAAACGGGCGCGGGTATTGATGTTTTGGATACATCCGTCGATGCGGCGACGGCAGGAGCTTCGGGCGCCAGCAGGTCATCGACCGGAGCAGTGTGAGCGGCATCGTGCGCGGCGACGGTGGCCTTGACCTGCGCGAGCGCTTTGCCGGCGTCGGAAGCCTGTGCGTCGGGGACTGCGGGCGCCGGATCCTTTTGCTCAGGTGCAGCGGGCGCTTCCGCGGGAGCGGTTTCGGTTTTCCGAACAACCGGAGCCGGGGCGTCCGGTTCCGCGAACCAATAATTGTACGCCAGCACGGCAAACAGGCCGGTGGCGACAAACAACAAGGCGAGAAGCAGCTTCAGTCCATTGCGGCCCGCATGAGCGGCCGGTTCGCGCGCAGGCGGCACGGGCTTGCGCAGCTTGGCCGGGAACGCCGGGGCGGGAGCCGTCGAAGGCAGGGGCGCGATCGGCATATTGGGCCGGCCGGAGACGGGTGTGGTGGGCTTGGGAAAGGCGGGCTCGACCGGGGCGGCGGCGGGCATCGCCGGACGGGGAATCGGTATCGATCCGTTGGATACAACGGTCGGCTCCGTCGGTGGAGTGGTCGCGGGAGCAGCGGGCGTGGGGACGGCAGCCGGAGCCGCGTTCCCGGCAGGCGCCGGCGTGGCCGCGGACGCGGACGACTGACCGACAGGGACCTTGATGCGCGGGCGCAGTTTAAATTTGCCAGGATCCTCGGCGGGCGGCGGCGAAGACTGCGCAGGGAGTGGCGCGGGGACGCGTTCCGGAGGAAGCGGTGAAGGCATCGACGCGGGCAGCGGCGCAGGCGCGGACATGGACTGGGCCGATGGAGACGCGGCTTGGGCGGGCGTGGCGGGAATGATGGGCGCGGCGGGTTGCTCCGTGGGCGCGGGCGATGCCGGAGCGGGGGTGTCGGCTGCAGGATCCTGCCGAAGGCGGGGCTTGAGGCGCAAAGAAGGCGTCTGGGATTCGTTGCTCATGAAAGGGCTTCGGGGTGTCGTTTTTCGATAAATGGAGGCGTCGGCTCAGGGCGGCGTGGGCCGCTTTTTTTTCCTATCTTCCATTCGTCTCTTTGACAGGCACACAACAGTAAGTTTTAGGTCAAAAATCCTCATGAACCGCTTCAGCTTTTTCTGTGTCCTTTCCGCGTTGGTCCTCGGCGTTGGTTGTTCGAGCAAACCCAAGCCAAACCCGGCGATGGCGACAGAGGTGGAGAATGCGTTCAAACAGCGCTGGATCGCCAAACGGATCACGGAGCTGACGCAGGCCGGCGTGACAGATCCGCGTGAGGCACGTCGTCAGGCGACGGAGGAGTTTAAGCAGCGTTTCGAGTTCACGAATGCTGCGCAGAAAGCCGACCCCGTGACGGGCGGCACATTGCCCTAAGCGGACGCGCAAACCTCACACGAGAAGGCGGAGGACGGATTGCTCCGACTTGGAGCCCTGCGTGAGCATGGCGGTGGCAGTCTCGTTGAGCATGCCGAGTCGCGCGATGCGGGTGGATTCGGTGGCGACGTCCACATCGGTGATCTTGGAAATCGCGCTGGTGAGATTCTCACGCTCCGTGGCGATGCCCTTGCCGATGAGTTCGAGACGGCTGCCGACGCCGCCGAGCGTGGCGCGGTGATCGGCGATCTGGGCGAGTGACTGGATGATCGTGTCGATCGCAGCGGGATCGGTGGCGGAAAGTTCAAAGGCGCCCGCGCCATCCTGGCGGAAGATCGCGAGCGTGGGACCTTCGCGCAGATTGGTCTGCGGGATGATGAGCCGCTGGGTCGAAGCCTGGCCGGTGGCGACGAGCGTGCCTTCGGGATTGGCGCCGAAGACTTCGCGTCCGTTGAAGCTGCCCATCGGGCGCGGGATATCCTGGGTGCCGCCGATCTCGGTGGTGGATCCGCCGACGGTGTTGCGGATCTGGGTTTGGAGCTGTTGAAACTCGAGCTGGTAGAGTTCGATGTCGCCCGCGTTTTTCATCGGATCCCCGGCGAGGACCGCGAGCTCCGACATGCGGTTGAGGAGATTGCCGATGCCGTTCAGGAAACCATCCGCCGATTGCACGTAGGAGACGGAGTTCTGGACGTTGTTGCTGGCGGCGGCGAGGCGCAGCTTTTGCGCCGAGAGTTTTTCAGCGAGGGAGTTGCCGGCGGGGTCGTCGGAGGCGGAGACGAGGCGTTTGGCCGAGCTGAGGCGCGCGATGGAGCGGCTGAGCAACTCGCGGGTGCGGCCGAGGAAATCGGCGTCGCGGGCAAGCTGGGTCTGGACGGTGACGCTCATGGGGCGGCGGGCGGCGACGGCGGCACAGCGGGTTTCGGCTGACGGGCGAGCTTCGGCAGGCCCGCGGGGAGCGCACCTCCGGCCTTGAGCGCGGCGGCCTGATTGGTCGCGGCGATTTCCGTCATGACTTCCTTGCGAAAAATCTGCACCTCGCGCGGTGCGTCGATGCCGATTTTGACGAGGTCGCCGTCGATGCGGGTGATCTTAATTTCGATGTTCCCGCCGATGACGATCGACTCGTTAACTCTGCGTGTGAGGACGAGCATGGCGGGTTAGTTTTCCGTTTCGGCCTGGCTGGCGACGAGCGGATGATGAGCGCTGTAACGCGCGTAATTGGAGAGGATGCACTGGCGGGCGGTGCCGGTGCGGCGATTGATGATGACGGGGCCCGCGAGGTTGACGGTCGCGCTGGCATTGGCGCCGTGGCGGACGGTCACGATATTGATCACGAGGGCATCCGCAGGATCGGTGAGGCCGAGGTGAAGCGCGTCTTCGTCGAAAATCTCGAGTTCGTAATCGGGGATGATGCCACCGGGCTCGATGACCACAAAATCGAAAGTGTCGGGACCGTGGAGTCGCATCCACAGGAAAGGAAACTGGTCGGGCACGCCGAGCAACTCGAAGCTTTTGTAATCTTCGAAGCCGACCAGTCCGTGCGGCAGCGAGATGCGGCGCGGCGAGATGGTGTCGAGCTCGG
>CAZNJG010000025.1:0-54046 GCA_964573305.1 uncultured Opitutaceae bacterium
ATCTCATCCTCGGCAAGGTCGGGGCACTTTGCTCACGAATTAATCGCTCAGGACAGTAGAGACTGTGGAAAATGACTTTAACTTTAACGCTCATGAGTTGGGAGGATTGAATTGATGGAGTGAACCCACGGACCGTGGGTCGCGGGACGGCAAAATGCCGCGCGCTGCTCTTCAGCAGACGCGATTCAGCTGAAAACTTTCGGCGCGTTCAGCGCGGGCAGCGCACGCTCGATTTCACCGCGCATGTCTTCGAACGGCGACGGCAACCGCAACGTCGTGCCGAGCGACTCAGCAGATTCATCGATCGCGAAGCCGGGAACATCCGTCGCAATTTCGAACAACACACCACCGCGTTCGCGATAATAGATGGAGCGAAAATAATTGCGGTCGCGCACGGCCGAGACCGTGTATCCCGCGGCGTTGAGCCGCAGCTGCATCTCACGTTCGCTCGCATCGTCAGTCACGCGAAAGGCCACATGATGAATCGTGCCCACGCCGCCCAATCCCGTGGGCGCCTGCGGGTCTCCGACCACATCGACATACGTGCCGGGGCCACCTTCGCCCGACTCGAAACGCGCGCGGGCGTCAGAACGCTTCACGAGACGGAAACCCATCTCGCGTTCCAGCAATCGCTCGGTAACACCGCGTTCATGCACGAGCACTTCCGCCGCGTGCAATCCGCGCAACGCGTGTTCCTCGGCGATGCCCGAACCCGTCCAGGCGCCACGTTTATCATCAACCGCGCCGACGATCTCGATCGCGATGCCATCGGGGTCGGCGAACGCGAGTACGTCTTCATCGAAACGATGCGCGCGCGCCACCGTCACGCCGTGACGCCGCAGACGTTCGTTCCAAAAATCGAGCGATGCAGCCGGCGCCGAAAAACTAAGCCGGCGCAGCTGCCCGGTACCCACGCGACCTTTATGTCCTGCATGCGGCCAGTAGAAAAACGTGACGATGCTGCCGGGCGATCCCTGCGCATCTCCATAATAAAGATGATACGCGGTGGGATCGTCGAAGTTCACCGTGCGTTTGACCAAACGGAGGCCGAGCAGCCCCGCATAAAAATCGATGTTTTGCTGAGGATCGCTGGCGATCGCGGTGACGTGATGCAAACCACGGGGAAAAGCATTCATGAGGGAAAGGAAGCGGTTGAGATTCTAACCGAAAATGGCGCGGACGCGACGACCGGGTGAAAAATCCCGGCCGTCGCACCGCGGAGAGTTTAACTGCGAGGCGCGGCGCCGGCGATGCTCAGCGACAGCTGGATGGTCTCGGCGACCTTGTCTGCGTTTTGTCCGGCTTGGATGCCAAAGTCGCTGCGGTTGATCGCAAAATTTGCCCGCACGACCAGCAGATCGCCCTTCACGTTCGCATCGCCAAGACGCGCACCGAGTTTGTCGGCGAGATGTGTGAAAGTTACCGGCACGGTCACTTCGCGGGTCACACCTTTCACGGTGAGCTTGCCCGTGACATCAGCGGAAACTTGCGCGCCCTCCGCGCGAACGTTTGCGGCGCGAGTGGCTTCAAAAACGATCTGCGGATGAGCAGCGGCGTCGAGCCAGTGTTCGCCGCGCAGGTGATCGGTCATGATCGGATTGCCGACGGTGAGCGATGCGACATCGAGGACGATGCGCCCTGTCGTGGCGGCGGGCGCAGCGACATCAAAACGAACGGAACCGCTGATGCCCGTGCCGGTGCCCGTGATCGATTCGAGCGGAGCATCGAGCGAGAACCGGACATTGTTCACGCCCTTCGGATCTTGGAAATCGAAGCTCTGCGGAGCCGCTTGAGCGGTGACGAAACCCGCGGTGACAACCGCGAGTGTGATGAGGGAGGTACGGATGGTTTTTGTGTTCATAGGAGAGAGAAAAAGTTGCGATTAAATCAGGCCTGAACGGCCGTGCGTTTGCGCCCCAGCCAGAGCCCGAACGCGGCCAGCACGGCACCGATCGCGAGTCCGGCTGCGAGGAACTCGACGCCCGCCACGAACGCGTCGTGGAAAACCGGATACTCGATGCCGGTGATCTCGTCGGTTTGCAGCGCGGCCACGCGGGTCTGCGTCCAGCCGGTGTGCGCACCGGTGAAGAGCCAGGTGCCGAGCGTCGCGAGCGACACGATCAGCGCACTGCTCCGAAGATACCCGGGGAAACGAAGGACGTTTTTCATGTGTCCAGAATATCGTCGGCGGCAGGTTCACACTACTGCGAAGGACGGCTTGCCGTCATGCGTTATGCGCATACCCTATCGACTCGCGTGAACATCGAACTTCTCCGGACTTTCTTCGAAATCGTCGATGCGGGCAGCCTCAACCGTGCCGCGGAGCGTCGTCAGGTTTCGCAGTCCACGCTCACCCGTCAGTTACGCTCATTGGAACACGAAGTCGGCGGTCCGCTCTTCGAGCGCAGCACCAGCGGCGTCGCTCTCACGGCAACCGGGCACGTGCTGCGCGAACGCATGTTTCCGGTACTCGCGAAGTTCGACGCCGCGCTCGGTGAAGCCCGCAAGCTCGCGCGCGGCCAGAGCGCTGAGCTGCGCATCGGCTACATCGCCTCCGCGGCTCATCGCTATCTGCATGCGGCTCTCGCGGCGCTGCGTCGCAGTCATCCTGAAGTAAAAGTGAAATTGCTCGATCTCTCCCCCGGCGAGCAGATCGCCGGACTGCGTCGCGGCGAAATCGATATCGCGCTCTTAGGATTGGTCGCCGCATTGCCCGACAAGGAATTTTATGTGCGGCGACTTGCATCGTTTCCGATGTTCGTCGCGCTGTCCGACGGAAATCCCCTCGCGGCCTCGCCTACCCTCACACTACGCGATCTGCGCGCCGAATCTTTCATCGGCGCCGAAGAGCAGGACATGCCCGGCTATAATCGCTGGATCGCGCAGACATGCCGCAAAGCCGGCTTCCGCGCCCGCTTTCTCGAAGATGCCCACAGCCTCAGCCACGGACTCTCGCTCGTGGTGACCGAGGGTGCGGTGTCATTGATTCCTGAATACGCGACCGATGGGAAAACACCCGGTGTGGTCCTGCGTCCATTAAAGCCCGCCGCACTTCGTTGGGATTTATTCGTCGCCTGGCAGCGAGGTCGCTCGTCGGATGCCGCCAAGGCGCTTCTCGCGGAGATTTTCGCGAATCCTGCGCGCTGATCTTCGCGTCATCAGCGCCCCGCCACCGCGGCTTCGATGGCGGCGATGTTTTGATTCACCGCATCGATGTAGCGATTGCGCCCGTGCGGATAAGGTCGCGCGAGAAACCGATACAACCCGAGGAGCTCGTTATCGAGTTTCGGCAGGACGGAAGTCCGCCAGAAGTTCGGCGTTTTTGCGGTCAGCTCGTCCACCGAGCGATACAATCGCTGGTCCGCCGTCACACCGGCGAAGTTGTCCGACTCCTCGAACTCGGCGAAGAGTTTCGGCAGCGCACCGAGATAATTGGCGGCCGACATCTGCCCGAGATAATCCGCGGTCGCCACCGCGCAGCCCACGATGCCCTCGACGGGATTTTGAAAATGCAGCCGGCGGATATTGGTCGTGGGATTCGTGCAGCGGATCGCACCGAGCACGCCGTCGAGCTCGTCGAGCGAGACGCCGACGGTCGGCAGATACGACGACGCGACCGCGCAACTGCGGAGCACATGCGTGAAGGTGTATTTCGCGCCCGTACCGGTCTGATCGGAACGAAGTTTCAGATAACCCGTGTCGTGCAACAACGCCGCGGCGATCCCGAGTTCGAACTGGCGGGCGTCCATGCGCGGCTCGATGCCCGCGATGTGACGCCCCTCCATGATCTCCACAAAACAGAACGTGACCTGCAATGTGTGCTCGAGGTCATGATACGGCGTGTCGATCGGTTGATAATCGAGATAGCGCCCGGCAAACATCGACTCCACATCGGCAAACACACGCACAAACAAACCGGGCTCGACCCGCGGATACATCCGGCGAAACACCGCGAGGGTGGCGTCGGCCACTTTGAAAGCGCGTTTCGTATCAAGCGGTTGAAACATGGCGTGGATGGATGCAAGACCCGCGCCGATTTTCGGACCGTCAGCGAGATTCCTGAGCCCCGTGTGACTAATTATTTGCAGGAAAAACCGGCAAGCCCAATCTCCGTGGTTTCCCTCTCTGTGCACCCGCGAAAACGCATGACCATCGGCCTCACCGGCGGCATGGGCTGCGGCAAGTCCACCGCCGCCCGCCTCTTTGAAGAACGGGGCTTCGCGCGCCTGGATTCCGACGAAGTCATCCGTGATCGCATCCTCACCGCCCCTGAAGTGGAATCGCTCGCCGTGACCCTTTTCGGTCGCGACGTCCTCGCGCCCACCGGTCGCATCGATCGTGCCGCGCTCGCGCGTGCGGCGTTTTCCGAACCCGAGTTGCTGCGAAAATGGGAGGGCGAAATCCATCCGCGCCTCTATGCGTACTGGGAGAGGGAAATCAGCGCGGTCTCGGAACGCCCCCTGCTCATCGAGGTCCCTCTGCTCCATGAGAAGCGATTGGAAAATTGGTTTGATTTCATCGTCTGCGTAACCACAACCTCGGCGCGTCAATACGCCCGGCTGCAAGAGCGCGGTCTCTCCCAAACGCTCGCCGAGGCCCGGATTTCCAAGCAATTGCCCTTGGCTAAAAAAACAGAGTTAGCTGACTTCGTGCTGTCCAACGACGGCTCCCTTCACTTCCTGCGCGATCAGGTCGTGTATCTGGCCGCCCGCCTTGGGAATAATCGCTGAGCGTCCGCCTTTGGCCGGCCTTGGTTCGCACCGCCGCGAGCCTCCTTGTCCCTTTCTTTCAACGCATATTTTTATGGCAGACTCCCCTTCCGACGGCGACACAGCCGCCCCTCAATCCGAAGGCGCCGCCGCGCCCAAGAAAAAGACCCGCGCGGCCTCCACAACTCCCCGCGCCCCGCGGGCCAAAAAGACCACGAAGGCCACATCGAAATCGCGGTCTGCCGCCAAGGAAGACGCCGCTCCCGAACTGCCTTTCGAACCGGCTCCCGCGCCCGCTCCAGAACGTGCGGTCGAGCCTCGCGAGCCTGTCCAACGGCAGCCAGAACCCCAGCCGGAAGCTCCGCGCGAAGTGTTTAAACCCCGCCGCGAGAAAGCGCCGGAAGCGCCTGCAGAAGCCGCACCCGCCGCCAATCCCTCCGAAAACGCCCGGCCGACCGAAGCGCCTTCCAGCGACGCCGCATCGGCAGCGCCTGCTTCCACCGAGAACGCCAGTGAGGAATCCACCGGCCGCCCACCCCATAAAGGTGGCGAACAACACGGGCAGGGTCACCGCCAAGGCGGCGGAAATCCCAACGAGCCTTTCTGGAAACGCGACAAGCGCGGCAAGCGCAACCGCGGCAAACACGGCGGCAATGGTGGCAACTGGCAGCCGCACGAACGCCCTGCGAAACATCCGCAACAGCCGCCGCCGCCCAATCTGGCGCCCGTCCTCGGCGACATGCCCGATCCCGCGCGTTTTGCCGACCTCACCGCGCTCGCCGCGACCGCGACGGAGATCGCTTCAGGCGGAGGCGATGCGCTCTACGTGGATCAGCTCTACACGCTCACCTTGCACGAGCTCACCGCGGAGGCCCGCCGCCTCGGCGTGACCTTCGAGGGCGCGCCCAACCGCAAGCAACTGCTCGCGGCGATCTTCAAGTTCGCCGCGGAGGCGAAGCGCCCGATTCTTGACCGCGGTTACATCGATCTCACCGACAAGGGACACGGTTTCATCGTGCATCCAAAACTCAACTACCGCGTGTATCCGGAAGATTCATACTTGCCGGAATCGTTGATCAAACAGCTCGGTCTCAAACGCGGTCACGAGGTCGAGGTTCAAGTCGAAGCCCCGCGCGAAAACGAGCGCTGCCCGTCCGTCGTCCGCATCGTCAACGTGATGGGGCGAGATCCGGAGGAGATTTCCAAGATCACCCCGTTCGAGGAGCTCATCCCGTATTATCCGCTCAAGCGCATCCTGCTCGAAGCGCCCGAGATTCATAAGGACGTCTCGATGCGTACGGTGGATATCCTCACGCCCATCGGCTTTGGCCAGCGCGGCCTCATCGTGGCGCCACCGCGCACCGGGAAAACCGTGTTGCTGCAAAACATGGCGAACTCCATTTCGAACAATTTCCCCGAGGCAAAACTCATCCTCTTGCTCATCGATGAACGCCCCGAGGAAGTGACCGATTTCAAGCGTCACACGAAAGGCGAGGTCGTCAGCTCCACGTTCGACGAATCGCCGGAGAGCCACGTGCACTGCGCCGAGATGGTCGGCGAAAAAGCCCGACGTCTCGTCGAGCAGGGCGAACACGTTGTCATCCTCCTCGACTCGATCACACGTCTCGCCCGCGCATACAACGCCCTCGCCTCCAACTCCGGCAAGATCATGTCGGGCGGTATGGAAGCCACCGCGCTCCAGCGCCCGAAGCGTTTCTTCGGCGCCGCGCGCAACATCGAGGGCGGCGGCTCGCTCACCATCATGGCGACCGCACTCATCGACACCGGCAGCCGCATGGACGAAGTGATCTTCGAAGAGTTCAAGGGCACCGGCAACATGGAGCTCCATCTCGACCGCGGTCTCGTGGACAAACGTATCTTCCCCGCGATCAACGGCGACCGCTCCGGCACCCGCAAAGAAGAGCTCATCTATCACCCCGACGAAATCCTCCGCATCCACGGCCTGCGCCGCGCGATGCAAGGCATCCCGCCAGTCGAAGCGATGGAGATGCTCATCAATCGTCTCAAAAAGACGAAGACCAACGCCGAGTTCCTCATGTCGCTCAATCGCTGAGCCAGCGCTCTACGCGTCCTCTCCTTCTTCAAAAGCCGCGCCGATCCGCGCGGCTTTTTGTTACTTAAAAAACGAGGCTGCTCCTCCGCGTTCTCCGCGCCTCCGCGGTTAATTCCGAGTTCCTCACGCGTCGATCCGCACGCGCCGGGGTAAATCCCGCGTAAATCCCCGCCGTTTCGCGAGACGTTCATCGCCAAATCAGGGTCTGTCCGCTTTTTAAGCCGATAACCTACAGTCACTCCCATGAGCTACGAAATGAATGATCTGCTGGAACTGGTGGTGGAGCAAAATGCCTCCGACCTCCACTGCCAGGTGGGCCAGCCGCCCACCCTTCGCATCGGCGGTTCGATGGTTCCGATCGAGGGCCCCGACCTCACCCCGATCGACACCGAGAAGCTCATGCTCTCGATCACGCCCGACATCCACCAGCAAAGCGTGAAGCTCAATGGCGGCGCCGACTTCGGCTTCGCCTACCTCGACAAGGCCCGCTTCCGCGTGAGCATCCTCAAGTCGAAGGGCAACTACGGGCTCGTCCTCCGGCAAATTCCCAACCGCATGTTCGGCCTCCGCGACATCGGGCTGCCCGACAAGGTCAAACAGCTTCTTTATCTCCCCCGCGGCCTCATCCTCGTCACCGGCCCCACCGGCTCCGGCAAATCGACCACGCTCGCGTCGATGATCAACTACATCAACGAGCACCGCGAGGGTCACATCATCACGATCGAGGACCCGATCGAGTATTACCACCCGCACAAACGCTGCATCGTCACACAGCGCGAGATCGGCGTGGACGTCCCCAGTTTCTCCGAAGCCATCCGTCGCGCGCTGCGCCAGGACCCCGACATCATCCTCGTCGGCGAAATGCGCGACCTCGAAACCATCGAAGCCGCCATCTCCGCCGCCGAAACCGGCCACTTGGTTTTCGGAACGCTTCACACCAACAGCGCCGCCAAAACCATCGACCGCATCGTCGATGCCTTTCCGGCCAACATGAAGGAAATGATCCGCACGCAGCTCGCGTCGTCCGTGCAGGCGGTCATCTCCCAAGTGCTGTGCAAAAAAATCGGCGGCGGCCGCGTCGCCGCGTTCGAGATCATGCTCGCCACGACCTCGATCGCCTCGCTCATCCGCGAAAACAAGACCTTCCGCATCACCTCCGACATTCAGACCGGCGCAAACCTCGGCATGATCACGATGGATGCCCACCTGCAGAGCCTCTACAACCGCGAGCTCATCACCGCCGACGAAGCCGTGGAAAAAGCGCAGGACCCAAACACGATGCGCGAAAAACTCCTCGCCGCCGGCGCCAAGCTCAAAGCGATCTGAAGACGGAACGCTCCGAGGTGGAACGCGCCGTCCCGGCGCGTTGTTAGACAGCGCGGCCTCCGCGCTTCCTCTCATCCAAACCGCGACGCCCGCCAAGGCCCGCGGTTTTTTTTATTCTCATTCCCGGCGCGCGATCAGCGCGCCTCTCAGAACGGTCACCGCAAGCGATCAGCCGGAGGTTCAAACCCACGTTTCGGCCCGTTGGCCGAAACCCTTTCGTGATCAACCCTCCGGAAACTCACCGCCACTCGTGACGCGGATAACGCCGCGACAACTCGGCTTTCACCTTCGGATACTGTTCGCGCCAGAAATTCGAAAGATCGTCCGTCACCTGGATCGGACGCTGATTCGGCGCGAGCACTTCGATCTTCACCGGCACGCGGCCATGCCCGAGCGTGAATTTCCCTTCGACGCCATAAAGCTCCTGTATCCGCGCTGACAATACAGGCGGGCCTTCCTTGGCGTAGGCGATGCGCGAGCGGCGTCCGTTGGCCATCACCAGCCGCTCCGGCAGATACTCGTCGATCACGGCGAGCTGTTCCGCGGTCAGCCAGTCGCGCAGCACCGGCATCACCGGCTTGTCGCGGATGTCTTTGTAACCGAGTTCGCCATAGCAGATTTGCTCGATCAGCGTCGCGCGATCGGCATCCGTGATCGGATTTACCTCCAGTTCGGGAAACCACTCTGCCAGCCGGTTCACGCGCACGATCCACTGCTCGACCGACTCATCCCACGCTTCGAGTTTCAATTTTCCGGACAAAACCAGCTGCGTCAGAATCGCCGCCGCGGCATCCAGCGGCACATCGTCCGCACTCGCCTTCGCCTCTAGCACCAGATCGCGAAACCGCCGTTCGCGCCGCGCGATCACGCGCTTGGCCGCTTCATCGTACACGACCGCGGTCGCATTCTCGTAATCCGCCGGAAAAAGTTCTTTCAACCACGCTTCCTCCACCGCCGTAGCAAGGCTGAGCAATGTATTCACTTCTCCACTACGCCCGCCGATCTCGCTGACTTCCGCCGCGACGAGCAGCGTCGCTTCCTGCATCGCACTTTCGCGTGCGAGCATGCCTTTGCGTTTATGCACGAGTTCGCAGCGCAGCGTGCCGCGATCGAGGCGTTTCGCCAGTTGATCCGAGAAGCCGGCGAGCACGCACTTGCGCACATCGGCGCCATCCACACGCCGCTCACTCACATCGAGTCCTTCCTTCTCCGCGATCTCGAGAAACTGCGCGAACAACGGTCCGACCGCCCGCGCGCCTTGCGCATGAATTCCCAACCGACGACACGCATCGATCGAGTAGCTGGTCTGATCCGCGTAACGCCACGCGCGCATCAACAGGAAAAAGTCCGACTCGTGCTCCTCGCCGAGCACATCCTCGCGCGCGTTCTCCACCTCCTTCGGCACTCCGCGTATCAAAAAGCTCCGCCCTTGCGTCAGCGCCGCCATGAGCGCGACCGGCCGCACACAGCCGCGTTGATCGGCCTCGAGCAACATGCGCGCATACCGCGGATGCACCGGAAACCGTAGCATCTTCCGCCCGACTTCGGTGATCCTTGTAGAAGCGACTCCTGCCGACACCTTGTCGCTTGCCCCCTGGCCCTTGGAACCTGGGCTGTCCTCTTTGGCGTTTGGCGTTTTGGCGTTTGCGATTTGCCCCGTCTGCGGCGCCGCCGCGTGGATCGCACCAAGGTCAGACAAAAGCATCTCCGCGCGTTCGAGTCCTTTCGCGTCCGGTTTTTCCAACCACGGAAACGCACCGACATCGTCGATGCCGCTCGCCTTCAGCGTCAGCACGACCTCCGCGAGATCGAGTCGTTTCACTTCAGGCAATTCCTGCAACGCCCGGCCGCCATGCTCCCGCTCCGTCCACAGCCGCACGCACACACCCGGTGCCGTGCGACCCGCGCGACCCGCGCGTTGATCGGCGCTCGCGACCGAGATTTTTTCCACCAGCAGCGTGTTGATGCCGCGGTTCGGGTCGAAACGCGCCACGCGCGCCAGGCCGCCATCAATCACCACGGTCACGCCGTCGATCGTGAGCGAGGTTTCCGCGACATTGGTCGAGACGATGATTTTGCGCGCCTCGTATTTCGCCACGGCGCGATCCTGTTGCTCGGGCGGCAACTCACCGTGCAGTGGAAAACAAATAAAATCCCGCAACGCGCGCTCGCCTTGGATCGCCTGCACCGTGCGCGAGATTTCGTACGCGCCCGGCATGAACACCAGCATGTCACCCGTCGTGCGCGACGCGACGCGCATGCACTCGCGCGCCGCCACGTCCCACACCGGCTCCTGATCGAAGTTCACCGCTTTCGGCAGATACTCGATCGCCACGGGAAAACTCCTGCCCTGCGACACCAGCACTTCGCACGGCGCGAGATAGTTTTTCAACACGCCCGCATCCAGCGTCGCCGACATCACCACGATTTTCAGATCGGGCCGCGTGGTTTGCTGAATCTGCAGCGCCCGCGCCAGCGAGATGTCGCCGTAAAGATGCCGCTCGTGAAACTCGTCGAACACGATCGCACTCACTCCGCGCAACGTCGCGTCGAACGACATCTGCCGGAGCAAAATCCCTTCGGTCACAAAACGAATCCGCGTCTTTTCGCTCACCCGCGATTCGAGGCGTATTTGATAACCCACTCCATCGCCGAGCCGCGTGCCGGCCTCCTCCGCCACGCGTTTCGCCAGCATGCGCGCCGCCAGACGACGCGGTTGCAACACCACCACTTCGCCCGCTTCGCCGAGCAGCCCGTGGTTGAACAGCATCTGCGGGATCTGGGTCGATTTCCCCGAGCCAGTCGGCGCCTGTACGATCAACCGGCCCTGCGCGCGCAGACTGGCGATGACGGCATTTTCGAGTTCGTAGATGGGCAGTTCGCGCGGCGACATGACGGAAAACAAACTCCCCAAAACGCCGCCGCACCCGGCCCGACGCAAGCCCGCGTTCCGCGAGGGTGGTTCACGTCGAAGCGCTTGCACGAGCACGATCGCCGGTCGCACAGGACGCCGCCTTCGGCCTTGCCAAGCCCAAGGCCCAGCCGCACGTTTGAACCTTTTCCGCTCTTCCCAATGCCATCTGCTCCATGAATCAGAACATCCGAAACATCGCCATCATTGCCCACGTCGACCATGGTAAAACCACACTGGTCGACCAGCTCCTCAAGGAAGGTGGCGTCTATCGCGCCAACCAGCACATCGAAGAGCGCGCCATGGACTCCATGGACCTCGAACGTGAGAAAGGCATCACGATTAAGGCCAAGAACACGTCCGTTCACTGGCAGGGTAAAATCGTCAACATCCTCGACACGCCCGGTCACGCCGACTTCGGCGGCGAAGTCGAACGCGCCCTCCGCATGGTGGACGGCGTGCTCCTCGTCATCGACGCGTACGATGGCCCCCAGGCCCAGACCCGCTTCGTCCTCCGAAAGGCCCTCGCGCACGGCCTGAAGGTCGTCATCGTCATCAACAAAATCGACCGCGACAACGCCGACCCGGTCAAGATGTACGACAAAGTCCTCGAGCTCCTCATGGAACTCAACGCGACCGAGGAACAGTTCGACGCGCCCGTCGTTTACGGCTCCGGCCGCGATGGCTATATGATGTACAAGCTCGGCGATGAGAAGAAGGACATGACTCCCCTCTTCCAGACCATCATCGACCACGTCCCACCCCCTTTCGCCAAGCCCGACGATCCGTTCCACATGCTCGTGTCGAACATCGATTGGTCCGACTACGTCGGCCGTATCGCCGTCGGCAAAATCCTCGGCGGCACCGTCCGCGTCGGCGACCCGATCTATGTCGTGCGCCACGCCGAGGGCGGCAAAAAAGTCCGCACCAAGATCAGCAAGGTTTTCGAATTCACCGGCCTCGGTCAGCGCGAAGTCGAATCCGCCAGCGCCGGCAACATCATCGGTCTCGCCGGATTTGAAGACGTCGATATCGGCGACACGCTCGCGATCAACGAAGACGCGCACGCACTTCCTTTCCAGCAGATCGATCCGCCGACGCTTGAAATGCAGTTCGCCGTCAACGACGGCCCGCTCGTCGGCCAGGAAGGCAAGCTCGTCACCTCGCGCCAGATCCGCGAACGCCTCATGCGCGAGCTCAAGACCAACGTCTCGATCTTCATCGAAGACTCCGACCGCGCCGGCGTTTTCAACGTCAAGGCGCGCGGCGCCATGCAGGTCGCCGTGCTCGTCGAGACCATGCGCCGCGAGGGTTTCGAACTCCTTGTTTCCCGCCCGACCGTGATCGAAAAACGCGGCCCCAACGGCGAGCGCCTCGAGCCTTACGAAACCGTCTGGATCGAAGTGCCCGATGAATGCGTCGGCGCCGTCATGCAGAACCTCGCCAATCGCAAGGGTCAGCTCACCAACATGGAGAAGCATACCGCGACCACCATGATCGAGGCGACCATCACGACGCGCGGCCTCATCGGCTTGGAAATCGACATCATCAACGTCTCCTCCGGCCGCGGCGTCACCTCGCACTTGTTCAAGGAGTACGGCCCCTACGCGGGCGAAGTGCTCACCCGCACGACCGGCACGCTCATCGCCACGGAAGCCGGCGAGACCACCACGTACGCGCTCGTCATGTGTCAGGAGCGCGGCAAACTCTTCGTCGCTCCCGGCGAAAAAGTTTACGAGGGCATGGTCATCGGCGAAAATCCGCGCAACGAAGACATCGCCGTCAACGCCGTCCGCGAAAAGAAGCTCACCAACTTCCGCTCGCAGGGTGAAGGTGTCGCCGCCGGTCTCACGCCGCCGACCAAGCTCAGTCTCGAACGCTCGATCGAATACATCGCCGCCGACGAACTGCTCGAGGTCACGCCGCTAAACCTCCGCCTGCGCAAGCGCATCCTCAATAACAACGAGCGCCAGAAGGCCCGCAAATCGGCCAAGCAGGAAGGTTGATCCCCGGATCGCGATCGCTCCTTTCAAACCGCGCCCTCACCGGCGCGGTTTTTTTGTGGCGAAAAAAACGCGCTCTCCGCGCGAATAACCACCACGGGAGCGCCGGCGCCCCCGCCGGCAACCTCCGAAAAACCCGTGCTCGCGGCGGACGCTCTAGCTAGCAAACGAATGAACCACCATTAACCGCCGCCACATGGTCACTGGTCATTGGTCATTGGTCATTCCGCATTCGTCATTCGGATTCCCTCATTCGGATTTCCGCCGCCATGCGGCGGCGTCACGTTCCGCAAAACGTCCGATACCGCTCCGCGCCCGCGACCAACGGCGCCGGCTCGCAAAACTCCACCGGTACCTTTCCGTGCTCGAACGGCTTCGCCAGCACTTCCACCAAGCGATTCATCGGCGCGAGATTTCCCGCCTCCGCCGCCGCGAGCGCGGCTTCAACGACATGGTTCCGCGGAATCACCGCCGGACAATTCGCCTGCTGCAAACGCGCCGATTCCTCGAGTGACTCCGGCTGACGCGTCAACCGCTGCAGCCACCGCGCGCGCCACTCCGTAAACGCCGCATCGATCACGATCGGCTTCTCACCACCCACGCTTGAGTCCGCATTTTCGTCATTCGGCCTTCGGGTTTCAGATTTTTCCTCCGTCCCTTCGTCATTCGGCCTTCGGCCTTTGGATTTCCCTCCTTCTTCGTCATTCGGCCTTCCAATTTCGGATTTCAGCGGCGCTGCCAGCGCCGCAAACGTGTTCGTGAAATCCGCCTTCGTCGTCTGCATCCATGCGAGCAGTTGTTCGATCAGGACAACGTCTTCGACCTCTGCGTTGAACAGCCCGAGCTTCCGCCGCCAGCCCGCAAGCAAGTGCTGGTGAAACTGCGGCCCGAATTCCTGCAACGCGCCTTTCGCGAGTTCCACCGCGTCCGCCTCCGTCTTATGCAACGCCGGCAGCAGCGCCTCCGCCAGCCGCGTGAGATTCCATTGCGCGATCTCCGGCTGGTTGCCATACGCGTAGCGCCCGTGCCGGTCGATCGAAGAAAAGACCGTCGCCGGATCATACGCGTCCATGAACGCGCACGGCCCGTAATCGATCGTCTCGCCCGAGAGCGCCATGTTGTCGGTGTTCATGACACCGTGCACGAAGCCCACGAGCATCCACTGCGCGATGAGCGACGCCTGCCGTTCGATCACACCGGTGAGCAACGCCAGCGCGGGATTCTCCGCATCCGCCCGCTCCGGGAAATGCCGCCGCACCGTGTACTCGGTTAACGCGCGCAACGCCGCCTCATCGCGCTTCGCCGCCGCCCATTGAAACGTACCCACGCGGATGTGGCTCGCCGCCACACGCGTCAGCACCGCGCCGGGCAACGCCGTTTCGCGCCACACCGTTTCGCCCGTCGCCGCCACCGCAAGACTCCGCGTCGTCGGGATGCCGAGCGCAGCCATCGCCTCACTGATGATGTACTCGCGCAACATCGGCCCCAACGCCGCCCGCCCATCGCCCCGCCGTGAAAATGGCGTCGGCCCCGGTCCCTTCAGTTGAATATCAAAACGCCCGCCGCGCGGCGTGAGCTGCTCGCCCAACAAAATCGCGCGCCCATCACCGAGCACCGTGAAGTGTCCGTATTGATGCCCCGAATACGCCTGGGCGATCGGACGCGCACCCGGCGGCAACCGGTTCCCCGCAAAAATCTCCGCCCCCTCCGCACCCGACAACGCCTCCGCATCGAGCCCCAGTTCGCCCGCGAGTATCCGATTAAGCACTACAAGCCGCGGCGCTTTCACCGGCGAGGGCTCCACCGCCTCGAACAACACCGACGGCAACTCCGCATAAGAATGCTCCAGCCGCCACCCACCGGGAGCAGCCGCATTCACCGACGAAAAAGAAGAAGACTCATCAGCCATGAAAAGACCTTCCCCGAAAATATCCCCGCGTCCAGACGCACATGAATTTACATCGCTGGCATCTACGTTTCAGAGGAACGCTTTCTACACTGCCATCTTTCACTCATCGACCTCACACTCCACAGATTGCTTGCCGAACGCCATCAGCTTTAAATCCGTCCGATAGCCTGAAAATTCTCCATGCAAATTGATATTCACAAGACTGGAAAGGGAGACCCCATACTGTTTCTAGACGGAACTCCGGTCGCCAAAAAAGACCGCTACTTTATCAGTGAAAGAGATGATGGGACCCACATCTCGATTTACGATGAATCGCTCAGCGATAAAATCGTTACCCTCAACTTAAACGCGTTACCTCCCAGCATAAATTCGATACAAATTTGGGTACCCGAGAATGGGACAGATTTTGTTAGAGACGTGGAATTCACGAAGATAGCCGACCATTGGGAGTCGAGCGTGAAACTAAGTTTCGACACTGAAAAATGGCGCAGAACATGGAGTGTGACAGACTTCTGCGAAACATTGCTTGAGACAGCTACAGAGCAGGGGTTTCGACATAAAACTGACGAAGAGTTCTACTCTAATGGCGTCACAGTTTTCCTTTCAGTTCACCAAGCCGACTTGATTTCGACATTGATCGAAAAAACGATTTCGGAATGGCGCTCTCTCGAAGCGAAGGTGCTTTCGAAGCTACTAGATGGTGGACTCGTAATGACTTTCGACATTCCGGAGGAAATTCGAACTCCGTGTGAGCAATATCTCCTCTATTTCGGGCAGTTCCTTCGTGATTTAGGAGTTAAAGCTGACACTTCTATTACTCATCTCGCAGGGAAGACCATTCTAACAACTCGCCCTGTCAGCAAAGATGACGCTCTCGATAAAATACGGGAGGCACTAGACGCGTACCTTTCGCTGCCCAGTCAGCACCCTGATCCTAATGGTGATATGCCGATCGAAGCTTACGGGCTAATGGCGAACATTCAGCATCTACAAAGCCAACTGAATCTATCCAAAGCCGTTGTACAGGCTCAAGATGCAACAATAGCCGCGCAACAAGCAGCGATTTTTTCTTGGAAAATTCCTGCCAAAAATGCGCCTCTCACAGATCAGCGTCCCGAGAAAATATTGGGTGGTGTTGTGACCTTGGGATCAACCGAACCCAAATACGGTCTTTCAATTAGTTGGGCCGAACTTCTCCGAAAGCTAAGGCGGCTATTCAAGAAGTCTGAAACTAGTCTTTAGTACGGGCGCACGGCCCTTGTCTGGACATCCCCTGAACCGCTCAGCACCGTCCGGCCCGCATGCGTCACTTTGCCCAGATTGCGGATACGGGAGCGTCGCGCCATCGCCGTTGTTCATAGGACGTTTGCCCTGCTCGTGCTCGCCATTCCGGTGCTGCTGCGGGGTGCTCATCTTGTTCGTGTCCTGAGTCGCTTCGCGCCAGGAGCCGCCAAGTTTCGGTCCCTGTCCGTTTGCCTGCGGCTCGTACGTTGAGAGGTTGAGAACAAAATGCCCCGGCCCGAATTCCCGGCGTCGCGGTCCAACTCTCCCTCTCATGAAAAAATCGACGCCCAAAAACACTCTCTGCCTCTGGTACAACAACGACGCGCTCGAGGCGGCCAACTTCTACGCGGCCACCTTCCCCGACAGTCGCGTCACCGGCGTTTTCCACGCGCCCGGCGACTATCCCGGCGGCAAGGCGGGGGATGTGCTCACGGTCGAATTCACCGTGTGCGGCATCCCGTGCATCGGCCTCAACGGCGGACCGGTTTTCCCGCACAGCGAGGCGTTCTCGTTTCAAATCGCCACCGACTCCCAGGAGGAAACCGATCGTTACTGGAACGCGATCGTCGGCAACGGCGGTCAGGAAAGCGAATGCGGCTGGTGCAAGGATCGCTGGGGACTCAACTGGCAGATCACACCGCGCGTGTTGACCGATGCTTTCCGCGCCGGTGGCGCCAGCGCCCAACGCGCGTTCGCCGCGATGATGGAGATGCGCAAAATCGACGTCGCGAAGATCGAGGCAGCCGTCCGCGGCGCCTGACGTTCTTGCTTTCCCTTCGGCGGCTTGGGCTCAAAACGGTTGCCAACCACAACGCGGCGCTCCCGCCGAATTTTCCCATGGGTGCCAAATACCTGCCTACCGTCAAAGACCAGAAAGCCACGCAGCGCTTCCAACAGAAGCAGCTCAGCCAGTCCAAATTCATCAAGCCGGTCGCCCCGCGGCCGGCCGCGAAGAAAAAGAGCAAATAGCGTTCACCCGCTCCTGTTGCTTGCGGCGGGAGCGTTTTTGCCCGCGCACTCGTTTACGTTTTCAACCTCGCGGCAGTCGATGACTGCGAGGCATCAACGCGCATCGCGTTTCGCCTGACTGCGCCGACCGAGCGAGTTCACAAACGCATTGATGCGCGTGTCGTGCCCGGCGCGATACACGACTTTCTGCTGATACTTTCCGAACGCCGCTTCTTGTTTCTGCTGCGCCTTGCGTTCCGCCGGATTTACCGCGCGGTTCGTTTTATTTTCTCGGGAAGGCATGCCGCACCATCACCGCCAATCGCGTCTGCGCAACTCACTTTTCATGGAGAAACGCGGGCGCTGGTTCGTGCGAAACAGTTTACTCGCACGATGGTCGTACGGACACGCACAACCCGGAGTCTGGACATCGCCTGAACCGCTCAACACCGTGCGGACCGCATGTGTTTATTTGCCCAGCTAGCGAACGCGGATACGGCGCTGTCCTCCTCCCTCTTCATCGGTCCTTTCGCCCTTCTCGTGCTCGCCATCCCGGTGCTGCTATTGGGCGAGTTTATTTTTCACCGCGTCGGCTGGCTGCAGCGGTGCAATGTGCCGGCGCCGATCATCGGCGGATTGCTCGTCGCACTCGTGCTGGTCGTGCTCAGTCGTTTCGCGCCGGGCGCTGTCACGCTGCAGGGCAGCACGGCCAACGCGCTCTGGTTGTGGCCGGTCCTGCCGAACTGGGGACTCGGCTCGCCGGGGATGACCGATGTCGAGCGGCCGTTGTTGATCCTGTTTTTCACCTGCATCGGTTTTAACGCGAGCTGGAGCGTGGCGCGCAAAGGCGGTCTGCCGCTGGTGATCCTGCTGGCGCTCTCGATCGGTCTCTCGGCCGTGCAGGCGGTCACCGGCGCTTTCACGGCGGTGGCGCTGGGCGAAAATCCCCTCCTCGGCATCATGGCCAGCAATGTCTCGCTCATGGGCGGCTTCGGAACCGCGGCGGGGTTCGCGCCGGAATTCGAAAAGGCCGGCCTCGAAGGCGCGGCGTCCATCGGACTCGCCTCGGCAGCCTTCGGTGTGATCGCGGGCGGCATCGTCGCCGGCTGGGTTGGCGGCAATCTCGTGCGGCGAAAACTCCACCGCGATGGCGGGCCGTTGCGTATCAATCCCGCGGATACAGTCGCGGATCAGCCGGCCGGTTTTGTTGCCGAGGTGAAGGAGCTCGCCGGTTCCGCCGGCAGCGTGTTGACGCACCTGGTTGTGCTCGGGATCTGCATGAAGCTGGGCGCGTTTCTCAGCGTGTTCATCCAGAGCTCGGGGCTCACATTTCCCGTCTACATGGGCTCGATGATCGTCGCTGCCGTCCTGCGCAATGTGCACGATCTGCTCGGCGGCGCGCGCCTGAAATCCGAGCGCGTCGATGCGATCGGTTCGGTCGCGCTGATGTGGCTGCTCGCCATCGTGATGATCGACCTGCAACTCACGCAGTTGCTCAGTTCCGCCCTGCCGCTGCTCGGCATCCTCGCCGTGCAGGTGGCACTGATCGCGTTCATGACGTATTTCGTGACCTTCCGCCTGATGGGGCGCGACTACGAGGCGGCGACGATGAGCGCCGGCATGATCGGCTACGGGCTCGGTGCAACCTCGAACGCGATGGCGACCATGCGCGTGATGATCCGGCGCTTCGGCCCGGCGCCGCGCGCGATGCTCATCGTGCCGATCGTGGGTTCGTTTCTCGTGGATTTTTTCAATGCCGTGCTCACCACCGGCGCGCTGAACATCCTCAAGTAGTCGCGCGGCGCGCACCGCGGCCGGCACCTCAACGCGCCGTCATCACGCCGCTCGCATCGCGCAACATCCGCCGGAGCATGAGCGCATTTTTCACGGCGTGGCCGTGCCGGTCGTTGTTGAAATACACCCACACCTCGTCCGCTCCCGACAAGCGGATTTTCTCCAGCCACACCGCCAGTTCCTCCTCCGCATAATCGTGACGATACCACTGCGTGCGTCCGCTAAAACGCACGTAGAGCAGCCGCTGTTTCGCCGGAAATGTTTCTGGCAGACGAGGCGCACTCACCGCACAAAAGGTGATCCCGTGTTTCCCGAGCGCGGTGTACACCGCTTCGCGCCACCAGCTGCGATGCCGGAACTCCACGACGTTGCGGTGCGCCGGATCGAGCTGCGTCACGATGCTCTTCAATCGCGACGCGCTGTAGTGATAGCTCGGCGGAAACTGAAAGAGAAAACAGCCCATCTTTTCACCGAGCACCGGCGCGATTTCGTCGCAGAAAGCGCGCACGAGTTTTTTTGTGCGCACCAGTCGCCGCTCGTGCGTGATGAGCTGGTTCACTTTCACCGTGTAGATGAATCCCGGCGGCGCATCGCGTTTCCATCGGCGCACCGTCGCGGGTTTCGGCCAGCGATAAAACGGCGCATTCAACTCCACCGTGCGGAAGACGTTCGCGTAATAGGCGAACCAGTTTTTTGTCGTCACTTCCTGGCGCGGATAAAAAACCCCGCGCCAGTGCGAATAAAACCACCCGGAGCAACCGATGTGAATGCGCATGCGTTTCCGGATGGCGCGAACGGGCGTCAGACCACGTCGACCGTGATCTTCTGCACCTGGTACCACAGCAGCGCTTTCACGTTGGCGACCATGTCGTCGAGCCTGCATCCGGAGACAAATTCGGAGCCCGCGAGAATCTGCACCGCGGTGCCGGCCGGAAACGTTTCATCCGTGGTGACGTCGATGCTGTAGGGCGTGGTGTCGTCGAGCTGCGGGAGCGTGGTGGACGTATCGTCACCATCGGACTCGAGTGTTTTTTCGACGAGCGTCTGCGAGAGCGTGGTGACGTTTCGGCCGCGCACAATATCCACGTACAGATTGGCGCTTCCATAAACTCGGCCCATGGAGAAACCAAAATTATCCTCCAGCGACAGCGTCACGCGCGTGTGAAAATTCCGCAGCACCGCACCGATGCGCAACCGGCCCGCCTGAGGCAGAACGTAGTTGGTTCCGCAGCCCGCGCGGCTCCAGCCATAGACCGGCAGATAAAGTCCGAATATCCCGTTCAGAAACGACGTGGAGTCATCGTACTCGAGTTCAAGGTTGTTCACGACATGACCGTTTCCGGGAATCGCGAAGGAGTGGTCCTCCACGTCGGGAAAATTCGTAAGTTCCTCGATGGCGACATCGTGCACGCCAAAGGGCGGAAGAAACTCCTGCAACGTGTGCGACTCCGGGCGGACACCTGAATCGGGCGTGACCTGGATATCGCCCGCACGTGGACGCAGCGATTGGGCCTGAATTAGCTTCTGGTAATCGCGTTGAAACGCGGTCGTGAGTTTGCGCCACTCGCGGACCTGCGGCAGTGCTCGCGCAAGCGCCCGCTGCAAGCGCCGGCGAAAGGCCGATTGGTTCGCCACCCAGCTCAGCGCATCCGGCCCCTGTTTCAAATTCGCAGCGAAGTACTCGTGACGAACACGCTTCACGATTTCATCCGCCGCGCGCCGGTCGGCCCGGGAGAAAAATTTCTTGGAGGCACGCTGATACTGCGCGACCAGACGCTTGAGCGGCTGGTGTTGCTTGTCGAAAAGGGCCGAACGATGCGCGGCCATGACGCCGCCACGGATATTGGTGCCGGACTTGGCGCGTAGTTCGCGCGGAGGGCGAGGTGTCTTCATGGGGAGGGGTTGCTTACCAGTTGCCGACATTCCCGCTTTTTCAACCGGCCCCGCCTGTCTGATCCGGCACGCGCCCTGACTGGGGCGTTCACCTCAAGAACCGCTTCTTTGCATTGCCAAAGTCCGCGCGTTTTTTGTGATGCGACGCTCCAGCATGCCTCTCCCCAGACCCCTCTCCCGCCCGGGTTTGTTCGCTTTTTTCATCCTGGTTCTGGCTTTCGCCGGCCCTTCCCCGTGGGCCGCGGCCCAAGACAAGAACGGATATCCCGCCAAAATCCGTTCCGCGCGCTCAGCGTGGCAAAAAGACTCCAATCGCATCTCCGACCTGTTGGGAAAACTGCGCGACCGCGCCACCACCTGCAACCGGCTCGATGACGACATCAAAAAAATCGAGGACGAGATCCGTGGCGCCGAGAAGGAGCTCGCCGACCAGTTGCGCGAGATGGCCGCGGGGAAGTTTTGCAGCGAGTGCTTGCGCAGCGCCTCGCAACTCGAAGCGCAGGGCGAGCCCTTCCTTTATCATGTGCGCAAGGTCAAAGGCACCGCCATCCCCGCCAGCCCCGAACAGATCGCCAAGGTGAAGCAGAACGGCGCCGAAAAAATCGCCGGCATCCGCAATCGCTTGAAACAAAAGCAGGACGAAAAACAGAACGCGTTCTCCGAACTCCGCGACGCTCATCACCAGCTGCTCGTCACGACCGCAGCTTATCACCGCGACATCTATCAGGAACGCGATCTTCAGATCATGCACTGGTCGGCACAGGCCAGCGAATGGGAGAAGAAACTCGCCGCGCATCAAGACCAGCTCGACACCCTGGCGAAACAACCCGCCGACGCCGCACGCGACATCCAGATGCGCGCCGCGGACGCCCAGTTGCGTTCGACCTTGAACGCGACTTCCGCCGCGGAATCGCGCGCGCGTCAGACGGCCACCGCGTTCAATCAAGCCGTACGCCGCGACATGGATGCGCTAGCCCGGAAGGCTGAAACCATTCCCGCCGGCCAGCCGCTCGTCGATGGTTGGTTTATCTCAAAAAACATCTCCTCGCACAACATCACCTTCCTCGCGGGAGCCGTCCGCCGCCCGCAGAGCTCCGGTGCGGCGAAGATACTCAAGGCCGGCTCCAAGTCTTCCGATACGACCGGGCAGGCGCCCGAAAAATCCATCTCCGATCTGCTCAAGGGCAAATAATCTCCTCCAGCTTCCATGCAGCCAGTCCGCTTTCTCCCCCGCAAAAAAAACGTTTTTCGTGCCCAGGCAGTCGCGCTCATCGCGTCGCTGACTGTTTGCAGCGGCAATCTCTTCGCCGCCGATATCACCGCATACCAAGCCGCGCTCACGTCAGGAAAAAACAAACTGGAAGCCGGCCAGGTTGCGGACGCATGGCGCGATTTTCAGCAAGCGGTCCAGGCCGACGGCAATCAGTCGGAAGGATTTTTCTATCTCGCCGTCGCCTCGTTCCGCCTCGGCGATCATGCCGCCGCACTTGAATACGCGAACGCCGCTCTGGCCGCGGCCGGTGAGCAGGAAAAGCCGCGCGCCGCACAGTTGGTCGAGGCCATTCAAAAAGCGAAGGACACCGAGGACCTCGCGCGCCAAGGCGACGAAGCGCAGGACAATGGACTGAACGCGAAAGCCGCCGATCTGTATGCGAGCGCGTTTCAACTTTCACCCGACCGCGGCGATCTCGCGCTCAAAGCTGCGACGCTCTACGCGAACCGGCTCAATCGTCTGCTCGAAGCCGCGGTGTTGTTTCAAGGAGCGATCGCGTCAGGCGATGCCGCCTCGGCCGATGCCGCAGGCGTCGAACTCGGCGCATTGCACGCGAGCCTGCAGCAACTCTATCGCAACGAACTTCCTCGCGCCGTCTCGCGCGGCGATCTCGCGACGCTCGTTCAGTTGAGCCAGGCCTTTCCGATCGAAGTGCAGCCGCGCCTCGAAGTGGCCTCGCTTCACGCCGCAAAAGACGACGGAAAAACGGTCGCCTCCTGGCTCGGTCAGGCTGTGAAACTCGGCGCCGGTTTCGACGCCGTGAAAGAGCGCACGTCGTTTCTCGACCTCTGGGGAAAAGACGATGCGACGTTCAAGACGTTCATCGCCGATGCTTTTGGCCCGACCGCTGTGTCCGAAATGAATCGTCGCACAAAGGAACATCAGGCGCGCCAGCTCGAGGAGTTTTTTAAGATCAAAATCAACACGGTCAAAAAGCACCTGTTGTCCGGGCCCATCCACCTCGAGATGGGCGCCGACGCGTTTCGGACGCTCTATCGTTCGCGACTGAGCGGTTTCAAAACCAACAGCCCGATCATCCAGCGTTTTCAGAAAGAACTCTCATCCATCAACGAGTGGATCGAGTTTCCCACCGGCTTGGTTGTGCCTGTCGCGCAAGGCGGGCAGGAGCGCGCGGTCCTCGATCACTACAAGCTCGTCGAATGGGACAATATGGATGATGCACCCGTTATCGATGAAAAGACCGATGGACGCGCGTTGCGTGACTACGCTGACCACGTGTCGGCTGCCGGGCTGAAACCGTTTCTCGGCCTGGGCGAAAATTGGAAGCTCGTGGATGCCACTCTTCATCGCGACTCGGTGTACATTCTCACCTTCGCCACGACCTTGAAACACAGCGGAAGCGCAAGCGATGCACTCCGTCGATTGACCGATGTGTTTGGCCCGCTTCAACCCTTCAAGGGCGCACCCAAAGGTTATCTTGAATATGCTCCGGGCGCTGCGCTCGAGGGCGGCCGTTTCTTCTTCCCGCAGGCGAATGGAATCACCTTCGACGGCCGCATCTTCCGAACGAAGGAAAACCTCGCCACCGCTCCCTGGATTCTCGAGCTGCGCGTATCACGCATGGCTCACGAAACGGCGCTGTTTCACGAGTTCTACTCGGTGAATGCACCCAAGAATGCACACGCGACCTTCAGCAAACGCTTCGCCGAGCAATCCGTCCGTGAGACGTTGCAAGCCGCCGCCGGCTTGAAAGTGAGGCTGGCAGGACGCGTGTGTGTGCTCGAGAAATCATCCTTTCCCTTTTTTCTCTACGACACCGAGAACGGCGCGGAAGCCACGCTCCGCTTCACGATGCGCGATACCCAGAGCGGCGAAGAGTTGTTTGTCAGTTATTACGACATCCCGCTCGCAGCGGCGGAAACCATCGACACGAAGCGCGCCGAGGATGCCGGTCATGCCTGGGTGCATGACCTGCATCTCACCCAACCCGCGCGCCTGGTCATCACTCGCAACGTGACAGTGAAAGATGCCGAGACCGGAGAATCCTATGTGGAAGAAGACGTGCTCGTGGAAAAAGAAACGCGCACGATCGCCTTCTACTCGCGCGATTTCAGCACCGCTCACAAGGAAGCGGTCATCGCCGCCTTGCCGCCCCCGCACAAATTGAAGAGCAAGGACGACGCGCACCGCCTCGCGCGTTTGTTGGGTTACAACAGCGTTTTCGACTCACCGCTTTATCGTTTCTTCGAGGAAGCGGACCGCTTGGGGAAATTCGACGATCTCCTCTTCCTCGCGAAACTCGCGCCGGATGCTGCGAAACCCGCGCTTCTCACCCGCGCCGCCAAGGCCGGCCAGGTGCAGGCCATGGCCGAGCTGCGCGAATATTATAAAGAAAAATGGTACGATCGCAGCGGCACGGAAAACGACCGCGAACAACTTTTCCATTGGGGCGCGCGCGCTGCGGATGCCGGCGATCTCGACTCGCTAAAGTTCATGATCGACGAAGCCCGGCACCGCGACCTCCTCGCCACGGAGCGCTGGATGAAGGCGCTCCAGACCCGCGGCGAATGGCAGAACCGCTACGGTTCCGAGCTCGCCGCGCAGATCACCGCTCGCGCCGATCTTCTTCGAAAACTCGCGCCACTTTCCTTCGACGCCAAGGTTCGCGCCTACACACCGCTCCTCGACGAATTTGCATCGGCGCAGGTGGAAGGCAGTGCCATCGGAAAAAAGTTCAAAGCCTACGCGACGCCCGAAAAACAGTTCGCCGCGGCGGAGAAAGCGTATGACGACCGCACCGGAAAACGGGTGAAATTTTATCGGCGCGGGCAGGCCGTTTACGGCGGTCCGCAACAGGTTTGGGTGAATCGAAAAGGCGACGTCATCGGCGAGTATTATCTGCTCGCCCAAAACGCGTCGGCGAAATCCACCTTCGAAGAACAACGCGCGTGTCTCATCCAATATTTCGGCGCGGAAAATCTAACCACCGTTTCTGGCACCAATCTTCGCGACAGCGTCTCGGTTTCCAATGGTCTGAAGGCGATCGAACTGCTGCTCTTCGACAAGCGCGCTTATCTGAGATACATCGACCACACGCAGGAGTGATCCGGGAGCGCCGACGTCCCCGTCGGCCCGCATTATCTTCGCACCCGCCTTGGCTGCATTTTCACCGCTTCACTCCGTCGGTGGCCAATCTACGCCCTTGAGCTCGGGCGGCAGCTGCGTCGGCTCGACGGGATAGATCTTCGTGAGATCGATGCCCTCCCGTCCGAATTCGTTTTCAGGGGCGCCGATGATGAGCCACAGCGTTTCCTCCGTTTCGGAATCGTTGAAGACCTGCCGCAACATCGACGGCCCGACGAGCACGCCGCCGTACTTCGGCACCGTCACCGTTTCGTCGTCGATGCGCATGCGCCCCGTGCCTTCGAGCACGAAATAAAATTCCTCCTTCAACACATGCTTGTGCAGCGTGTTCGCGCTCTTCGGTGGCAACCGCCACAAACGCGCGCCCAGCAACTCGCTGCCGGTGCGCTCGAGAAAATCCGCATTGGGGATGCGCATCTTATTCGATGGCCTCCAGTGAAGTTCGGATGGGGTGATCAACCGGTAACCCTCGATGGCTTTCATGCGGTGCCAGCCTGCCGTCTCGGCGTCGCCTAGCAAAGGAGAAGGCGGTGTATTCGGAGCTCGTGAGAGAAGCTGTACCGACGTTTTGAATACAAACAACGTCCGCGCTCAGTCCCGCAGGCTCACGCGTCTGCCGGTGCGCGCCGCTTCGTAAATGGCTTCGATGATGGCGAGATGTTGCCGTCCCATTTCTCCCGGCACGCGCGTGGCGCACTCCGTCAAGATGCACTCTGCAAAATCATCCATCTGCAGTGCCTGCTGCGGCACGTTCCTGGGCACATCAAGAGAACCATCCTGCGTGCGCGCGGAGACGCCACGATAGCTGAACGCCGGCGAAAACGCGATCCAGCCATTCGCCGCTTCCGCGCGAAAATCGCCTGAACTCTCCGCATAACTCGTCGCACCTTCGCACACTTCGCCTTCGGGAAACTCCAGACGAAACCGCAGGCTCTCCTCCACTTCGCTGAACAGCGCGGCATCTGTTTTCGGCAACTCGTGCGCCGTCACAGCGACAGGCGTCGCGCCAGCCGCGGCGCGCACCGCGGCTTGAATCACATAGATGCCCATGTCCATCAACGGACCGCCTCCCGCGAGTTTCTTGTCCACACGCCACGTGCGTCGCCGAAGCCGAAATCCATTGCTGCCAGAGATCTTTTTGAAAGCGCCCCACGCGCGCGTGCGTGCCAGCCGGTCGAGCTCCAGATGATGCGGCTCAAACGCCAGCCTGTATCCAATCGACAACTTCACACCCGCCGTGCGACACGCCGCAATCATTTCGTCGCATTCCGCGGCCGACACCGCCATCGGCTTTTCGCAGATCACATGTTTGCCCGCACGCGCGGCAGCCAGCACATGATCGCGATGCAATCCGGGCGGCGTAACGACGTAGATGATGTCGATGTCCGCGTTGTTCGCGCACGCCTGCACGGTGTCATACGAGTAGATGTTTTTCCCGGGAAAACCATACCGCTGACTCCACGCGCGTCCTTTCGCCGGATCGCCCGTGATCACACCCGCGAGACGACAATGCCGCGTGGTCTGCAACGCCGGCGCGAGTTCGCCCGTGCTGTAACCACCGAGTCCCATCAACGCGATTCCCAGCGAACGTTTCGCAGGTGTCATTAACGGACTCATCTGTTCGCCGTACGCCGTCGATGCACCGAGCGCCAGCGCTGCACTCCCGAGCGCAAATTGATGAAGAAATGCACGACGGGACGAGGAGCGCGCAGCGGAGTCCATGGCCCACGTTGTCGCATGTCGGTCGCGAGCGCAGCTCGGCACTGCCTCCTTTTGCCCGAAAATCTCATCCGAAATTCTCCGCTGGCTCCTGCTTCGAGGAAGCCCTCCCGGCATCCGCCTCGTCACCAACATCCTCTTCAAAACGATCCTCCAGCGATTCCAGGTAGCGGATCAGCGTATTAAACGAGCGCTCCTCGGAGGCATTTTTCGGCGTGGCATTGGCCGCCGCGAGGATCAACGCATCGAGCGACTCGCGCGTCACTCGCAGCGTGAGCTTTCCTTTCTTCACCGGCGCGCGATGCAGTGCATGACTCAGCGCCTGGGGCGTCTCGCGCGAATGCACAAAAATGTCGCGCTGCGCCGTGTTCAGCCAAAGGGTGACCCGCCCGGTGGCAGGAATGCGGGGACGTCGTCGTTGATGCGGCATGGTCCGCCAGACTCGTCTCACGCGCGGCGGTTCGTTCGTGAGCCTCAGCGAAACGTTTTTCGCGATTTCGCGTTCGCGCGGATCCTCGCACGTTTGGCCGATTCTTTGCATGGGAGTTTTCCCGAATGCGTTTCCCTGCACTGAACGCTCCTGCGCGACACCGGTCTGCCGGCGCATGAAAAACGAATTCGAATCCAACTACGAAAGCGTCTCCGGTTCTCTTGCGGTCGAAAAAATCCGCGCGCTCACCAAATCCGCGCGGTTCTGCCTCTTCGGCACCGATCTCTCGCACCCGCCCGTCACCGTGCGTCCTATGACCGTCGAAAGCGTGGATGATTCAGGAAATCTCTGGTTTCTCAGTAGCCGCACCAGCCACATCAACCAGCAGGTCACGGTCGATTCGCAGGTGCAGTTGTTCTTCACGAATCCGGGCACTGCGGAGTTTCTCACACTCGAAGGCACCGCCACGATCAGCGACGATCCCGAGCTGCGGAAAACGCATTGGACGCCCATCGCGAAGACGTGGTTTCCCGAAGGCGTGGACGATCCTAATCTCACCGTGATCAAAGTGAACCCGCGCGAGGGTTATTATTGGGACACCAAACACGGCAAAACACTTTCCACCCTCAAAATCATGATCGGCGCCGTGACGGGAAAAACGCTCACCGCCGGCGTCGAAGGTCCCGTGCACTTGTGACGCTGCCGCACAGCGCAAAGACACGCACTTGCGCGCCCGGCATCGCTGCGACATCTCTCCGCCATGGCCAACTACGTGGCGCTGATTCGCGGCATCATGCCGACCAACCCCAACATGCGCAACGCCCGCCTCGCGGCCGTCATGGAGGAGGCGGGGTGCACCGATATTCGTCCAGTTCTCGCGAGCGGTAATCTCGTCTTCTCGTCAAAGTCCCGCAGCACCACCGCGATCGCCGCGAAACTCGAAAAAGCGTTTTCGCAAAAACTCGATCTCGCGAACGACGTGATGGTTTGTTCCCAGGCCGAACTCGAAACGCTCGTGAAGAAAGATCCCTTCAAGGGCGCCACACACGGAAAGCAATCCTACCTCATGGTCACGTTTCGCAAAGACGGACCTCCGGTGTTCACCCAACTCGACGCGACCAAAACCGACAGTCCGTCGATCATGGCCAATCTCGAAAAACGCCACGGCAAACAAATCACCACGCGCACGTGGAACACGGTCTGCAAAATCGTCGCGAAGATGCAGACCGTTTAAACGCGTGCTCTCTCGATGCGGTTGGCTGGGAACGTGCGACGCCCGCTCAGCTCACCCACGGCTTTCCCGCCGGCAGGAGATCGCGTCCGTAGATTTCGTTGAGGATCGTCCGCGCCATCATGTACCACGCCGAGAGCGCGCAGGCCATGAGTTCATAGCCAGCCACCGCCTTCAACGACTGCCAGCCAAAGAGCAATTCGAGATCGAGCAGGATGAAGCCGATCAACAGCAACGTGAAGGTCAGCGCCATCGCGCCGTGAATGCGCAGCGCGCCGATCCACAGGATCACGGTGAACAGCGTCCAGCCGACCATGAAGAATCCCATGTCGCGCGGCTCGAGCACGAAGATGCCGTGCTTGTTGCCGAGCATCATCAGCACGAGCGAAATCCAAAACGCGCCGTAAGCGGTGAACGCGCAGTAACCAAAATTATTTCCCGTCTTCATCTCCTGCAGTCCCGCGATCAACTGCGCGGCGCCGCCAAACAACAGGCCGACCCAGATCACGGGTCCGAGCCCCATCCAGCCGACGTTGTGAAACTGCAGCAGCAGCGTCGTTAAGCCGAAGCCGGCCAGGCCGACCACTGCGGGATTTCCTAGTTTAGAGTTGGCAGAAGCAGAAGCGCTCATGGAACGCGCAGCAACGCAGGCGCGTTCTTCCACTGGCAACGTAACAACATCTCGTCCGCGGCGAAATGAGTGCGCGCATTCCCGTCGATAAGCTCACGTTGATTCCACACCCACCATCGTCGCAGGTTCTATGGCCTGCGCATCCCTTGTCCAATGCCATCAATCCCCGCCGTGATCGGTGCATGTTTTCCCCAGTTGCTTACCTCGCACCGCGACCTTCGCTGACACCCCGTGATGCGACGACCCAAGCCCGCTCTGCCTTAGCGCTGCGCGTCAATCATCATGTCTGCTTATCGAAATGCACGCTGACATTCCCCGCGCTTGCCCGTCGCGCCTCCGTGGCCTTTCGTCGCTGCGATGTTCACGCTCCGCGAATTGCTCGGCCGCCACCGGACCGTCCTCCTGCTCGACTCCGCTTCGTCGCGCATCCAGGCAGGCCTGATCCGCCGCGATCATCCGGCACTCTGGGAAAGCGCCGAGACGGATGCCGGCTCGGGCCTTTTCGCATGCGTCGAAAAATTGATCGCGCGCGCAGGTTCACCGGAGCAACCGCTGCCTTTCGCGGAGATCGACGCAGTCCTCTTCTGCGAGGGCCCGGGGTCAGTGCTCGGCATCCGCATCGCCGCGGTCGCACTGCGCACGTGGAAGACCGCGTATTCACAGACTCACTACAGCTATTGCAGTCTGGCCGTAGTGGCCGCCTTTCTCACGCGCCAGGAAAACCTCCACAGCTTCTCCGTGATCGCCGACGCCCGCCGGGAATCCTGGCACTGTCTGTCGGTGGACGCCTCCGGGGCGTCCGGACTGTTGCGACGTGTTCCCGCCGCCGAGCTCACGGGTGCACTCGTGCAGCCGTCGCATTTCCGCCACTGGTCCACGCTTCCTCCGGACACCCGCACCGTACCCTACGATCTCGCGGCGCAACTTCCCGCGATCGATGACGTGGCGTTGTTTCACGACGCGCCCGAGCCCGATGCGTTCCTCCACGAGGAGCCGACCTACGTGACCTGGACGCCGCAAATCCACCGCGCGCCAGTCTGAGCAATTTTCCAACGTCAACTTTCCGAAACTCGCGCTTCCGCTTCCACACGTGCACACACACTCGCGACTCCCGCTCCGCTGCTGGGCCGAAATCGACCTCGCCGCCCTCGAGCGCAACCTCCGCCACATTCGCGCCTCGCTCCCGTCACACATGCGCTACGTCGCCGTCGTGAAAGCCGACGCCTACGGTCACGGCCTCCCGCAAACCGCCGCGCGTCTCATGCACGCCGGCGCCGATCTTTTCGCCGTCGCCAATCTCGCTGAAGCCGCCGCACTCCGCGAAATCGGCCCTGGCTGGCCGATCCTCCTGCTCAGTCCGTTGCTGCCCGACGAGGACCGCTACGTGGCGGAATACGATCTGATCGCCACCGTTTCCACGCTCGATGAAGTCCGCCGCTTCGATGCGGTCGGGCGCGCGTCCGGACGTCCGGTTTCCGTGCACTTAAAAATCGACACCGGCATGGGACGCCTCGGCGTGTGGCACGAGGAAGCGGAAAAACTCTGCGCCGAAATCCTCGCATCGCCCCACATCAAACTCGCGGGCGTGTTCACGCATTTTTCGAGCCCCGACGACGATCCCGTTTTCACGGCCGAACAACGCCGACGTTTCCTCGCCGCGCTCGCACGCTGCCCCGGCCTCGAACTCAACCGTCTCTTCATCCACGCCGATAACAGCGCCGGCCTCGAAACCCTCGAAGCCGCGGGCCCGTTCAACGCCGTGCGCATCGGCCTGCTGCAGTTCGGGATTTCCCCGCGTCGCGATTCCCTCCTCGCACAAGTCCGCGCCGAACCAGTTTTCAGTTTCAAGACCCGCGTAGGCATCGTGAAAAAACTCCCGCGCGGCACCGCCATCAGCTACGGCCGCACGTACACGCTCAAACGCGACAGCCTCATCGCCGTCCTCACCGCCGGCTACGGCGATGGCATCCCGCGCGCCGCCAGCAACCGCGCCCAAGTGCTCATCCGCGGCTCGCGTTGCCCCGTGCTCGGCCGCGTCACCATGGATCAAACCGTCGTGGACATCACCGACATCCCAGGCGTCATCAGCGGCGATGAAGCCGTCATCGTCGGACGTCAGGGCGACAACGAAATCTCGCTCACGGAGTTCAGCCGCTCCTCCGACACGATCCCGTGGGAAACGCTCTGCTCCGTCACCAAACGCGTCCCGCGCCTCTATAAAACGCAGCTCGGAATCTGAACTGCAGGAGCGGCTTTACGCCGGGAGACGGACGACTCCCCCAGCCGGGACCACGTCACCGTTTCTTCCCTCACCACTCCGCGCCCTCTGAGGCTCCGTGGTTAAAAACAAGCCTGCGCGAAAAAACTTTCGTCCGCGTTGAACCTTCTGCGCACTCGCGCATTCCACTGAGACAAACCCCACGTGTCTCCACCCGATCCCCAGCTTCTCCGCGCCGCGCGCGCGAATGATTTTGCCGCTTGGGATCACCTGCTGAAAACGCACCAACTACCGCTCTACACCTACCTCGCCGAACTCACGCGAAACGACGCCACCGCACTCGACCTCGTCTAGGAAACCTTCGCCGCTGCCGTCCGCCATCTCTCAAGCCTCCGCGACGATTCGCGGTTCACCGCATGGCTCTTCGGCATCGCTCATCAAAAATGCGTGCAACACTGGCGCCGCGCCCGTCGCACTGCCGAACGTTTCCGCGACCCGTTCAACGATCCCGCCCTCGCCGCTTCCGACGACGACCCGCTCAGCAACATCGCCGATCCCGCGGCCCCTGATCCGCTCGGCGAAATTCTCCGCCACGAAGAGGCCGCCGCGATCTTCGCCCTCGTCGAAAAACTTCCGCTCCCGCAACGCTCCGTCCTGCTGCTTCACGTTCTCGAGGAGTTTCCGCTCGAAGAAATCGCCCGCATCACCGCCGCTCCGCTCGGCACCGTCAAATCCCGCCTTCACCACGCCAAACGCGCCCTTCGCGCCCTCGTCGAGGAATCCACCCGATGAACGACAACCCTCACGCTCAACCCCTCCGCGCCCACCTGCTCGCCCGGCACGCATCCGTCGCTCCTCAGCTCGATGCCCTCCGCCGGACCGTCCTCGCCCGCCACGCCGACGACAACGCTCCTGTATCCATTCCTCAACTACTGCCCGCTCTCTTCGCTCCTCATCGCCGGCTGTGGGCCGTTCTCGCCGCCATGTGGACGCTGCTGTTCGCGTTACAACTCAGCCGTGCGCCTTCCGATCCGATCCCACCCGCATCGCCGACGTTCGCGCATTCATCCGTCTCGCGTTCCACGCATCCGTCCTTCGCCACTCACTTCGCCGAATACCACGCCCAGCTCCATGCGCTTCTCCGCTAAAACCATCCGCCGGCTCCGCCGCTTTCTCATCGCCCTCGCCTGCCTCGTCACCCTCCTCGCCGTCATCTGGCAGATCGAAAATTTCCGCGGCGAGCGCGCTCGGAAAGCCGCATTCAAAACCTACTCCGACCGCGGCGATCCACTCGATATGCTGCCGGCCCCGCGCACGATTTCACCCGACAAAAACTTCTGGCAAACGCCGCTGCTCGCGCGCCTCGCCCTCGCCCGGCACGACAGCCAGGCTTTAAAAGAATTCAAAGCCGCTAATCCCCTCCACGACCTCTATCTTTCCGCGCCCGAAACGTGGTCAAACGGTCAGCCGCTCAATCTCGATTCCCTCGCGCAGCAGGTCGTTCAACACCGGCAAAAGAGGAATCTTCCCGCGTTCTCTCCGGAGCTCAGCAGCGCCGCGATCCTGCTCGCTCAATTTCCGATCACAGATCCCGTCTTCGCGGAACTTCGCGAGGCTGCGCTCACCCGCCCGGAATCCGGTCTCGTTCGAAACGAGGTGCCTCCCCTCGGCCAGCTCTTCGACATGGCAATCCCGAGCTTCCCCATACATCGCTACCTTTCCCGCAGCCTCTCCATCCAAGCCTGTGCCGCGCTGTCCACCGGCGACGCCGAGACGGCGTTTCCGGCGACTCTTGCCGGTCTTCAGTTCGCCAACGGTCTCGGCCATCAACCGTACACCATCGTCGAGGCGATGATGGCGGTCGTGTTTCAAAACATCGCGATCCAGCCCGTGTGGGAAGGTATCCAACATCGTGTTTGGACCGACGAGCAGCTAGCCCATTTCAGCCACATCCTTTCGCGGAGCGATCTTTTCGCCGGACTCGCCCAATCGCTCCGCAACGAGCGCAACAACCTGATGCAGATTCAACTATCTTCTCTGAAGGAAAAACAGTTCCAGCTCTACCGCTTCATGCCGGAAGGTTGGTGGCGCCAGAATCAGGTGACCTACGCAGACATGCACCAGCCGATCCTGCTCGCTATCGACCTCCACTCGACTCCTGCATTCCTCGACCGGCTCCACGGGAGCAAACTCACCCCTCAGTCGATCGTCTCGCCCTACCAGTTCGTCGCGTGGACCTTCCTTCCCGCTTACGAAAAGGTCACCGCCAACACCGCCCGCTCCACCAACGCCGTCCGCCTCGCTCTCACCGCCTGCGCGCTCGAGCGTCATTACCTCTCCCATGGCGCGTATCCAGAATCCTTGGACAAACTCGTGCCCGCTTTCCTCTCCGCGGTCCCACTCGATGTCATCGATGGCTCCCCTCTGCGCTATCGGCTCACTCCCGACGCCACCTTCACGCTCTACTCCATCGCCCTCGATGGCGACGACGACAATGGCCGTCGCGTCGCCGATCCGACTTCCCTCGACGCCGACGGCGACTGGGCCTGGTGATCCCCGGCATCCACCCGCCACTCTCGACCATCCGCCTTCGGTTCACCCCTCCGCGACTCCACGGTTAAAAAGAGGCCTCGCGAAACCTCCGTCGCAATCCGGCGTCTGTGAGTTCGCATGGCCACTCCCGCCAGTTCCTCTCCGCGCATCGCTGACGCTTGGGAACCCCTGCCGCCTTCGGCTTTCGATGCCGCCGCCGCCCGGCATTTGCTGCGACGCGCCACCTGGTCAGCCACCCCCGCCGAGGTCGACCGCGCCGTCCGCGAGGGACTCACCGCCACGCTCGACCGGCTTTTTTCCAGCGAGATCGTCCCTTTTCCCAAACCACCCGCGATCGCGAAACTCGAAACGGAAGCGCCCGAACTCGCCCGACGCATCCGCGCCGCAGCGCCGCCTGAAAAACGCGAGCTCCAGCGCGAAGCTCGCGAGGCTTCCCAACAAGCCTTTCGCGACCTGAGCATTCAGTGGCTGCAGTTCGCGTCGCAGCCCGCCGTCGCCGCGCAAGAAAAGTGGATGCTTTTTCTCTCCGACGTTTATGTCGTCGGCTACGAAAAGGTCCGCAATGCCGCACACCTCTTCGACCATATCGCCCTCCTGCGAGAACACGGTTTCCGCCGAGCGCCTGCCTTGACCAAGGCCGTGTCGCGCTCCTCCGCGATGATCCGCTATCTTGATCTGCAAGACAGCCGTCGCGATGCGCCCAATGAGAATTTCGCTCGCGAACTTTTCGAACTCTTCGTCCTCGGCGAGGGCAACTACACCGAGCGCGACATCCAGGAAGCCGCCCGCGCCTTCACCGGGTATCGTCAGCGCGACGGCGAATTTGTTTTTGTCCGTCGCCAGCACGACGCCGGATCCAAAACCATCTTCGGCCGCACCGCGCCTTTCTCCGGCGACGAGGTGATCGAGCTCGCGTACAAGCAACCCGCCGCCGCCACCTGGCTTCCTCACGAGCTGGCGCGTTTTTATCTGGCCGATTCACCGCTTCCCCACGAGCAGTTCGCATCGCTCGGCGATTGGTGGCGCGCGCAGAACTTCGACCTCCGCGCGCTGGCTCATCGCTTTTTCGGCAGCCGCCTCTTTTTCGAGCCGTATCATCGCGGCAACTACATCAAGAGTCCCATCCAATTTTATCTCGGACTCATTCAAGATCTGAAGCTCGAGGTCGCGCCGTTCGCCCGGCAGGTTCTCGGCTCGTTGCGGCAGATGGGACAAAATCCTTTCAATCCCCCCAACGTCCGCGGCTGGGTCGGCGGCCGACAATGGATCAACTCCGCGACCCTCGCCGCGCGCCGCCAGCTCGTGCACGTGCTGCTTCAGCCGATCAACGAGGCCTCGCTCAACGGCGACGAACAGCGCGATCTCGCCGCCGCGCGCGAGGCCGGCCGCGCCCGTTTTACCGTGGCCCCGGCGTACCTTGACACGCTCTCCCGATTGAGTGCGGAAGAACTCGCCGCGCAGCTCATCGAGGCGTTTCTTTCGGGAGAAACATCCCCCGCTGTCCGCTCGGACATTGAAACGTTTCTAACGGATGACGCCTCCGCCCCCGCCCCTCGCCGTCTCCGCGCCGTTCTCACCGCCCTCCTGCAATCACCCCAGTATCAACTTTGCTGATACAGCAGCATCCGCCCCATGAACAATCCCCGGCAGATACTTCCTTCCACCCGGCGCGAGTTTCTCCGCTTCTCCGGCGCTGGCATCGGTCTTCTGGCGTTCAGTCATTTCGCGCCGTCTTTTCTCGTACAATCCGCCCTCGCCTCACAGCCGCGCCCGGAAAAAGACCGCTCTATCCTGGTACTCGTGCAGCTCGCCGGCGGCAACGACGGCTTGAACACGGTCATCCCATTCGAGGACGCGCACTACTACCGGCTGCGGCCGACGCTCGGCATCGCGAAAGATCACGTGCTCCGGCTCGGCGACACGCTTGGGCTTCATCCGGCCTGCAGCGCGCTCCATCAATTATTTCACAGCGGCAAGCTCAGCGTCATCCAAAACGTCGGATATCCCAACCCGAACCGCAGTCATTTCCGCTCCACCGAAATCTGGGAGTCCGGCAGTGATTCGGAGCGCATCCTTTCCTCCGGCTGGCTCGGCCGCTTCCTCGACAACACCTGCTCCGGCGCCCCCGCATCGATCGACCCCGCCGCCATCCATCTCGGCGGAGAGGTGCCGCAGACTTTCCTCGCGGAAAACGTGCACCCGACTTTCGGTGTTGCATCCGGAGGCTCGCGTCGCGGCGGACGCAACGAAGCCGACCTCCTCGAAAAACTCTCCGCCCACTCCGCGCGCAGCGACGAGCATGACAACCATTCGTTTCTCAAACAAACGATGATGGACACGCTTGTGACCGAGAAACGCGTGCAGAAAATTCTCGGCGCTTATCAGCCCGATGCGACGTACCCCGGCACGCCTTTCGCACAATCACTCAAACAGATCGCCGCGCTCATCGCCTCAGGTCTCTCCACTCGCGTCTATTTCGTTTCGCTCGGCGGTTTCGATACGCACGCCAACCAGCTCAACACGCATCAAAACCTGATGCGCACATTGTCGGACGGACTCGCCGCCTTTCAACGCGACCTCGAAGCCCATCGTCTCGACGATCAAGTGACGACGATGACGTTCTCCGAGTTTGGCCGCCGGCCGATGGAAAACGAAAGCAAAGGCACCGACCACGGCACCGCCGCGCCGCTTTTTGTCATGGGCTCAAAAATCAAGGGCGGTCTTCACGGCACCGCGCCGTCGCTCGATCTCGCGTCCAATCAGGACCTCACGTTCTCCACCGACTTCCGTCAGGTGTACGCAACCATGCTGGATCGCTGGTTTTCGACCTCACCCGCATCCGTCCTCGGGCAAGATTATCGCCCGATCGATTTTATCTGAGCGGAGTTCGCTCACAAAAACCTGATAAGACCCGGAAGGATCGGTAACGGTATCTCCCTTTCGTGAATTTCGTGTCTTTCGTGGTTCCCCTTCCACCCCGCTTCGAGCCTCACGCGCGCGGATGCGCTTTGGCGTACACTTCCTTCAGCCGCGCCATGCTCACATGCGTGTAGATCTGTGTCGTATTCAAACTGGCATGACCAAGCAGCTCCTGAACGACGCGCAAATCCGCACCTGAGTTGAGCAGATGCGTGGCGTATGAATGCCGCAGTTTATGTGGAGTCAGATCGCCCGGCAGATCTGCCAGCGCGAGATAACGCTTCAACATCAACTGCAACGCCCTCACCTGCATGCGCCCGCCGCCGCGCGTGGCCAGCACCGGAGCGTTGCGATCGATATCCGTCGCAAACTCCGTCCTGAATTTTTTCAGCACGGTTGTCGCAATCGTACCGAGCGGACACACGCGTTCCTTGCGTCCCTTGCCCACGACACGCGCCACGCCGGTCGCCAGATCGATATCGCCGTAATTGAGCGCGACCGCTTCGCTCACGCGCAGTCCGCCTCCGTAAAGAAGCTCCATCGCGAGCCGGTCGCGCCACGCGGAAAACGCATCGATCGCCTCGTTCGTCAGCAGCCGCATGGGCGCATCGAGCAAGCGCTTCACCTGCTCCTCGGTGAGAAAACGCGGCAGTCGCTTCTCCAGTTTTGGCAGCGGCACACCGACGAATGGATTGCGCACCACCGCGCCCCGCTGAAGCCAGAAACGAAAAAGCGCCCGCAGCCCCGACACATGATTGTGCAACGTGCGTCGGTCGAAACGACGCGTGGATTCGATCACGAAATCGCGCACCGTGCGGCGGTCCGGCGGCTCGATTTTCCCCGCGGGGAAAACGCTCGCGAGCAGGTTCTGCCCGTCCAGCCAGCGAAAAAAATCCTCCACCGCCTGCGTGTAGTTGCGCACCGTGTACCGCGAATACCGGCGTTCGGCACCCAAGTATTCGACGAATGGATGCAACCATTCGCGACGCACCGCTTCCATCGCCGCGGCGGCGGACGGTTCACCGGGACTTGGCGCGTTTTTCGACATCGTCCATCACCCGCTGCGCGTGCAATCGAAGCTCACCTTCGGGATCGATTCCCTTCGCGCGACAGGCCGCGGTTATTTCGAAGAGCAAGCGTCCCGCGTCTGCAGGCGTCAGCTCGGTGCCGAGCGCCTGAATGCGCGTGGTGTTCACCGCATCGCCGACAGGAAGGCGCTTTTTTTCGATCTGTTTCCAAATCGCCTCCGCGAACATCAACGCGGGCAGTTTTGGCGGCAGTTCCTTAAACACACTTTCCGGCGCGCTTCCGCCTTTGGCGGCTTTTTCCTGCGCCTTGATTTCCTCCCATTTCACGATGACTTCCGCGCCCGTCCCGAGTTTCGCATGATCACCGAACACATGCGGGTGCCGCCGGATGAGTTTCTCGTTCACCTCGCGCGCGACGTCATCGAGCGTGAAATGCCCGGACTCCTCCGCGATCTGCGCGTGGAAAATCACCTGGATCAGCACATCGCCCAGCTCTTCTCGCATGTGCGGCATGTCCATGCGGTCGATCGTGTCGAGCAGTTCGCTGCACTCGTCGATCAGGCAGCGCGTCAGCGATGCATGCGTCTGCTCCTGATCCCACGGGCATCCGCCCGGCCCGCGCAAACGGGCGATGGTGTTGCGAAGCTCTTCCATGGCGCTCATGCGGCGAAACAAAAAACACCTCGTCCGCAAAAACCCACCCAAAACTCCGGCGCTCGCGGCCGCCGTCACCGATCACCGGTCGGATTCAAAGCCGCTACTCTGTTCTGGTTTTCGCGTCGTTTCGTGGTTTTCGTATTCCCCGAATGTCCGACAAACTCACCGAGATCATGGCGTGGAAGCGCCAGGAGGTCGCGCCGCTGCAGCGACTTGTTTCCCTTGAAGAACTTTCACGCCTCGACGCTTCCCTGCCGAAGCCACCGTCATTCGCCGCCGCCCTCAAGCGCGCCGATGGCAGGCTCGGCGTCATCTCCGAGATCAAGCGTCGCTCGCCGTCGGCCGGTGCGATCGCCGAATCCATTTCCGCCACCGATCAGGCGCGCCGTTATCAGGCCGCCGGTGCCAGCGCGCTGTCCGTGCTGACCGACACGAAGTTTTTCGGCGGCACGCTCGATGATCTCCGCGGCGTCACCCAATTCTTCCGCGAAACTCCGCCCGCCATTCCCTGCCTGCGCAAAGACTTCATGGTGCATCCGATCCAGGTGCTCCAAGCGCGCGAAGCCGGTGCGGGTGCGATCCTCATCATCGTCCGCGCGCTCGATGACGACGACATCCGCATGCTCTTCGACGCCGCCAATGCCGCCGGGCTCGACGCGCTTTTCGAGATTCACAACGAAACCGAACTCGATCGGGCCGTCCGCCACGGTGCCCGCATCATCGGCGTCAACAATCGCGACCTCGCCATCTTCAAAACCGACCTCGGCCTCAGCGAGCGCCTCATCCCGAAGTTCCCCGCCAACGTCATCGCCGTGAGCGAAAGCGGCATCTTCACCGGTGCCGACGCCGCCCGCGTACAAGCCTGCGGCGCGCATGCGATCCTCGTGGGCGAAGCCCTCATGAAATCGCCCGATCCCGCCGCCCTCATCGCGGAGTTCAGAGGCCAAGGTTTGGGCTGATACGTGTCATGCACGCTGCGATCTCCATTCGGAACCGAATGAGCGCTGCAGGAACAATGCTCCGTTTTCCAACCCCACACCACCCCATGAGCCGTTCACCCCGCACACTCCTCATTCTTCTCGCCTGCATCGCCGCATTTCTCGGCGGTTGCGCCACGCCCACGATCGTCGATGTCGAAGGTAAAGATGTCGCCTTCGTGAACGACATGATGACGGCCCGCGGCGAAGGCGATTACGCCGGTTATTACTGGAAACTGCGGCTCGTCAGCGTCGATGGCCGCGCCCCGAACCGCGCGTTCCGCGATGAAAAAACGATCCTGCCCAGCGCGGTGCTTCCCGCGGGACGTCGCACGGTGCTCGTCGAAGTCACGCGCCAGTCGCTCAACAACCCCAAAGAAAACACCACCGAGCGGCTCTCGTTTCCCGTCACCGTCGAGAAAGGGAAAAATTATCTGCTCACGATCGAGCGCGGATATCCGGTCGTGGTCGAAGACACCCGGTGATTCCCCGGAAATTTCCATGCCGCTGACTCCCTCCGCCACGCGCGACTTGCTCGCACGGCTCGGCCACTCGCCGAAACGTTTCCTTGGTCAAAATTTTCTCGTGGACGGCAATATCGTCCGCAAGTCGCTCGAACTCGCGCAGATCTCCGCCGGCGATGTCGTCGTCGAGGTCGGTCCCGGACTGGGCACGCTGACCTCCGCGCTGCTCGCCGCGGGCGTCGAACTTTGGGCGGTGGAGAAGGATCGCACGTTGCACGCGCATCTTTCCGAAACGCTCGCGCAGGAATATCCGTCCACATTTCACCTCCTCGAAGGCGACGCCATCGATCATCCGCTCGCGGCGCTTCCGCCCGAACGCGCCACGCGGTTTAAGATCGTGGCGAATCTTCCGTATGCGATCTCCACGCCTTGGATGGACGCTGTATTGAGCGGACCACTACCGGAACGGCTCGTGTTGATGCTGCAACAAGAGGCGGCGCAACGCTACGCCGCCACCCACGGCTCGAAACAGTTCAGCGCCATTTCGATCTTTCTCCAATCGGCGTACGACATCGCTCCGGGCCACAAGGTCGCGGGCGCCTGTTTTTATCCGAAGCCCGACATCGAATCGTATCTGCTTCACCTCGTGCGGAAACCCACGCCGTTTATTTTCACTGCGGAAACGAAGGCGCTCATCCGCGCGTGCTTCCAACAACGTCGCAAGCAAATCGGCGCCTTGCTGCGTCATCTCCTCCCCGACGAAGGTCGCGCGTGGCTTGCCGAACTCACCGCCGCCGGCCTGTCCGCGCAAGCGCGTCCCGAAGAGATTCCGATTTCGCTGTGGACCCGTCTTTCCGCTTCCACGTAACGTTCAGGTCCAGCGTTCACTTTTCCCCCACGTATCCGCTTCATGAATTCGCAACGTCCCCTCCGCTCATTGTTCATCGCCTTTGCCCTGGCCCTTCTCGCACCGCTTTCCGCCCAAGAGGACGAAGGCATCTATGGCCTCATCGACGAACGTAACAATTACATCAGCCCCGGCGGTTTCCTGAGTATCCCGATCCCGGTGCTGCCCGAGCTCGGCGGCGTCGTGCACGACACGCCCTCGGTTGTGACGTTTCGCGATCTTTACGGCACGCATGTCTTCGTCGGCCGCATCGCCATCGAGGAGCCACTCCGCGCCGAGTTCGAGAAACGTCCGCGCAAGGAGTTTCTCGCCGGTGCCTTCGCCACCCACATCCTGCCCGAGTACACGCGTATTTACGAAGGCACTACAACCTCCGTGGCGAAGTTCCTCCCGTCCACCCAGGAGGGCGCGCTCTTTGTTTCCGCATTGATGCCAAACGGCACGTCGTTCGCGGATCGCGTCGTGCTGACCGGCGGCGAGACCATGCCCGCGGCCAAGCGCGGCTTCCTCCTCTTCGTGAAAAACGACGAACTGATCATCCTCAGCACGGAGCTCTACGAACGCGTGCTGCTCCGCCACACCTTTAAGAAAACACCCGAGGAAGAAGACTCCATGCTGCAACGCCGCCTGCTCGCGCTCGCCAGCTCGATCACCTTCGGTGTGCGCGTCCCTTCGCCCGCTCCGGCGCCCGCCGCTCCCTGATCGCCGCCGCTCATGGATATCGAGGCGTTTCTTTCGATCCTGCTCATCGGTGCGCTCGCCGGCTGGCTCGGCGGCGTGCTCACGAAAGGCAAGGGCTTCGGTCTGGCCGGCAATATCATCGTGGGCGTCATCGGCGCGCTGCTCGGCGGTTTCCTGTTCAAGCTGGTCGGCATCACCGCCAGTGGATTGATCGGCCAGTTGATCTTCGCGGTCGCTGGCGCGGTGCTGTTCGCCTACTTGCTCCGCTTCATCAAACGTTAGCCGTGTCATGATCCGCTCCCGTCGCAACCTGCCCCACCTGCGACGCCTGCTGGCGATTTTTCTGACTGCGCTCGCAGTGCTGACGAGCGGATGCGTTTACTTGCGGCTGCTCGAACTCAAGCGGCAGTTCGCGCAATTCGATGCGTATTTTTCTGCGGATACACGCGACGGTGTGGATATCGAATGTCGTCAGCCGCTGCTCACCCCCGGCGACCTGCGCTGGCTCGGGGTCTTTCCCGAAACCATCACGACTCCCCCAAAGGAGGAACGCTGGCGCGTGCGCTGGGTGAAGGATGCGCCGCCCGGCGAACCCGAAACTGCGGTGTACGATGTCGAGCTCGCCGCGCGTTTTGAAAACGGTCGCCTCGCTCACGTGGCCATCCCCGAGCGCTACTTCGAATATTTCCCCAAGGAACTCTTCGTGAGCCTGCTGCGCTCCACGGGCGGCGCGCGCATCGATCGCGGATCACGTTCGGCCGAAGTCGAGAACACACCGATGCCGGAGCAACCCTCCGTCGCGCCGCCGACCTCTGAAGCAATTCTCGGGCTCCTCGGGCGACCTGCCGAGCGTTCCTTGCACGAAGGATTGGAGCGCTTTCACTATCGTTACCACGCGATCACCTCCGAGGCGAAAGCGAAGCCGATCGCAGTCACCTTCCTCTTTGAGCCGGACACCGGCCGGCTGCATACGCTCAGCGCCGTGCTGCCACGCGGGACGCTGCACTTCAAAATGGCGCCTGCGGGGCGCTGATTTCTGATTCGCCGCGCCCGCTGCTTGGTTGCGCCGGGCAAGCCGCCCGACGCAACTGGCGACAGTTCCCACCGGCTTGGCAGCCGGCTCAGTCTTCCATGTGGATGTCTTTATTGCGATGCCGCGGACAACCCGCGCGAAGCCACGCATAAATAAAACTGTCGAGATCGCCATCGAGCACGCCTTGCGTGTCGCTGGTGTCCACGCCGGTGCGCAGGTCCTTCACCATCTGGTAGGGTTGCAACACATAGCTGCGGATCTGGCTGCCCCAGCCGATCTCACCTTTCTCACCATAAAAACGTTCCATCTCGCTGCGCTGTTCGTCCTGCTTCTTTTCGTACAGGCGCGCCTTGAGGACGCTCATCGCACTCGCGCGATTCTTGATCTGCGAACGCTCGTTCTGACACACCACCACGATACCCGTCGGCAGATGCGTGATGCGCACGGCTGAGTCGGTCGTGTTGACGCCCTGACCACCTTTTCCGGAGGAGCGATAAACATCCACGCGGAGTTCGCTGTCGGGAATCTCGATGTTAATCTCGTCATTGATCTCCGCGATCACGTCCACCGCGCAAAACGACGTGTGACGGCGCTTGTTGGAGTCGAACGGACTGATGCGCACGAGACGATGCACGCCGCGCTCGGCCTTGACGTAGCCATACGCGTTTTCGCCTTTGATCAACAAGGTCGCCTTGCTGATGCCCGCCGAATCGCCGGCCTGCAAATCCTGCACTTCGACCTCGAAACCGCGACGTTCCGCCCAGCGTGTGTACATGCGGAAGAGAATATCGGCCCAATCGTTGGACTCCGTGCCGCCCGCGCCCGCCTGGATGGAAAGGATGGCGTTGTTCCGATCGAACTGCCCGTTGAGGAAGGACGCGATCTCGAGCGTATCCAGCTCCTCGACCATCGCATCGACGCTCGAGGTGAGCTCGGTTTCGTACATCTCTTTTTCGTCGGCGGCGGCGCCTTCGATGAGCTCCACCATCACATCGAGGTCATCCACCTTCTTCTTGAAGGCCACGACCGGCAGCACCGAACGCTTCAAGCCATTCAGCTTCGCGATGTGTTTTTGCGCACGCTCGTTGTTATCCCAGAACGACGGTTCGCCCATCTGGGCATCCATCGCTTCTATCTCTCGCTGCTTTTGTTCGCAGTCAAAGAAACCTCCATAAATGGCCGGCTCGCTTCTTGATGTTCTCGATGTGGGAAAAAGTCTCGGGTGCGATCATGATGAAAATGAAAGGTGGTCGTGTTTCGGTAAACGGTCATGGCCGCAAACGAAGCGCGGCGGTGCAAGGCTGAAATCCCCGGCGAAACAAGGGCCGCGCTCAAAAGCGGCGCAACTGCGGGAAATACTTGCGATCATCGATCAATCGCTCGGTCGGCGATGGCAACTCCTCTGAACGCTCCGTCGTCGGCGCCATCGTGGAAGCTGCCGGCCGCACATTCGCGGGCGCGCTCGCTGCGGGAAGCGACGACGCACCTGCGGTGCCCAAACCACTATTCATCACGGGCACTGGAATCGCGGTGCCTGGCATGTCGTCGAGATAAGGATTTCCCACCGGTGTGGGCGGATACGTGCCGCTGGAGAAAGAACCCGAGTCTGGCACTCGCTCGTACGCCGGGGTTTCCGGTGAACGAAAACGCCCCGATGAATCCTGGGGAGCGCGCGCGAATCCCGCATCGTTCGTCGAAGGACCGCCGAGTCCCGACAACAATGCGCGATCCCCCGGGGTGAGCCAGCGCGCCATGTATTCACCGAATGGATGCGCGTCTTCCCGCGCGTCGCCGGATTCACGTTCGTCGTCCGACGCACGCGGAGACTCGTTCTGTTTCGCGCGGCGTTCCTCTTCAGACAACTGCCTCACGCCGTCCACCAGCCAACCTTCGGATTTCTCTGCGTCGGTTTCAGTTTCCTGCGAATGGGAATTCCGCGGACGCGTCGAACCCGTCGGCGTATCGATCGAAATTGTCGGCACCTCGACACGCGGCCATCCATCGGCAGGGGCCGGCACGGCTTCGCTTGATGCTGGCGGACGTTTTTCCAGCTCCCGTCGCGCTGCTTCGATCGTCTGGGTTTGCGAGGTCTCCGCGGACAAGATGCCGCTCGCGCCCAGCGCGCCGAGGATCGCAAAGAGGGCGCGCCGGTCGTTCATGAGGAAACTCAGGTTTTGATGAAGATGCCCTTCAAGTTCATTTCGAGGGCCTGCGGGTTTGGCGAGAAACGGAGTCCGTCGGCCTTGCTGATCTTGCCGGCTTTGATGAGCCGGTAGAGATCGCGATTGAACGAGAACGTGCGCGAGTCGCCCGAACTTTCCAGCAATCCCTGGATTTTCTCGAACTGACCTTCGAGGATCAGCGTCTTGATCGTGGCATCCGCAAAAAGGATTTCGTTGGCCGGCACGCGACCGCCGCCCTCGAGCGCGGGAATGAGTTTCTGACACACGAGTCCACGCAGCGATCCGGAGATCTGGCGGCGCGCCTGCGCCACTTGTTCGGGCGGGAAAAATTCAAACAAACGCACCAGCGCCTGGGCCACGGTCGCGGCGTGCATGGTCGAGAAAACCAAGTGTCCGGTCTCGGCTGCCGAGATCGCCGTCTCGAACGTTTCCCGGTCGCGCATCTCACCGATGAGGATGATGTCCGGGTTCTGGCGCAGCACGGATTTGATCGCGAGCGGGAAGCTCGGCACATCGAGTCCGATCTCGCGTTGGTTGAAGACCGACTTGTCGTCCTGAAACGTGTATTCGATCGGATCCTCGATGGTTACGACGTGCTTGTCTTCATTCTGGTTAATCCAGTTGAGCATCGCCGCCATCGTGGAGCTTTTGCCCATGCCGGTGGCGCCGCAGAAAAGCAGGATGCCGTCCTTGCCTTGCGCGAGATGAAGCAGCGGATCGGGGTTGAGATTGAGATCCTCGAAACTCGGGATGCGGCTCTTGATGTGACGAAAAACGATGCTGACCGTGCCGCGCTGGTGGAAGGCATTCACGCGGAAGCGTCCGATGTTCTCAGCCGCGTAGGCGAAATCGATCTGCCCCTCGTTTTCCCAAATCTGTTTAAAAACGCGCGGCACATGATCGTCCACGAACGCCTGCGCTTCCATGCCCGCGATCGGATCCATGTCCACCTGCTTGAGTTTGCCGGAAAGGCGCACGTAGCCGGGCTTGTTCGACTTCACCACCACATCGCTGGCGCCACTCTCCACCGCCAGTTTGAGCAAATCGTTGAAAATCTCCGTGTGTAAGGACTGGGACATAAGCGCGGGGAATCAAAAACGTTGGCGCATTGCTACGGTTGCCTTTGCCCAAACTCCACCCGTTTCATTAACCCGCTGCGCTTTCACAGGTTATTATCGGAATGAACGCGGCTCACCGGGAAGGACAATGGCAGCCGCGCGTCGCGACAGCACTTCCCGCCCGTGATGCATTTTTAAGATTCACGCGCGCACGCCGGTCGCTCAACGTGAGGGACTACGCGTTTCGCCGCGCAACCCGTGCATCCACGCGTTCACCACGAAACGAAATCCGATCCGCCATGAAACTCCGTCCGCTCACCGGTGCCATCACCGCTCTCGTGACTCCGTTCAAGAACGAGGCCGTCGCCTTCGACGATCTCCGTAAGTTGGTGGAGTTTCAGATCAAATCAGGCATCCACGGCCTCGTGCCCGTCGGCACCACCGGCGAATCGCCGACGCTTTCACACGAGGAGCACATGGATGTCGTTCGCGCGGTCGTCGAATACAGTCGCGGTCGCGTTCCCGTCATCGCCGGCACCGGTTCCAACTCCACGCAAGAGGCCGTCGAATTGACGCAACTCGCCCACAAAGCCGGCGCCGACGCCATGCTCGTGGTCGCTCCTTATTACAACAAGCCGAGCCAGGAGGGTGTTTTCCGCTATTTCTCCGCCATCGCCGAGGCGACCAACAAACCCATCATCACGTACTCAATTCCCGGCCGTTGCGGCATCGAGATCAGCGTGCCTGTCCTCGAACGCCTCCGCGCCAAGTATCCGCATGTCCGATACATCAAGGAAGCCGGCGGCTCGGTCGATCGCGTGGACCAGATCAAGCAGGCGCTCGGCAAGGATATCACCGTGCTCAGCGGCGACGACAGCCTCACGATCCCGTTCATGGCTGTCGGCGCGGAGGGCGTGATCAGCGTGGCCTCGAATCTCCTGCCCAAGGAAGTCTCCCTCCTCACCCGCCTCGCGCTCGCCGACGAGTTCGCGAAGGCCGCCAAGCTCCACCGCAAACTCTACCCGGTCTTCAAGACGCTCTTCATCGAGCCCAATCCCGTCCCGGTTAAAACCGCCCTGCAACGCGCCGGACGCATCGGCTCCGCCGAGGTACGTTCGCCGCTCTGCGACATGACCGACGCCAACAAGCAAACTCTCTTCGCCGCGCTCTCCGCGATCGGCAAATAATCCGCCATGCCTCTCCGTCTCGCAATCATCGGCGCCCGCGGCCGCATGGGTCAGGCCATCGCCGCCGCCGCACAATCTCTCGGCCACTCCGCCGTTGCTCTGCTCGATCAAGGCGACGATCTCGAAGCCGGTATCCAAAAAGCGGATGCGGCCATCGACTTCAGTTTTCACGCCGTAACCACCGAAGTCATCCGCCTCGCGGTGGCTCATCAAAAGCCGCTCGTGATCGGCACCACCGGCCATTCCGCGGAGGAGAAAAAACACCTTGCCGCCGAAGCTGCGCGCATCCCCTGCGTCTGGGCCGGCAATTACTCGGTAGGCGTCAACCTCCTCTACGCGCTCACGCGTCGCGCCGCCGGCACGCTCGGTTCCGATTACGACGCCGAAGTCGTGGAGATGCATCATCGCTTCAAGAAAGACGCGCCCAGCGGCACGGCTGCGCGGCTCCTCGAGATCATCCTCGAAGAGCGCAAGCTCACCGCCGATGCGCTCCGCCACGGCCGCGAAGGCATCACGGGCGAGCGCACCTCGACCGAGGTCGGCATCCACGCGCTTCGCGGCGGCGATGTCGTCGGTGAACACACCGTGATGTTTGCCGCGCTCGGCGAACGCATCGAACTCACCCACAAAGCCTCCGATCGCGGCATCTTCGCACGTGGCGCCATCCGCGCCGCCGAGTGGCTCGCCGCCGGTCAGCCCGCCGGCGTGTACGACATGCAGGACGTGCTCGCGCTTCGCTGATGCGAAGCGCGAAATGTCCAGTGTCCAATGACGCAATGACCATGGATTTCAGCCAACCGCACCGCGTCTTCAAACTGGTCATTGGTCACTGCTCATTGGTCATTTCCTCGCCCCGCACATGATCACCTCCATCCAAGGCATCCTCACCGAAGCCACACCCCTCCGCGCGATCATCGAGCTCAACGGCTTTGGTTATGAGGTGAACATTCCCGTCACCACCGCGGAAAAACTGCCGGCCACCGGCTCCCCGGTGAAACTGCACACGCTCGTGATCTATCGCGAGGATTCGCAAACCCTCTACGGTTTCGCGAGCACCGCGGAGCGCGATTTTTTCCGTCTCATGATCGAGCATGTCACCGGTGTCGGCCCCAAGGTCGCGCTCACGATCATGAGCAAGCTGTCACTCGCGTCGCTGGAATCCGCGATTCGCATGGGCGATGTCGCCACGCTCGCGAAATGTCCCGGCATCGGCAAAAAAACGGCCGAGCGCCTCATCGTTGAGCTCCGCTCGAAACTGGGCGCAAGCAATCAATTCGCGCCCGCGCCCGACGACGCTTCGGAAGCTCCGGCGACCGGAGGAGATTCGCGCATTCGCGACGCCGTTCTCGCTCTCACCGCCTTGGGCTACAAAGCGGCCGGCGCCGATGAAGCAGTTCGCCGCGCGAGCCTCGTCCTCGGACCGCAGGCCACCACCGAACAGCTCATTAAAAAGGCGCTCGGCTGAGCAGCCGGCGCCTTGAAGGGGTCAGCCAACGCGCGAGGCGCGTGGGTTTATTTCTGAAATTGGAAAGCCGCGATCGGCTCTTCGCTTTCCTGCGCCGGACGGAAGTCCATCAACGGCGTTTCCTCGCCGGCCTTTTTTGTATCGAAGGTCAGGTGTGCACTCTCGACCGAACGAACGGGAGCGAAGGTAAGCTCACGCGTCCACTCGAGCGCCGTTGTATCCTCAAGACGGATACCTGTGAGGAATAAACCCGGGCGAACCGACGAGTTCGCCGGTTGCGTGGAAAACACGGCCGTGAACTCTTCGATGGCCGGGCCTTCCACTGCCGGCGTGGACGCGGAGGGAGCCTCCATGGTCGTCGCCATCACCGGCCCCGGCAGATCATGCGACGCGCCCGGGCGCGTTTGCAGCACGACAACCACCGCCACGCACGCGGCGGCCGCCACCGCGGCGAACGAATAGCCGAAATTCCATGCCGGGCGGCGAACGGTCGCGGGGGCCTCGATCATCCGATCGGCCGTGGCCAGCGCGCGGGTCAAGACTGCTGTCGCCGGCGCGGCACTGCGCTCGTATTCAAACAACTGGGAGCACGCTTTCTGCATGCGGCAGTACTGCAGATATGTCCGGCGGCGCGCGGGATCGCGCGTTATCTCGACCTCCAATTCGGCGGCCTCCTCAGGACTGAGTTGCTGATCAACGTACAAGTTGAGCAGCTCTATAAATCGATGTTCGTTCATTTGAAATCGTCCCCCATTTTCGCGCGCAGGCTCTCGCGAGCGCGGGCAATACGGCTCTTCACCGTGCCAACGGAGATGTTAAGAATTGCGGCAATCTCCTCGTAGGAAAGATTTTTCACATTTCGCAAAATCAGGATCTCGCGGTGCTTTGCGCCCAGTTTCTCCATGCACTTGGCGATGCGATCCACAAATTCCTGCGTCACCGTGACGTCGTCGGGCGTCTCCACATCCGCCGCGAAAAACTCCGAAAGCGGCGTCTCGTTGGTCTCGCTCACGGGCTGGTCGAAAGAGACGGTCTTGTCGCGCTTGCGGCGCCACCAATACCAGTAGCGATTACGCGCGAGATTGGTGGCTATCTGGTAAAGCCACGTCGAAAAAGCCGACTCGCCGCGGAAATTCACCAAGCCGCGATGCGCACGGATGAACGCATCCTGAGTCACCTCTTCGGCGTCCTGTTGATTGCGCAGCAATTGGTGCACCATGGCATAGATGCGATCCCAATACCGCGTCACCATTTCGTCGAAGGCGGACTGATCGCCGCTTTTAAAGCGGTCAACCAGTACGCGGTCCAGAGCCACGTCCTGAGCTTTCGTTGACATACGTTCAACGGAACTTTGATGGGCGTATTTTTCGATTGTTCCCACTTTTTCAGGTCAGGAGGGACTCGCAGGATGCGTAAAATGTTGCGTCGAAGTTCATATGTTTCGCGGGCACATCAAACTCGCCAGCCCAATCTTGGCAGACACGAGGTCGTTTGCGGAAAAAATTCTTGCAAAAGAGAGAGGGAAAACCTTTTTCGACCGTTCCTTCGCTTGAGGGGTTGATAGCTCAATGGTAGAGCAGCGTCCTTTTAAGTCGTTGGTTCCGGGTTCGAATCCCGGTCAACCCACCATGCGAGGTAATGCGGGAAACAAGTAAGTGTGTAGATTGAAGCATGAATTGTCCGTCACGGACATCTCATGCCTCCGTAATGGCACCGGACAACTTGTGCCTCCAAAAACACAAGTTCCTAGAATCCAACGTACTAAAAGTAGCACTCCTGATACGGCTGGATAGCGCATAGGAAGTACGTGGTCAGGACAGACCAGTAAACAATAGCCACGCCGCAGCAGGCGAAAGCCGTGGGTTTGCACGAGCCAAGCGTCCTGCCAACCCAGCCTCGCATCCGTAGAGAACGTTTGGCTCACGGAAATTCCAAGTTTAGCTAAAAACTCAGGACAGGACTCGAAATGGCTCAGCGATTTTGACCGCTGATCGAGTTCTTCCTCTGAAACCACTTTCTCCGAGGGAGAATCCCTTGGAGTCGCTTTTCATCAAGTGACAGGGAGTGACGAGGACTGACGCCTAAAGCGAGGTTTTTGGCGATAGTCTGGCAACAGTGGACGCCTTGTGCGGACGGCTGCGGCCCACACTTCGGTTTTTGACCCGTCGCAAGATTTCACATGAACCTCATCAATGCTCCAGCATTTCAAAGATTGGTGGAATTACCGGGGGACGAAGAAAGAAATGCGTCGCCTGTCGAAGCAGTTTGAAGCGGACGACAAGAAATACAGAGCCGCCGGTGAAAGTCCAAACGACCGCCAACAGCGGCACGGCTATGAACAATCCGAACTCAACATCTATTGGGAGTCGATTGGCCGGTACAAGACGGAGCGGCTTTGCCGCAAGGCCGCTCGATTCGATGTGCAGCTCCCTAACCGATCCGACGGGAAGTCGTGGGAGGAATGTAGCGACATCGGCGGACACAACCTTAGTTACGCGGGCGAGTTTTCCCTCCGAAAGGCCATACGCGAGGAAGCCCGAACAAGAAACAGCCATGCCGTCACTGTGGCCTCCTTGCTACTGGGGCTTATAGGCACGCTGACCGGTCTCGTCCTTGGCCTCAAAGAACTAGGCTTCCGCTTTTGATTCCCAGTCAGTGGTAGAGCAGAGGACTCATAAATCTTGAAGGCAGTTTTCGCCAAGTTTGCTCAATTTTTGAGCGAACCTGTAGAATGAATCGGTTGGTCGATAACCACACTGAAGTATTTTGGAGAAAGTTTCGCTCGGACTATCGGCACGTGCTGGATGCTAGGGATAGATCGCAATCGTGCTTCCATATCCGGATCGGCTTTTGTCCCGACGATAATTCGTGCGAGACCGCCCAATTTCATCGAGGGCTTTGCGTTGAGGATGCCCGCGGGAACGACAATACGCCATTCACGTTCGTAGGCCCAATCCTTCGCCTTATTGCAGGCGGCGGCTGTGGATAGATACGGGTTCGTTTCGTAGCCGGGGTTAAGGTGCTCCGTGGCATCAAACCGGGTGTCTGTGTAATGGACTGGATGAAGGATTCGAAAAGCCGGAGTACTCATCCATGCCGTCAGGTCATATTCCAAGCAGAGCCCCTTGTGATCCTCGGTGTAATGGCTCCACATCAGGATTGAACTGGGGTCTTCCGAAAAGCAGCATATGCGCAGCGAGTCTCGCGATTTAACCGCAAGATTATTTAACGACTCACCAAGTATGGCGCTGGGGAGTTCGGCGAGTAGTCGGTCGATAACATCCGGCATAGGCTGCCCCTCCTTTGCGAAGGAAATTTGCGCTAACCGCTTCATCGGGTCGTCGGACGCTTTAATGTCCGCTATCTCGGCATCAGTGAAAGCCGCCCGGTGTCCCGTGGCGTCAAGTATATCTTCCAATCGAGTTTTGTGCCAAGTCCGTCCCATCATTTCCGCAGAAAACAATAGGGCACAGTCGAAAGGATCGTTCAATTTATCGGGAGCTGAAAGCCACGTTTCACCTGAGGTCAAACTAGCCATCGTGTACCCATCCGTGCCTATCTTCCGATACCGATATAGAAAGGATGGGAGGTGCTTGGCTTTGAGTCGTAAAGCGCTCTCGAAATCAATGTCGGCGACATTGGGTTTGCTGAGCATTTCGTAGTATTCCTGTTTCCAGTTTGTCATAACTTCGCCTTGGCCGCTCCGCGATGCTGGCGCGCAAGTTCAAGACTACGCCGACACTTTTCACGCACCATATAGTGCGCAACGTCCAATGGGAGACCGATCCTAACAGCAGCCTGCTGGAGCTTGTCGTTGTCGAGAACGACCTCTTTCCCAAATCCATCGAAAAGGTCATTTTCCATCCGGCTGATTTCCAAATCGAACTCCTCAATCGCCCGGACTCTGGGGTCACTACTGAGGATGAGCTTGTAGGGCGTCGTGTATCCTCTCTTCAACGCCACACGGGTGTCCGGAGAAAAAAGCACTCGCACGGGTTGAAATTGATGTGGGGTGATGTCGTGACGCTTACCGTTCCACTCCCGCCAAACCGCATGAGCCTCACTTGTAATCACGCGATCCTCCAACTCGTTGAAAATCCATCCCGTCTCGATCGTCCCGCCGCGCTGCCGAACCTGTTCTTCAGCGTTAATGAAACATCGTTTCGGTTCGCACCAATTGAGCGGTCCGCAACCGACGCTCTTAAAAGCCGCCAATCCGTTATCTTTGGCAAAACGCTCCAAAGCGGAGGTGCTCTTCTCAACTATTCGAAAACGCACGGGTGGTGCGTTGAATAGTTTTTCGTACTCGGGCGACATTGCGGCACGTAATTACCGGCTACCCTTTTTAGGCAGCCGCTGCATTTCTTCCGTCAACGCACGCATAGTCTCGGGGTCCGGCTTGCTGTCGATATGCGCATGGTAGTCCTGAAGATCAGGCCCCCAATCGAAATAGATGCCATTTTCAGGACTCGAAAGAGCGATTCCGTGCGCGTCGCTCACGGTAAGGGAAATCGTAAGCAATTCTCTTGGCGCTCTAGCCCCAGCAAGCTTCGCAAACATGGTTAGACGATAGTTGCCCGCACGAAAGGCAAAATCAGCCCCGTCTTTCGGTAGTAGGAAGTGGTGATTAAACGTCACCCCTTCCTGCGGGACGTAAATGCCGCTCCCTCTCTTCAAATCGTTCTTTTCGCCGTACACCCATATATTGAAGTTCTGTTTCGACTCTCCGCGCTGCATCGCGACATGAAGGCTTTCAACTACCTGCCCTCGCTTCGCGGTCGAGTAAAGCAACGTGCGCAGGAATATCTTGTTCTTTCCCTCGCGCGGCGGGCCGCCGTCGGGACCGAAAAACACGAGCGTCGGTTGAGTCATCTTCAATTCCCCTTTGCGGAAGAAGGTCAGCCAGGCCGTCACGCCGGAAACGACGAGCGCGAGCACTGAGATAGCGAAACTAAACCATGCGGGCATAGCTGGGACGCGATGAGGTAGGTGGGGAAAACTGGACGGACCTCCGCCAGTTGAACTGGACGCGATCAACGAGGGCCGGACCGCCTTGAAAAGTCGAGGCAAGAACCGACCCGAGCTAATGCAACCGCACGAATCAGAACAGAGCCCTCATCGCTGCGAGGGCCATGAGAATTCAACCCGACTGGAACCGTGATCGCATCAAAACGTTACTGAGTATGCTCGCCGATGAGGAGACCGCCGAAACTGGGGAATCCGACCTCTTCAAAGAGTTTGAGATGAGTCCTATTCAGGCGAGGCAGCACCTTGAGAAATGCCTAAAAGAAAAAACCCCGGCCTGAACATAGCAGGACCGGGGGAAAGGGGGCGGAAATGGCGCTAGGTGTCATGTTTCAACACGTTGTCCGCAGGCGGAGGGTGTGCATGAGTGTGGGTGTATAAACAACAAACCTACAGCCATCCCCTACGGACAACATGCACGGTAATGCCCGCCTAACGCCGCTCAGTCGAG
>CAZNJG010000026.1:0-53896 GCA_964573305.1 uncultured Opitutaceae bacterium
GCTCGAGGCCAACCTTGTTCATCGAACGAATCACCGCGGGCGTGCCGTCCGCGATGAAGAAGGGCGCAACGTCCTGCACGACTTTCGCGCATGCGCTGACCATCGCATGTGCACCGATGCGGCAAAACTGATGCACACCGGAATAGCCACCCATCACCACGTGATCCTCGACGACGACGTGTCCGGCGAGAACGGTGCCATTGCTCATCACGATGTGGTTTCCGAGCACGCAGTCGTGTGCGACGTGGCAGTACGCGAGCAGGTTGTTATCGTCGCCGATCACGGTCATGTCGCCGTCATCGGTCGCGGCGTGAACGCTCACGTATTCGCGGAAAACATTGCGCGCGCCGATGCGCACGCCGGGCTGGCCGCCCTTGTATTTGAGATCCTGCGTGCGGGCACCGATGTTGGCGTAAGGATACACTTCGCAGCGCTCGCCCAGGACCGTGTTGCCCTCGACGCCGGCGTGGTGATGCACACGGGTGCCGACGCCGAGACGCACGCCGGCGCCAACGTAGGCGAACGGCCCGATTTCGACGCCTTCACCAAGCTCCGCCGACGGATCGACGATGGCGGTGGGATGTATTGAAAAAGTCATGACAGACTCAATCGACCTCGTGCGAGTCGAGGATCGCGAACATCAATTCGCCGGAAGAAACCACGGTGCCGTCGACGGTGCAAGTGACCTCGGCGGTCGCGAGCTTCGAGCCGCGTGTCTTGGTGAGCTTCGCATTGACGATGAGCTGGTCGCCCGGACGCACGGGTTTGCGGAATTTCACCTTGTCCGCACTCATGAAGAGCGAGGTCTTTCCTTCGCTCGATCCGCGGCGGAGCATGAGGATGCCGGCGGCCTGGGCCATGGCTTCCAACTGCAGCACGCCGGGCATCACGGGGTTGTTCGGGAAGTGTCCCTGAAAATACGGTTCGTTGATGCTGACGTTCTTGATGGCGACGAGCGCATCCTCGCCGATGAATTCGACCACGCGGTCAATCATGACGAAGGGATAACGGTGCGGCAGCGTGTCGAGGATGCGGCGGATATCGAGCGATGTCTCGTTGGGCATCACCATCGAAGGGCGCGGCTTTTTCTTTGGGCCCTTCTTTTTCTCTTCGAGTTTTTCCGCGAGGACCTTGGTGAGCTCGGCGTTGATCGCGTGCCCCGGGCGGGTCGCGACGATGTGCGCCTTGAGCGGAAGTCCGAGCAGCACGATGTCGCCGATGATATCGAGGATCTTGTGGCGCACGAACTCGTCTTTGAAGCGCAGGCCTTCCTTCGAGAGGATCTTGTCGCCGCGGATGACAACGGCGCAATCGAGCGAGCCGCCCTTGATTTTGCCGAGTTTCAGCAACTCTTCGATATCCTCGTAAATCGTGAACGTGCGGGCCGCGGCGACCTGCGTCATGAACACGTCGGGATCGATCGTGAGCGTGAGGTGCTGCGTGTGGATGCCGCGGTCGTCGGCGGACGTGCAGGTGATTTTGAGGCCGTCGTGCGGCAGCGCGATGATCGACGAATTGCCACGCTGAACCGAGACCGGTTCTTCGAGCACGAAATATTCGCGGTCTTTGTCCTGCTCGACCGGCTCGCCTTGCATGAGCAGATCGACAAACGGCTTCGCGGAACCATCAAGGATGGGCGGCTCGGACGCGTTCATTTCGATCAACACATTATCGACGCCGCAGCCATGCAGGGCGCTCAACACGTGCTCGACCGTATGGATCTTCGCGTGGCCCGACTGGATCGTGGTGGCCCGCACCAGATCGGTGACTTGATCGACGCGCGGACGCAGCGAAGGCGCTCCGCTGAGATCGACGCGTTTGAACACGATGCCATGGTCCACCGGCGCTGGCTTGATGGTCAGCGTGACGGATTCGCCGGTGTGCAGCGCGCTGCCTTGGATCGAGACTTCGCGCGCGAGTGTGCGTTGCTTCATAGGAATTTGGGCCGGACTTTCTGCGCAAGCCGGCTGGCAGCGCAAGCGCGGAAGATAGCTGCGCGATCAGCGCGGGGCAGGACCCGTGGAAGCGCGAATGATCAACTGCGGGTCGATGAGTCGCACCAGCGGTTTGGTTCTCAGCGGTTTGTCGATCTGCGACAGCAGGATTTCCATCGCGGTCTCGATCGTATAATCGATGCGTTGGTCAACGCTCGTGAGGCTGGGCGCGGTCATCAGGCAGATGTCCTGATTGTTGAAGCCGGTCACGGAAACATCGCCGGGGACGCTCACGCCGACTTCCTTGAATCCATGCATCGCGCCGACGGCGATCTCGTCATTGAGCGCGATGAAGGCGGTGGGCATATCGCCGCGTTCCACGAAACTTTTCGCAAGCGCCCGGCCGTATTCGAAGTCGTTTCCCCTTACATGGAGATGATCCAGCGAAACGGTGCATTTGTCGAAATCGAGTCCATGCTCGCCGAGCGATTCGCGGATGCCGCGCAGGCGGTCGAGCGTGCTTCGCACATTGTCCGAATAAGAGAGCAGGCCGAAGCTGCGGTGCCCGAGCGCATGCAGATGCTCGACGATGCCGCGCATGCCGCTGACGCGGTCGAGCGAAACGGTATTCGCGCCTTTGATACCAAAGTGGTCGATGACGAGATGCGGCGTGCCGCTCGTCGAGAGACTGCGCAGGTGCTGCGCCATTTGGTTTTCGTCGAAATAACCGATGAACACGACGGCATCGACGCGCAGCGAAAGAAAATGCCGGATGACATCCCAGCTGCTGTCGGGGTCGACCACTTCGATGAAGGTGGAAAACGACTTGTCGCGCAGCCGCTGCTGCAAGGACGCAAGCTTGTGGACGAGCGTCTGCGTCATGAGATTCTGCATGCACACGCCGACCGTGGAGGTGCGTTTGCCCTTGAGATGAAGCGCGTAGGCGTTGGGCACGAAGCCGGTTTCCTCGATGGCGCGATTCACGCGATCGATGGTCTTTTTCTTGAGGCCGGGCTGGCCGTTGAGAACGCGGGAAACCGTGGTGCGGGCGAGGCCGACGTAGCGCGCAAAATCGGTGGAGGAACGGATACGAGGCTGGGGGGGTTTGGGCTGGGGCGTACTCACAACAAGGGGAACGGCGAAAATTCCTAAGAAAGACGCGTTTATCGTGTCAAATGCCGCCGTCGGCACGGACGAAATCGTTTTATAGGACGGTTCGCAAAAAGGCAGGCGGACACTTGTCCGAAATAATTTGACGCAACTCCTCGTGAAACAAAACGTCTCCCCTCTCCCACTGGCCGCACAAAGCGAAGCACCCCGTGCGCTTTCGCTTTTATCCATACCCTCCTGTCCATGCCTGTTTTCACCCAACTCAGTCGCGGTATCGCGACGCTTTCCGTTTTATTGATCTCAGTCAGTTTCGCCGGTCGCGCGCAGGGAGCGCAGCATCCGACGGAATTCAAAGGCGCGACTCCGCTGCAATGGTCGGCGCGGCTCGCCAACTCCGAAGTCGAACGTCTCGGCACGCGTATGTCCGCCGCCACTTCGAAGTGGGACTACGCCAATTTCCTTTTCTTGAACTCGCTGCTCAAGATGGACGAACGTTTGAGGCAGGATCGCTACCTGCCTTGGGTGCAGGCGACCGCGGATTCGTTCCTCTCGGAGGATGGGCGCACGATCAAACACTACCGTCCCGCGGAATTTAACATCGACCACGTAGCCCCGGCGAAAGCGATTTTCTCGCTTTACCATCGCACGATGAATCCGCGCTACCGCGCCACGCTCGATGTGTTTCGCGAACACCTGAAAACGCATCCGCGTACACCCGAAGGCGGTTTCTGGCACAAGAAAATCTACCCGAATCAAATGTGGCTCGACGGCCTGTTCATGGGCGCGCCGTTCTATGCGGAATACGGCCACTACTTTAATGAGCGGGCCATCTTCGACGACGTTGCCAAACAGATCCTGCTCGTCGCCGAACACACCTACGACGCGAAAAGCGGGCTCTTCTACCACGCTTGGGATTCCGCCCGCGTGCAGCCGTGGGCCGACAAGACCACCGGCCGTTCGCCCAACTTTTGGAGCCGCGCCATCGGCTGGTACGCCATGGCGCTCGTGGATGCCCTCGATCATCTGCCGTCCACGCATGAGGCACGCCCGGAGATCATCGCGATTTTCAAAAAACTCGCCGATGGCGTGATCAAACATCAAGACCCCGCCAGCGGCCTCTGGTGGCAGGTCACCGACCAAGGCAATCGTGAAGGCAACTACCTCGAGGCGACAGCCTCCGCGATGTTCGTTTACTCCATCACCAAGGCGATCAATCGCGGTTATCTGCCAAGCGAAGGTTATCTCCCCGCCGCGGTCAAAGGCTACGAGGGCATCATCCGCGATCTGATCGTCACCGACGCCGAAGGTCGCACGATCCTCACCCGCTGTTGCAAAGTGTCCGGCCTCGGACCCGGTGAGAAACGCAACGGCTCCTTCGAATACTACATCAGCGAACCCATCGTGGATAACGACGCCAAGGGCACCGGTCCGTTCGTGCTCGCCGGCATCGAACTCGATCGCGCCCTCTCCGTGGGCTCACGCGCGGGCGACATCCCCGCGCCAAAAGAGTCCGCCATCAAAATTTTCGCCGCCCAACAACCCGCGGCCGCTCCTGCCGAACGTTTCGCCGACGAAGCCAGCCGCAAAGCCTGGACCGAAGAAATGCCCGCGATCCTCGCACGCATCAAAGCGCCCGTTTTCCCCGACCGCCAGTTCTCCATCGTCAACTACGGAGCCGTCGATGGGCAGGATTCATCCGCCGCGATCCGCCAAGCGATCGACGCCTGTCACGCCGCGGGTGGTGGCACGGTGCTCGTGCCGGCAGGAACGTTCTACACCGGCGCCGTGCATTTGAAGAGCAACGTCAACCTGCACGTCGCCGAGGGATCCCGCCTGCTCTTCCTCACCGATCCCAAACTTTACCCGACCGTCTTCACACGCTGGGAAGGCGTCGAGTGCATGAACTTCTCCCCGCTCATCTATGCGTTCGAGCAGGAGAATATTGCCGTCACCGGCAAGGGCACGATCGATGGCCAGGCCGACTACGACAACTGGTGGGGCTGGGTGAAAATCGACGCCAACACCAAGCCGAAGACTCCGCTCGCCCGCGCCAGCCGCACCCGCCTCATGGCCCAGGCCAACGACAACAGCCTCCCCGAAGAGCGCGTGTATGGACTCGGTGAATACCTGCGGCCGCCGCTCATCCAGTTCTATCGCTGCAAAAACATCCTCATCGAAGACGTCACCCTGCTCCGCTCGCCTTTCTGGGTGATCAACCCCGTACTCTCGCAAAACATCACCGTGCGCGGCGTCACCATCATCTCGCACGGCGCGAACAGCGATGGTTGCGATCCCGAGTCCTGCACGGACGTGCTGATCGAGAATACGAAGTTCGACACCGGCGACGATTGCATCGCCATCAAGTCCGGCCGCAACAACGACGGGCGTCGCGTCGCCGTCCCTTCGCAAAACATCATCATCCGCAACTCCGAGTTCAAGGACGGCCACGGCGGCGTTGTCCTCGGCAGCGAATGCAGCGGTGACATCCGCAACGTCTTCGCCGAGAACTGCGTGATGGACAGCCCCAACCTCGACCGCGCGCTGCGTTTCAAAAACAACGCCGTGCGCGGCGGCGTGCTGGAAAACGTCCACATGCGTAACGTCCAGATCGGCCGCGTGGCCGAGGCCGTTCTCACCATCGACCTCCTCTACGAAGAAGGCGCCCGCGGTCCGCACAAGCCCATCGTCCGCAACGTCAGCATGAGCAACATCACCAGCACGGGCAGCCCCCGCGTCATGTTCGTGCGCAGTTTCGACGGCGCCGAGATCGACAACATCCGCATCGCGCATTCCACCTTCTCCGGCCTGACCTCCACGGAAGTGCTTCAGCACGCCGGCAACGTCACCCTCAACCAAGTCAACTTCATCCCCGCCAAGACCGTGCGCGCGGCCAACTCCGTTCCTCCGCCCGCTCCCGGCAAATAACCCATCGCAGCTTCAGTAATACTTACCCCTTCCGCTAAAGAAACGGCGTGAAATTGCCTCTCAACTGAGGAACAATCCACGCCTCGCAGACCCACCTTTCCGTCGTCAACCAACCCACCTGTTACCTATGCAAGCAGCCAAACCGGCGCCCGCTTCGGGCTCCACGATCGGCCGATATCGCTGGCGCATCTGCGCCGTGCTCTTCATGGCCACCACCATCAACTATATCGACCGAAACGTCTTCTCGTTCACGATGCTTGATACGACGTTCCGGCACCAGATGCTGGGCATCCCGCTCGATCAACCGCTGACCGATTCGGATATGGCCACCTTCCGCGAGAAGATGGCTTTCTTGGATTCGATTTTCAAATACTGCTACGCCTTCGGTTTCCTCCTGGCCGGCTGGATGATCGACCGCGTCGGCATCCGTCGCGGTTACGCCATCGGCATCGGTGGCTGGAGTCTTGCCGCCATCCTCCACGGTCTCGTTCACTCCGTCCCCGGCATGGCTTGGGCACGCGGCCTCTTGGGTGTCGGTGAAGCCACCAACTTTCCATCCGCGATCAAAACCGTTTCGGAATGGTTCCCCAAAAAGGAACGAAGTTTTGCGACCGGCATTTTTAACGCCGGTGCCAACGTCGGCATTATCCTGACCGCAGTCTGCGTACCGTGGATCATCAGTCACTGGGGCTGGCGCGCCTCCTTTATCATCACCGGCGCCATCGGCGCATTCGTTCTCTTCTGGTGGCTCGCGATGTACCGCCGCCCCGAAGAACACCCCAAGCTCTCCAAGGACGAACTCGCTTATATCCGCCAGGATGGTCCGGCTGAAAAAGAAGTGCCCGTCAAATGGCGCCAGCTCGTCAGCTATCGCAGCACCTGGGCATTCGCTATTCCCAAGTTCATGACGGATGCCATCTGGTGGTTCTATCTCACCTGGCTGCCCACCTTCTTCAACGAAAACGCCAACTTTGCCACCAAGCTCGAGCTCAAGGAGGTCGGTATTCCCTTCCTGGTCATCTACCTCGTATCCGACGCCGGCAGCGTATTCTTCGGATGGCTCGCAACCAAGTTCATCGGCATGGGCTGGAGTGTGAATAAAGCCCGCAAAGTCACCATGCTCATCTGCGCACTTTGCGTCCTCCCGATCGTCTTTGCCTCCGTGACCAGCAGCATCGTCGTGGCCATCGCCCTCATCGCGCTCGCCACCGCCGCCCACCAAGGCTGGAGCGCCAACCTCTTCACCACCGTTTCCGACCAGTTCCCGCGCCGCGCCGTCGGCAGCGTCGTCGGCATCGGCGGTCTGATGGGTGGACTCGGCGGCGCTCTGTTCGCCGGTCAGTCCGGATGGATCATCAATCAGGGCGGCTACGTTCCCCTGTTCGCCATCGCCGGCTCCGCTTACATCATCGCGCTGATCATCCTCCAGGTGCTCTCGCCGAAACTCGCCTCCATCTCGATTCCCGAGACGAAAGCCTGATCGCGAATCACCGTCTTGCCTTCAAGCCCGGCCGGCCTCGCCTGCCGGGCTTTTTTGATCCAATTTTTCCGCATTTCGGCCCGTCATGTCCTTCCTCGCCTCCTCCTTCCGTCGATTTCTGCGAATCTCCATTCCGGGCCTCGTCACGCTCGCCGTCAGTCCACTGTCCGCCGAGGTGCGATGGGCCGACGCGCTCCGTCAGCCCGCCGCGTGGTACGCCAGCGATGAAGCCGCCGCCATCGCGGACAACGTGCTTGTTTATCAACACTCCAGTGGAGGCTGGCCCAAAAACACGGACATGGCGCGTCCCGTGACCGCCGAAACCCGCGCCGCCCTTGGCCGGCGGGAGGCCAACCTCAACCGCAGCGCACTCGCCCCGACCATCGACAACGGCGCGACCACCTCGCAGATCCGGTTTCTCGCCTCGGTATTCAAAGCATCACTACACGAGCGCCACCGCGAGGCCGCCCTCCGCGGCCTCGATTACCTCCTCGCCGCGCAGTACGAAAACGGCGGCTGGCCCCAGTTTTTTCCCCTTCGCACAGGTTATTACTCACGCATCACCTTCAACGACGACGCCATGCTCCGCGTGCTGGAGCTGTTGCGCGATGTCGCCGCCGCGCGGGAGCCTTATGCATTCATCGACGACGCCCGCCGCGAACGCGCCGCCGAGGCCGTCCGCCGCGGCATCGTTTGCATCCTGCGGACGCAGATCGTCGCCGACGGCCGGCCCACCGCATGGGCCGCACAACACGACGAAAACACCCTCGCGCCCGCACCCGCCCGCAAATTCGAACCCGCGTGCTATGCGAGCCACGAAAGCGCCGGCCTCGTGCGCTTTCTGATGACGCTCGAAAACCCCTCGCCCGAAATCGTCGCCGCCATCCAAGGGGCCGTCGTCTGGTTCGAGCGCACGCGCCTCACCGGTCTGCGGTTCGAACGCGTCAACAAACCCGGCAGCGGCGATGGCATCGTCACCGACGATCCCGCCGCGCCGCCCATCTGGGCCCGTTTTTATGAGCTCGGCTCCGAACGCCCGATCTTCATCGGCCGCGACGGGGTCACTCGCTACCGCCTCGAAGAGATCGAGCGCGAGCGCCGCGCCGGCTACGCATGGTACGGCGACCGTCCGCAGGAAATTCTGGAAAAATTCCCCAAATGGACGGCGCGCCATGCACCGCCGTCGCAACCTTCGTCCACGGCCTCTGCGCCTGCCGGCCCGTAGTGTTACGTTCACTACGCATGGCCGCGCGGGCGCCGCACTCCGGATCGCGGGTCCGGTTGCTTGACACCCCCCCTCGGTGAACGGTATGGGGATACCCCTTTAACTAGAAACTCGCACCCGCTCATGCCCTCCGCCAACGACATCCGCAAAGGCCAAGTCATCAAGTTTAACAACGAGCCCCATCTCGTCATGGAAACCCAGCACCGCACGCCGGGAAACCTTCGCGCCTTTGTGCAGATCAAGATGCGCAATCTCCGCTACGGCAAGGCCCTCGACCAGCGTTTCGCCTCGACCGATAGCATCGAAGTCCTCCCGACCGACAAGCGCACCCTCGAATTCAGTTACGCGGATCGCGACACGTACGCCTTCATGGATCCGGAATCGTTCGAGCAGATCGAGCTGAGCGAAGCCACCCTCGGCGACGTGAAAAATTACCTCACCGCCGGCGGCAAGGTGGACATCCTTTTCGTCGATGAGAAGCCGCTCTCCGTCGATCTCCCGTCCGCGGTGAATCTCAAAGTCGTCGAGAGCGCCGACGGCATCAAGGGCGACACCGCCAGCAACGTCCAGAAGCCGGCCAAGCTCGAAACCGGCCTCGTCGTGCAAGTTCCCCTGTTCGTGAAGGAAGGCGAAATCATCCGCGTGAGCACCGCCGACGGCACCTACCTCGGCCGCGCCTGAGTTTGCCGTCTCGTTTTTTCAGCCCGCCGCATCTCCGGATGCCGCGGGCTTTTTTGTGCCATCGCGCGCGCAGCGCCTGTATCCGTCAGTAGGATACAGGCTTCAGCCACCGGTGAAGACATTTCACGAGCAAAGGTCGCTGCACCGGCTTGGTCAGGAAATCGTCCATGCCCGCCGCCAAGCACGCTTCGCGGTCGAGCGGCATGGCGTTCGCCGTGAGCGCCACGATGGGGAGAGTTCCGCGCGGTTTCTTCTCCCGTATCCGGCGCGTCGCCTCCAAACCATCGATCCCGGGCAGCCGCATATCCATCAACACGAGAGACCACGACGAGGAGAGTGCGTGCTCCACCGCTTCCACACCGTCGGCGACCACCGTTACCGTCAGCCCGGCGCGCTGCAGCATCACCGCGATCACGCGTTGATTCACCGGTTCATCTTCCACCACCAGCACCCGGCCGGCGATCAGCGGCTGCTCGATGTCGCGCACCGGCGCCGGCTCGATTTCCTGGCCGGCATTCTCCATCGGCAGTTCGAAATAAAACTCCGAGCCGCCGCCGGGCCGGCTGTGCACATGGATTTTTCCGCCCATCCGCTGCACAAGTTGCTGCGAGATCGCCAGGCCGAGCCCGCTACCGCCGAACCGTCGCGTGGTCGATCCGTCGCCCTGGCTGAACTTTTCGAAAAGCTTCGCCTGCGTCGCCTCGTCCATGCCGATGCCGCTGTCGCGCACGCTGAACCGCAGCACCGAGATGCGGTCGCGCGCGGCCACCAGCCTTAACGACATCTCCACCGATCCGCGCTCGGTGAATTTGACGGCGTTGCCGATCAAGTTCGCGAGCACTTGCTTCAATCGCGACGGATCGCCCATCACCATTGGCGGCAGCACCGCATCGATCGAGATGTGATACGCGAGGCCCTTCTCGTCTGCGCGCGCCGCCATCAAAGCGGCGGCTTCCTCCATCACTTCGGCAGGCGACAAACCGATATGTTCAAACTCGAGTTTGCCGCTCTCGACCTTCGAGATGTCGAGGATGTCGTTGAGCAGGCGCAGCAAGGCATTGGCCGAATTGAGGGCGACTTCCGTCTGCAAACGCTGATCTTCCGTCAGCTCCGAATCCTCGAGCAACTGCAGCATGCCGATCACGCCGTTCATGGGCGTGCGGATCTCGTGGCTCATGATCGCGAGGAATTCGCTCTTCGCCTGATTCGCGGACTCGGCGCGCTGCTTCTCCTGATTCAACCGCTCCACCAGTTCTTCTTTCTCGAAAAGCGAACGATAAAAAACCCGCAGATCGACGAGATGATCCGCGCTCGTGCTCTGCACAAAGCACGCGTAGATCAACGTCGCGATCGCGATCAGCCAGCCTTCGACACTCCAGCCGCTGGTGGACAAAAACGTGAAACCCAACGGCCCAAGCGTGCCGAACAGATAAAGCCAGTGACAGCTTTTCACCGGCGACAGCGACCGTGCGGCGCCGGCATTCATGCCCACCACGATAAAAACCGTGAGGATGCGCGGCAAAAACGCATCGGTGCGAAGAAACACCACGATGCCCACCGCCCATAAAATCACCGTCGGCACCAGTCCGAAAAGAAACCGGCGCCGCCACAACGGCATCTCCGCATCCTCGCGCGGGCGGTTGAAAAAAACGCGGTTCACCTGCCAGCGCACCGCCGTGATCACGAGCATCGCCCCGAGCCACAAAGAAGTCACAAGCGGCGGAAAATGCGCCCACACGCCGGCTGCGAGCAGGATGGGCACGACAAAGTTTGACGACAGGCCGAGCCACGCGAGCCGGTGCAGGAGCCGCGTGAGTTCTCCTTCAACTTTATTCTCCATCGAATGATCGCGTTCGTTCTTTTCCGCGGACTGCTTTGCCAGCTGCATGCCTGCCTGTTCCTTTTTTGCGCGCACGGCGCTTTCGTTTCTCACAACACTCGCGCCCAAAGGACCTTCAGATAACGGCTCTCAAGGCAGTTTGAATAAACCGGATGATCCGGCCCCGGCCCCGTGCGATCGAAGAATTGCAAGCGCCGCTGCAAACGATGCGCCGCCTTGATCGCGTGTTGTTCGAAATCTTCGAGGCTCAACAGACCCGAACAGGAGCACGTCACAAAAATCCCGCCCGGTTTCACGAGGGAAATCGCGAGCTGGTTCAAGTCCTCGTACTTTTGCCGGCCTTCCCAGTTGCCGCTTTCATCGCGGGTGAAAATGAACTTCGGCGGATCGAGCACGACCACATCCCAACGTTCCCCGTTGGTCTGCATCTGCCGGGCATACGCAAAGGCGTCTGTATGCACAAACTTGATACGCGCCTGGTTCAGGTTCGCATTACGTTTCGCCTGAGCGATCGCCTTCTCGTCGAGATCGACTGCGGTCACGTCCTCCGCACCGCCCGCGACCTTCGCATTGAGCGAAAAACCCGCGGTGTAACTGCACAGATCAAGCACCCGCGCACCTTGCGTAAACCGCGCCAGCGCGCGGCGGTTTTCCCGTTGATCGCAGAAAAAGCCCGTTTTGTGGCCTTCGGAAAAGTTCACTTCGTAACGGATGCCATGTTCGCGGATTTTCACCGTCTGCGGTGCCGCGGCATTCGTTTCGTTGAAGGTCGAGGGCTTGATTCCTTCGAGGCTGCCGAGGTCGTGATCAACATGCACACGCGCGAACTTCGTGCCCGCGAGTTCGTGAATCAACGGCAGCCATTTCGGCAGCCGTTGCGCGATGCCGAGACTGTACACTTCGCACAGCAGCGTATCGCCGTAACGGTCGATCGTGAGCCCGCTCAGCCCGTCGCCGTCGGAGTTGATCAACCGATACGCATCCGTCGTTTCATCGAGTTTGAAAATCTCCCGGCGCAATTGCACCGCACGACGGATCGCCTCTTCGAAGTAGCTTTCGTTCACCGGCTCCAGCGAGTGCGACACCACGCGCAGCACCATCTTCGCGCGCGGATTGTAGAGACCGCCACCGGCGAGATTGCCGTTCTTGTCGTACACGTTGACGAAATCGCCGGGCCGCGCGTCGGGCGAAACCTGCCCGAGCAAACGCGGAAAGATCGCGGGTTGAAACGTGAAGTATTTCAGCTGCGCCCATGGTCGCGCCCATTGCGAACGATCAATCGCCGCAGGCGTCTGCTTCTCATTTTTCTCGGGACCCGATTCGTCTTCGGACATGCGCCTCACCTTCCCGCGCGCGCCGCTGTCCGGCAATGGAGATTTTTGAGATGGATCGTCCAGACACAAAAAAAGGCACCGCAATGACGGTGCCTTTTCGGAGATAAGTGCCGCGGATTCCGCAGGCGTGAAATTTATTCGCCGAGCAATCGGGCGAGCGCGAGATCCAGCGCTTCGCCGCGCAGGTTCTTGGCGACGATGCGACCGTCGCCGTCGATCAGCAGCGTGAAGGGGATCGCGGTGACGCCGTATTGGTTGGCCAGCTTGCTGTCCCAGAACTTGCCGTCGAAAATCTGCGGCCAGGTGATGGCGTTCTTTTCGAGGTACGCCTTCAGCGCCGCTTCATCGCGGTCGAGGCTGATGCCAATCACTTCAAAGCCACGCGCCTGATATTTTTTATACGCCGCGATGACGTTGGGCATCTCCTGGATGCACGGGCCGCACCAGGTCGCCCAGAAATCGATCAGCACTGCTTTGCCTCGGTACTTCGCGACGGAGATGTCGTTTCCATTCATGTCCTTCTCGGCGAAGTCGGGAAACATCTTGCCGTCGGCGAGTGCCGCCTGCGCTTCGGCCGCGGCTTTCTGCGCATCGACCATCTTCAAGATTTCATCCACCTGCTGCGCTTGGGACGAATTGGGGAAATCGGTTTTCAGCTGACGAAACACCGCGCCGGCCTTGTCGAAATCTTCGAGCACTTGGAGGTAGATCGTACCTTTCACGACGAGGATCTGCGCGGCTTCGTCGGTCTGCTCGCTTTTGTATTCCTGCGCGAGCGCGTCGATCTGCTTCAACTCCTCGGCGAGCGTGGCCTCGGTCACGTTTTCCTGCCCGAGCTTCGCCCGAACCTTTTCCACCACGGAGGTGAGCTTCGCTCGAAGTGTATCTTGAGTATCGTCCGCTGCGTGGAGCGGGAGCAGCAAGGAGCCGCAAAAGGCGCAGAGCGCGAGAATCGTTTTGAGGTGCATAAAAATGACAGAGATGCGCCGCCCTCCACCAAACGCAACCGGCTTATTTCGCTGGAAACGCGCGGTCAATCAGCGCCTCGATCCGGCGTTTCGAGTCTTTCACCGCGTCCACCGGAATGCGCGGGCCAAACTCGAGCGTGAGCAGATGATGCGGTTTCCAAAACGAACTCACCATGTCGAAATCGATCTGACCGGAGCCAATCGGTTGATGGTCGCGACCATCGGCACTCACGTCGTGAAGATGAAACCCGAGCAGGCGGTCCGCATTCTTCGCGAGGTGTTCGCGGTGCGTCAGCAACGCCAGCTGCTCCTTGATGTGCGCGTGGCCGGTATCGTGCCAATACCCCGCGGTGTGCGGCTGGGCGATGCCACTGATCAATTCCTCAAAGTCACCATCGACGGGCAGCTCGGCGGCATCCTCGCGATTTTCAAGCCCGAGAGAAATACCCCGCTCAACCGCGTGCATGCGGATTTCTTCGAGACTGTTTTTGACCTGCTGCCAGTAAGGCGTTTTGCGCGTCTGCAGCTTCTTTAATGCGCGATCGCGCAGCGCCAGATACGGCGCATCCGCCGACAGTTTCACCCCGGGATGACGCTCGAAATACGCTTCGAGTTTTTTCACCGGGTTAAACCAGCCGAAACGCACGCTGCCCAGATGCATCACCAGCACGCGCGCCTTCACTTGCTGGCTGAAATCCAGCGAGCGGCGGGTCGAGCGAAGCCACTGATCGTGCTCCTGATAATCCGACGACGATGGTTCGAATAAATTCGGCGCCGCTTGCAGCACGCCGGTCGGCAACGGACAGAAGTTGTGCGTGGAACTGACCTCGATCACTCCCTCGGCCAGCGCTTTCAGGATGCCCGGCACCAGCGTGATGCGAATGCCATGACTGAGCTCCACATGCGAAAACCCGAGATCGGCGATCTCGCGCAGCATCGCATAGCCATCGGTATGGCGGGAAGAACACCAGCTGGTCGAAAGTGCGAGTAACGGCCTCATGTCGTGCAAAAACCTGCCAGCAGGATCGCGGCCGAAGCGCGTACGTTAACAGTAAAACAACCGCGTCCCGACAGGTCGGAACGCGGTTGTGGAAAGACGGAAGACACGCGTGTAGCGTGGTTGATTAGCTGGCGTGGCGACGGCGCAGCATCGCGGTGAAGGCCATGACCTTCTCCTTGCGGCGGCGCTTTTCGCACGGCTTCTCGCAGTAGCGCTTTGCACGGACACCTTTGATGATGTTCTCGCGCTCGAGCTTCTTCTTCATGCGACGGAGCGCACGGTCGACGGGCTCGTTTTTGCGGATCTTGATTTCGATGGACATGTGTCGGGACAGGATTGGAAACGGGAAAAAGGTGATGACTACGCCAAGGGCGGTACACCTCGTCAACGGCTTTTTTCCGCCTTCAGGGACTCCACGCTTGCGGGGCCCGCCCGCCTCCGTTGCCTAACCGGACCGTGTCGTCTGCCGATAAGAACTTCGTCCACCTCCACGTCCACACCGATTACAGCCTGCTCGACGGCGCCTGCCGCATCGACCGGCTCATGAATCGCGCGGTCGAGCTCGGCATGGGCGCCCTCGCTCTCACGGACCACGGCAATCTTTACGGCGCAATCGAGTTCTATAACGCCGCAAAGGCCAAAGGGATAAAGCCCCTCATCGGCTGCGAGATCTACTTGGTCGAGGGTTCACGCCTAGAAAAAAATGGCCGCGCAGAAGACGGCAAAAGTTATTACCACCTCGGCCTGCTCGCCAAAAACCTCACCGGATACCAGAACCTGCTGAAGCTCGTTTCCGACGCCCATCTGCGGGGCTTCTACTACAAACCCCGCGCCGATTGGGAAACGCTGTCGAAATACGCCGATGGCCTCATCGGTTTCACCGGCTGTCTCGCCGCCATCGTACCCCAGCATCTTTTGCACGATCGCTGGGAAGACGCCCGCGCCGCCTGCGCCCGCTTCGTCGATATCTTTGGCCGCGAAAACTACTTCGTCGAAATCCAGGACCACGGCATCCCCGAGCAGCTCAAAATCATCCCTGGTCTCCTGAAGCTCGCCGAGGAGTTTAATCTCAAGGTCATCGCGACCAACGACGTTCACTACGTCCGCGCCGAAGACTCCGGCCCGCACGACGCCATGCTCTGCATCCAGACCGGCGCGAAGATCGACGAAGAAAACCGCATGAAGTTCGACGGGACCCAGTTCTACCTGAAGTCCCGCGACGAGATGGCCAAACTCTTCGCCGAAGTTCCCGAGTCCATCACCAACACGCAGCTCGTCGCCGAGATGTGCGATCTCGCGATCCCCTTCCCCAAAGGCTCCGAGCGCTACCCGCGCTATCCCCTGCCGCCCGAGATCAAGAGCCAGTATTCACCTTCTGAATACCTGAAACATATCTGCAGCGAGGGCCTCAAACGGCGCTACGACGTCGATAACGATACCGTCGCCGCGCATCCCGTCGTCGCCGAGCGACTCGCCAGACTCACCAATCTTCCCGCCGGACAAAAACCCCAGCCGCCCGATTACAACGATCTCGCGCCCGACGAACTCCTCGTACTCCGCACCGCCTACGAACTCTCGATCATCAACGTCACGGGTTTCGTCGATTATTTCCTCGTCGTCTGGGATTTTATCAACTGGGCAAAAAAACATTCGATCCCCGTCGGCCCCGGCCGCGGCTCCGGTGCCGGCTGTCTCGTCGCCTATCTGCTCGGCATCACCAATATCGATCCGATCCGTTTCGGCCTTCTCTTCGAGCGCTTCCTGAATCCCGAACGCGTTTCGCCGCCCGACTTCGATATCGATTTCTGCATGCGCCGCCGCGAGGAGGTCATCAACTACGTGCGCGATAAATACGGCCGCGACTGCGTGGCCAACATCATCACCTACGGCACGCTCGGCGCGAAGATGGTCATCCGCGACGTCTCGCGCGTGCACAACCTGCCCTACGCCGACGCCGACCGGCTCGCGAAGATGATCCCCGACGAGCTCAACATCTCGTTGCAGGATTCCATCGAAAAATCCGCCGAGCTGCGCACCGAGATCGAACGCAATCCCGTCGCCAAAAAAATCGTCAACCAAGGCCTCGTCCTCGAAGGCATGGTGCGCAACACCGGCAAACACGCCGCCGGCATCATCATCACCGACCAGCCGCTCGACGACTTCGTCCCGCTCACCTTGCAGGAAGACGACGTCACCGTGCAGTACGACATGAACGCGGTCGGCAAACTCGGGCTGCTGAAGATGGACTTCCTCGGCCTGAAGACGCTCACCGTCATCGACGACGCCGTCGCCAACGTCCGCCGTACCGGCAATCCGTCTTTCGACATCGAAAACGTCCCCCTCGACGATCCGAAAACCTACGAGTTGCTCAACGTCGGCAAGACCGTCGGCGTGTTCCAGCTCGAGTCCGGCGGCATGCAGAACGCGTCCAAGCTCGTCGGCATTTCCAACATCGACGACATCAACGCCATCTCCGCGCTCTACCGCCCCGGCCCGATGGCGTTCATCCCCGACTACGCCCGCGGAAAAAAAGATCCCGCCTCCATCGTTTATCCGCATCACCTCCTCGAGCCCGTGCTCAAGGAAACCTACGGCATCATCGTCTATCAGGAGCAGGTGATGGAGTGCGCGCGCGTCATCGGCGGCTACACCCTCGGCGGCGCCGACATGCTTCGTCGCGCGATGGGTAAAAAGGATGCCGACGCCATGGCCAAGGAGCGCGTCAAATTCGTCGAGGGCGCCAAACGCCTCCACAACATCCCCGAATCCAAGGCCAACGAGATCTTCGATTTGTTGAACAAGTTTGCCCAATACGGCTTCAACAAATCCCACTCGGCCGCCTACGCCGTCGTCGCCTACCAGACCGCGTATTTGAAAGCCAACTACCCGGTGCAGTTCATGGCCGCCGTGCTCACGGCCGAGCTGGGTAACTCGGAAAAAGTCGCGCACTTCATCGCCGAGTGCACCGCGATGGGCCTCACCGTCCTCGGCCCCGACGTGAACGAATCGCGCGAAAACTTCACGCCGGTCCTCGAAGCGACGAGCGGGATGACCAATGACCAGTTACCAATGACCAATGGAAAACCTTCTGAGTCTTCCTCCGACCCATTGGTCAATGGTCAGTCGGCCACTGGTCATTCCACGCCCCCAAGCGGCGGAAAAATTCGTTTCGGCCTCGCGGGCGTGAAGGGCGTCGGCGAACAAGCCGCGCAGAAGATCATCGAAGAACGCGATCGCAACGGACCGTTCACCGACTTCGACGACTTCACGAGCCGCGTCGATGGCCGCGCCATCAACAAACGCGTGCTCGAGCACCTCGTGAAAACCGGCGCCTTCGACTTCTCCGGCGCCCCGCGCAAAAAACTTTTCGAAAGCATCGACGGAGCCCTCGCAACCGCCGCCGCGCAGGCCAAGGACCGCGCCGCCGGTCAGTTCAACCTGCTTGATCTGCTCGCCGAACCGGAGCCCGCACCTCGCGCCGCGGTGAAAGCGAAAATCGAAAATCCCGACGACGATTTCACCTCCTCCGAGCGACTCCAATTCGAGAAAGAGCTCCTCGGTTTCTACGTCACCGGCCACCCGATGAATGCTTACGCAGACATCGCCGCCGAGATCGATACGTTCCCGATTCACGAACTGCTCGAGCAAGGCGACCGCACCGAGTTCCGCCTCTGCGGCATCTCCGGCAGCATCGCGAAACGTCTCTCGAAAAAAGACAACCGCCCGTGGGCCTCGTTCACGCTGGCCAACCAGAAAGCATCGATCGCCCTCAACATGTTCGCCGATGCCTTCGCGTCCTACGGCCAGAATCTCGGCGAAAACGCGCTCGTGGTCGTGCAGGGCAACATCATCGTCAACCAGGAGGGCGCGCGCATCAACGTGAAGGAGTGCTACCCGCTGGACAACTTTCTCACCGGCACCGTCAAACGCATCACCTGGCTCGTGCAGCCTACGCACAAAGAGCTGCCCGACTTCCTGCGTTTCCTCCGCGAGACACTCAACAAACAGGTCGGCGACACCAAGATCTCCATCGGACTCGTCTTCGAAAATCGCGCGACTCTCATCAGCGATGCTTCGAACGCGCTCGGTTGGAAACTCAACGCCACACGTTTCCACGAACTCCGTTCACATCCCGCCGTCGCCGGTGTCGAAATCGAAGCCAAACCGCTCGAACTCAAACAAGACAAACGCTGGGGCAAACGTTCCTGACGCGTAAGGGCAGCACCCCTAGTTCGGCCTGCGATGACACCCGCAATCTAAGCGGGTTTTTCATATTCCTTGTAGGGCCCGAGCTTGTTCAGGCCTCTTTGACTGGAGCAACACTACTTGCTTTATAGCATCCTTCTGCATATCCATCGGGCGACAAGACGGGAGAGGCCGACCATGCCTTGTTTAATTCATTGCGCAGCGCTGATCCTGCTAACGAACGGCTCTTACTCCAACATGAAATCTCTCCAGTTCCTCGGCCTCGGTGTACTATTCACAGCCAACACCGCTTTCGCTCAAACTAACACTTATCCATTTCCCGCATCTGGACCCGTCGGCGTTGGTACATCTAGTCCCCTGTCCCAATTAAACGTCGAACAGGATAACTCCAGCAATTGGGACGGCGGGCAGTTAATAATCTCGGGCCTAGCTGATCGTAACAAACGTCTTTCTCTTGGCTTTGATACCTCGAACAACTTCGGCTTTATCCAAGCGCTAATCGCAGGTAACAATTACTTTCCTTTGGTTCTACAGCCCCATACCGGCAATGTCGGCATCGGCACTGCCAACCCGGGGACCAAGTTGGAAACAGGCGGCTCTTTCCGCTCCACCAATAATTCACCACTGCCAACCTTCGGCACGGGCATCGAAGTCTTTTTTCAGCCTTCTCCTGAGCTCGGTGTTATCCAAACCGTCGATAGATCCACGAGTACACATAAAGATTTAAGGATCGGTCCTTCTTCGTTCTTTTTGGCCAACGGTAACGTCGGAATCGGCACAAACAGTCCACAGCGTAAACTTGAACTAACAAGCGACGTATCGGGCATCAGTTTCGAAACCGGCGCCGAAAGTCCCTACGCGAGTGCCCTGCGTTTTGGAGACAATACCGGTTGGAAGTTTCATATCGGTCGCTCACGCAATTCCGTAAATGGTCCTCTGAACTCCGGCCCTGTCGGATCATTGGTCACATTCCAAGACGACGGCAACGTCGGCATCGGCACCACCAACCCAACCCACAAACTTGCCGTCAACGGCACGATCAAAGCCAAGGAAGTCATCGTCGAAACCTCCGGCTGGTCTGACTACGTTTTCGACGACGACTACACTCTTCAGCCGCTCGCCCAAGTCGAAGCACACATCAAAGTGCACAAACATCTTCCCGGCATTCCCTCAGCCGCCACGGTCGCAACAAACGGCGTCAATGTCGGCGACATGCAGGCCGCACTCCTTGCCAAAGTCGAAGAACTCACGCTTCACCTGATCGCCCAGGAGAAGGAATTGGTCCGACTGCGTGAAACCGAGAAGAAGATCGCTGCCCTTGAGACGGGACTCCAACAGCTTCAGCAAAATCGATAAGCGTCCACCTCGCACTCTCTACCTATGAAAAACGCCCTTATAATCCTAGCGTCTTTCGCAGTCACCACCGTGGCTTTCGCGGATGTCCTTACGACCAACCGAAATGCGGTCGGCTTGGAGCACAATCTGCTTTTTAACGCTACCTCACGCTACACCGTCAGCCAAACGGGCGCTGCCCCTTTGTATTTACCTTACTTGTTCGACGGGAAATTCGAGCCGTCCTATACGAATGCCGCTGCAGTCGCAGCGAATCCGACGGTAATCACCATCGAGGGGCTTCCCAATGCACACGTGCAAGTCGGCGCAACCGTGGGATGGAGCACCCGTTGGTGGCCGGCTGAGCACTTCAAAATCGAGGCCTATGACAGCTACGCCGAAGGAAATCACTGGATTACGGTAGCGGACTATTCAACGACCTCGTACTCCGGATATGATTTTGCCGCTAAAATCACTGATGCATCAGTGACCAAGCTGCGTTTCACGTTCTATACTGGAACCGGGGATGCCGGGCGGCTTGGCGTCTCGGAACTCTACTTCCTTCATCCTGAAGCGGCAGTTCCATATGAAGGCCTGTACGGTGCCGCCGGGCTGCTTGGAGCAAGTGGCGACAATATTGGAATTGGCACCCTCGTTCCCGCTTCGAAGCTTCATATCGGAGGAAGTAACCAAGCCATACGGCTCGATTACAACGGATCCAATGCCTACTACGGGTCGTTGCGTTGGGCGGGGCTTCAGCTCGGAAATAATGGCGAGAACAGAATCGTTGCAGGCCGGACGAGTCCCGGAGCTGTTTTGGACTTTTACGTCAACAATACCAATGACGGAGCGGACTACCTTCAGCAGCCTGATGGTATCCTTGCCATGCGGCTGGGCTCCAATGGCAACGTCGGCATCGGCACCACCAACCCCACCCACAAACTTGCCGTCAACGGCACGATCAAAGCCAAGGAAGTCATCGTCGAAACCTCCGGCTGGTCTGACTACGTTTTCGACGACGACTACACTCTTCAGCCGCTCGCCCAAGTCGAAGCACACATCAAAGTGCACAAACATCTTCCCGGCATTCCCTCCGCGGCCACGGTCGCAACAAACGGCGTCAGCGTCGGCGACATGCAAGCCGCGCTCCTCGCCAAAGTCGAAGAACTCACGCTTCACCTCATCGCTCAGGAAAAAGAACTGGCCCGCCTTCGCGAAACCGAAAAAGACGTCGCCGCTCTTCGTGCTGAACTCCGGCAATTGCGTCAGACTAAATAAGCAGTCGACCTCGTCGCTACGACCTTGGCGTCTTCGCGTCGTTGCGATTAACCTAAGGTCAACCCGCGTTCCGCCCCTGGACCGCACCGCACACCGACAGGCTAAAACAATTCGTCCTGTCTGAGCGCTTCGCGTTTCTGAGGATTGGCCGTGCTCATCTGCAACAACCACGGCACCGTCATGCGCGAAAATTCCGGACTGCGTCCCAACGCGACCAGCAACAGCGCCGCCGCGAGCGCATCGTACAGTGCCGCGTGGTAATGGCGTCGCGCGGCAGGACAATGCTCCTTCGCCAGCGCATCGAGTTCATTCTGCAACCGAAACAGCGCGATCAGCTCGGACAGTTTTCCCGTGCCCAGCTGCGGAAACAGCTCCGCGTAAATCCGGCCCGTATCGATCCACGGCCCCCAGTCCGCGATCATTTTTCCCCGCCACGCGAAATCCGGCGACACTCGCGGGTACGCCCAGACCGCTTTGATAAGCGAGTTCTCCGCCTGCGCGTAATGCGCCGCCAGCGGACCGCTCGCGCGCATCGCCGCGAAGTGGCCAAACTCATCTGCGAACGGCGCTGCTGCAGCGACCGAGGCCGCGCTCAATCCATGCAACGCCTCGTCTTCCGGACGCACCCGTCCCGTTGCCCGGCACAGTCGTGTCGCTGTCTCCGCCACCATCCCGCCGTGCAACGTCACCACGCCGTATTCAAGAATTCCAGACGCGATGCTCCCTTCGAAATCGACGAAGTGAATGGGCACATGGGTCCAGCGCATGACGCGTAATGAGGTGCCGGGGAATATCTTTGATGACACGGAAAAAAGCAGGGGGAATTTCCCTCAGCACATCCCGACCGCTTCGCAGTTCTTGCAGCAATCCGGCCACAAGACCGCTTTGTCCGTGATTTCAATCGCGTGGTGTGTTTCGTGAATACCCATGCATCTGGATTCCTATCGCACGTTCCTCATCGAGCTGGCCGAACGCAGCGGCGATTTCATCCGTCCCTATTTCGCGAATCCGGAACTCACGGTCGAAATCAAGTCGGACGATTCTCCCGTCACGCTCGCCGATCGCGGCGCCGAGCAGCTCCTGCGTGAGCTCATCGCCAAAAAGTTTCCCGACCATGGCATCGTCGGCGAGGAATTCGGCAACGAGCGCGCCGACGCCGAATGGGTCTGGGTGCTCGACCCGATCGACGGCACCAAATCGTTCATGTCGGCCGTGCCACTCTTCGGTACGCTCATCGCGCTCATGTACCGCGGCCAGCCCGTGCTCGGCGCGATCCATCAGCCCATCCTCCGCCAGCTCATGATCGGCGACGGCACGACAACCACGCTCAATGGGCGAGCCGTGCGTATCCGCACTTCCACTACAGCGATCGAGACGGCCACCTTGCTCACCAGCGATCCGCTCAATCCCGCGAAATACCGCGACGGCGCCGCGTATGATGCGTTGCAAAAACGCGCGCGGCTCGTCCGCACCTGGGGCGATTGTTACGGTTATCTGCTGCTCGCCGGCGGCTGGGCCGACATCATGGTCGATCCCATCATGAACCCGTGGGACATCCAGGCGCTCATCCCCATCGTTCGCGGCGCCGGCGGCGTGATCACCGACTGGTCCGGCGGCGATCCGGTCAAAGCCGATTCAATCGTGGCAGCATCGCCACAACTGCACGCCGAAGTCATCGCCGCGCTCAACTCCGGGAAATAAAAAGCCGCACGAGCGCGTGCGGCTTTGTCAGAATCGAGCGGTATTATCTGCCGGTGCAGCAGATCTCGTCCGCCACGCCATACTCTCAGAGAGAACAACGAGCGCGCTCAGCGCGGATCATTGTCCTCCGGTCGGTGCGGGAGCCGCTTCCTGCGCGCCCTTGGCTTGGATCTTCGCTTTTTGTTGCTCACTGAATTCGCGTCCCATCTGACCGATTTTCGGCATCACGGCCATCATGCGGGGCATCATGAGTTCCTGGATGCGACCCTGGATCTCCGGCTGTTTCGCGATCATCGCTTTGCCCGCAGGCGTCGAGTTAAACGCCGCCATCGCCGATAACTCCTCCTTGGTGAAGGCTTCCGCATAAAGCTGCACCATGTCCTTTTTCATCTGCTCGGGATTCATGCCTTCGAGCATCGTATCGAGAATCTTCTTTTGAAACGCAGCCAGGTCGTCCTGGTCGATTTTTCCTCCGAGCTGTTTCTCCATTTGCGAGCTCATCATCTTTTGCTGCGCGGCGAGTTGCTTCTCGAGCGTCTTGGCCAGCATGTCCTCGATCTGCATCGATGCGAACACCGCCTCGGCATCGGCGAGCGTGGCCTTGGTGCCTTCGGCCACTTGGGCAGTTCCGTCAAACTTCCCGCCGGCCAGCGCGACGAAGTACGTTTTTCCGCCTTTTTCGAGAGTCAGTTTTTTCGCCTCCGCGTCATAACTCTTCAGCACATAGCCGTCGAACTCACCGCCGATTTTCACCCAGCCGGTGCGGGTGGCACCTTCGTTCACCAGACCGAAATGCTGGGCATTGCTCAAGGTCAGCACGCCATTGAAGGTCAACGGCGCGGGTTCGGCGGCAAACGCCGCGGACGATGTCGCGACGAGTGTCGCGAGCAGTAGGGATTTTAGGTTCATGGGGAAAAATGCGCACGGTCGATGCCGGCTGCACACAAGAATACGGATAGCTGAGACGGATGTTTCGCGGATGCGAGCCGGATGATTGCGCGTGAATTGCACCATCCGACCACGTCCGGCCGGCACTCCATTAGTCGCCGCATGAGGGCCCATCCTTACAAACTTCCCGCAAAAACCGCACCCGGTTGGAGTGCGGTATCGCGTCCGCCGATCTCGCTGATCGCTCAGCGCTTTTTCTTCCCTGCCTTCGGCGACCACTCCGCGGTCACGATCGAGGTGAAGCCGCCGCGCGCTTTCCATTTGGAAATGATCGTGAGACTCCGCGGTTTGAGCGCCGCTCCGAGATCGTCGCAAATCTTGTTGGTCACCGCTTCGAAGAAAATGCCTTCGTTGCGGAACGCGTGGAAATACAGCTTCAACGATTTCAGCTCCACGCAGGTTTTATCCGGCACGTAACGCAGCGTGATTTCCGCGAAGTCCGGATGGCCCGTCATCGGACACACCGAGGTGAATTCGTGATGGGTGTGATCGATCAGAAAATCGCGATGCGGTGCGGGATTGGGAAATGTTTCGAGAATCTTGGCGTCGGACATGGTCGTTAAGTTTTAAGATGAGTAAGCGGTAAGCTGTAAGCCAGAACCCGATGATAAAACCAGCCCGTAACGCAGCCATCCTCTTCGCTGACCTCCTCTCTACAACTTACACCTCTTATTCTGCTTACACCTCTTAAGTCGCCGTTTCGGTGAAACGTGATTCGCGGATCACCGTGACCTTGATGGTGCTCGGGTATTGAAGTTCTTCCTCAATCTTGCGGCGGATCGTCTTGGCGATCTCACGCGCTTTTTCATCGGTCACATGCTGCGGCGAAACCACCACGCGGATTTCGCGCCCCGCCTGAATCGCGTAGGCCTGCTGCACGCCTTCGAGCGACACGGCCAATTTTTCCAAACGCTCGAGGCGCTGGATGTAACTGGTCATCGATTCCGCACGGGCGCCCGGCCGCACCGCCGAAATCGTATCGGCCACAATCACGAGGCCCGCGTAAACCGTTTCAGGTTTCACCTCCTCATGATGCGCAGCAACCGCGTTGACGACGATCGGCGTTTCGCCGTGGCGCTTCACCAGGTCTGCACCGATCAAGGCGTGACTGCCTTCGTAATCGCCTTCGACGCCCTTGCCGATGTCGTGGAGAAGCCCCGCGCGTTTCGCCACGTTCGGATCTAGACCGAGTTCGCTGGCGATCATCGAGCACAGGAACCCGACCTCGATCGAGTGATCGAGCACGTTCTGCGTATAGGAAAAGCGATACTTCAACCGGCCGAGATGTTTGATGATCTCCGGATGCAGGCCGTTGATGCCAAGACGCTGGATCGCGTCTTCGCCCGCCTGCTGGACATTGAGATCCACATCTTCGCGCGCACGCGTGACAAACTCCTCGATACTCGCCGGATGAATACGTCCGTCTTTGACGAGCGACTCCAACGCGAGACGCGCGATTTCGCGGCGCACCGGATCGAACGACGAAATCAACACCATCTGCGGCGTCTCATCGATGAGCAGCGTGACACCGGTCGCGGCTTCGAAGGATTTGATGTTGCGACCTTCGCGACCGATGATGCGGCCCTTCATCTCCTCGCTCGGCAGATGCACGATCGTCGCGGTGATGTCGGCATTCGGCTTCGACGCCAGCCGCTGCATCGTCGTGATCAAAATCCGTTTCGCCTCGTTTTGCAGATCCTGCTCCGAACGATCGAGCGTCTCGCGACGGAGCGCGCGCAACTCATCCTGGCATTCGAGCAGCACCTCTTCGCGCAACGTCTTTTTGATCTCCTCGGCGTCCATCTGCGACACGCCTTCGAGACGTTTGCGGAGACTCTTCGACAACGAGCGGATGGCGTCGCGCGCCTGTTTGATGGCGGCATTCTCGCGCGCGAGCCGCTCCTGCTTTTGCTCCAGTTGGTAATCGAGCAATGCGAGCGATTCTTCGTGTGCGCGGATTTCGCGAAGCTTGATATCGGTCTCGATTTCGCGGCGGTCGAACTCGCGATTGATCTCCGCACGACGGAGCTGGATATCCTCCTCGGCTTTTTGTTTCAACTCCTGCGCGCCGACAGCCGCTTCGCGCCGGGCAACATCGAGAATCTGTGCGGCTTCCTCTTTTGCGAGGCGCCGGGTCTGCCGGCTGATCAGCCACGCAAGCGCGAGACCGGTGGAAATGCCGACGACGAGAGAGGCCGTCAGCGGCCAGTAGATCTGGTCGCCTTGGGCCATCAGGAACGCATAGTCGGCTGCTGCGCTGGCTGATTTCAAGGCGTGGAAAACTAGGAGCCACTCATCAGAGTGCAACCTTTCTTCCTCACGCCAGCTCGCGATACGACAAGACCTTAACCATCCGCCCGCGTTGCGTTTTGCGAGGCACGAATGTCCAGCCATGCGTGGCCGGCGACCTCTTCCAAACGCTCCCACGCCGCGTGTTCGTCGCCTTCCATCTGCGTCTGCGCCACCACGTAAGCCCAGCGATCTGCGCGCGCATGGCGCAGGCGATCGCGCGCCGCGCGCCACAACATGCCGCGATGCGTCGCCGTGATTTCTCCATCACCCGCAAACCAGTAAGCGAGCAATGCCCGCACCGTCTCACGTCCGCCCGACGGAGTCGCGACTTCGCGCTCGATCGTCAGCACGGTCGCCGGCATGCGCGCGCCATCCGGCAGCGTGAGTTCGCGCACTTCCCGCGAACGGATCGTCCAGCCCTGGCCGACGAGACAGAGTTCCGGCCGGTGGATGGAGGTGCGGTCGCGGCCGCTCAACACGATGGAAAAAAACACATGCTCCTGCATCCGGCCCAAGCGTGTGTAGTTCTTTCGTGAATACCCGGTATCAGGCGGAAGCGTTTCCCGCTCCACCGCGGTAATCTCCGCCGGCCAGCCGCGCCAACGCGCATCCAACAAATCTGGCAACGGCGCCGGATCGACGCCATCCGCCGACAAGCGCACACCCGCTTCCACTTGAGCCGGTGCACGGCTGAGTTTTTCCGCACCCGCTGCCGTGGCCGCCGCGGTCAGGATCACCGCGATCGCCACCGCCGTCGCCATCCGTCGCGAACGCCCTTCCCCATCGTGGACCGCTTCGTGCGCGGAAACATTTGTCTCGGGCAAAGCCGTCGACGGAAGCCGGCGCTTCAGCCACGCGACCGCCATCAGCAGGCCCAGCAGCACGAAGACAAAAACGATAAAGCCCGACCACTCGTGCACGATCCTGCCCGCATCGTGTCCCCGCCATTCGCCCACCAGCACCACGCCGAGCACACGAAGCACATTGCCCGCGAACACCAGCGGCAAGGCCAGCGCCACCACAACCGCGCGCAGCCACCACGCGCGAAAATTCAGGTAGGCGACCACACACGCCAGCGCCACCAATGCCGTCAGCGAACGAATCCCCGAGCACGCTGCGGCCACATCGTATTGATAAACCCCGTCCGGGGAAAACAGCTGCGTGCCGTTGCGCACCACGTCGATGCCGAGCGTGCGGGCGATCGCGTAAACCGAATCCGTCACGCCGAGCCGCAGATAAAAACCCACGCCGAGCGTATCCAGAAAACCCATCGGCATCGCCAGCAGCAGAAAGGTCGTCGGGAACAACGCCGCGCGCCCCCAACGCCAGCCGCCCGCCAGCGTCAGTATCCCCCAAATGAATACAAACGACGCCGCGAGCGACACCCGCGTTTGCTGCATCGCGAATCCCGCCAGGTTCAGCAAAAGCGCGCCCGTCATTGCCGCCAGCGCCAGTTGCGGGACCGCGTTGCCCGATGCCGGGCCCGATGAGGTATTCCCCAAATTGCGGACAAACAGCCACACCGCCAGCAGGACGACAAGCGGCGCGTGTTCGAGCTCCGCCGCCGGGTCGAACCATTGCGCGCCCCACCACACAAAAGCCGAGGACGTGTCGATGTACCCGCGCGTCGCGTTGCCGAAAAAATGAAAGACGCCAAAACCCGCCAGCGCGCACAACGCCGCCGGCCACCAGCGGTTCCACGTTGTCATCCTTGGGTTGTTCATGCGCGCGGCATCCACGCTGCGCCAACCGCCTGCCGCGACAATCCCGTTTCCTCGTCGCAGCCGCCTGCGTTTATCGATTCAGAAACTCGCGCACCAAGCCCATCCACTCGTCTTCGAGCGGTCCCGTCAGCGGCGGCAGCCCGAGGCGACAGTACCAATAACGCGCATTCCCTTCGTCGCCTTCCTTCCGGTGCAGATAGGCGTGCACCCGGTCGGCCTCGCGGCCCGTCGCTTGTTGCACCAGTTCATGCGCGCGCTCCCAATCGCCCCGCGCGTCGTGCCACAACGCCTGCAGCGGCACGCTCAACTTTTCCGGTGATGGCAGGGCTTTGAATTCCTCCACCGTCAGCAGCGACTGATAAACCATGGGGCATTGTGCGCGGCCGGTGCGGGCGGTTCCCTGCAAATTTCATCCTTTTTTAAGACATCTTACATCGCTGACGACGGACGAGTTACCAAACTGCGTGTCTTCGCCACCGAAGATGAAATTGATCGTCCTGGCTCAACTTCCCCCGCCCGTTCATGGGCAAAGTCTCATGGTGCGCACGCTGCTGGAGGGCTTGCCCGCGCACGGAATCGAGGTGTTTCACGTGAATCTCGGGCTGTCGCGCGACGCGGCGGATATCGGGCGCTGGCGGTGCGGAAAAATCTTTTCCCTGCTCGCCGCGTGTTTCCGCGTTTATCGCATCCGCCGCAAGCATGGCCCCATCCCGCTCTATTATGTACCGGCTCCCGGAAAACGCGGGGCACTTTATCGCGACTGGGTCGCCATGCTGCTGGCGCGCCCGCTCAATGGCGCGTTAATCCTGCACTGGCACGCCGTCGGGCTCGGGCACTGGCTCGATACGCAGGCTAATTTTTTCGAACGCGCCGTCACCAAACTCCTGCTGGGCCGCGCCGCACTCTCGCTCGTGCTGGCCGAGGAACTGGCGATGGATCCGGTCGATCTGGATGCACGCCAGACCTTCATCCTTCCCAACGGCATTCCCGATCCCGGTGAACCGCCGCCGCGCGAACCGCGCAATCCCGCCGCGCCCTGCAAACTTCTCTACCTCGGTTTATGCTCCGAGGAGAAAGGGCTTTTTGAACTGCTCGAGGCGCTCACCATCGCCCACGCCCGCCAGCCCGGTTGTTTTCAACTCACGGTCGCCGGACATTTTATTTCCGCCGACGACGAAGCGCGCTTCCGCCAGCTCGTCGCACCGCTGCGCAGCGCGGTGCATTATCATGGCTTCGCCGGCGAACAGGCGAAACGCGCCCTGATGCGCGAAGCCGATGTGTTTTGTTTTCCCACCCATTACGCACACGAAGGACAACCGCTTGTGCTGCTCGAAGCGCTCGCGCACGACCTGCCGATCGTGACCACGCGCTGGCGCGCCATCCCGGGGATGCTGCCGTCGTCGCACACGTGGATCGTCGAGCCGGGCCGGCCCACGGTCCTTGCGGAAGCCCTGCGCGAGGCGCGCAGCTCGCCGCGGCCGGGAGGCGCGTCACGACGCTTTTTTCTGGAGAATTATACCGCGGAAAATCATCTCGCGGCACTGGCCGCCGCACTGCGTACGGTACAGCGCGACCGGCTGGCCGAGGCACAGGATTAGCGGCGGATGGGGCAGAATACGCGTGGAAATTTCGGTTCACATGCGCACGAAATCCCGCTTATTCGGTGATCCTTCATGATCTCGCTCCAGAAACTGTTCGGCAAAGACCAGAAGTTCTACGATCTCCTTGAGGCCAGCGCCGAGGAAGCCCACCTCGCCACCAAGCTTCTCGCGAATTATCTTCAGCGCATCGAATCCTACCGCAGCGCTGGCGACATGGACGATTTCATCCAGAGCCGCCGCAAGGACAAGCGCATCACCAGCCTGATCAACGAAGAGCTCTGCAAAACCTTCGTCACGCCCCTCGAGCGCGAAGACATCGAGGCGCTTTCCAGCGCGCTGTACCGCATCCCCAAGACGGTCGAGAAACTCGTCGCCCGCATTTCGATTTATCCCGGCAAACTCCCGCGCGATATTTTTGTCCGCCAGGCGGAACTGCTCAGCAAGGCCGCCGAAGCCGTCGTCTTCATGGTGAAACAACTCCGCAAAGGCGCCCAGATCGAGCAGATCGGCGAGGCCAACACGCGCCTGCAATTCGCGGAAGGCGAAGCCGACAAACACCTCTTCGGCGCCATCAAGGATCTTTATCAAGGCCCGTACGACGCCAAGGAAACGGTGATCCTTCAGGACCTGTTCGAGATGCTGGAAAAGTCGATCGACCGCTGCCGCGACGCCGGCAACGTCGTTTTCCAGATCGTTCTGAAATATTCCTGAGCCGGTCGAGCCCGCCATGACGCTCCTCCTGCTCGTCCTCCTCGCCGCTCTGGTGTTTGAATACATCAACGGCTTCCACGACACCGCCAACTCGATCGCCACCGTCGTCTCGACGAAGGTGCTCACGCCCCGGCAGGCCATCGTCCTCGCCACGGTCGCCAACCTCATCGGCGCCCTTCTCGGAACCGCCGTGGCCAAGACCATCGGTGGCGGCCTGATCGACACCAGCTACATCACCATGCCGGCGGTGCTCTGCGCACTCACCGGCGCGATCATCTGGAATATTTTCACGTGGTGGCTCGGCCTCCCGTCCAGCTCCAGCCACGCGCTCATCGGCGGTCTCTGCGGCTCAGCGATCGCCGTGGCCCATGGCGATTGGAGCGTCCTGCACTGGTCTGTCGTCGATGCCAACGGTGTCGCTGGCGGCCTCTGGCCCAAGGTCGTGCTGCCCATGTTTGTCGCACCCTTCGTCGGCTTCGTCGTCGGCGCGATCGTGATGTACACGCTGTACGTCGCCCTGCGCAAAGCGACGCCTCGCTTCGTCAACATGACCTTCGGCAAACTCCAGCTCGCCAGCGCCGCCTGGATGGGCCTCAGCCACGGTTCGAACGACGCACAAAAAACCATGGGCATCATCGCCCTCGCGCTCTTCACCGCCACCACCGACGGCACCCTGCACGATCTGCCGACCTGGCTCTCGTTTCTGTATACGCCGACCTTCGATATTCACACCTGGGTCATCATCCTCTGCGCCGTCACCATGGCCGCCGGCACGGCCGCAGGCGGGTGGCGCATCATCAAGACGATGGGCCATAAGATGGTGAAACTTCAGCCCATCCATGGCTTCGCCGCGGAGACGACCGCCGCGGTCACCATCGGTATCGCCTCGCACATGGGCGTGCCGCTCTCGACCACGCACGTCATCTCGACCTCGATCATGGGTGTCGGTGCCACCAAGCGTTTCAGTGCCGTGAAATGGGGTATCGTCGGCCGCATGGTGTGGGCGTGGATTCTCACCATCCCCATCACCGCAGGCATCGGCTACAGCCTCATGCGCCTCGCGCATTTCGCGGATTAAGGTCAAGCGGGGCGCTTCGCCGTCACACACCGTTTTCGATAAAAGTCCCAAAGGTCGCGCGACCTTCGGGACTTTTTTGTGCGTGCAGCGGGGCACGCTCACTCTCCTCCGCCGCCTAAAAAGATTGCGCCGCCCCGGACCATCGCACGCCATTCCCGCCGCGATGTCCGACGCCCCCGCCCTTCCCCCCGGTTGCGAAATCCTGCTGCTCGAAGACGACGCCGTGCTGCGCAAACGGCTCGCCGCCCACCTCCGCTCTTTCGGCGCAGAAATCTCCGAAGCCTCCACACTCGCGGAAACGCGGCGCCTCGCGAAGGACATGCGCCACGATTTCGCGCTCATCGATCTGCACCTGCCTGACGGCGAGAGTATCGAGTTGCTGCGCGAAAATATTTTTTCCGAAAACACCGGCATCGTCGTCATGACCGCATTTGGCGGCGTGAAAAAAGCAGTTGAAGCCATGCGCCTCGGCGCGGGCGATTACCTCGCCAAACCCTTCGAACCCGACGAGCTCCCCCTCGCCTTCCTGCGTTGCCGCGCGCAGCGCCACGCCGAACGGCGCGACCAACATCGCACGCAAGGCACCACGGCCAGCGGCGACACCGGCGACCTGTTTTTCGGAGCCAGCCTCGCCGGCGTCACGGCGCAACTCGACCGCATCCTCGCCGCAGAACGCCGCCTGGAGCGACAACTGCCGCCCATCCTCATCGAGGGCGAAACCGGCACCGGCAAAAGCGTATTGGCGCGCTGGATACACCAGCGCGGCCCGCGCGGCGGCCGCCCGTTCATCGCGATCAACTGCGCCGCGCTTCCCGAAACCCTCGCCGAGTCCGAGCTCTTCGGGCACGAACGCGGCGCCTTCACCGATGCCAGGACCGCGCGCGTGGGACTCTTCGAAGCCGCGGATGGTGGCACACTTTTCCTCGACGAGATCGGCGCTCTCTCGCCTTCGACGCAGGCCAAGGTGCTGACCGCCGTGGAAGAAAACCGGATCCGCCGCCTGGGCTCCACGCGCGAGATCGTCATCGACACGCGTCTGCTCGCCGCCACCAACCGGCCGCTTGCAGACCTGGTGGAGGAAAAACGTTTTCGCGAAGATCTGTTTCACCGGCTGAATCTTCTTCAGCTCACCCTGCCGCCGTTGCGCGAGCGCGGCACCGATCTTGTCGAGCTCGCGAGGCATCTCCTTAAAAAACTCGCCACGCGTCACCGTCGTCCCGAGCTGCGCATGTCGCCCGCAGGCGAGGCGCGCCTGCTCGCCCAGCCCTGGCATGGCAACATCCGCCAGCTGGCCCACGAACTCGAACGCGCCATCATTTTCGCGGCGGGCACGACGCTCGACTTCGATCATTTCGATGCGCCGGCGGACGCCGCTCCCGCTTCCTGGCGCAACCCGGCGTGGCGGCTGCCCGAGAATGGTTTCACCTTGGAAAGCGTGATCGATGCACTGGTCGCCGAGGCTTTGCGTGAAACCCACGGCAATGTATCCGCCGCAGCACGACGCCTCGGAGTCACCCGCGAGTTTCTTCGCTACCGCCTGCATCCGGATCGTGCGACCGCTTCCCCGCCGCCCAGTGAGGGCGGGCGCTAAGCCCCAACGGTGAACATTTCTCCCCCTCCGGCGTTGGGTGCTGGCAACCAATAAAGCATCGCGCGCCTTGAGCCTTAAAAGCAGGAACATTCCCATTTATTTAATCAACAACAGGTTATTAATAACAAATCCAACTGGCACGCCTCTGGCGATACACGCCGCACTACCCTCACTCCCCGGAAACATCATCCCTCACACCCATGAGTACCCTCAATCAATCCCTGCGTACCTTGCTGCTCACAACGTCGTTGGCGATCGCCGGGCAGGCCGTCGCGCAACTCGATGCCGGTTTCATCGGCCATCGCTATGTCGGCGCCGGATTTTTTCTTGAAAGCGTTCATGACTCCGCCGTGGACAGCGGCACGGGCTTCAGCGGCTCCGCCAACGTACCCATCAACGAGTTTCTCGATTTCTCCGGTTCCGCTTACTACGAGCGTTTCGGCGAATTCAACCTGCGCGACAAACGCGTCAGCGGCTCGGTGGTCGCGTACAAAGACCTCGATTACTTCAAACCCTTCGTCGAACTCGGGCTCGCCGGCACCTGGCAATCGTCGACCATCAACGGCCGCGACTACAAAAGTCACGACGGCATCTACGTGGCCGGGCTGGGCGTGGAAGCCATCATCAGCCGTCAAAGCGCGCTCTTCCTCCGCGCCGCTTACAACAAGTACTTCGACAGCTCGAATGGCGACTACTGGACGTACTCCGGTGGCATCAACACCTGGTTCAACGAACGCGTCGGCGGCGTCTTCTCCGTGGCCTTTCACGAAAGCACGTCCACCGTCGTGAGCTTCACGGCCGTCTTCCGCTTCTAACCCATACCCCGCCGCTTTTCTCCCGCCTTAAGGCAGTGCGCGCAGATCCGCCACGAGCCTTGTGGCTCTTCATGCCCGCAACTTCCCGCCTCTCACCTCTTTTCCAAACAAACGTCCGCCATGAATACTCCATCCAGGATCCTCCCGATACCGTCTTTGTCGGGCCGGCCCCGCATCTGGCTGGCTACCTTGCTCCTGCTGAGCGCGACGACGGCTTTCGCCGATCGCTTCATCGTTCCGACCGATAGTTCGTCCTCGTCTTCATCGTCATCTTCCCCACCGCCCTCCTCGGGAGGCGGCGGCAACTCCGGTGGTTCTTCGGGCTCGAGTGGCTCGAGCGGATCCAGCGGCTCGGGATATTCCGGCGGCGACTCCGGCGGAGGCCGCTTTATCGTTCCCGGCCCCGGCAGCAGTTCCTACTCCGGCGGCGGAGGCGGCGGAGTAGGCGGTGGCGGCGGCTACGGCGGCGGTTACCATCACCATCACGGTTACTACGATCCGTTCTGGGGCGGCTGTTACTATTGGGGCGGCAATTATTATTTCTGGGGCGGCCACTACTACTCGCCGTTTTATCACCGCTACTCGCATTACCGTGATCCGCGCTATTACGATTACCGCACGGTTCCTTCGGAAAACACGCAGTCGCCGATCTTCTTCCCGCCCGCGCCCCCGCCGCTCGGCGCGGCGCTGCCGCCCAAGCCGCCGCCTTTCGCCACATTGCGCGCGCCCGAAGCACTCTCTGCGTATCTTTACGAGCCGTTCTATGCGCCCCTGAGCACGCGTCTCGCCCAAGGCGATCTCACGAAAAAAATGACGCAGCGCCTTGAGGCCTATCGGACCTCCCGCGAACAACTTCGCACCGAGTTGCTGCAACGACTCGACGCGCTCCAGAATGCCGCTCCAGCCGATCGCATCGCCGCGCTCGAAGAACTCGCGCGAAAACAAGCGCCCGCACTCAAGAAACTCGAAGCCGACGCCGATGCGCTGCGCAGCGATCTTCTCCACGGCGGCTTGCTCGCGGTGTTCTCCGGCAGCGGCGACTGGAACCAGCGCCGCAACTGGCGCCTCGGTGTAGGCCAGCTCGCCGGCGACCGCGAAAAATTCATCTCCGCAGAATTTCGCGTCATCCGCGCCGCCGCCTTTTATCAGGAAGGTCTTTCACCCGACCAGCGTCGTCTCCTCCGCGAGATCGAGATGGATCTTCAGGTCCAGGCGTTTCGTCCCAAGGACGCGCAACCGGCCGTCTCCGAAGAAGTCCTCATTTATTTCTCGCCCGAGGCCACCCGCATCCCGCTTCCCGCGGAAACGTCTCCGGAACTCTCGCTGAAACTCGCCACCTACACGGAGGAAAAAGACGCGCTGAAATCCTCCCTGCGCGACGCGATCTACACACTCGATTCGTTGTCAGACGGCCGTCGCACCGAGGCCCTGCAAAAACTCGCCGCCGAGCAGGCATCAGGCTTCGCCACACTGGAGGCGCTCGCCGAAGAAATCCGTCTCGAGTTCGACCGGTTGCCAAACCGCCCGGGGCTGCCCACGCCGCCCGATTTCTCCTCGGCACTCGGCGCTCACATCACTGCGTATCAAAACGAAAAGAACGCCCTTCAGAAATCGCTTCAGTATCGCCTCGACGCCCTGCGCAAGAGCAAGGGGCAGGGCATGAATATCACGGAGCGGCCCAACACCACCCTCGATCCCTCGACTCTTCGTATCGAGATTCCTGATACGCCCGCCTCCAACTCGATCGCCCTCGCGGCGCGCGAGATCATCAAGACCTTCAACCAGGAGAACCAGAAGCGCATCGCCGATCTCGGCAAGGAACGCGCCGCCATCCGCGAGGAGGTCGCGCGCTATGCCGCCGCACAGGGCGCCACGGGCAAGTCCGTCGATACCTTGATCAGCGATTTCTACGTTCACCTGCAACAGGGCGAACGCTGGCAGCACTACCGGCATTATCAGACCGCGGTCTTGCAGCCGGGGCTTTCGCCAGCGCAACGCCGTCTCCTGCTCGGCGTCGGCCTCGAACATCTCGGGCTTCATCTGCCCGCAGGCGAATATCCGCCCTGATCCGCCCTTTCTCGCGTCGGAAGATCCGGCTCGATTACCAGGAACATTCGCCGATGATGTTCGCGTCATCGGCGAATCGTTTGGCAGCTTTTCATCTCGTGGCAGGAGCATCCCCTTCAACCATCCGTTCTTCTTCGCGACAACTGGCGCTGGTCCTCGCAACCGGCACTTTGCTCGTGGCGATTTTTACGGCGTTGGTGATCGGTTTCGCGGACGAGCTGAAAACAGAAATCCGGCAAACGATCATCGAGCGCGACGCCGCCGTGCTTCAGCCCGTGGCGCTGCAACAGCTCCGCGAAACGGAAACCGCCGGGCCCGGCGGCCGGCCTTCGCCCGCAGCCGCGCTCACCGCGATCATAAAAAGCGCCCGGCAGGATGGGATGCTCGCCGTCGCCGTTTTCGATGAGGAAGGACGCACCCTCCTGTCCGCCCCGTCCTCGATGCTTTTTGTCGAACTGCCCGCCGAGGATTTCGCCCGGCTGCTCACCGGCACCGCCATCAGCCGTTATCACCCCGCCTTTCGACTCGACCAGTATTTTGCCGGCATGGCCGCCGACGAAACGGCCCCGGTGCTTGAAGTGTTGCTCGCCCTGCCCGACACCCGCACCGGACTCCCGCTGGGTTTCGCGCGCTACTACATCGACGCCCGCCCGCTCACCGAGGAACTCGCGCTCATCGACCGCCGCGTCCACCGCCAGACCGCCGCCACCCTCGGCATCGGCAGCATCCTGATTTTTCTCGTGCTCGCCGCAGCGCACTACGGACTGCGCCGCGCGCAACGCGCCATCGCCGAACGCAACAGCCGGCTCATGCGCGCCAACTTCGAGCTCACTCTCGCCGCGAAAGCCTCCGCCCTCGGCCAGATCGCTTCACATCTCCTGCATGGCCTTCAAGGCCCCGTCGCCGGCCTTCGCGCCATCGTCGCCGAACGCGACACCGACGAGTGGCGCGACGCCGCCGTCTACACCGAGCGCCTGCAAACCCTCATCCAGGAAACCGTGGCCCTGCTCGCCGAGGAGCGCTCCCAGACCCACTACGAACTCACGGGTAGTGAAATTGTGGATACGATCCAGCGCCGCAATCTCTCCGCTGCCCGGGAGAAAGGCGTGGAGCTTTCCGTCCGCGAGAAATCCGCACCTGCGCTCGACAACCACCGCGGCAGCCTCGTGTGCCTCATCGCCGCCAATCTCATTCAAAACGCCATCGCCGTAACCCCGGCCGGCCGCCGCATCGATGTCTCGCTCGAAAACGGCGAGGGCCATCTCACCCTCGCCGTGGCCGATCAAGGTCCGGGCATCCCGCCAGAAATTCGCGAGCGGCTTTTTGAGCCTGGACGTTCCACCCGGCCCGGCGGCACCGGACTCGGGCTCGCGATTTCTCATCTGCTCGCGCGACAACTCGGCGGCGAACTTTCCCTCGCCCACAGCGGCAGCGATGGCGCGATTTTTCAACTGCGCCTGCCGCTCGATTAAGTCAGCGAGGTATCACGGCTTGGCCGGCGGATGTTTCAATCCGTCCGTGTGGCGGATGTCTTTCGCGTGGGCGAGAAACACCATCTCCTCGGCGATGTTCGTCGCGTGATCGGCGATGCGTTCGATGGCTTTGGAAACAAACATCAGTTCGAGCGCGCGGCTGAGCGTCTGCGGGCTTTCGATCATGAAACTCGTCAATTCCCGATAGAGCTGGCGGTTGATCGCATCGACTTCCTCATCGCGCCGCACGACCGCGAGCGCCTTTTCCTCGTCGGTGTGGAAAAAACAATCCAGCGCGTCGCGCAGCATCTCCAACGCGATGGCGCCCATGCGCGGAATATCCACGTAGGGTTTCAGGGGAGGCTCCTCGGCGAGCCGCACCGCGCGCTTCGCGATGTTGGTGGCTTCGTCGCCCACACGCTCCAGATCGTGCGAGGCCTTCATCCCCACGATCACGAGCCGCAGATCGGTCGCGATCGGCGCGCGGAGATTCATGTAACGAATCGCCTCCTCGTCGATTTCCACTTCAAGCCGGTCGATCTCGTCGTCCGCGGCGATCACATCGGCGGCGAGCGTCACATCGTTTTCGGTGAGTGCGCGCAACGCGCGCCGGACCTGCTCCATGGACTTTTCGCCCATCAAAATAAGCTGCGATCGGAACGTCTCTAGCTCGGTGTCGTAAAAGCGTTTCATGTGGGAATAAATTAAGTTCAAAGTTCCAAGTACCAGGTGCCAGGTATGAGCGCAGCTTCACTGCTTCTTGTCACTTGGCCCGTGGCACTTGGTACTTCATTTAACCAAAGCGCCCCGACACATACGCCTCGGTTTGCGGGTTGGAGGGATTCATAAAAATCTTCCGCGTCTCATCATATTCGACGAGTCGCCCGAGATAAAAAAACGCCGTCTTGTCGGAGCACCGCGCCGCCTGCTGCATCGAGTGCGTGACGATGACGATCGTGTACTTCGTCTTCAATTCGTTGATGAGCTCCTCGACCTTCGCAGTCGCGATCGGATCGAGCGCGGAACACGGTTCATCCATCAACAAAATCTCCGGATCGACCGCGATCGCGCGCGCGATGCACAGCCGTTGCTGCTGACCGCCCGAAAGACTGAGTCCGCTCTCGTGCAGACGATCTTTCACTTCGTCCCAAAGCGCGGCGCCGCGGAGCGATTTTTCCACCGCTTCGTCGAGCTTCGCCTTGTTACGGATCCCTTGGATGCGGAGTCCGTAGGTGACGTTTTCGTAGATGGATTTGGGAAAGGGATTCGATTTCTGAAACACCATGCCGACGCGTTTGCGGAGCTCGATTGGATCGACGGAGCGCCCATGGATATCGGTGTCGCGGACCTTGATCGATCCGCGATGAATGCGTGCGCCGTCGATCAGGTCGTTCATGCGATTGAGGCAGCGCAGCAACGTGGATTTGCCGCAACCCGACGGACCGATGAACGCGGTCACGCGCTTTTCCTCGAGCTTCAGGTTGATGTCGAACAGCGCCTGTTTTTGCCCGTAGAAAAAATCGAGTGCATCGATGTCGATCAGCGTGCGCCCGGGCGGCAGGCTGGCGGCGCGGGCGGCCAGATTGACGGAACGGCTGACGACGGACGCGGTGGTGGCTGGCGGTTCCATGGTGGAGAATGGGAGGGATGCGGTTACCATTGATAGCGGCGGCGGAGATGGTTGCGGAGGAGGATCGAGGTGGTCGCGATGCCCGCGACAATCAGGAGGAACACGAAGGCGGTGCCGTATTGGACGCGTTCGGTGTACTCGTTTTGCGGAATCTTCGAACTGACGACGTAGATGTGATACGGCAGCGCCATCACGCCTTGGAAAAAGAAGTCGCCGAGGCGCTCGACCTCCCACGGCAGTTTGTCGCGCACGACGTAAGCTGCGGTGAACATGATCGGCGCGGTCTCGCCCGCGACGCGCGCGATCCCGAGCACCGATGAGGTGAGAATCCCGGGAAGCGCGTACGGCAGCACCGCCTTGCGGATCGTCTGCCACTTGGTCGCACCGAGCGCGAGCGAGCCTTCGCGGAAACCTTTCGGCACCGACTTCAACGATTCCTCCGATGCCGTGATCACCACCGGCAACACCATGAACGCGAGTGTGAACCAGCCCGCCATAAGCGAGACATTCCACCCGAAGAAAATCACGAACATCCCAAAGCCAAAAAGCCCGAACACGATCGAGGGCACGCCCGCGAGATTCACGATCGCGAGGCGGATGAGCCGCACGACCGGTCCGTCCTTCGCATACTCGCTCAAGTAAATCGCACTGGCCACGCCGAGGAACAGCGCGATCGTCATCGAGCCCACCACGAGCAGCACGGTGCCGACGATCGCCGGAAAAATTCCGCCCGACGAATACACAATACTCTCTTTCACGGTGAACTCGGGCGCAGCGCGTCCTTCGGTCTGCGCCGCGTTTTCCTCCTGCGCGCGGAAGGCGCGAAACGCTTTGTCGCCCATCTCGTGCGTCCGCCCCTGATACTCGAAAATGTAGAGAGTCTCAGGCGCTTCCGTGAAGAACGCCGTGTTCGCAAACGGGAACTCGCTCTTAAAAACCGTGCGCGAGCCCTTCACGAAAATGTCTCCAAAAACAAATACGCCGCATGCGAGTACAAGATAGGTCGCGAGTCGCAGCATCCACGCGAAGGCTCGTTCGAATGAGCGCGAGGCGGTCTTGCGCGAAGCAAAGGGATTTCCTGTTTCAGTCTTCATCGGTTTATCCCGCCGCCAGACGGCGTCGCACGATCCGTTGCGCCATGTAATTGATCATCAGCGAGAGGAAGAAGAGCACCATGCCCACCACGAAGAGCGCGCGGTAGTGGATGCTGCCGCGCACCACCTCGCCCATCTCCTGCGCGATGATGCCGGTCATCGTGTGTACTGGCTGCGTGAATACACCGAGCCCCTGAGTGAAATCCGGAATCGCGATGCGATTTCCCGCGCACAACAGCACCACCATCGTCTCGCCGATCACACGGCCGAAACCGAGCAGCACCGCTGAAACGATGCCCGAGAGCGCCGCCGGCACGATGATCTTGAGCGTGGTCTGCACGCGGCTCGCACCGAGCGCGTAGGAACCTTCCTTGAACGCGCGCGGCACATTGTTGAGCGCGTCTTCCGCCAGCGTGAAAATCGTCGGGATCGAGATCAGCGCGAGCAGGCAGCCCGCGGTCAGCACATTGAGCCGCTCCGCGATCGGGAAACCCGGCAGCCATTGCAGCCAGCTAACCTGCGAGACTTCACGCAGCAGCGTGCCTAAAATCGCGATGCCAAAAAAACCGAGTACGACCGAGGGGATCGCGGAGATAAACTCGATCGCCGGCTTGATCAGTTTTTGCTCTCCGGTTCGCGCGAGCTGGTTGATGTAGATCGCCGCGCCCACACCGAGCGGCACCGCGATCGTGAGCGCCACGGCCGACACCATCAGCGATCCCGTCAGCAACGGAAGAATCCCGTACCAATCCTGCCAGAAACTCGCGGTCAGCCACTGGCGGCCGAAGATAAACGCGCTGAACGACTTTGCAAACGACACCGGTTTCAGCTGATCCCACGTCTGCATGAGCCGCTCCGTTTCGGGAAACGTGGCGACGTACTCGCGCGTCAATCGCTGGAAATTTTCCATCCTCGTACTCAACTCTGCCGTCGGCATTTCGGGCACGGTTTCGACGATGGCTTTCAGCTCATCGGCGAAGGCCACGTTTGCCGCCTGATAGACAGGGAAGGTTCCGAGGATGGGTTGAAGCTCTTGGGAAAAATTGACGGTCTCGATCGGGACCGCATCCGCCTCGGTTCTCATGCCGGCGGCGAGAAGTTGGGAACGTTGCACCTGGCGGTCCTCGTTGACGGCGAACTTCGTTTTTATCGCCGACGCCACGTCGCCGAGATCGGCTGCGATGCCGCGCACATCGAGCACGGCATCCGCAAAGCGATCCGAGTAAGCGTCGAAATCCGAGAGACGCGCGTTCGCTTCGGCCAGGGGCAGCTGCTCCGCCTGCGTGAAATGCGTCAGGGCCCGCAGTCGTGCATCGGAAAGATAACGCGTGAGTGCCGTATGCGCGCTTTCCTGCTGACGGATATAATCCACGTACTCGAGCCCCGCCTGACGGTACACCTCGAGATTCTGGCGGTTCTGCGAAAAGAAACCCGCGCCTTCGCGAAACAGAAAGACAACGATCAAACCCAGCACCAGCACGGCGACCAGCGCGCTGCCGCCGAAAAACGTCTGGATGCATTCATCGAACGAAAGTCCGAAAAAACGCGTGCGCGCCTTCGTGATCGCGAAGGCGGGACGTGGTTCGGTTTCGGTGCTCGTGGACATGTCCATGGAAAAACAAAGCGGCAGGAAATGCGGTCAATGGGCCCCCGGTTACGATTTCGTGACAAAGCCGCCACGCGGCCGGAAATGCGCAGGCCGACGAGGGAAAACAAAAGGCGCACCGGCCAGCCGGACCGATGCGCCTGTCTTAACAGAGAACAACAAACTGCCTGACGAAACGTTTAGCGCGCCGGCACAAAGCCGACCTTCTCGACGATTTTCTGACCGGCCTCGCTCAGCGTGAATTCCACGAAGCGCGCGGCTTCCCCCTGGGCATCGCCATTGGTGTAGTAGAAGTTCGGGCGGGCGTAGGGATACTTTTTCGAGAGGACAGATTCCTTCGTGGGAAGCGCCCCACCGATCGAGACCACCTTGATGCCGGGCGCGTTGATGTACGCGAGACCGACATAACCGATGCCATTCGGATTCTTCGCAACTTCCGCCACAATCTGTTCGTTGCCGGCCATCTTCTGCGACGAGCTCGCGTAGTCGCGGCGCTTCATGGCGAGATCCTTCCAGTCGGAATAGGTGCCCGAGGACGTGTTGCGCGTGTAGATCGAGAACTTGCCGGGATTACCGCCGACCGCAGACCAGTCGGTCACATCGCCGGTGAAGATCTGCTCGATCTGACGCGGCGTGAGCGAGGCGATGGGATTGTTCGCATTCACAACCACCGCCATGCCGTCGTAGCACACGATGATGGGTTTCAACGTCACGCCCTTGGCAGCGCCGGCCGAGAGTTCGGTGGCCTTGGCGCGGCGCGACGACATGCCGATCTGCGCGGTGCCATCGATGATCGCAGAGATACCGGTGGTCGAACCTTCGGCAGCGATCTCGAACGAGGTGCCTGCGCGGGTTGCCTTGTATTCCTCGGCAAGCATCGGGACCAGCTTGGCGCCGAGCGTGTCGGAGCCCTTGATGACGAGCTTGTCCGCGCGGACGATGCCGGCGAAAGCCAGGCAGGAGACGAAGGTGAGAAGAGTCTTTTTCATGATGTGTAGTTAAATTTTAGATACGTGACGCTCAGAACTTGGCGGAGAGATCGATCTGGAGAACCTGCGCCTTGCCGAAGCCATTGCCGCGGTTGCTCGAACCGCCGGCGGGGCGGCTGCCCTCAATGTTGAAGGAGTTGAAATAGGTCGCCGTCGCGGAGATCGAATCCGTGATCGCGTACGAGCCCGACACGATGAAGCCCTTGCCGTTCAGGTAGCCACCGTTGAAGTCCGAATCGAGCAGGAGCGAAGAATACGAACCGTTGCCGACATGGCGGTATTCGGCGGTGAGCTGGTACTCGCCGGGGAGCTTGGCCGCGCCGTAGCGGAAGCCGAGATTGGCGATCGTGACATCGTCATCGACATTGCTGGTTTGCGCGAGGCGGCGGGCGCGGGCCTCGCCTTCGAGGTTGATCCCGTAGGTCGCGTACACCGCGAGCGGTTGCCCCGCGAAACTGGTGGAGAACTCGACCGGCACCAGGAAGGTGGCGAGGTCGGTGTACACCGACGTGTCGTTGGCCTGAAGCGCGGGCGTATTGGCGCTGGCGTCGTGCGCGGACGGTGCGGCGAAACCGATGAAGGTCGGCGCGATCTTCCACTGCTTGTTCGCGAACTCGACCTGGCCGATCAGGAGCAACGACGGATCGTTGGCAGCCGCGCCGGCAGAGGAGTTGGCGTTGAGGATGAACTGACCTGCGCGGAAGCTTGTTTTCCAGCCGTCAATCAGACCGCCGTAAACGAGTTCTTCGGCGAGACCTTCGAAGTTGATGTCGCTGTCGATCCAGAAGCCGTTGACGCCGGGATTGAAGAATTTGTGGCCGAACTTGCCCACGCGAATATCGAGCGCATCGGAACCGAAGACCCCCGAGTCGTTGTACTGAAGGAAGACCTGGCCGAGGTTTACGCCATCGCTGGACTTCGAGAAATTGTCCGTGCCGCTGCCGAAATCGTTGTTGGTCGAAGTGGCGCCGCTGTTCGACTCGAGACGCAGACCGGCGGTCCATTTCGCACCGAGCGTCGCGGTGGTGCCGAGGCGGAAACGGTAGCGATAGCGGCTGCGGTCCTGGTTGTTATTGGTGCCGGAGGGATTGGCCTGCTCGTTGTCGTATTGATAACGCACGCGCAGATCGCCCGCGATGCGGAATTTCGTGAGCCCCGACGAGAGGTCGAGTTTGCCCGCCGGCGAATTTGCGGCGTACTCGCTGGTCAGCTCCGCACGAAGCTCCTCGGCTTCCTGGTCGGTGATGATGCCTTTGCGCGAAAGGAGATTGAGCAGCGCGCCGCTGTCTTGAGCGAACGCAATCGTCGCCGCGCCGAAAACGATTCCGGCAGAAAGGGCGATCCGTGATAGGGAGAACATGGCCATACGGTTCTTGGTCGTGGTGTGTAGTGCTAGTGTGGATACCGGACTGCTTCCGGCTGCACCCCACCTTGCCCTGCCCGCGCGACGGTTTGATGGCGTTTTTGTTACGAACGCGTGAACTCACGTCATCTTTGAGAAACTCGCGTCACCAAACGGCGAACGATTCCGCAAAAGGTCGAAAAACGTTCCCCAGCATCGTGCGTCCTCGATGCCGTCGCGTCCCGCGGCGGCCGCGCAGCCAGCGCCCTTCGCGCACAAATCAACCGACAAACGCGTCAGCTCAGGCGCCGCCGAGATGTTCGGGCTCCGGCTCCTCGACCTGCGCAGTCGTGAGCTGCACGAGTTCGTGCAACGACGTGAAGTGCTGGCTCAAATCGAAGTCGCCGCCGAGCCCGCCGATCAGTTTCTCGAAGAGATCTTTCTTCGATTCCTTCAATGCCTGGATGCGTTCCTCGATCGTGCCCGCGGTGACCATGCGATACACAAACACCGTGCTCTTCTGGCCGATGCGATGCACGCGATCCACCGCCTGCGCTTCGACTGCGGGATTCCACCACGGGTCGAGCAGGAAAACGTAATCCGCCGCGTGCAGCGTGATGCCGGTGCCGGCAGCCTTGAGCGAGACGAGCATCGCGGCCGGACCTTCGACGGTCTGGAACGATTGCACCGGCTTCTGGCGGTCGAGCGTCATGCCCGTGAGTTCAAAAAACGGCAGCTCGGGAAAATGCTGGCGCAACGCTTCGCGCACGCGATCGAGCAGCATCACGAACTGCGAGAAGATCACGGCTTTGCGTCCACTGCTGACGATCTCCGCGAGCTTTTCGACGAGCAGGTTGATCTTGCCAGAATCCGACAGCGGCGCTTCGAGCCAGGGCAGCAACGCCGGGTCGCAGCAGGTCTGTCGCAAGCGCGTGAGCAGCGCGAGGAAGCCAAACGATTTTTCGCGGATCGCCGCGCCCACATCATCGCCCAAACGAGAAAGTCCTTCGCTGCAGATGCGCGCGTATTCGGCGCGTTGCACATCGGTGAGCGGGCAGAGCAGCTCCATCTCGACCTTCGGCGGGAGCTCCGTCGCGACTTCGTTTTTGGTGCGGCGCAGGATGAACGGCGCGAGTTGCGCGCGAAGTCGCGTGAGTGTCGCCGCGCGATCCACATGCAGCGCGGATTCAAACGTCGCGCGCGAGCCGAGCAGGCCGGGCAGCAAGAAACGAAAGATCGACCACAGATCGAGCTGACGATTTTCGAGCGGCGTGCCGGAGAGCACGAGGCGGTGCTGCGCACGCACTTCGAAACAGGTCTGCGTGATCTTCGCGTCGGGGTTCTTGATGAACTGCCCTTCGTCGAGCACCGCGTAGCCGAACTCCACTTTGTCCAGCAGCGCGCGATGCTTGCGGAGCTGCGTGTAGCTCGCGAGCCACACGACGGGATCGGTCGCGGGTTTCTGCGTGAAATCGTTGCCGCTCTTGAGCACCTCGATTGCGAGCTGGGGATAAAATTTTTCGATCTCTTCGCGCCAGACCGGCACCACACTCGCGGGGCAAACGATGAGATTGGGGTGGTTTTCCGCGGGCCGTGTCGCGAGCAAGGTCAGCACCTGGAGCGTCTTGCCCAGACCCATTTCGTCCGCGAGCAATCCGTGGCAGCCGACGTCGCACAGGTGATGCATCCACTCGACGCCGCGGCGTTGATAGGGACGCAGGATTTCGGGAAGCGACCGCGGCTCCGGCTTCGCATCGAGCACGCTTTGACGCCAGCCTTCCAATTCGGAGGAGAGCGAGAGTTTGAAGCGCGCGTCGCTGTAGAGCGAAAAAATCAGATACGGCGAGAGCGAGCCATCGAGATGCGTTTCGCTGACATTTTTCTGCCACGACTTGATCGATTCGAGCCGCTCCGCCGGCAGCGTGACGATGCCCACATCCGGAAGGATCAACGGGCTCACGCCGCGCTTGGTGATGTGCGCGACTTCGTCGTCGGTCAGCAACCGTTCACCGGCTTTGAAAATCCAGCGCAAGTCCAGTCCCTGACCATTGGCGCGCCGTCCGGCCACGGCCTCGACTTCGATCATGCGCGGTCCGTTGAGCAGATGAGCCGCCTGCGCATCGAGCTCGATCGCAAAAAGACGCCGCCACGCGGTCAGCGTGACTTTCAGGAAATCGGGAATCTCGACCACCGATTCGAGCAGGTATTCACCCGTCGCCTGATTGTAGCTGAAGTGCGCCTTGCGCGCATAAGCGGCGAGACCGATGAGCTTCGCGCGCTCGCTCGAACTCACCGTCGCCTTGTTCGCCTGCGCGGCCTGACCCAGTGCGGGCACACGGGTCTTGTTGGTATTCTGCCAATGCGCCTGAAAGGAGAGCCCGTCCGTCAGCGTTTTGAAAACCAACACCAAGGTCCGCGATCCCGAGGCCAGCGCCGCACCCGCAGCCGAGGCGCGACTGCCGCGCGTCGAAGAGGTCTTCGCAGCAACTCCACCGCCAATCGCCCCACCGGACTTGGGAGCATTACCGTTGGTGGACGGCGAGGCCGGGGTCGGGGCGGCTTTTTCCGAAGTCGTTGGGCGCTCGGATTCAGTCACGGGCAGCGGCGAAATTTCGTCGCACACCAATTCTTCAATCTCATGCAGCCCGGCAACGGCCAGCGCGTGCGCGAGTTCCTGATCCGTGGAGGACGAGCGAACGGAAAATTCGCCGTCATCCCATTCGATCACCGCGTATTCATCCTTCTTGTCGATGCGGCGATGAATGATCGCATCTTTCGCTGTGAGTTCGAGTTCGCGAATTTCCCCATCGCGATAAATACGCCGGCCTTCGTTCAGTTGGGCGTCGCTGAAGCGGCCCGCCCAATCGATTTCCAATTTACCAAACCAGAATTCGAGTGATTGGGGTGTATAGACGCGCTTCGGGCCGTGCGATTGCATCAAACGAAAAACGAAGACCGTAGAACCGCTTCGAGGGTGGGCAACCTCTTTTTCCGCATGCGCCAACATCGTCCCGCCACGAGCGCCGCGCCCTTCCGGATGTACTTGCGAAACAAGAGGCTTCTACCCGCCCGGGATCAGCCTAAGTGGCGGATTTCTTCATCCAGCGCCGTGAGCGAGCGCTTCACCGCGCCTTGATTGGCACGATGCCAACGCAACGCCGCCTCCGCCATGGCCCTCCGCTTTTCGGGCGATGACAGCAGCTCCGTCGCGGCCGCCGAAAGCCCGGCGCCGTCGGCCACCGTGCGCGCCGCGCCGGTCTCGACGAGATCACGCGCGATCGGGCGAAAACTTCCCATGCCCGGCCCGAACATGATCGCCCGGCCGAGCGCCGCCGCTTCGACCGGCGTCTGCCCTTCCGTGTGCGGCGGCAAGCTTTTGCCCACAAACACCAGATCCGCGAGTTGCGTGAATTTCCGCAACTCACCCGTCGTGTCGCCCACCGCGACATCCACCGCTCCCGGCGCCGCGCCGCGCGAGCGCAGGTGGTAAGAAAAACCGCTGTCGCGCAGCGTCGCTTCAACATCGTCGCGCCGCTCGGCATGACGCGGCACGATCAACAAACGCGCCGCCGATCCCGCCGCGCGCAACGTTCGCAGCGTATCCACCAGAGCCGCTTCCTCGCCGGGCCAGGTCGATGATCCGAGCAGGATCAACTCCGCGTCCGCCAGGCCGAGCTCCGTTTTCAACGCCGCGCGCTCCGCCTCGCTCAACGGCGTCACCGTGAGATCGAGTTTGATGTTTCCCGTCGTCGTCACGCGATCCGCAGGAAACCCGAGTTCGCGAAAGCGCGCCGCATCGTGTTCCGAACACGCCAGCACACGCGTGATGCCTTTCAGCAAGGACCACAAGAGTCCGCGCCACGCGCGCATCCGTCGAAAACTGCGATCTGACAAACGTCCGTTGAGCGCGATCACCGGCACGCCACGCCGCCGCGCTTGTGCGATGAATTCCGGCCAGCGCTCCCCTTCTGTCAGAATCGCCAGATCCGGCTGCACCTGTCTCCACGCGCGCGCCGAGAACATCCACGCATCCGTGGGGAAATATCCGAGCGCGAGGATGCGGTCGCGATAACGCTCCGCCGCGAGTTTGTGTCCCGTGCTCGTGGTTGTTGTGAGATAAATTTCCACATCGCCGCGGCGTACGAGGCCGTCGAGCACGGGCCCGATGGCGAGCATTTCGCCCACGCTGACCGCCTGGAGCCAGATGCGTTTTTTCCCGGGCGTTTTGGGCGGAAGCGCCGGCACCGCGCCGAAGCGCTGGCCAAAATCCTCGCGGTAGCCGCCACGCCGCCACATGCGCCGCAGATAATACGGCGCGGCGATCAGCAGCAACGGGAAGAACAACAAGCGATAAAGCCAGAGCATGAGTCGTCCCGCTATTCCCGCGCGACTCCGCGGCGAAGTGCAAGCACCGCCACGCGCATCCACGCGCTTGCCTCGCCGCGTCGCAACGCAGACCCTGCGCGCACTTCGTTTCTCGCTTACCCTCATGGCACTTCGTCTCGTCCGTCTCTTTCCGCGCGTCCTCGCCTTTGTCCTCGTCGCAGTTTGCGCGCTCGCCCATACGCCGCCCTCCGGCCCGCGCTTCGCGCATGAAAAAAGCGATCTGCGCGCCGATCCCGCCGCGCGTTTCGGCCGGCTCGACAATGGTCTTCACTATGTCGTCCTGCCGAACACGGAACCCAAGGACCGCGTCAGCCTGCGCCTCGTCATCTTCGCAGGCTCCTTCCAGGAAACCGAGGAGCAGCGCGGGCTCGCGCATTTCCTCGAACACATGGCGTTCAACGGCAGCACGCACTACCCGCCGGGCACCATGATCGAGTTTTTCCAGCGCATGGGCATGAGCTTCGGCGGCGATTCCAACGCGTACACCGCCTTCGATCACACCAACTACATGCTGGAATTGCCCGACACAAAACCGGCGACTCTGGCGGAGGGATTCAAGGTGCTCTCCGACTACGCGGGCGGCCTGCTCCTCGACGAAAACGAGCTCGAAAAAGAACGCGGCATCATCCTCGCCGAAAAACGCGCGCGCGACTCCGTCGAATACCGCCAGCGTGTCGCCGAATTCGAGTTTGTTCTCGGCAACACCCTCATCGCAAAACGCCTCCCCATCGGCATCGAGTCCGTCATCGAAAAAGCGCCGCGCGCGGCCTTCGTCGACTTCTACGACACTTGGTACCGCCCGTCTCGCATGGCACTGATCGCCGTCGGCGATTTCGATCCGGACGCCATCGAAAAACTCATCGCCGAAACCTTCACCTCGCTCCAGCCGCGCGGCTCCGATCGCGCCGATCCCGATCTGGGTTCGCCCGATGTGTTTTCCGGCATCCGCGCGTTTCATCATCACGAGCCCGAGGCCGGTTCCACCGCCGTGTGTATCCAAACCGTGGATGCGCTTTCTCCCGAGCCCGACAACGCCGCCCGGCGCATCCGCGAACTGCCCCGCCAGCTCGCCGCCGCCATGCTCTCGCGCCGCATCGACATTCTTTCCAAGGAGGAAAACGCGCCGTTCATCTCCGGCCACGCGAGCATCCACGACGGCATCGGCCGCATCTACCGCAATGGCTTCTTCGAGCTCACCTGCAAACCCGAGCTGTGGGCCGAGACGCTCACCGTCGCCGAACAGGAACTTCGGCGCGCACTTCAGCATGGTTTCCAGCCCTCCGAACTCGCCGAAGCTCGCGCCAATCTGATCAACGCACTCGAGCAAGCCGCGCGCACCGCACCTTCGCGCCGCTCCGCCCAACGCGCTTCCGAAATCGTCGCCGCCCTCGTCCAAGACGAGGTCCTCACCACGCCCGACGACGAACTCGCGCTGCTCAAACCTGCGCTCGAAAAGATCACCGTGGAAGAGTGTACCGAGGCACTCCGGCGCGGCTTCGCCAATCCCGGCCGTTTCGTGAGCGTGCTGGGAAATGCCCGCCTCGGCACACCCGACGCACAACCGCCCGACGCGCAGATCCTCGCCGTGTACGAAAAAGCCGCGGCCGTTCCGGTCGAGCCGCCAGCAGCCGTCGAAGACCTCGCCTTTGCCTACACCGATTTCGGTCCCGCCGGCGAAGTCGCTTCGCACCAACATGTCGAAGACCTCGATGTCCACCTCGTCACCTACGCGAACAACGTCCGCCTCAACCTCAAGTCCACCGACTTCGAGAAGGGAAAGATCCGCGTAAGCGTCCGCGTCGGCGCTGGTCGCCTCATCCAGCCCGCAACGCAGCCCGGCCTCGCGGAATTTTCCGAAGCCTTGATCGCCGGCGGCGGTCTCGGTCGTCACAGCGTGGACGAACTTCAGCGCATCCTCGCGGGAAAAAATGTCGTGCTCAGCGCACGCATCGCCAGCGATGCGATCACGTTCACCGCCTTCACCCATCGCGATGATCTGCTGCTTCAATTGCAGCTCATCGCCGCCGTGCTCGTCGATGCGGGTTATCGCGACGAAGCCGTCCGCGTCGCCCACAAAAACTACGAGAGCTTCTACACGCGCATTTCCCACCTCCCCGATGGACCGCTGCGCATCGATGTGCCGCGCCTGCTGGCCAGCGGCGATCCCCGCTTCGGCCTTCCTATGCGCGAGGAATTGTTCGCCCGTACCTCCGGCGAAGTCCGCGCCTGGCTCACGCCGCAGTTCACACGCGGCCCGGTCGAAATCGCCCTCGTTGGCGATCTCGAAACCGACGCCGCCATCAAGGCCGTGGCGCAAACCTTCGGCGCGCTTCCCGCGCGCGAACCAAAGCCCGCCTACGAGGCCGAGCGTCAGGCCGCGTTTCCCGCGCCCTTCAACCGCGACTTCACCGTGCCCAGCGAAATCCCGAAGGGCTACGTCGCGCTGTTCTGGCCGACCACCGACTCGCGCGACATCGGCATCACCCGCCGCCTGTCCGTGCTCGCCGAAGTCCTCAACGACCGGCTCCGCGTGAAAATCCGCGAGGAACTCGGCGATGCCTACAGTCCCGACGCCGGCAGTGACCCGAGCGACACGTATCATGATTACGGATACATCACCGCGCTCGTCGCCGTCGATCCCGCGAAAGCGCCGGCCGTCATGGAAGCGATCCTCGAAATCGCCGACGATCTCGCCGCGCAGGGTGCCTCGGAAGACGAACTCGAGCGCGCGAAGAATCCCATTCTCACCAGCCTCCGCGAAGCCGGGCGCAACAACGCCTACTGGCTCAACTCCGTGCTCAGCCGCGCGCAGGAACAACCGCAGCGTCTCGACTGGCGCCGCAGCATCGACCGGGATTTCGCCGCCATCTCGAAAGCCGAGATCGACGCGCTCGCGAAACAATACCTGCCCGCCGCGCGCGCGTTCCGCATCACGTCGCTGCCCGTGAAACCGTGAGCCGCGCTCGCAACGCGCACCGGCGTTGCGATGGACGGTTGCCTCGCCCCGGAAATTCGCGCGACGCTGCGCGGATGTCCTGCGTTTCGTTCATTCCTTTCGCCGCATGAGTCGTGAGATGTGCTACCGCTGCTTCTGGCCGAAGGCGCATTGCTGGTGTCCGTCGATCCAGCCGATGGCGACGCGCACGCGCTGGATTTTCCTCATGCATCCGAAGGAATTTAAGGAGGAAAAAGCCGGCACCGGCCGTCTCACGCATCTTTGCCTCGCCGACTCCGAAATCCACATGGGCGTGGAGTTCGATGCGCATCCCGCGGTGCAGGCACTCATCGCCGATCCCGATAATTTTCCGGTGCTGCTCTACCCCGGCCCGACCGCGCGCAATCTCTCCCGCGGCGACCTCGCACCCGCCGAACTCGCCGGCCGCCGCCTCGTGGTTTTTCTCCTCGATGCCACGTGGAGCGGTGCGCGAAAAATGCTCCGGCTCAGCCCCAGCCTGCAACGTCTCCCGCGCATCATGTTCACGCCTTCCGCGCCGAGTCGTTATGTGATCAAACAACAACCGCAGGAAGGCTGCCTCTCCACGCTCGAAGCGACGCACGAACTGCTCGTCGCGCTCGAACGCGCCGGACTCGATCGGTATCCGCTGCCCGACCAATTGCTCGATTTGTTTCAGCGCATGCAGGACTTCCAGATTCGCTGCGCCGCCGATCCCAATCGTGGCGGGTATCGGCGCCGTCCTTACAGCCCGTCGGCGGAGCGCGTTCCCGCGCAAGGCCGCAGCGGCGAACGACGCCGCAAACTATTCCGCGCGCCGCCCGAGGCGTGACGTGAAACCCCGCGGGGTTCCGCATCCACGCAACCTCCTCGCACCGAGCGCGCCCCGCGATTCGCCCGTCTTCCCTCTTGCCCATGCCCGCCTTTCGCGGAGCCTTGCGGCCGCACATGGATTTTCTCTTGGACAATGACCGCGCGCCACAACCCGGCGCCATCCCGTCGATCGATTTTCGCGCACTCCTCAACGACGAACAATACGCCGCCGTCACCGCCGAGGCCGGCCCGCTGCTGGTCCTCGCAGGCGCCGGTTCGGGCAAGACCCGCACGCTCACCTATCGCGTCGCGTACCTGCTGTCCCAGGGCGTGAAGCCCGGCGAGATCCTGCTGCTCACCTTCACCAACAAAGCCGCGAAGGAAATGCTCCACCGCGTGCACGATCTCACCGGTGTCGAGCCCGCGCGCTTCTGGGGCGGCACGTTCCACTCCATCGGCCACCGCGTGCTCCGCATCCACGGCGAGGCGATCAACCTGCCCCGCAATTTCACCATCCTCGATGCCGACGAATCCGAGTCGCTGCTCAAACAGGTCGTCGAGGTGGAGGACAAAAATTTCTTCAAGGACAAGACCAACCCGCGCCCCGGCCCGCTCTTCAGCGTCATCTCGCTTTCGCGCAACACCCAGCTCCCGCTCGACGAGACCATCACACAATACTTTCCGCAGTATTCAGAAATCAAATACGCCTTCCCGGCCTTCGCCGCCGCCTACGCGAAGAAGAAGCGCGAACAAAACGTCTGCGACTACGACGATCTCCTCGAACACTGGCTCACGCTTCTCAAGGAGCATCCCGACATCGCCGGTTATTTCGCCCATCGTTTCCGCCATCTGCTGGTCGACGAGTATCAGGACACCAACACGCTGCAGGCCCAGATCATCGACCGCATCGCCACGCATCATCGCATCATGGCCGTGGGCGACGACGCGCAGTGCATCTATTCGTGGCGCGGCGCCGACTTCGAAAACATCATGACGTTTCCCGAGCGTCATCCGGGCACCGTCATCCACCGCATCGAAACCAATTACCGCTCGACGCCGCAAATCCTCGCACTCGCCAACGGCGTGCTCGAGGCGCAGCCCAAGGGCCGTCATTTCGAAAAAGAACTCCGCGCGCATCGCGCCAATTCGCAAAAACCCTTCGTCGTTCAATGCATCGACGACCGCGAACAGGCCGAGTTCATCGTCAAACGCATCCACTCGGTCATCGAAGACGACGGCGTCTCGCCCAACGAGATCGCCATCCTCTACCGCTCGCACTTCGTCGCACTCGAAACGCAGCTCGCCCTTTCGCGCGCAGGCATCCCGTACCAGATCACCAGCGGCGTGAAATTCTTCGAGCGCCAGCACGTGCGCGATCTCGTCGGTCTCATCAGTTTCGTCTACAACCCCGCCAATCAAACCGCGTGGCAGCGCATCGCCGTTCTCCTTCCCAAGATCGGCGAAAAGGGCGCGCAAAAAATCTACGCGGCCGCGCTCGATCATGCGCGTCTCATGCAGCGCGACTTCATCGATGCGCTCGCGACCGACGATGTGAAATCCAAGGTCCCGAAAGACGCCAAGGCCGAGTGGGATTCCTTCTGCGCTTCGCTCGCCGAGATCAGCGAAAGCATGAAGAGCGAGCGTCCGTTCAAAACCGTCGAACTCGCGGTCGATGGCTGGTATGGAGATTATCTCCGCGGCGCTTTCGCCGATTACATCGACCGCCTCGATGAATTGAAAGCGATGGTCGGTTTCGCGCAGCGTTTCGAT
>CAZNJG010000027.1:0-53853 GCA_964573305.1 uncultured Opitutaceae bacterium
TCGTCGGCGGCGTGGATCATCTTCGCGCCGGTGTCCTGATGCTGGCCGTCGTTGGCGAGGGCGATGGAGATGACTTCGCCGCGGGCCTTGCGACCTTTGAGGACGACGCCGGGATACTTCATCGTGAGGCGCGAACCGAGGTTGCAATCGATCCACTTGATCTCGGCTTCCTCGTGGGCGACGCCGCGCTTGGTGACGAGATTGTAGACGTTGGGAGCCCAGTTCTGGACGGTGATGTACTGGATCTTGGCGCCTTTGAGCGCGACGAGTTCGACGACCGCGCTGTGGAGCGTGGAGGTGGAGAACTTGGGCGCGGTGCAGCCTTCCATGTAGGTGACCTCGGAGCCTTCGTCGGCGATGATGAGCGTGCGCTCGAACTGCCCGAAGTTCTCCGCGTTGATGCGGAAGTAGGCCTGGAGCGGTTGCGCGACTTTCACGCCAGGTGGCACGTAGATGAACGAGCCGCCGGAGAACACGGCGCTGTTGAGCGCGGCGAATTTATTGTCGGAAGTCGGGATGACTTTGCCGAACCACTTCTTGAAGAGTTCGGGATGCTCGCGGAGACCTTCGGTCGAGTTGACGAAGATCACGCCCTGCTTGGCGACGATGTCCTTGATATTTGAATACGCGGCTTCGGAGTCAAATTGCGCTTCGACGCCGGCGAGGAATTTGCGCTCCTGCTCGGGAATGCCGAGGCGCTCAAAGGTTTTTTTGATGTCGTCGGGCACTTCGTCCCACGTGCGTTTCGGCTTCTGGCCCTGCGCGAGGTAGTAGCGGATCTTGGAAAAATCGATGTTCTCGAGATCCTTCGTCGCCCAGTGTGTGGGCAGCGGCATGGACTCGAAGGTCTTCAGCGCTTTCTTGCGAAACTCCAAAATCCACGGCGCCTCTTTTTTAACCGAGGAGATGTATTCGACGGTCTTTTCGGAGAGGCCGGTGCCGGCGTCGTACGCATAGTCGACGTCGTATTGGAAATCGCCGGCGGACTGGTCGATGCCGACGACGGGATTGTCCACGGCTTCGTTGGCCGGGGTGGGAAAGGTATCAGTGTCGGTGGATGGATTCATGGCTCGGAGGAGGAACGCTCAGCGTTCAACGTTTAACGATGAACGTTTCGTAGGCGCAGTGGCGGGCGATTGAGCGTTGGAGGTTGATGGTGAGCGTCGGGCGTTCAGGCCGTCGCCGCAGCGAGATCCTGTTTGACCCACTCGTAGCCCTTGGCTTCGAGCTCGAGAGCGAGGTTCTTGTCGCCGCTTTTCACGATGCGTCCGTCGTACATGACGTGGACGAAGTCGGGCACGATGTAGTTCAGCAGCCGCTGGTAATGGGTGATCAGCAGGATGCCGAGTTTTTCGCCGCGCAGTTGGTTGACGCCGGAGGCGACGACCTGGAGCGCGTCGATGTCGAGGCCGGAGTCGGTCTCATCCATGAGCGTGAAGGTCGGCTCGAGCATGGCCATCTGAAGGATTTCGCAGCGCTTCTTTTCGCCCCCGGAAAAACCTTCGTTGACCGAGCGGGAGGTGAATTTCCGGTCGATCTTCAGCAAGTCCATCTTGCTGTAGAGGCGCTTGTAATAAGCGGTGGCATCGAGCTCCTCGCCCTCGGCGAGGCGGGCCTGCTGGGCGGCGCGAAGGAAGTTGGCGATGGAGACGCCAGGGACCTCGCTCGGATATTGGAACGCGAGGAAAAGACCGGCGCGGGCGCGCTCGTCGGGCTCCATTTCGAGGATGGACTGGCCATCGAGAAGGACCTCGCCGCTCGTGATCACGTAATCGGGATGACCGGCGATGGCCTTGGAGAAGGTCGATTTGCCGGTGCCGTTGGGCCCCATGACGGCGTGAACTTCGCCGGCTTTGATCGTCAAGGTCAGGCCTTTGACGATGGACTTTTCAGGGCTCTCGGTGAGCGAGACGTAGAGGTCTTTGATTTCGAGCGTGTGCATTGAAGAAGAGTTGAAATGTAAAAGGAGAAAGGAGGGGTCAGCGCAGGGTTTTCGACTCGCCGCGGAAAGTGATTTCGATGGCAGACGCATCGAAACCCGCCGGGAGGATGCCCTTGAGCTGCTCGAGCAGGCCTTCGGGCAAATCCACGTCGTAGGTTGCGCCAGAACGCTCGTCGTGAAAATGCGCGTGCGGCTGAAGATTGGGGCAATATCGGGTCGGACCGCGTTCAAAATTGACCGCGCGCACCAAGTCACATTGCACGAGCGCCTCCAAGCAGTTGTAAACCGTCGCCAGGGAAATGCCGGAAAGCTCGGGCTTAACCCGTGCAAATACTTCATCCGCAGTGGGATGATCGCGGCGCTTCAGGAGGCTGTTGTAAACCACCTCGCGCTGCGGCGTGGCGCGCAGACCGCTGTCGGCGAGGCGCTGGACAAGCGACTCGTGAGGAGAACGGGAAGAAGAGGAGGTAGGCATGGAAGCAAAAAGAAGAATTGGAATAATTCTAATTCGCAAGCCTTAATTGGAATAATTCTAAGAAGTCCACGGCCTTTTTCTGGCCGAAGAAGAGGTAAACTGGCAGGGCGTATATATTCATAAAAACCTATGCAGTAATAGATTAACTGATTAATCGGTGCCGACTGGAGAGCAGAGATGATTCCCGTGCGAGCTGGACGCGGTGCCCCACTGCACCGAGCCAAAAAGAAAAACGCCGACGATGTGTCGGCGTTGAAAATCGCGTAGTGGCTCGCTGCCCCCATCGGCGCTTTTGCGCACCATTCGCTCAACCGCCGTGTTCGGCGAGCCAGCGTTCGGTTTCGATGGCGGCCTGGCAGCCCATGCCGGCGGCGGTGATGGCTTGCCGGTAAACATGGTCGGCGCAGTCGCCCGCGACATAGACGCCGGGGACTTTTGTCTGCACCTGCGAGCCGGTGACCGGCTTGAAATAGCCATTTTCGTCCACATCGAGCGCCGAGGCGAACGGGCCGGTGTTGGGCACGTGGCCGATGGCGACAAAAACACCTTTCACGGGCAGCACGCGGTCCGCGCCGGTTTTCACGTTTTTCACCTTCAAGCCGCTGACGGAGTTCTCGGCGACGCCGAGAACTTCGGTCGGCGCGCTGTCCCAGACCATTTCGATCTTGGGATGCGAGGTGGCGCGATCGGCCATGATTTTCGACGCGCGCAACGAGTCGCGGCGGTGAACGAGATAAACTTTGCTCGCGAAACGCGTGAGGAAAAGCGCCTCCTCGGCCGCGCTGTCGCCGCCACCGATCACGGCGACTTCCATGCCGCGGTAGAACGCACCATCGCAGGTCGCGCAGGTGGTCACGCCTTTGCCGCCGTAAAGTTCTTTTTCGCCGGGGATGCCGGTGAGACGCGGCGACGCGCCGGTGGAGATGATGACGGCCTTGGTGAGGATTTCGCGTTCCGCGGTGCGCAGACGCAGCGGTTGCGAAGAAAAATCGACCGAGGTGATGAGCGCCTGCTCGAAACGTGTACCGAATTTCGCGGCTTGCTTGCGCAGATTATCCATCAACTGAAAACCATCCACGCCCTCGGGGAAGCCCGGGAAGTTTTCCACTTCGGACGTGGTGGTGAGTTGTCCGCCGGGCTGGCTGCCCTCGACGACGAGAGGCGAGAGGTTGGCGCGGCCGGTGTAGATCGCGGCGGTGAGCCCGGCGCAACCGGTGCCGACGATGACGACGTTTTCGACGGGTGTGGACATGAGGGCGGAGATTTCAGGCGCAACATAGCACGGATGGGAAGGGGAAACTGTGTGCGTCCCTCACGTCGCGTCCCGAACGCGCGCCAACTCATCCGGCGAGTTGACAGGTGCAGAGAGGTGACATTGATGGCGCGCATGCGGATCCCGCGCGCAATCGTCGCTTTGCTCCTGGCCCTCAGCTGGCTGCCGGCGGCGTTGCATTGCGGTTTGGAAGACGCCGGCGTGCTGGCCGTGGCGGAAGCGTGTTGTTCCCACGACGATGCGTCGCAGGAATCAAAAACGGCCTGCGGTCTGGCATCCTGCGCGGAAATCGAAAGCGGCCGCTATCAGGTGAACACGGCGGACGTGAAACTAGCGCCGCCCGCGTGGTTGCCGGATTTTGCGCCGCCGTTGCTGGTGACGCTTTTGCTGCTGGAGGATGAACGAAACACGGAGATCCGCGCCATCGAAGCGCCTCCGGAATTATTGCCCACGTGGCAGTTTGTGCGCCGCGCCGCGCCGCCATCGCGCGCGCCCTCGATTCGGACCTGAGCGATCTCCCGTTCGGAGCATCGCCTTCCGGCATGACGCCTGTCCGCGTGGCAGCGTCGCATGCCTTGCCTGATCATTCCGGGTGTGTCGTGGCGCACCGGATACACATCGCCGCCACGACGTTCGCAGTCGTTTACCGCATGAAATCAATTTCCCTTGTCCTGATTCTGGCGACGCTGGTCGCCGCGCGCGCGCAATCGCCCGAAACATCCCCGCCGCCCGTCTCGCTCGAAACGCTCGTGGCGGAAATCGCCGCCGCGAATCCCGAGCGACGTTTCTACGAAGCGGAGATAGCTGCGGCGCAAGCGGCGCGTCGCTCCGCGGGCGCGTGGAACGAACCGGAGCTTTCGGTCGAAGCGGGACGCAAACGTGTGCGCGACGCATCGGGCGATCTCATCGGCGAAGGCATGGCGTGGAGCGTTTCCCTCGCGCAAACCTTCGAGTGGCCGGGCCGCCTCGCGCTGCGCAAGAGCATCGCAAACCGGGAAATCGAACTCGCTGAACTGGGACTCGCGCAATTCGAGGCCGCGCTCGCGTCGCGCGCTCGTTTGCTGGCGCACGCACTCGCCGCCGCGCAGGAAAAAGCGACAGCCACCGCGGAGGTCGCGCGCCGTTACGAAGCGCTGCGCGAGCTTTTCGTTTCGCGCGATCCGGCGGGGCTCACGCCGTTGCTCGAGACGCGCGTGATCGAAGCGCAGGAACTCGCGTTGAAGCGACGCGCCACGTCCGCCGCGCTCGAAGCGCAGGCGGCACTCGCGGAGTTGAATCAACTGCGCGGTGCGCCCTACGCGCAAACGATCTCGCTGAAAACCCCGTCGTGGACTTTCGGCACGATGCCGTCGATCGAAGCGTTGCTGGCGGCAGCGCGTGAAAATCATTTCGCGTTTCGCATTCGCCAGCTCGAACTCGCGCGTCATGGCGACGAGGTTTCGCTTGCGCGTTCGTCTGGCAAACCGTCGGTCACGGTGAGTCCATTTTATTCGCAGGAACGCGCGGGCGATCGCGAAGTCGTCGCGGGAGTGGGCGTTTCGCTGCCGTTGCCGGTGACAGGACGCGCGCGTGGCGCCGCGGATCTCGCAGCCGCGCGCCAACGCCAGGCCGAAGCGGCGCTCGCGCTGGCCGGGCGCGAACTCGAGCGCGAGGTCGTGGTCGCGGCGAGCGCGTTTGAAGTCACGTCCGCCGCGAATGCGCAGTGGTCGGACGAAGCGGTGGAGAAATTTCGCGAAGCGGCGGCGCTCGCGGACCGGCATTTCCGCCTCGGCGCGGTGCCGCTGGCGACCTACGTCGAATTGCAAACTTCGTATCTCGATGCGGTCGAAGCATTGCTGGATACGCGTCGCGATGTGCTCGATGCAGCGCAGCGTTTGCGCCTGCTCACCGGCGTGTCGTTGACGACGGAGGCGGCGCGATGATGACGAATCAAAAGCTGCGCCACGCAGGGTTGATGACGTTGGCGCTGGTAACGTTTGTTTTTGCGCCAGGCTGCCGAAAAGAGCACGGCCACCACAACCATGATCAGGGGCATGAGGATCATGCGCACCATGGTCACGATCACGGCGAACTCGCGGATGGCGCCCGCTTCGTGGAAGGACGTGGCATCGTGGTGAAACCCGAAACGGCGGCATCCATCGGGTTGAAGATCGCCGCTGTCGAAGAGCGGCCGTTGCAGTTCACACGCACCGTATCCGTGCAGGTGATACAAACTGCGCCGGAGGTGCTTGCGCTGCTCACGCTTCCCCGTCGGGAAGCGGACAGGGTTGTTGGCCGCCAGATTCCCGGAGCGCGTCTGATCTCCGTGGACAGCCATGCGGAAGCGGCGACTGGCCTGGTCGATCTTCTTTTCGTTCTCGAAGACCGTACGGGCGCGCGCGTGGGCGATGTGCTCACGCTTTCGATCCCGTTCACATCGTCGGAGCCCGTGGTGGTGGTGCCGGCGAGCGCGGTTTTATCCACGGCGTCGGGCGTCTTTGTTTATGTCGTCAACGGGGACTCCCTGTTGCGCACAGTTGTCGAAACCGGCTCGAAGTCGGCCTCGGAGGTGGAAATTTCCGGGGGACTGTATGCGGGCGACGAAGTCGCGATCCATCCGGTGGAGCAACTCTGGCTCATCGAACTCCGCGCGACCAAGGGCGGCGGGCACAGTCATTAACGGAGAATCACGATCATGCTGAATCGCATTCTGGAATTTTCCGTCCGCCAGCGCGTCCTGGTTGTATTGGCCACGCTGATACTGATCGCCGTCGGCAGCTGGTCGGCGTTTCGCCTGCCGGTCGATGCCGTGCCGGATATCACGAGCACACAGGTGCAGGTGAACACCGCGGTGGACGCGCTTGCGCCCGAGGAGATCGAGAAACTGGTGACGTTTCCTTTGGAGAACGAACTCGCCGGCATCCCGGGCATGCGGGAAATGCGCTCCTTGTCGAAGTTCGGCCTCTCGCAAATCACGCTGATTTTCGACGATGGCGCGGACATCTATCGCGCGCGCCAGCTCGTGAGCGAGCGACTGCAAAATTCCTCGGATGTACTGCCCGATGGCGTGGCGCCGAGACTCGCGCCGATCACCACGGGACTCGGCGAGATATTTTATTACGTCGTCGATTATGCGGCGGATTCGGCGGCTCGGCAGACTCCCCGCGCGGAGCAGTTGATGGAGCTGAAACAGATCCATGATTTTGTGATCAAACCGCGGCTGCGTACGACGCCGGGGCTCGCCGAGGTGAATGCATCCGGTGGTTACGAAAAACAGATTGTCGTGCGGCCGGACCCGATGCGCTTGCGCGCCGCAGGACTGACCTTCGCGGATGTCGCGGCCGTCTTGGAGGAGAATGTCCGCAACGCCGGCGGCAGCGTGCTCGAACTCGGCGGCGAACAGGTGAACGTGCGCGTGACCGGTCGCGTACAAACGGCCGGCGAGATCGCTGAGCTGCCGTTGATGTTTGCAGGGCGTCCGGAAGTTTTGCGCGTGCGCGATGTGGCCGACGTTGCGATCGGCAGCGCGGTGCGCACCGGCACGTCCACGCATAACGGGGAAGAATGTGTGCTCGGCGCGGCGTTAATGCTCGCGGGAGAAAACAGCCGCCTGGTGGCGCGGGCGGTGGACGCGAAGCTCCGCGAGATTCAGGAGCGTCTGCCTGAAGGCGTCGTCATCACGCCGGTGTACGATCGCACCGTGCTGGTCGATCAGACGATCGGCACGGTGAAAAAAAACCTCTTCGAGGGTGCGGTGTTGGTGGTGGTGATTTTGCTCCTGCTGCTCGGCAACTGGCGGGGAGCGATCATCGTGTCGCTGGCAATTCCGCTGTCGTTGCTCTTCGCGATGACGGGCATGGTGGAAGGGCGCATCGCAGGGAATTTGATGAGCCTGGGCGCGATCGACTTCGGGCTGATCGTGGACGGCGCCGTGGTGATGGTGGAAAATATCGTCCGGCATCTCGCGGAGAAACAGCAGCAGGTCGGGCGGCGTCTCACGGCCGTCGAGCGTCGCGAAGAAGTGCTGATCGCAGCCAGGGAAGTGTGCACGCCGATGTTCTTCGGCGTATTGATCATCACGGTTGTGTACGTGCCGATTCTGGCGCTCACGGGCATCGAAGGAAAAATGTTCCGCCCGATGGCGATCACGGTGATTTTCGCGCTGGTGGGTGCGCTGGCGCTGGCGCTGACACTGATGCCGGCGCTCTGCACGTATTGGTTGGGCGGATACATCCGTGAGCGCGATCCATGGCTGATGCGACTGGCGAGGCGGGCTTACGAGCCTGTGCTGCGATTCGCTCTTGCGGCGCGCTGGGTGGTGGTGGCCGGGGCGGTGGTGCTATTCGCAGTGGCGGGCTGGATGTATTCGCGGCTCGGTGCCGAGTTTGTTCCTCAGCTGGATGAGGGTGCATTTGCCACGCACATGATTCGCACGACGAGCATCGGGCTCGAGGCCTCGCTCGATATGCAACGCCGGGCAGAGAAGGTGTTGTTGGAGAAATTTCCCGAGGTTTCCCATACCTTCTCGCGCATCGGCACCGCGGAGATCGCCACCGATCCGATGGGGGTAAATGTCGCGGACTGCTACATCTTCTTCAATCCGCAGCGCGTGTGGCGGAAGGTGGATGGGCGGACGATCACGAAGGATGAACTCGCCACGCTCATGACCGAGGAGCTCGGACTGCGTGTGCCGGGGCAGTCGTACCTCTTCAGCCAGCCGATCGAGATGCGCTTCAATGAAATCCTCGAAGGCACGCGCGCGGACATCGCGGTGAAGATTTTTGGAGAGGATTTCGAGGAGATCGAACGCATCGCCATCGAAGCGCGCGAGGTGCTCGAAACCGTTCCCGGCGCGGCGGAGGTCGAATTCGATGCACTTGGCCGTGCGCCGATGCTTGAGATTATTCCCGATCGCGCGGCTCTCGGTCGCTACGGACTTCACGCGGAGGAGATCAATCGCGCGGTGGAAGCGGCGCTCGCGGGGCGCGAAGCGGGTGTCGTGATCGAGGGCAACCGCCGGCATCCGGTCGTGGTGCGCCTGTCCGATTCACAGCGCGTGGACGACGATGTCTTGCGCGCGCTTCCCGTGAGGACGGATCACGGAGGGCTGCTCATGCTTGGCCAGGTGGCGGAGCTGCGTTTCACCGAACAGGTGGCGGCGATCACGCGGGAGTCCGGGCAGCGCCGGGCGGCCGTGCTGGTGAATCTTCGAGGACGGGATGTGGAGAGTTTCGCGCAGGATGCGCAGGCGCGTCTGCGGGAAGCAGTCGTCCTGCCGGAAGGCTATTCGATCGAGTTCGGCGGGCAGTTTAAAAACCTGCTGGAAGCGAAACGCCGGCTTGCCGTGGTGGTCCCGGTGACGCTGGTGCTGATCTTTGCGCTGATCTGGGTGACGTTGCGCAGCCTGAAGCAATCGTTGCTGGTGTTCACGGCGGTGCCGCTGGCGGCGACGGGCGGTGTATTTGCACTGTGGATACGCGATCTGCCGTTCTCCATCTCGGCGGCGGTGGGCTTTATCGCGCTGTCGGGCATCGCGGTGCTCAACGGCCTCATGATCGTGACGTTCTTTAATCAACTGCGCGAACGCGGCGCCGATCTGCGGACGGCGGTGTGGGACGGCTCGCTGTTGCGCCTGCGGCCGAAACTGATGACCGCGCTGGTGGCGTCGCTCGGCTTTCTGCCGATGGCGATCGCGACGGGCCCGGGGGCGGAGGTGCAGCGTCCGCTGGCGACGGTCGTGATCGGCGGCATCGTGACCTCCACCTTCCTGACCCTTGTGCTTCTGCCGACGTTGTATGCGTGGGCGGAGAATCTGCCGTTCCGCCGGCGCTCGTCGCGCGCACGAGCCGCCGAGGAAAACTGATTTTATGCTTATGAAACTACGCTCCTCGATTATCGCTCTGGCGGCGCTGGCCGTCGGATGTGTATCCATTGTCCAACTACAGGCTCAGCATCACGACCATGTGCATATCGCCGGGCCGAAAGGCGGACGCGTGCTGACGCAGGCGCCGCCGCGTGCCGAGTTCTGGGTGCGTGCCGACCGGCGGGTGGAAGTCACTTTCTACGATGCGCAGATGAAAGCGATGCCGGCTGGTTCGCGGGTTGTCACGGCGATCGCCGAGCGAAAACCGGAGCGCGTACGTGTGGAGTTCGAGAATGCGGGCGACCGCTTTGTCTCGAAGGAGCCGTTGCCGGAAGGCGACGGTTATCGCGTGGTCGTGCAGATCCGCGAAACGCCGGAGACACGTCCGGTGAATCATCGCTTCGATTTTATCGAGGCAGTTTGCGGCGGGTGCAGTCGTGCGGAGTACGCCTGCATTTGCGAGGATCACGAAGGCCACGCGCATTGAGCGCCGCGCGGCTGCGGGGGCTCACCCGTGGCGAAATTCCTGAAGCGCGCGCACGAAGTCGTCGGGGATGCCGAAATCGAAACGTTTGCCTCCGGTGACCTCGAGCGCGAGATAGCCCTCGGCCTGGCGCTGGAGTTCCTGTGCGCGGGTGAGCTGGAATTCGCCGTTGTCGCGGACCTCGTCGCGGATCATCCGCGCGAGGATGTCGTAGATCGACGGTGCGAGCACGTGCATGCCGAACCAGCCGAGAAACTCGTCTTCGGCGAGTCCATCGACGCGGAGTTTGGCGCGCGCGGTGGCGACATCGGGTTTTTCGATGATGAGATCGACGTCGATGAGTTGCGGCCGATCCGCGCGTCGCCGGCCGGCGATCGTGCCGTAGCCCTTGAGCTCGTGTGGCGCGATGCGGTTGACGGCGGAAACCGTTTTGGTGGCGCCGGTTTCTGCGGCAACGCGGGCGAGTTGAGCGTGCGGTGACTCCGGCGAACCGCGGAAGAGGTGATCGCCGAGACAGAGAAGCACCGGCTCACCCGCGGCAAAATCGGCGGTCTGGAAAACCGCGTGACCGAAACCTTCCTGCGTCGTCTGCACGCGAAAATGGAGACGTTCGGACCAGGCGCGCATCGATTGCGCTTCGGCGAGGAGCTGTGGATATTTTTCGAGGCGTTTGAGGTAGGCGTCGCTGGGTCCGTTGAAGTAATCGCGAATGGTTTTGTCGTCGCCCGGTTGCACGATGATACACACCTCGTCGATGCCGGCCGCAGCGAGTTCGATGAGATGATAATGAAGCAGCGCGCGGCAAATGCCGTCGGGCCCCACGACCGGGAAAAGCTCCTTCATCACGGCGTGTGAACCGGGAAAATGGCGCGTGCCGAGACCGGCGGCAGGGATGACAGCTTTGCGGATGCGGGCGGAAGAGGCGGACATGCGGAGGAATTTCTATTTACCGCGGAGACGCGGAGGGCGCGGAGAAGACGGATTTTTTTATCGCGGAAGCACGGAGGAGCGAAGGCGCGGGTCGGAGGCGATCAGGAGGCGGATTTTAACCACAGAGGCACTGAGGCCACAGAGGTCGGATTTTCGGAGGGGCGAAAATGGCTCGAGCTCTGTGCTCTCTGTGTCTCCTTGGTTAAAAATTACTCAAGCGGGCTGCCAGCCTTTGGCGCCGAAGCGGTAAAGACGGGAGCCGAACTCCACGGCGCCCGGTGAGGTGCCTTCGAAGATGTCGGGCATGCGACCGATGCGGCGCGAATACTCGCGAGCGATTTCGGGAACGTGTTCCTTGATGGCTTCGACGGTGCCGAAAATAGCCACGGTACCACCGGTGCCGCCGCCCGTGATCTTGGCGCCGAAAAGGCCGGCTTTCACGCCGCGCCGACGCACGAGGTCCACGAGATAATCGACCTCGTCCACGGAAAGATCGCAGTTGTCGCAGTAGCTCGCGTGCGCGGCATACATGAGTTCACCCGCGGCGATGAGTGCGTCGCGATTACCGCTGGAGGCGTCGCGGAGATGATCCATGAAACGCAGCACGCGATCGTTTTCAAAAATCGGATGCGCGGTCGGACCGGCCACGCGGTAGTTCGCGCCGGTCTGGATCGTGGTGACGGGATCGTCGTGCGTTTTATACTGCGCGAGGAAATCCGCGCCGCTGATCCGCTCGGGAAGTTGCTTCTGGTAATCCTCGGCGAATTCCTGCGGCGTGAGCTCGGTGAGGTAATTGATGGGCGCGCGGCCGGATTGAGCGCGCAGGGTGTTGACGATGCGTTTGCCCATGAACGCGCCGATGCGTGTATCCGCGTAAGGATTACCGGCGACTGAGTGGCGCACGAGCGAGTTGATGCCGACGAAGGCGGTGCCCGGCGGTATCGCCACCTCGCCCATCACCGCGCCGGGGCGACAGAGAATGTGCGTGAGCCGCCCCTGGCGGCCAAGCGCGACAGCGATCTGGTCCATGATGCCGCAAGGCGCGCCGACAACGTGGTTCTCGGCCATCTGCCCGAGCTGCGCGAGGCGATCGCCCGACAAGGACAAACCCAAATGCGCGCTCACGCAGGACAGCACCGCGAGCTCCGTCGCCGCGGAGGAGCCGATGCCGACATTCATCGGCACCGCGCTCATGAGCAGCAGATTAAACCCGTAGGGCATGCGGATGCCCTCTTCTTTGATGAGCGTGAAAATACTGCCTCCGACATACGCGGCCCAATTGACGAGCGGATTGGAATGACAGACCTCGCGCACATGGCTGTACGCCGCGATGCCTTCGCCCTGATAAAAATAGTCGAGCGGGATGCGCGTCTCGACGGGCAGGCTGGGACGACCGCATTGCACGGTGCGAATACGCAGCGTGCGGTCGGTGCGCGGCTGGAGCGCGATCAGGGTACCGCGGCCGAGCACGCCTTCGCAGACATTGGCGCCGGAGTAGTCGGCGATGCCGCCCATGACGTCGAGGCGCGCGGGGACGCGAGCGACGATGACTTCACCGGCCGTGAAAAAACCGGCGAGCCCGGTCGGGTCGCTGTTGGGCTTCTGCAGCAGACGTTCGAACTCGGTGATCTCGTAAGGCTTGTCGGTTGGCAGCATGAGGTCGCGAGCAGACAAAGAGAGCGCAGGCGCGTCAATCGCCGGTCATTAGGGGTGCGCCTGATTGTACGAGGCAGGAAATATGCGCGGCGCGCGACGTATCCGGGAAATGGTGACGCAGCGGACTATCCGTTCCTAGTTTTCGGCTGCTCAGAAATCGATCCCGCGCTGCGCCTGAATGCCTGCTTGGAACGGATGTTTCACTTCGCGCATCTCCGTCACGAGATCCGCCATCTCCATGAGCTCGGGGAGCGCCTGCCGTCCGGTCGCCACGATGTGTTGGGATTCGCGTTTCGCGCGCAATGCGCCGAGCACTTCGTCTTTCGGCAGATAATCGTAAGCGAGGACGATGTTGAGTTCGTCGAGCAGCACGAAGTCGATGGTCGGATCCTGGAAAAATGCCTGCGCGTACGCCCAACCTTCGCGGCAACTTGCGATGTCGGCGGCGCGGTTTTGTGAGTCCCAAGTGAATCCATTGCCGACGCGATGCCAGAGGAGATTCGGGTTCTGGAGAAAACGCTCCAGCGGATCCGCGCCGTTTTTGATGAACTGCACGACGCCGCATTTCTTCCCGTGCGCGAGCATGCGCACGAGCATGCCGAAGGCGGCGGTGGTTTTGCCCTTTCCGTCGCCCGTGTGAACGATGAGCAGGCCGCGCTTCGTTTTTGCGGCGCGCATTTTCGCGTGCATCTCGGCCTGCAAGGCCTGCATCTGCTCGCGATGCTGCTCGTCGGAGGAAGAGGAAGCGGGCGTGGAGTTCATGGAAGTTCGAAAGTGAAGCCGGGTTCGCGGCTGACGCGAACGCCAAAAACCGAGAGCAACAGCTCCGGCGTGAGCACCTCGGCCGGTTTTCCCACGGCAAGCAAACGGCCCTGATCGAGCACGATCACGGTATCGAGCGAATGCGCGGCGCGCAGATCGTGAAGCGACATGACGACCGTGTGGCCATCGTGCGTGAGGCGCCGGGCGTTGCGGAGAACTTCAAGCGCATGGCGCGGATCGAGCGGCGCGAGCGGTTCGTCCCAAAGTTGCAGCCGCGCTCCCGTCACAAGCGCGCGCGCGAGCAACACGCGCTGGCGTTCGCCGCCCGACAGGCGATTCACCGGGCGGTCTGCGAGTGAGGCCAGATCGAGCGCGCCGAGAGCGGCTTCCACGCCGTATCCATCGTCCTGATACGCGTAGCGGCCTTGGGCAACGACGGAGCGAACGCTGAAACCGAATTCGAAATGGGTTTCCTGCGGTATCCATGCGGTGAGCCGGCCGCGTTCAAGAAAAGGAATCGAGCTGAGCGGGCGATCGTGCCACGCCACGCGACCGGAACTCGCGAGGAGTCCACCGGCGACTTGGAGCAGCGTGGATTTTCCCGAGCCATTCGGGCCGATGAGCCCGACGAGTGTGCCCGGCGGCAGTGCCAGCGAGATGTCGTGCAGGCGATCGGGTACGGAGGCGGAAGCGAGTGTGAGCGCGTTCATGGTTTTCTCCGCAGGAGCCACAAGAAAAACGGTCCGCCGATGAGCGCAGTGACGATGCCCAACCGAAGTCCGCCGGCGAAGCGGCCGATGAGATCGCACACGATGACGAAGGTCGGGCCGCAGACGAGCGCGAGCGGCACGAGCCGGCGATGCTCGGCGCCGAACATCAGCCGAAGCATGTGCGGCACGATAAGTCCGACGAAACCGACCGTGCCGGCGACTGCGGTGGAGAGCGCGGCGAGCACGGTGGTCAGCGCGAGCAGAGAACGCCGCAACCGACGCACATCGACACCGAGACTTTGCGCCTCGCGTTCGCCGAGACTGAGCAGATCCATCGGACGGCCAAGCGGAACGATCAGCGCCGCGAGCACCACGATGGGCGCGGCCGTGAGCACATGTTCCCAACTGCGATCTTCGAGACCGCCAAGCATCCAGAAAATGATCTGCGCGTTGCGTTCGTAGCTCAGCGTGAAGTTGGAGAGCACATAGCTGACGACGGCGCCGAGCAACGCGTTGAGCGCGATGCCGGCGAGCAGCAGACGTTCGGTGCTCGCGCCGCGGCGCGCGAAAATCAGCACGGCCGCTGTCGCCAGAAACGCACCCGCGATCGCGGAGAGCGGCACGGCGATGATTGATGCGGTGGCCCAACCCGCGCCGATGGCGATCACCGCGCCCGCGGCACCTCCCGCGCTGACACCGAGCAGTCCCGGGCTCGCGAGGCTGTTGCGAAAATACGCCTGCATCATGAGGCCGCCGGCGGAAAGTCCCGCGCCGATCAACGCCGCCACGCAAAGTCGCGGCAAGCGGATGTGCCAGAGGACAGTGGCGGCGAGTTCGTCGCGATGCAGCAAGCCTGCCCAGATGCGCGCGGGCGAAAGCGCAAGATCGCCGTACGCGAGTGAACCGAGCGCAGCCAGGCCGAGCGCAAGAAGCGCGAGCGGAAAGGCGGAACGCTGGAGATAAGCGGGCATAAATCAGCGAGAAAACGCGCGCCGCGCCGCTTGCGTTTGCGTGGAACTCACGGGCGGTTGAGTGCGTGGGACTGAGGCGAAGGGGTTCATTCGAATAATTCGGGATGAAGTTCGCGCGCGAGGCGTTCGTATGCGGTTACACGATGATGCGACACGGCGCTGAGATGCCACGGTTCGAGCAAAGCGACGCGGCGTTCGCGCACTGCGGGCATGAATTGATACGGCGGGATTTTTAGAAAGGGCGCGATGGCCGAATCGCGATCGGCGCCGGCGATGACGAGGCGCTCAATCGGCCATGTGAGCATCTGCTCGCTGGGCGGCGGTTGATGTCCAACGAGATTGCCCCGCGTGACCGCGAGGTTCTCGGCGCGCGCATGATCGCAGAGATCCTGAAAAGTCGTGCCGGCGCCGCCGATCACGCCGTAAGTTGACGGCGAGATCACGCGTACAGGGCGTGCGTTTTTGAGTTTATCGGCGAGCGCCGCGACGCGTCGCTGGCAATCCGCGATGATGACTTCGGCTTTCTCCTCGGCGCGCGGGCCGAGTTCGCGCGCAAGAGCGCGGAGATTTGCGTAGGCGTCATCGATCGACGCGTAGTTCTCGAGTACAAAGATGCGCACGCCGGCGCGGCGCAGTTGGGCGACAAACTCCGCGCGGCTGAAGTCCGCGACGAGCACGAGCGTTGGTGAAAACTTCAGCGCGTTCTCTGCGTCGCCGTTTACGGCGAGTTGCGGATAAGGCGCCGCTTCTTTCCAGACCGCGGAGAAATTTCGGTCGCGAGCGATCGGGCTGAGCGCCGCGATCTGCGAAGGCTCCGCGAGCGCGAGCAGAAGTTCGTCCGTGCCCACCGCCTGCGACACGACCCGCACGGTACTGGGATCGGCGCCGCGCGCCATCGCGCATGCGAGCGAAACGAATCCGAGCAGGAGCGTGAGCAGGCGAAGCATGGGCGGTTTTAACGATGGTTTAGAACTGCCACTCAATCGATCCGTACACGGCGCGAGGCAGGGCAGGATAGCCGGCGACTTCTTCGTATGCTTTGTCAGCGAGGTTTTCGACGCGGGCTTTGATCAAGAGGTTGTTGGAGACACGATAGTGCGTGAACAACCGGTAAGTGGCAAAGCTCGGCAATTCGGCGGGGCCATAGGTGGTGCGCTTTCCCGTGATGTGCGCGCCTGCCCCGACGAACCATGCGTCGGTGACCTGTGTGGTGAGCTCGGCGTCGGCGGTGTGCCGCGGACGATTGAGGCGCCAGCCGGAATTCACGCTGGGGTTGCTGATGTCGTCCATGTCGAGGTTTGTATAACTGCCACGGATACGCACGCGATCGTGAGGCCGGGCGACGAGAGCGAATTCAAAACCGCGGCTTTCGGCGCGATCGATGTTCTCGCTGCGTCCCTGATATGTGATTGGATCGAGCAACTGCCAGCCGATCGCGTCGGTGAACTTATTGTGGAAGTAGGTGAGGCTCGCGATGAGACGGTTGGTGCCGAGCTGTTGTTCGATACCGGCATCCCACCCGCGCGATTTCTCGGGTTTGATATCGGGATTGGCGAAATTGTAGGCATCGCCGAAACGATCCGCGACGGAGGGCGCGGAAAAACCGTGTCCGTACGACGCACGCAAAGTCGTCTGTGACGCGGGTACATACCATGCGGCGCCAATGCGTCCGGTGGTGGCGTCGCCGACGGAATCGAAATCGTCGTGGCGCAGGCCGGCGTTGAGCGTGAGATTTTCCGAGGGTTTCACCACTGCGGTGAGATATGCGGCGGAAAGTTCATCGCGGTAGCGAAGCGCGCCTGAAGCAGAGTGCGCGAGACGCTCGTGGTTGAGGCCGGCGATCAATTCAACCGCGTGCGATGGTCGCCAGGTATTTTGCCAGTCGAGGATGCGGCGGGTGGAGAGATTGCCGTAGTCGGATGGATACGGAGACCCGGAGGTGTCGGTCCAATCGAACTCATTTTGGTGCCATCCGCCGGTCAGCTTCGATGTGAACGTGGCGGACGGCGTCCAGATCGCATAAACCGATGCGAGATTCGTGATGGCATCGGCAAGTCCGGGGAAGGTGGAAAAAGGCCGGTTGCTGCCGGGCTCTTCGTATTCGCCGGTGTAGCCGCGATAAGTCAGACCAAGATCAAGCGAGGACGTCAGCGCGTACTCGAGGCGTGCGGAACCACTCCATTGCTCGAAGGCGTTGCTGGGACGATCATGATCGGATTGCGCGCGCGATACGGATGCGCTGTAGCCGATGCGGCCGGTGCGCCCTTGCGCGGCGGCGGATGCCGTGAGCGTCCCGAAAGAGCCTGCAGCGGCGGAGATTTTTCCCGTGTAAGGCAGATCGCCGGTGTGCGCTGTATCCAAAACGATGATACCGCCGAGGCCGGTGCTGCCGTAGAGTGTGCTCTGCGGACCGCGCAGCACTTCGATGCGTTCGAGTCCGACGACATCGATGCCGCCGAGAAACGCCTGATACTGGACGGTTTTGTCGTTGATGCGCAGACCATCGATGATGAACAGCGATTGGTGCGAGGCCGCGCCGCGGATGAAGATCGCGCTCTGGCCACCGGCGACGCCGGAGTTGGCGACATGGACACCCGGAGCTTGGGCGAGGGCGCCACGCAGATCGACGATTTGTGCATCGGCGAGGTTCGCCATCGATAGCACGGTCACGCTGCTGGACGTGGCGCGGAGCGGTTGGGGTGTGCGCGTCGCGGAGATCACCAGCGTATCGAGCAAGGCGATATCGCGCGCAGGAGCGGCGGGCGTTGGGGCGGCATTTTCCGAGGAAAAGCCGGCGTTGGCGATGGCGAGCGCGAGGGCGCTGCCGATGAGGAGGGGAAGCCGGGCCGTTGTGCGGCGCAGCGAGACGGGATGCATACGGATTGGGTCTGTCTTGGCTTGGGCAAGAGCAGACACGTTCGCCGTTGGCTGACGCCCGGGCGCTGCTCTCACGCTTCATTTTTGCGATGAAGTTTTCGCGAAGGACGCGCGCAAAAGTTTCGCGCCGACGCGTGAGTGCCCAAGGACGGGTATTCGGACTCCGCATTTCTGCGCCCGCTTTTGCGGGCAAGTTTCAAACTGCAAAGAAACAAATGCCAAAGATGACCCGGCCCGCGGGGGCCGAAGTTGATGGATTTTGTCCTCCTGTAGTCTGGACGTTCCGTGCCTGAGCACGGGCTGCCTCCACTCTGCCTTCACCGGATCTCTCCGATTGGCTCGCCCGCGCGTTTGATCGCACGGGGTGAGTTTTGGACTGATGCGTTACCGCAGCGCAACTGTGGCCGGATTTCACGGCCTTCTCCGCTGCCTTGAGCGATGGAAAGAACGACTGGCGGGACGAGTCTCGACAAGCGCCCGAGGCGGGCAAGGCTCATGGTTGAGCGTTTTTTGTCAGGATTCGCGCATCAGCGATCACGTCTCCGGCTGATAGGCCTGAGACGAAGATCGAGGTGCAGAGAAAAGTTTTTCAGCACGCTTGCCAAGCACATATCTTAATATCTAGATATGACGATATATTGATCATATGAGTACTTCTTCTGCCGAAAACTCACCGGTTTCTCCACTTCAGGCGCTGTTTGCAGAACGGATCGCGATCCTCGACGGCGCCATGGGATCGATGATTCAGACCTATGGGTTGACCGAGGCGGATTTTCGGGGAGATCGGTTTCCTGCGCCCACGAAAGATTTGAAGGGAAACAACGACCTGCTGTGTCTCACCAAGCCGGCGTTGATCGAGAAGATCCATGCGGCGTATTTCGCGGCGGGCGCCGATATCGTGGAAACCAATACTTTCAGCTCCACGAGCATAGGGCAGTCCGACTACGAGCTCGAATCGGTCGTCACGGAGCTGAATCTCGCGGCGGTCGGCTGCGCGCGTCGTGCTGCGAAAAAGGCCGAGGCGGCGACGCCGGGCCGACGTTGTTTTGTCGCGGGAGCGATCGGGCCGCTCAATCGCACTTTGTCGATGTCGCCCGATGTGAACCGCCCTGAGTATCGCGCGGTTTCCTGGAATCAGGTCGTCGAAGCCTACACGGAGCAAATCCGCGCATTGTTGCAGGCCGGGGTGGACGCGTTGTTAATCGAAACGATCTTCGACACGCTGAATTCGAAAGCGGCGCTGTTTGCCGCGGAGTCGGTTTTTGAAGAAATGAACACGCGTGTGCCGGTCATGATCAGCGTGACGATCACGGATGCGTCGGGCCGGACATTGTCAGGGCAAACGACCGAGGCGTTTTATAATTCCATCCGTCACGCGAAGCCATTCTCCGTCGGCATCAATTGCGCACTTGGTGGTCGTGCGATGCGGCCTTACATCGAAGCGCTCGCGCGTGTGGCCGAGTGCCATGTGACGTGTTATCCCAACGCCGGCCTGCCGAATGCTTTTGGCGGGTACGACGAAACACCCGCTGACATGGCGGCGGTGCTCCGCGAGTTTGCGGAAGCAGGCTTGATCAATCTCGTGGGCGGTTGCTGCGGTTCGACGCCGGATCATATCGGCGCGATTGCAAAAGCGGTGCGCGGACTCAGCCCGCGGGCGGTGCCGGCGCTTTCTCCGGCGATGCGCTTGAGCGGCCTCGAGCCGCTGACGGTGGCCTGAGTGATTCATAACCCTTCCTTTTTCCTGTGACCCAATCTGCATCCAATTTTCTCGTTGTCGGCGAACGCACCAACATCACCGGCTCGCCCAAGTTCGCGAAAGCGCTGAAGGCCGGCGACTGGGCTGCGTGTCTCGAGATTGCGCGCCAGCAAGTCGAGAACGGCGCGAACATCATCGATATCAATGTGGACGAAGCGTTGATCGATGGTGAGGCGACGATGGTGAAGTTCCTCAACCTCATCGCAGCCGAGCCCGACATCGCGCGTGTGCCGGTGATGATCGACTCTTCAAAATGGTCGGTGCTCGAAGCCGGCCTGCAATGTCTGCAAGGCAAAGGGGTGGTGAACTCGATCTCGCTGAAGGACGGCGAGGCGGAATTTTTGCGACGCGCAAAACTCATCCGCCGCTACGGAGCCGCCGCGGTGGTGATGGCCTTCGACGAGCAAGGACAAGCCGCCACGCGCGATGAAAAAGTCCGCATCTGCACGCGCGCTTATCAGTTGCTCACGCAGAAAGTCGGGTTCCCTCCCGAGGATATCGTTTTCGATCCCAACATCCTCACCGTCGCGACCGGCATCGAGGAGCATAACAACTACGCGGTCGATTTCTTCGAGGCGGTGAAGATCATCAAAGAAACACTGCCTCACGCAAAAATCTCGGGCGGCGTGTCGAATGTTTCGTTTTCGTTCCGCGGAAACAATCCGGTGCGCGAAGCGATCCACACGGCGTTCCTGTACCACGCGATCCGCGCGGGCATGGACATGGGCATCGTCAACGCCGGCATGCTCGGCAACTACGACGAAATCGAGCCGGAGCTGCGCGAGCATGTCGAAGACGTGCTGCTCAATCGTCGTCCCGACGCGACGGAGCGCCTGGTGAAACTCGCCGACGATCTAAAGGCCAAGCAAGGCGGCGCCACCAAAACCGAGACGAAGGAAGATCTCGCGTGGCGCGCGCAGTCCGTCGAGGAACGCATGAAACACGCGCTCGTGAAAGGCATCGACGCCTTCGTCGATCAGGACACGGAGGAGTGCCGGCAAAAATACCCGCGCCCGCTCGATATCATCGAAGGTCCATTGATGGACGGCATGCGTGTGGTCGGCGACTTGTTTGGCGCCGGAAAAATGTTTCTACCCCAAGTCGTGAAATCCGCGCGCGTGATGAAGAAGGCCGTGGCTTATCTCACGCCGTTCATGGAAGAGGAAAAGCGTCGCGCGGAAGCCGCCGGCGAAGCGACACGTTCGCAAGGAAAGTTCCTCATCGCGACCGTGAAGGGCGACGTGCACGACATCGGCAAGAACATCGTCGGCGTGGTGCTCGCGTGTAATAATTATGAAGTCGTCGATCTCGGCGTGATGGTGCCCGCGGATAAAATTCTCGCGGAAGCGCGTCGCATCGGCGCCGACGTGATCGGCGTCTCTGGTCTCATCACGCCCTCGCTCGACGAGATGGTGCATGTCGCGAAAGAGATGGCGCGCGAAGGTTTCACCGTGCCGCTTTTGATCGGCGGCGCGACCACCAGCCCCGCGCATACCGCGGTGAAAATTGCGCCCGAATATGCGCCTGGCGTGGTGCATGTGCTCGATGCCTCGCGCGTGGTGAATGTCGTGAGCGCGTTGCTCTCGCCGGAGCAGAAACCGGCGTACATGGCGGAGGTCGCCGCGAAGCAGCAGCGCCAGCGCGAGGAATTCGCGGCGAGACGCGCGCGCAAGCCGTTGCTCTCGCTCACAACGTCCCGCGACCGACGTCCGCGCTTCGATTGGGCGGCGGTGGATATCCCGCGTCCGGAGTTTTTGGGCGTGCGTGTTTTCGATCCGGTTCCGCTCGAGGAAATCGTGCCATTCATCGATTGGGGTCCGTTCTTCAGCGCGTGGGAGTTGCACGGACGTTTCCCGCAAATTCTCGAAGACGAAACGGTCGGCGTTGAAGCGAAGAAGCTTTTTGCCGAGGGGCAGAAGTTGCTCGAACAGATCGTGCGCGAAAAACGTTTCACCGCGAAAGCGATCATGGGCTACTGGCCGTGCAACGCCGTCGGTGACGATATCGAGATCTATGCCGACGAATCGCGTTCGGAAGTTGTCACGCGTTTTCATCAGCTGCGTCAGCAACTCGAGAAGCCGGCCGATCAATTCAACCACTGTCTCGCCGACTACATCGCGCCGAAGGACAGCGGTCGCATCGACTACATGGGTGGCTTCGCGGTCACGGCCGGTCATGGCGTCGAAGAATTCTCGAAGGAGTTCAAAGCGAAAGGCGACGACTACAACGCGATCATGGCCCAGGCGCTTGGCGATCGTCTCGCGGAAGCAATGGCGGAAATGCTGCACAAACGCGCGCGCGATGCAGCAGGCTTTGGCCGCACCGAAAATCTCAGCTACGAGGACCTGATCCGCGAACGCTATCGCGGCGTCCGGCCCGCGCCCGGTTATCCGGCCTGCCCGGATCACACGGAGAAACGCATTCTGTTCGAGTTGCTCGGCGTCACGAAAGCGACCGGCATCGCGCTGACGGAAAGCTGCGCGATGAGCCCGGCGAGCAGCGTCAGCGGCTGGTATTTCAATCATCCCGAAGCGAAGTACTTCGGCGTTGGAAAGATCGGTCGCGATCAAATTGAGGACTACGCGCAACGCACGCAGCGCAGCGTGGCGGAGACCGAGAAATGGCTCGGGCCGTATCTGGATTACGATCCGCGTTGATCGTATCGAGATTTCAACTACGCGCGCCCGCGTCTGCACGGATGCGGCGCGCGTTGTCGTGACCGCCGCGGGGCCGCTTGACAACCTCTCCGGGCGTTTCAGCGTCGGGATTCCGGCATGAAATCGCGCGTCCCGTTCCTTGGATTCAGGCTGGCGTTGGCCAGCGTGTTATTCGCTGTCGCGATGCCAGCCGCGGAGACCGTCGGTACGAATGCAGTTTCGTCCGCGACCTCCGCCCAACCCGCGAGTATCACCGAAACCGCGCAGATGGAGTGGCTGAAATCGTATGTTGAGCTCCGTGAGGAGTTGTACGGCGCGCAACTGGCGCGTGTGCGGGCGGAGGCCGAAGCCGAAGCGCGCATGCAGGCGACGGCGTATGCGGAGAAGATAGAGCAATTGCGCGCGTGGTGGGAGGCGGAGCGTGCGCTGCAACGCGAGGACTGGCGCAAGGCCGAGGAGTCGCGGGAACAGGAGCGACGTGCCGCCGCGCACAACACCCGGCTCGCCTGGTGGCTGGCAGGCATCATCGGCGTCACCGGCTTTTTCTCTCTGGCGATGCTGTCGTTCTGGCAGTGGCGCGGGATCAAGCGCGTGGCCGAGCTCGCATCGAATCGGGGGCTGCTCGCCTCACCGGGGCTGCGGGAAAGTGCGCTGGATCTCCCCGTGCCATCAGATCACGCGGTGACGGAGTCCACGCAACGACTGCTCGGCACGATCGAACGGCTGGAGCGCCGCATTCACGAATTGGAGGACGTTTCGCACGCGGAGCCCGCCCGGATTTTGCCGGCGGAGACGACGCAAACGAGTGCCAGCGAACATGCCGCGCCGAAGCCGGTTGTGGAAACACGCGCCGAGGAAATCCCGCCCGCCGCGGGTCCCGAGGAGGAGGGCGTTGTGGCGCGTCTGCTGGGGCGCGGACGTTTGCTCATCGAAGCCAAACGGCCGAAGGAAGCTGCGGCGTGTTACGACGAGATCTTGTCCAAACATCCGCATCATGCGGAGGCGTTGGTGCGCAAGGGCATCGCGCTGGAGCAGCTGAAGCGTGATGAAGAAGCGCTGCGCTGTTACGACGAGGCGATTCGCGCGGATCCTAAAAAGACGCTGGCGTATCTCTGCAAAGGCGCGGTGTGCGAACGCCTGAACCGTCACGATGAATCGGCGGCGAGCTATCGCCTGGCGTTGCGAACGGACGGCTGATTTTTCAGGCCAGCCGCTTGTAGTTGAGTCCTGAATACGGACTCAGTTGGCGTCGAACCGCGGAGGATCGGCGCGGCGGCGCGTGCCGAGCGGGCGGTGGGAGTCGTCGGCAGCCGGGCGCGAACCATCAGTTTCCGAACGGCGGCGCGCATAGGCATCGATGCGCTTTTGAAGAGGCGTTTGCAGATTCTCGACGCGCTTTTCCAGATTGCGGACCTCCGTCTCGGCTTGCTGTTGCGCCGCCAGCAATTCGTTGCGCTGGCGGAAGAGCGTGCGCGCCACCTTGGTTTTGAGCCAGGCCAGCGCGCCGGAGCGCAAGGCGTGGCGTGCGCGTTCGGCGCCGGCTTCCGCGGTGATGGCGCGTTGTTTCCATGCGAGGCTTTCCGGCGAAGGCGCAGCGGCGGTGTGCGCAGGAGCGTGACGAAGACGCCAGAGGATGCCGGCGAGCAACAGAATGATAAGCGCGAGCCCGATACCGATCCCCCTGGCGAGGGATGGGGATGCTGGCGGGGCGGGCGGCGCGACGGGCGGAGGGAGGGACTGTAAACGGGTGAGGGCTGTTTTCTCGCGGATGGCGGTGAGTGCACGGTGAGCCGCGGGATCGATGGGCTGGCCTTTCCGGACGACGAGTTGGGCGGGCTCGTAGGTATCGTGGACGATGATGCCGTCGAGCTGGCGTGCACGCAGTCGTTCGTACGCGAGGGCGTCGGGAAGTGCGTTTGGGCGAAGGAGCGCGGCGGCGAAGCGTCCGAGCGCGGGCGGAGCGAATGCATGCGCTTCGAGATGACGCCGGGCATCGCCAATGCGCACGACGGGAACTGCAGGTGAATTGAGCGCGGTTCCCAGATCGCGCGAACCGGGCGGCAGATCGAGCGATCTGACGATGGCCAGATGAAGAGGGCGGTCTTCGGGAAGCGCGGCGTCGTCCGCGATGATGATGGCCGATAATGTCTGCCGCAGCAGTGTGACGAGTTGCTCGCGCAGCGGTTCGTCGTCTTCGCCGCGGGTCCAGAGCGGAGCGAAATAATCGAACGGAAAATGCGGGTCCGCGTCGGCGGCGGCGTGCGAAAGCGCACGAAGGTAGGCGGGCGAACCAAGGTGAGCTTCCGAGGGGAGTTCGTCGGCGAGGGCGGCGCGCAGTTGTTCGATGAACTGGCGGCGCGTGGTGGTGATGTGGTTGCGCGCCGCGATTTCCACTTCCTCGGTCACAGTGGGGCTGTGTCGGATGATAAAAGGAATCTGCCGGTCGAGCTTCTCCTTGAGTGAGTCGGTCGCTTCCGGATTTGGAACGAGCAGGCGTATCGGCGCGAGGATGTCGGCGGTCGCGATGTCACCGATCTCATACTCAGGAATGTCCGCACCGCGCACCGACACTGCGAGCAGTGCGACGAGCAAAATGGAAAGACGGAATGAGTGCGGGAGCATGGGAAAGCCTCGAAGCTGCGCCGATTTTCGTCGCGCGCAGTCGGGGAGCAAGTGCGATCCGGAAGCAGCGACTAAGGGCGATCCCCTAGATCGACGGGTGCCTGACGCGTGAGCGCGAAATCCGCTCATTTGCCCCACACATGGCGTCACGCCGGGCGAGGTCGTTGCAGCGGTTTCGAGCTAAAAAATGCGCCAACGGAGCCCGTTTTTCCGGAGGACAAAATTTCTTTGCCCCGCTCGGAGGAATGAGTGCTCATCTGCGGTTCCATGGACCGTATCGCTCAAGCTTTTGCCCGTGCCCGTTCGGAAAACCGCGCCGCCTTTGTGACCTATCTGGCTGCCGGCGATCCGGATCTCGAAACCTCGGTCGCCGCGTGCCGCGCCGTGATCGAAAATGGCACGGATGTGCTGGAGCTGGGCGTGCCGTTTTCCGATCCGCTGGCGGATGGACTGACGAATCAGCTCGCGGCGCAGCGCGCGCTGGCGAGCGGCGTGGTCGGCGAAAAGGTGCTCGAGCTCGCGCGGCGCATTCGCGAGTTCAGCGAAGTCCCGATTATTTTCTACACGTACTACAATCTGGTTTTTGCCAATGGCGTGGAAAACTACGTGCGTCAGGCGAAGGCCGCGGGTGTGGATGGTTTGCTCACGCTCGATCTGCCTCCGGAAGAAGCGGACGAAGTCTCCGCTGCGTGTCGCGCGGAAGGGCTGAAGACGGTGTTCATCGTGGCGCCGACGACGCCGGAACCGCGGATGGAGCTCATCGGCAGGGCCGCGACGGGGTTTATTTACTATGTGTCGCGCGAAGGCGTGACCGGCGTTCGCGACGAGATCGAAGCGAGCACGGCTGATATGGTGCGCAAAATTAAGTCGCACACCTCGCTGCCTGTGGTGGTGGGCTTCGGCATTTCCAAGCGCGAGCATGTGCGGCAGGTCTCGGCGTATGCCGACGGCGCCGTGGTCGGCAGCGCGCTGGTGAATTGCATCCGCGATAATCTCGGCAGCCGGGAAAAGATCGTCGAAGCGCTTGCCGCGAAGACGAAGGACCTCGTGGCCGGGCTCGGCCGTTGATCGGCGCGTTGGGCGACGACGCAACTCCGGGCTTTATTCTTTGTGCGGGCTCGCATCGTTTAGCGGCGAGCCATGCAAGCGCAGACCAACGACGCGTATTCAAAGCCCATCACGGGCGTGTCGTCGGCGTTTTTCTCCGCGCTCGCGGTGGTCGCGGGCTTCATGATTTTTGTCGCGTGGAATCAGTCGCATTGGTGGCGGCTGAAAGCGGACTATACGTTTGGCTGGCTGGTGCCGTTTTTCGTCGGGTACGTCGTATATGAACGCTGGCCGGCGGTGATGGCTGCGCTGAACACACCGGACGACGCACGTGTGATTTCTCTCTGGCGGCGCATCGCGCCGTGGATGCTGCTCATCGGCGGCGCGGGATTTTTTTTGTTGGGCGCCACGTTGCTGGCGGCGGCCGGCGCCTCGTATCCAACCTCGCTCGCATTGACGCTCGGACTCGCCGGAATCGGGCCGGGACTGATCTGGATCGGCGCGCGCACGGAACGCAATGACGGCTGGCGCGTGGCGCGGCTGTTTTTGTTTCCGACGCTCGTGTGGCTCGTCTCCGCGCCGCTGATCTCGCTCGTGGAAAACGCGCTGAGCCTTTTCCTGCTCGGCCGCATCACGACGGTGGTCGTGTTTGTATTTGAGTCGCTCGGCCTGGTGATCGAACAGCGCGGCAATGTGCTGCTGCTGCCGACCGGCGAAGTGGGCGTGGCGGAAGCGTGCTCGGGCATTCGTTCGCTGATGGGCTGCTTGTTTGCGGGTTCGTTCCTCGGCGCGGTGTGTTTCGAACGGTGGGGTAAAAAGATCGCGCTCATCGTGGTGGCCGCGGCGTTTGCGCTGGTGATGAATTTAATCCGCAGCCTGTTCCTGACCGCGTGGGCTTATCACTACGGACCGGCGGCGATCGAAGGTGCGTTTCACGACTGGACCGGCTTTGCGGTGATCGGCGTGACGACGCTCGGTCTGCTCGCGCTGACGCAGCTGTTGAACCTGAAGATCAGTTTTCGCTCGGCGCGCTGAGCGTGGCTGTGCGCGGCACGCCGGTTATTTTTTCTCCGTCTTCGGGATCAAGGCCGACGGCTCGATCAAGTAGTGAAAAACGCGACCCTCGCCGAGGTAGCGCGCGGCGAGGGCATTGAGATCGGCGACCGTGGTGGCGGCGATGTCACTTTCGACCGAACGTATGGCGTCGAGGCGGAAGGACCGCTGCTGGGAATCGGCGAGTACGTTTTCGGCCCAATAAGCGTTGGTCGCGCGCTCGCGGGCGAGACCGGCGATGGCCTGCGCTTTGGCGCGGCCGAGTTCGTCGGCGGTCACACCTTTTTTTGCGAGTGCGAGGGCGAGTTTGCGAACGGCTCGCGTGTGTTTCTCGCGGTCAGAGGGCTTGTGCTCCACCGAGCAGCGCAGAAAGGAGAATCCGGGATAGGCGTCATTCCAGCTCATAAAACTTTCGACGCGATACGACGATCCCCTGCGTTCGCGCAGTTCGTCGCGGATGCGATCCTCGAAGATTGCGGCGAGCAACGGCAGCCGCGCGCGATCCTGACGTGTAATGGAATCATGGATACGCCAGAAAAACTCCCAGCGCGAAACGCGATCGGCTTCGCCGAGGTAATAATAGCGGCGCACTTTCCGGTCACGGCGGAAATCGAGCGTCGTTTCGAAGCTGCGCGATTCGCGGGGTTCGCGCGCCGGCAGCGTGCCGAACGTGCGGGCGATTTCGGCGAGCATCGCGTCGGGATCGAAATCGCCGACGAGGGTGATCTCGATGGGACCGGTGGCCAGTTGCGGGGCGATCCAGGTGCGGAATTCGTCGGGCGTGCGCGCACTGTGATCTTTATCTCCGGGGGTGCCGAGACGCCGGTCGCCACCTGCGAGCAGTGGCAGCACAAATTGTTCGACTGCCCCCTCGGGGCGGTTCCAGAGAGGGTCGGTCTGCGACCTCAAGAATGCGCGGGCGGAGCCCCAGCCGTCGGGTCGGAAGGCGGGGTCTCCGATGAGTGCGGACAACTGCCGGAGTGCGCGGGGCAGGCGGGCGGAGGGCAGTTCACCGCTGAGGACCAAGGCGTCAGGCGCCGAGTTGAATGAAATACGATCGAGGCCATCGGTCATGCGGTTGAATTCAGCCGCGGTGTGCCGGCCAGTGCCGCCATTCCAGAGGAAGGAAAGAAAGTTCGCGAGGCCCGGCTGGTTCGCGGGCTGCGATTGCGCGCCGTAACCGAAGCGCACGACGAAACAGCTTTTTCCCGGCTCGAGGGCGGAGCGTTTCAGGTTCACGCGCACCTCGTTGCCGAGGCGGATCTGCCATGTGTCGAGATCGGTCAGATGTGTTTTTTCGGCGACTTCGCCGGGCGGGCCAAAATCCTCGTAGGCAAAAGCTGCGTCAGCTTCGTCGGGTGTCCGGTCCTCGACAGGTGTTGCCCGGCTGGTGCGATAAAGCTCTGTCACCGTTTCGGCCGTTGGCGCATGGGCCGCCGCGCAACGCACGAAGATGCGCGGAGGCGCCTCGCCGAATAATTTTTGTAGCGCTTGCTGACAATCGCGGGGCGTGAGCAGTTCGGGGATCTGAAGGAATGCTTCGAGTCCGTCGTTCACGAGGGACATGGGCGCGTCTTCCTCGGCGTAGGTTGCGAACGCGTTCGCGATGATGGCGGACGGTGCGCCTTCCACCGCGCGGGCGGTGACGAGGATGTTCTCGCGCAGCGATGTTTGCTGGCGCTCGATTTCATCCTGGGTGAAACCGAACTCGCAGGCGCGGCGCAGCTCTTGTTCGAGGAGAGAAAGCGCCTTGGGGAAGTCGGCGGGTGAAGTGGCGACCGACAGCGCCGCGCGGCGATAACGCAGGAAATCCCCTTCGACATCATAGGAGACGGCGGCCAGCGGGCTGTCTTCGCCATGGGTGAAACGCGCGAGCCGGTGGCGAACGATCGCGAGTGCGGCGCGCAGGCGAAACTGCTGGAGTTGCTCGCCCCAGACGAAGCGCGGCGGCGGGCGATGCGTCACGCTTGTGAAGGTGATCAATGCGCCAGCGAGGGGCGACGCATGGACGGCGACGGAGGCTCCGGCGCGCGGGGCAACTTCCCCGGGATGCGGAGCGACGCGCTCGGTGGCGCGAGCGCGGAACGACGTGAAATGTTTGCGGATCAGCGCTTCGGTTTCGGTCGGATCAATCTCTCCGACGACGATCACGTAGAGATTTTCGGGACGGTACCACGCGTCATAAAAACGACGCAGCGCGGTGCGATCGGCCTTGGCGATTTGCGCCGTCTCGCCGATCGGCATGCGCAAAGGAATGCGCGTGCCGCCGTAGAGGAAGCGCAGGTCGGCGAACAAGGTATCCTGCTCCGGAGAGTTGCGGCTGCGCTCCTCGCTGAGGATGACGCCGCGCTCGCGATTTACTTCCCCTCGTTCGAAGAGGATGCCGTCCGCGAAATCGCGAAAAACGCGCAGGCCTGTTTCGAGCGAGTCGGGCGCGGCGGGCAGGTCGAGTTTGTAGTGGGTTGCGGTGTGGCTGGTCGTGGCATTGATGTGCGGGCCAAACTGCGCGCCCTGGCGCTGGAGGAATTTCACGAGCGCACCCGCGGGAAAATTCTTCGTACCATTAAACGCCATGTGTTCGACGAAGTGCGCGAAGCCGCGCTCGTCGTCATTTTCGTGGAGCGAGCCAACTTTCACGACGAGGCGAAGACTGATCTGACGATCGACGCTCGAACGCGGAAGGACGACATAACGCAGGCCGTTTTCCAGGCGGCCGCGGGTGATGCCCGGGCCATCGGACAAAGCGACATCCGCCATCGGCCACGCTGGTGCGGCGGTGGGGTCGACGGCGATGGATTGGGCCGCTGCGTGAGTGAACGCCAGCAGGCAAAGGATGATTGCGATCAGGAGGGGCAACCCGCGCAGAGTGTTCATGCCGGCTTTCGATCTGCGCGCGCACCCGCGGCGAGTCAGCTCAAATCGCGGGAGCGCCGGAAGGTGAGTTTTCTTCAAGCGAACCTGTTTGGATCGATGTGCTCTGCGTGTGACGGGTATGGAGCCACGCGCCATGCGCGACCCCGAGAGCGATCCAGAAAACCACGGCGCCCATCGGGCCTTCGAGAACAACGCCGAAAGTCGCGCTCGTGAGCAACGCGACCGCGGTGCATGCCGGAACTGTCTCGCGCAGTGGGAGCAGCCGCACTGCACGCACCACGCCGATAACGATGGCGGTACTCACCGCGAGCCACGCGGCGAGTCCGATGGCGCCCATGCGCGCATAAACCGTGATGAAAAAATTATGCGGGCTGCGCGCGGTGAAAACATCGTCTGAGTCGGGATAGTATGTCTTGAGAAACGGCGCCGCCAGATCGTGTCCAAAGCCGAGCCCGCGAACCGGCGCCTGTGAGTTTGTTTTGTCGATGACGACTTTCCACCAGACCGCGCGGAACTGATTGTTGTCGCCCTTCGATTCGACGCTCTCGCTGCGGTAAATGCGCTCGCCGCTGAAATCGAGGATCGATGCGGTGCGTTCGTAGAACGCCATGAGCGGCGACTGACTCCACGGGCGCCCGCTGAGAACGGTCCACGCGGAGAGGATCACGATGCCGGCTGCGGCGGCGGCTGTGAGTTTCTTGAGCGTTGCGCCGCGACCGGCGAAAGCGAGAAACACGGCGGCGACCGCGAGCGCGAGCATCGAGGCACGATTCCCCGTGCTCATCATCGTCGCCGCGAGCGCGAGCCCGATGAGGAGCGAACCCCGGCGTCGCGGTGTTTCCTCCTGTCGCAGGAGCCACGCGAGCGCACCGATCGACATGAAGGTGCCCGCGAGATCGCCTTTGAAGAAAATCACCGGCGTATCGCGGATGGTGAGTTGATAGGTGAAAAAATCGGGGAACGCCTCGAATAGGAGATACAGCGGCAGCAGTGCTCCGGAGGCGCCGAGGATCACGCGACGAAACCATGTCGTGTCGCCGCGTGAGGCGACGGATTGAGCCACGAAAAAGAACAGCGCGTAATAAACCATCGCGAAGTCGCGCAGCGCATCCACTCCGTGGATACGGAGATCTCCCGCGATGCGCAGACATCCGATGATGATCCACGCGATCAGCGAGACGTTCAGAACGTCCTTGGCGACAGGCAGGGCACGCTCACGAGCGCTTTCCCAAAGAAGCCAGACGCCGGTGACGGCGAGCCCGAGTTCAGCGGGAAAGAGCGGGAGCGTTCCTGAAATACTCAGCTGGGCGAAGCCGCGATTGCCCAGGAAATACCCGGCGATCAATCCCCCCAGCACAAGCGCGGGGAGACGTTTGGGCGCGAGTCGGGCGAGGATCGCGATCAGCGCAATCGTGAGGGCCGCTGCCGGCCAGAACCAGTCTCCGCGCGCGATGCCCATGCCCACGACCGCGGCGACTGGCGCGGAGAGGGCGAATGCGAGAAAGCGTTTCCGGTCGGAAGGCACGGCGAGGGTGAAACAGTTTCGATCCTCAGCCGCCAGCTTGTGCTTTTGCCGCCAGCGTGGGCGTGTCGCGTAGCAACAGATGGCGCGCGAGCGGACGAGTGATGCTCCATGCCAGCAGGGGCGAGGCGGCGAGCCAGACGAGGAAACCACGTTCGCCCCCGAGAGCGGCACCGAGGACAGCGCCCGCGATGAGCAGGCCGGCGGTAAGCAGATCGACGGGGCCGCAGGCGTACTCGCGTTTTCCCGCCAGCAGCAGCAGGTGGTAAAACTGCGCGGTTTGCACCGCCATGCCGAAGCCGCATGCACTCACGAGATGTTGCAAGGCGGGTTCGTAGGCTGCACCGATGACCGGGCCGACGAGCCAGGGCGCCGATATCCAAAAAATGGATACAGCCGCGATCGAGACGAGAGTGTAGATGAACGCCACCCGGTCGATACGCCGGGCGAGCACGCTGCGATCCGCGGCGGTTGCGTGGGGAAGGGCGAAAAGTCCCGGCTGCACGTATTGGGTGGCGATGATCCCTGGCATCCCGGTGGCGATGACTGCGAGATTGGTCGCGAAGGTGAAATAGCCGACCGTGTCGCCGTCAAAAAATCCTGCCGCGATCCAGCGATTGGCGGCGCCGAGTGACCATGCCGCGATCGCCAGCACCAAAAAGAGCGGCCCGCGATAAACCGTATCGAGCTGGCGGATACGGGGCGCCTGCGCGGAAAACGCGGGCGACGTTTTGAGCAGCCAGACTCCGGTGGCGGCCAGAAGAAGCGCGTGTCCGGTGAAGCCGACTTGCAGCGACATCACCGAGGCGTCGAGTGCGATGTAGATCAGCAATGGCAGGAACGTGCGGCTGACCGAGCCGGTTGCGGAAACGGCCAGATCGGCCCAGTGGCGGCGGACGGCCTGAAGCGCGATTTGTGCGAGCGCTCCGCACGAGAGGAGCGTGCTGGCGGTGAACAACGCGAGCCACGTGGCGAGCCAGTTGGCCCGGTCGAGAAAGAGGGTCGCGCCAGCGGTGGCGAGTGCGAGCCACGGCAAACGGCGCGCGCCCTCGGCGAGTGTTTCGCGAAGCAAACCGCCGCGGTCGGTCGAGGCGGCCCACTGGCGACTCAGCCCTTTGAGCAAGCCCGCATGAATGACCCACATGCCGAGGGGTGTGCAGGAAAGAAACAGTCCGAAGGCGCCGTAATCGGCCGGCGTGATCCAATGGCTCGCAATCGTCACTCCCACCACGCCGCACGCGAGGCCCACCGCCTGGCTCAGCACGATCGGTGTGAGCCGATTCCAGTCGATATGTGCGCGCCACGCCGCGCCGGGACCGGACATTTTTGATGTCAGGACGTTCATCGCAGACCCGCCGGATTTTCAGAAAGTTTGGCCATCGATCGATACAATCTGCGATAGCCGTCGATCATGCGCGGTAGCGAGAAAGTCGTGCCGGCGAACGCGCGGGCTTTGGCGGCGACGTCCGCCCAGGTGTGTCTGTGCACGATGGCGCGGGAAAGCACGGCGGCGAAATCGGCGGCGTCGCCGGGACGCGCGAGCCACGGGTGATCCGGCGGAAGCGTTTCCCGAAGGCCCGGTGCATCAGTCGCGATCACGGGCACACCGGCGAGAGCGGCTTCGATCGCGACGAGGCACAACCCTTCGTGACGCGATGGAAGAAGCACCAGATCGAATTCGGATAATTGGCGGGAGAAGTCGGGCTGCGCAGGACGCCGTTGGATGGACCAGCCCGGTGGCGGGTTTTTCGCGAGTTGGCGCAGCAAAGGTTCGAAACGGCCGTGCCCCTGGATGACGAGTTCGATCCCTTGGGGGACGGGGAGCATGCTCCGGATGATCTCCGGAAAAAGATCCACGCCTTTTTCCGCTTCAAGGCGTCCGCCGTAAATCAGGCGGAGCGGCCGGTTCTCGATGACGGGACGCGGTGGTTGTAGTGGTTTTTCAACTACGCCGTTGAAAATGACCGTCGCTCCCGGGCCGGCCGCGGCACCGGAGTCGCGGCGAAGATGCGCGAACGCCTCGGCCGCTCCGCGGGAAACGGCGGCGATGCGTGCATGTGAGAGACGCCGGTCGCACCAGCACCCAAATATGCGGGAGAATCCCCAGATGACGCTGTTGTGAATCGTGCGGACGAGCGGGATGGCGCGGAGCGACGGATGACACGCAAGCATGGCGGCACACGCGGCCTCGGGAATCTCCGTGTGCAGGTGAAGCATGTCGGGTTGCACGCGTTTCACGGCGCGGGAGAGTCCGATTCCGCTGGTGATAACGCCGCCGAAGCGCATCGGCACGCGGGCGCCGGCATGGACAGGAATGCCGGCCGCTTTTATTTCAGCGGCCAGGGCGGTGCCGACTTCGCCGGGCTCGATGCCGCGGACTGCGTGAATCGCGAAATCGAATTCGTCGCGGAGCGCACGGGCGATGTTGACCGCTATGCGTTCGGCGCCGCCGAGTCCCAGATGAGAGACGACCTGCAGGATGCGCGGGCGTCGGGGAAACGGCGGTGAAGTGGGCATGGGCGACTGGCTTTCTGAAACAAAGCCGTCGCGAAGGCGCAAGCGTGGCGGAGCCGTCAGGAAGAGGGCGATGATTCCGTGGAATCCGAAGGCGCGGAAGCGACACCGAGGCGTGCGGCGGCATCGCGTAGTTTTTGCGCCAATACAGCGGGCACGAGCGGTTTCGTGAGATAATCGTCCATGCCGTGGCTGAGGCACTCTTCGCGGTCTTTCACGCTCGCGTGGGCGGTGAGGGCGATGACTTGGGGCCGAAGGTCACGGCGCAGATTCGCGTGGATTTCCCGCGTGGCGGTGTAGCCGTCCATCTCGGGCATCTGCACGTCCATCAGCACCACATCGTAGGGCTGCCGTGAGAGGCATTCGAGAGCTTCGACGCCGTTGGCGGCGATGTCGCAGCGATAACCCATCATTTCGAGGAAACGTGCGGCGACTTTTTGATTCACGAGATTGTCCTCGGCGAGGAGGATGCGCAGTGGGAATTGATCGGCGAGGTAGGGGAGGCGCTGGCTGCGCGGACCTTGCGTGTCGAGCGCGGCGGCGTGGCCGAGGGCGGTGAGCAACGCGTCGCGCAAGGGGACGAACTTGACGGGCTTGTTGAAGCGCGCGGCGAAATGGAGCCAGCGAGGATCGTCGCGGTCGTGCACTTGGGCGGCGGAGCTGAGCAGGATCAGCGGGAGATTTTTATGTGCGGCGAGTGCATGAATGCGCTCGGCGAGATCGAGGCCGTCGAGGCCCGGCATCTGCATGTCGAGGATCGCGACATCGACGGGACGGCCGGACTCCAGCCAGTCGAGCGCGGCGGGGCCGGAGGAGACTTCGCAGGGCTGCATGCCCCAGCGGAGAGCCTGGACTTGCAGGATGCGGCGGTTGATCTCGCCATCGTCCACGATGAGCAGGTGGCGGCCTTTCAACAGCGGCAGCTCGGGTGGCGGCGTGGGCTTCGCGCCCGCGCGGACGCGAATGGTGAAGAAGAACGAGGAACCCTTGCCGGGTGTGCTTTCCACCCAGATGCGGCCGCCCATGATCTCGATGAGATTCTTCGCGATGGCGAGGCCGAGGCCGGTGCCGCCGAAGCGGCGCGACATGGAAGCGTCGACCTGGCTGAAATGTTTGAACAACCGGTCGAATCGATCCGCCGCGATGCCGACGCCGGTGTCGCGCACCTCGAACTGCACCTCGTGCCAGATCTCGGGCGGCACGCTTGAACGTTCGGCAGCGGGGCCGATCAAGGTCGAGCTCACGCGGGTGAACACGGAGCCGCGGTCGGTGAACTTGATGCCGTTGCCGATCAGGTTGACGAGGATCTGGCGGAGGCGCGAGGCGTCGCCGACGACGTGAAGCGGCGTGTGATCCTGGATGAGATAGGCGAGGTCGATGCCCTTTTCCGCGGCCTTCTGGCTGAAGAGGTCGAGCGTATCCTCAATACAACTACGCAAGTCGAAGGGCTGTTCCTCGAGTTCGAGTTTGCCGGACTCGATCTTGGAGAAATCGAGGATGTCGTTGATCACGGAAAGCAGCGAATCGCAGCTTTGCCGGATGGTGTCGGTGAAACCGCGCTGCTGCGCAGAGAGCGGGGTGTCGAGGAGGAGGCTGGTCATGCCCATCACGCCGTTCATGGGCGTGCGGATCTCGTGGGACATGTTGGCGAGGAATTCGGATTTGGCCTGGCTGGCGGCGTCGGCGGATTCCTTGGCGGACTTGAGTTCGCGTTCGACGCGGAGGCGTTCCTCGATGTTGGCCTCGAGGCGGATGTTGGTTTCCGCGAGATCGCGGGTGCGCGCGATGACGGCCTGCTCGATGCGCTCGGCGGCGATCTCGGATTCGGCGTGTTTGATGCCGTATTCGGAGATGAGCGCGCGCGATCGCACACAGGTGTAGATGAGGAAAATGTCTTCGAAGACCACCCAGCCGGCGTGTTCCAACCAGCGCCAGGACGAAGCGACCTGGCTGCCGAAGATGGATTGCGGCCAGTAGAGATCGCGCAGCAAGTGATCGATTGTGACGACGATCGAAGCGGTGATGAGCACGCGCCAGTCGCGATAGAACGCCAGGAATGCGAGCGAGCCGAAGATGTGGAAATGCGTCTCGATGCGGCCGCCGGTCAGATGAATGAGAAGCGCCGACGCAAACATCTGTGCGATGGCGATCAGATGGCGGGTGCTGGCGAGTCCGCTGCGCCAGAAACCGAGTGCGGCGGCGGGAAGCGCGATGATGCCTCCGAGAAAAATGGCGGCCCACACATGGATATGGATTTCGCTCTGGCGCCCGATCCAGGTCTGCGGGGTGAACCAAAACGCGAGCCCGATGCCGGCGATCCATTGCGCGATCAACAGGATCGCAAAGGCGCGATCGGTCTGGCTCCAGAAGCGCCGCAATAGATCGCCTTCCAGAAACTGCGCACGTTCTTTCACACGCAGATCGAGAGCCCTGCCGTCGCCGCTCATGATTTTTCGACGCGATCGAACAAGGTGCAGCCGAAGACCGGCAGCTCCTGAACGGGGAAAGCTGGTACGGTGTCCGGGTCGCGCACGGCGCGAATGACGGCGGATCGACCGGGGTTCGGGCCGACATGTCCGCGGGATTGCGTGATGCCGCCGCTGAAAATCAGGGTGCCATCCGCCCGGTAAAGGCGGGTGTCGCCCGAGGTTTTGAAACCAAATTTCTTGAGTTCGAGTCCATCGCGATCACGCACCAGCGTAACACCCGGCATCTTCTGCGCGGTTTTGAAAAGCGGGCTGACTCCGGCGGGTGTTTCCGTCGGATCATCGAGCAAGATGACAACTGCGCGCAGTCCTGGCGTGGTTTCCAAGAGGATGGTGTCCAACTCGACGAGAGATGCGCGCGAGCATGAGCATTCCGGGTGGAGCGCGACGACCAGCGTGGGAATGCCCTCGGCACGCGGCACGGCGGCGTCGGCCGGCCAGCGATGAGTGACTTCACCCGAGGCACCGGGGCGGTAACCGTACTCGTTGACGAGCTTCAGCCCCCACACTGCGGCACCGAGCCAGGCGATGATACCGAGCGTCAGGAGAGTTTTTTTTGAGCGGGCGGGAAGAGTCATCGAGGACAATGCGGGCGCCTGTGAATGCAGGTGCCGTGGATGAATTGTCCTTCATCGGCACGAACCGGTTCTCCTGAAGGGTCGTGACCGGAAAGATGTTAGTCCCGAACAAACAAAACCGAACGATCGCAGCCACGCGTTTTGCGCGCCGCGCAGTATGTCATTGTTCTTTGGATACAAACGCAAAACGCGGCTGCCGCTGGCCCGCGATTTCGACCGTTTCCGTGAACATCGCGAGCGGGCGCACCCAGAGCCCGCCATCGCCGTAAAGCTGACGATAAACGACGAGTGTTTCCTCGGTTTCGGAATGCCGCGCCACACCGATCACCAGATAATCGGCGCCCTTGTAATGACGATAACGGCCTGCCGGCAGCGCTTCGGAAGACGACATGCGATCAAGGGGCGACGGTGAGCTGCGAATCGACGGAGGTCACATCGCTCGTATCCAGCGCGAGGGCGATGGCGCGGGCGATGGCGTCGGACGAACGGGCGGTGCCGCGAAGCGTGACGCGGCCGGCATCGACATCCACGGTGATGGCGCGGGCGGAGAGTTCGTCGTCGAGTGCGTATTTGCCTTTGATGACGGCGGCGACACGGGCGTTGGAAAGCGACTGCCCGGCGTTGGCGGTTTTTTTGCGCACGACACGTCCGGTTTCTTCGAGCTCACGATTGATCTCCGCGGGAGTGAGATTCCAGTCCACCAGTTTTTGCGAAATGGCTTCCTTGGCGGCGAGCGCCCCATCCCGGGCCTTCTCGGTGAACGAGCGGTCGGCGGCCGGCGCGGCGGGCACGGTGCCGGGAGTCGCGGGAGTGCCGGCGGGCGCGACGCGGGCGGCATCGCATTCCGGTTTGTGGTAGTAGTGGTAACCACCTGCGCCGACGACGATACCGAGGAGGAAAACAAAGAGTTTCATAAGGAAGAGCGGGATTGTGGCGATGCGTTCTGATCTGACCGCGTGCGTGCTGATGCGTTCATACGACGCGTCCACTTCGCTTGGCAACGCCGGAGCTCCGGCGCGCGTCACCCGCCATGCTAAGGCGCTCTCACGCGGCTCCGCCCCGCCCGGCGGCCGGTGATTGCGAGCTCTCCCGATCCCTTTTGGCGAACACCAGTGTCACGTATTACGTGACACTTTTGAGTGGGGAAAAAAGACCGGTTTCCTCCATGAACCGGTGCGGAAGTGTCACGTAATACGTGACACTTTTCCGAAGCGGGCGGCGGGTTGGGGCTTGAGTGGGCGGGAGTGGGCGGGCGGTATGGCGGGATGATTTTTCGGTGTCAGTCCGGCTTTGAATTGCTGTTGGAGAAAGAGCTCCACGGGCATGGCTTTGCCGCGGCCGAGCTGGGCGATGGCTGGCTGCGTTGCGAGGTTACCGAAGGCCGCGAGCTGCCTGACCTCTGTTTTGCGCACGCGGTGCTGCTCGATGCGGTGGAGGTTGCCGGCGATTCGGTGAACGCGCTCGCGGGCAAAATCGCGGAGAGTTTTTTTGCGTCGGCCCGCACCGAGCGATTTGAAGGCAACTGGCCGCTGGTGTTCGACGCGGCGGGCGGGCTCGATGGACTCGGACGTCGCACGAGCGGCGTGGAGAAGGCGTTTGTCGAATTGCTGCGCAAAAAGATGGGGCGTGTGGCCAAACTCGCGGTGGACGAGAGGCCGAAAGGCGTGGGAACGACGCGCGGGTTGTTTGTGTTTTTCGCAGATTTCAAACGCGCATTTGTGGCGCGCGAGTGTCTGAGCGGCGGTCAGCGCCGCATGGCGGATGACGATCTCGCACCTTCGCGTTCGTATTTAAAAGTCGAGGAAGCGTACGCGGTGCTCGGCCGCGAACCGCAGGTGGAGGAAACCGTGGCCGATCTCGGCGCGGCGCCCGGCGGCTGGAGCTACAGCGCGGCGAAGCGCGGTGCCCGGGTGGTGGCGGTGGACAACGGTCCGCTCAAAGGCGGTGCGCTCGGGCATGCGTTGATCGAGCATCGTCGTGAAGACGCGTTTCGCTTCGAGCCGGCGCAAGGGCAACGTTTTGACTGGTTGTTCTGCGATCTCGTGGAGGAGCCGCATCACGTGATGCGCAATCTGATCGAGCCGTGGATCCAACGCGGCTGGTGCCGGCGATTTGTCGTGATCCTCAAGTTTGGCCGCGTGGATCCGGTGGCCTTGCTGCGCGAGATCACGGCACCGTCGAGTATCCTGATTTCGAATACAAAGAGTCTCCGTGTGCGTCATCTGTATCACGATCGCGAGGAATTCACCTTGGTCGGCGAGGTGTCATCATGAAGGAGACTCCCATCTGTGGACTGGCGGCGGTGAAGGCGCGGTTCGAACGCGAGCCGGCTTCGATCAAGCGCTTGTTCTTCGATGTGCAGACCGGCCGGAAACTCGGTGCGCTGTGCAAGGCGCTCGCGAATTCGCGACGTGTTTATCGGCAGGTGGAGGCGCACGAACTGGAGAAGATCGCGGGCACGATCCACCACGGCGGTGTGGTGGCGATCGTGGAGGCGAAGGCGTTGCGCACGCCGCGTCCGGAGGAGATTGCGCGTTGGGCGCTTGAAAAGGCGCCGCTGGTGCTGCTCGATCGCGTGGGCAACGCGCACAATCTGGGCGCGATCGCGCGCACCGCCGCGTTTTTCGGCGTGCGGGAAATGATCGTGCCGGATCATCCGCAACAAGCGCTGCCGGGCGAGGCGGCGCATCGCGTGGCGGAGGGCGGTCTCGATCAGTTGGAAGTGTGGACCGTGAAATCGCTGCCGAGGTTTTGCCGTGCGCTGGCGGAAGCTGGTTACGAGGTGATCGGCACAGCGGTGCGTGGCGCGCAGCCCTTGGTGCGTGTTTCCAAAGTGATGGCGGCCGAGCGTCGTCCGGTGGCGATCGTGTTGGGAAATGAGGAGCATGGCATGTCGCCGGACGTGGCGAAAATGTGCACGCAACTCGTGACGATCCCCGGCGATGACCGCGTGGAATCGCTCAATGTTTCCGTGGCAGCGGCGGTGCTCATGTGGGAGCTGTGGGCGCGGTGTAGGTGAAACCCCGGCAGGGTGTTCTACCTAAGCCCGCTGGAAGGATGGCACGCGTTGAGCTAAAGTAACGCGCATGAGCGCCTCTCTTTCCCCCGAAGACTATGCGGTCCTGCATTTCACGCTCGTGCCTTCTGCGGAAGGCAAGCCTATGCAGAAGAGTCAGACTTGCGGCGTGTATCGCTCGATCGAAGACGCCTTTGCCTCGGCCCGTCTGCTCGCGGTGCGTGAATGGCGGCGTCTGCGGGCGCTGGCGTCAACCGGACCCGAGGAAACGACGTCCACGCACTGGCAGGTGATCGACACCGAGTTTGGCTACGATCTTAAACGCGACCATCTGGTGGTATCCCGTTTTTGGATACACACCAAATCGACGTCGGTTGCCTGACGGCGGCCGGCGCGGTCAGCGCGCCTGCAACTGCACGTCCACCATGAGATCGGCGGCGATTTTTTCGAGGTCGGCCCGCAGGGCGGCAGGATCGAGGCCGGACGGCAGCAGTACGGCGATTTCCGCCTGAAACAATACGCTGCCGTCCATCGGCGCGTTGATACGCGCGGAGGCCAGCTCCTCGACATTGACGCGATGCGCGGCAAGGACGGCCGAGATGTGCGAAAGGATGCCGGGCCGGTCCTGTCCCACGAGCGACAACGTCGCCAGCGTGCCGGCGACGGCGGGGCGGTCGGCGCTTTCCACCTGTAGATGGATGCGCAGACCATCGGCTTCGAGTGCGCGCAACGCCTCGGTGAGCGCATCGATTTTTTCCGAAGGTAACTCGGCACGCGCGATGCCGGCGAATTGACCGCCGAGACGGCACATGCGGCTTTCGAGCCAGTTGCCGCCATGACGGGCGACGCGCGAGGCGAGGGATTCAACGAGGCCCGGGCGATCGGGGCCGATCACGGTCATGACGAGATTGGCGAGCATGGCGGCAGGATGCGCTGGCGTTGGCGCATCGCAATCTTGGAGAAACGATGCGCGAAGTGGCGGGAACGCGCGAGGAGGGCGCGTGAGTGAGGCGTTATTCGACGCCGAGGAACTCGAGGAAGGGTTGAATGGATTGCGGGCGCCCGAGAAATTTTTCGACGGATTCGGTGACATCGCGCGAAGCGCCGGCGCCGTAGATTTCGTCACGCAGACGACGGCCGATTTTTTCGTCCAAGAGTTTGTCGGGCGAGGCTTCGAAAACGCTGACCATGTCGCGCGCGATCGCGAGCGACCACAGATAACCGTAGTAGGCGGCGTCGTAACCCATGAGATGGCCGAAGTAAGTGGCGAACGATGTGCCCTCCGGCGGCGCGACCGACACGCGTGCGAGGACAGCGTTGGTGATTCCGATGACGTCGAGCGCGGGATCGGGTTGGGTTTGTGTATGCAGCGTCAGATCGAGCAGCCCGAAGGAAAGCTGACGGCGGTAGAACATGCCGGACGTGGCGGTGCGTGCGCGCTTGAGCGCCTCGATGACTTCGGCCGGTACTTTCTTCGACGGGTCGCGATAGTCGGCGGCGAACGTATCGAGCACGGTTTTGTCCCACACCCAGGCTTCGAGCATCTGCGAGGGTGCCTCGACGAAATCCTGCGGCACGCCGAAGGCGTAATGACGTCCGTGCTTCGAGCGGCTGAGCATCATGTGCATGACGTGGCCGAACTCGTGGAAGAGCGTTTCGACATCGTCGTGTTGCAACAACGACGGACGATCCGCGGACGGCGGCGGAAAATTGCAGACGAGCGACGCGATCGGCAGCGTGCGCGTGCCGTCCGCTCGCGTGGAGGCCGCGGCGATGGTGAAGCACGCGAAGTGGTTGTATTTCCCGTCGCGCGGAAACATATCGAGGTAGAAGAGCCCGAGCGGTTCGCCCGACGTGCGATCGGTGACGGCGAAGAGTTGCACACCTTCGGCCCAGACTTGCGGCGGTTGTACTTCGGTGAACGTGAGACCGAAGATTTTTTCGTAGATGCGAAACATGCCGCTGAGCGTCGGCTGATAAGGGAAAAATACGCGGAGCTGCTCGGCATCGACGGCGTAGCGCTCGCGCTTGAGTTTCTCGGTGTAGAAATTGACGTCCCACGGCTCGAGCGTGGCGGCGGGATTGTTGGTGTGCGCGGCCTTGAGCTCGCGCAGCGTGGCGATTTCGGCGTCGAATTTTTTCTGAAGACCACGGACGAGATCCTCTTCAAACCGGAGCGCGGCAGCGGCGGTTTTTGCCATGCGCGGTTCGAGCTGATAGTCGGCCCAGGTGGGATAACCGAGCGCGAGGGCGAGTTCGGCGCGCAGTGCGACGATGCGGGCGAGCAAGGGCGTGTTGGGTTCCTGTGCGAGCTGGTGACGGATGAAGTAGGCGCGCCGGCGGACCTCTTCGTTTTCCGCGTTCTCCATCAAGGCCTGCCAATGCCAGGTGACGTTGAGCATGACGCGGTAGCGACCGTCTTCCTGACGCACGCCGGGACTTTCGAGAAAGCTCTCCGGAACGCCGCGGAGTTCTTCGGCGGTGAGATCGAGAGGGCCGCGCGCCTGGTTGATGTTGTTGGAAAAATCGGTGGTGAGCTGCGTGAGCTCCTTGCGGAGTTGTTCGACGTGGGCGCGTTTTTCGGCGGGCAGATCGAGACCGGCGCGGCGGTAGTCTCGGAGGACTTCGTCGAAGAGCAGACGATCCTGTCCGGTGAGCGTGGGGTTGGTGTCTGCGAAGGTTTTGACTGCGCGATACAGATCCTCGCGGTACTCCATGGTGATGGCCCAGGAGGAGATTTTGACGCCCATCTCGCTCGCGGTGTCGCGCACGGCTTTTTCCGGATGGGCTTCTTGCAGCAAGCCGATGCGCGCCGACACGTCGCGCACGCGGCAGACGATGCGATCGAGTTCGGCAATGGTGTTATCGAATGTGATTTCGGACGAATCGCGTTTGGCGATGAGATCGAGTGCGGCCTCGGCCTCGCGCAGCGCCGCGTCCGTGGTGGTGCGGAGTTCGTCGGGCGTGCGTTCGTAGGCGGGCGGCGAAAGATCGATGCGGAATTTTTCAGCCCGCGCCTGCAACGAGGCGAGCGGAGCGGGCTCGGCGTGGACGGCGGGAAGCAGGGCGATGGCGAGCATCGCGGCGAACAAGGTCCGGAGGGGGCGAAGCATCATGCGCGAAAGCAGAGTGAAGCGCCGGCGGGGCGACAAGGGAGATCGCGGGATGCGAGGATCAAGTTGCTCTTGCGGGATTCCGGGGGCTGGATAGCCAGCACGGGTCATGGTGCTCCTCAACATCGTGGGCGGAATCGCCCTCATTCTTTTCGGCATCCGTTATCTGCGGAAAGGGTTGGAGCGGCTGCTGGGATTCGGGCTGCACGCGTGGTTGAAACGCATGTCGCAAAATCCCGTGCAGGCGGTGATCGCGGGGTTGAGCTTCGGCACAGTGGCACCATCGTCCACCGCGCAAACGTTGCTGACTTTGCAGCTGGTGAGGACGGGCGAGTTGTCGCGCGAAAGCTCGCTCGCATTTTTGCTTGGCGCGAACGCGGGTATCACGGTGACCGTGCAGCTGATCGCGCTGCGGGTGTTTGATTATTACTCGTTGTTTTTGGTCGTGGGTTTCGCCGCGTTTCAATTTTTCCGGTCGGAAACGATCAAGGGCGCGGGGCAATCGCTGCTCGGGCTCGGGTTCATCTTTCTGGCCATGTCGATCATCGGCGGAGCGGCGCGCGTGCTGGCGGCCGATCCGGAGTTCGTGACCGTGCTCGAGCTCCTGCAAAATCACCGGATCCTGCTGGTGATTTTCGCCGCGGTGCTGGCCCTGTTCGCCCAGAGTTCGACCGCGGTGATCGGGCTCGCGCTGGCGTTCGCGGCGACGGGCAAGGCCTCGCTCGCGCTCATGATTCCGATCGTGCTCGGAACGAATCTGGGCATCGGTCTCACGTGCTTGATGGCGGGGTTTTCCTCGCCGCCCGGCCGTGCGCTGGCCATCGCGAATCTCGTGGTGAAATGCGCGCTGGTGGTGCTCGCGCTGGTGTTTTTCGACCCGTTGATGGCATTCGTCGGTGGCACGCCCGGCGATGTCGGCCGGCAGGGGGCAAACCTGCATACGGCGTTTAATATCGTTGCGGTGATCACGGGTGTGGCGCTCGGCGGCGTCATCGGCCGCTGGCTGGAAAAAATCATGCAGGCCACGCAGGCGGAGGAGGTGGTTCTGCGGCCTGCGAGCACGCACCTCGATCAATCCGCGTTGAGTGTGCCGATGTTTGCGCTGGCGAGCGCGACGCGCGAAACGCTGCTGCTCGCCGACGAGGTGCGCCTCATGTTGGAGGGTGGCCGGCGTGCGATCGAGAAACCGAATCTGGAACTCGCGCGCACGATCGAGAAGCACGACGACCGCGTGGACGACCTGCACACCGCGATCAAACATTACCTCAGCCAGCTGCGTGTCGACCAACTGACCCCGCACGAGAGCCGCCTGCAATTCGGCCTGCTCAATTTCGCGAGCCAGCTCGAAGGCGTCGGCGATATCGTGGACAAGATCATCTGCGGTTATGTGCTGAAACAGGTGCAGGATCCCCGTGATTTTTCCGATGAAGACCGCGCCGATCTTTTCGATTTCTACGACCGGGTGCTGCGACGTTTCGATGCCGCCACGAATGTGCTCGCGACCCGCGACCGCGAGATGGCGGAGGAGTTTTTGAAGGACGGCGTGCAATTGAAGGAGTGGTGCATCGACGCTCAGAAACGCCACTACCAGCGTCTCAACAGTCGTTCCAGTGCCGGAGTCCTGGAAGCCAGCGCGCGTTTCATCGACATGGTCAACGCGTTGCGGCGCATCAGCGGCCTGCTCAATACGATCGGCCATACCTTCGCGCTCGACGAGCGCGAACGCGACGTCTCCTGAGGTCGGTCGCTGTCCGATTTCATGTATCCAGTATTCAACGACACACGGCCGGGCCTCGCACGCGCCCGTCCGCAACGACAATTCATCGCCGCGTTGTTTGCGCTGTGGTTGCCGCTGTGCATGGCGGAAGCGCGGGCGGCGGAAAACGGCGGCCAAAACGACCCCGTGGATGAGTGGGAGTTTGGCGTGGAGTCGGGGGCGTTGTGGCGTGTAGGCGGCGGCGGATCGCAACTCGATTATGTGATCCTGCCGCAATTGCTCACCTGGAAGACGCCCGCCGTCGCGCGTCGGGAGATCGCGGGCCGCACGCTGGTGATGCGCTCACGTTTCAGCGCCTTGCTTGAGCCGTTTGCCAAAGGGCCGGAAACCCACTTCGTCGGCGCATCGGGTTCCGGCATTCTCGAATATTGGAACGTCGCCCGGACGCAGGCGTTCTTCTTCTCCAGCGGTGGAGGCCTGGGGCTGATGGACAGCCGCGGCTACGACGTGGAAGGCGCGCAGGGTCAGGACCTGAATTTCCACTGGTTCGTGTATGCGGGCAGTCGTTTCCAAACACGCAGCGGACTCGCGCTGACTGTGGGCGCGTATTTCCAACACATTTCAAACACAGGCCTCGACCCGGTGAATCCCGGCATCAACTCGCTCGGGCCCATGATCAGCGCGCACTGGCGGTTCTGACGGCAAAGCGGGTTCCGGTTTGCTGATGGCACGAGGATGCGTTCGCTGGCGGCAACCCACGTTTCCCCATGAAATTCATCCGCTCGTTGTTCGCCTTCGTTCTGGTCGCTGCGTTCGCGCCGGCACAATCGTCACCCTTGGAACGTCTCGAGGCTTCGCCGCGACATCACGAATGGGTGGAAGTGGCCGGCGCAGGTCGTCCGCTGCACATCTTCGTCGCGTATCCAGAAAAGCACGACAAAACCGCGGCGGTCATCCTGATTCATGAGAATCGCGGGTTGAACGACTGGCTGCGTGCGACCGCGGATAAACTCGCGGGTGAAGGTTATCTCGTGCTCGCACCGGATCTGTTGTCGGGTCACGCGCCGGGCGGCGGGCGCACGAAGGACTTTGCGTCGGGCGATGCCGCACGCGAAGCGATCGGCCGGCTCAAGACCGGGGATGTCGTCACCGATCTGCACGCCGTGGCGGAGTACGCGAAGACGATCCCGTCGTTCAATGGCCGGTTGATGGTGGGCGGTTATTGCTGGGGTGGCGCGACAGTGTGGAATTTTGCCGTGGCGCGCCCCGATCTGAGCGGCGCGTTTGTTTTTTATGGTTCCGCATCGGATGCCGCGCTGGAGCGCGTCGCGGAAATCCCCTGTGTGGTGCATGGGTTCTACGGCGGAAATGATGCCCGGGTAAATGCCACCTTGGAGAAGACGGAAGCTGCGATGAAATCCGCGAAAAAGATTTTCGAGCCGGTCATCTACGACGGCGCGGGACACGCCTTCATGCGACTGGGCGAAGAGGTGGATCCCACACCCGCAAACCGCGCTGCGTATGAACAGGCGTGGAAGCGGTGGCGCGAACTTCTTGAGGCGGCCTCGCGTTGAACGCGGACGAGTTTCACCGGGCCGACTTCGCTGGAAAATCACGCCCTTTGCGCTAGTCTGGCGCATGTCACCTCACCATGCGCTTATGATCGTGGACGTGCAGAAGGCTTTCGAGCCGCCTGCGGCGTTTTTGAAGAAACTGGAGCCGTATTCACGGCGGTTTTCGCGGCGGGTTTTCACGCGATTCATCAATCCTCCCGGCTCCTTGTTCCGAACGGTGCTGAAGCAAAAAAGCTGTGCTCCGGGCTCCGTGGATACGGAGCTGATCATCCCGCCGCGGCGCGGCGATCTCGTGATCGACAAAACCGGCTACGGGCTCACCGCGTCGCATATCCGCCGGCTGAAACAGAAAAGGATCACGCGGGTGACGGTGTGCGGACTTGATACGGATGCGTGTGTGCTCGGGGTGATGTTTTCGCTCTTCGACGCAGGCATCCGCTGTCACCTCAAGGAAGACATGTGCTGGAGCTCCTCGGGTCTGCACAAACCCGCGCTGAAAATCATGCGCGAGCAGTTCCCGGAAACGCGCTGACGCGCGCCGGTTTAAGTATCCAATGTCCGGATACTAGCGCTGCGAAGCGCCGCCGTCCGCAGCCGCTTCGGCGGCGTAAGCGCGGGCGAGCAGGACGACGGGATGCTCAAACGCGAGCGGACGCTCCCGGCCGGCTTCACCGGCTTGCAGATGGAGCGCGCAACCGGGATTCGCCACCGCGACGGTGGCCACCCCGGTGGCGTGCAGATGCCCGAGCTTTCGCTCGCGGAGCCAGTTCGCGGTCGAAGGATGCGTGAGCGAATAAATGCCGGCGCTGCCGCAGCACCAGGATGCTTCCGCCGCCTCGCGCAACTCGAGGCCGGGGATCGCCCGGAGCAGCGCGCGCGGTTGCGCGGAAACTTTCTGCCCGTGGCAAAGATGACACGAGTCGTGATAAGTGACCGGACCCGGCGTAGTGGAGTTTCCACTACAAGCGGAAGCGCGGGGGGCGCGGAAACCGATTTCGACCAGCCATTCCGAGATGTCGCGAAGCTTGCGCGACCATCCGGCTGCGCGTGCGGCGTAGTGAGGATCGCCGGCGAGCAGGCGATCGTAGTGGCGAAGATGCGAGCCGCAGCCGCCGGCGTTGGAGATGATCGCGTCGAAGCCGGCGGGATCGACCGCGTCGAGCTGACGACGGGCGAGTGTCCGCGCAAGTTCGAGTTCGCCATTGTGAGCATGGAGCGAGCCGCAGCAGGATTGCGCGCGCGGTGTGACGACCTCGCAATTGTTGGCGAGCAGCACGTCGGCGGTGGAGCGGTTGATGTCGGAGAACGCGATGTCCTGGACGCAACCGGTGAGCAGGAGCACGCGACGACGCGGCAGCGGATGGCTGGAGGCCGGGGGCGTTTCGATCTCGCGAATCAGCGCGTCGGAGAAATGCCGTTGAACCGTCGGTGTGGACGGCTCGGCGTCGCGCAGCGATCTGGGGAGGAGGCGCGTGAGGCGCAGCGCGCGGGCCGCGGCTTGGAGTCCGCTCGCTTGATAAAGCCAGAGCAGACGGCCGGCGAAGCGCAGCAGGCGCGGCTTCATGAAGAGCTGCTTCATGGTGAGCCAGCGGACGAAGTCGCGGCGGCCGGTTTTCACGATGCCGCTTTGCTCGACGTGAGCGCGGGCGTGTTCGAGCAGATTGGCGTAATCCACGCCGGCCGGACAGGCGCTGGTGCACGCGAGACAACCGAGGCAATAGCTCATTTCCTCGGCGAAGGCGGCGGTGGTGGCGAGTTCGCCATCCGCGACAGCGCGCATGAGGGAGATGCGGCCGCGGGGCGAGTTTTTCTCCATCCCGGTTTCGGCGAAAGTGGGGCAGCTCGGCAGGCACATGCCGCAGTGCATGCATTGCTGGAGGATCGAGTAATCCAGCGAGGCGAGCGGACCGGTTGCGCTGCGCCCCAGAGAACGCTCAACGCTCAACGCTGAAGTTTTAACGCTCAAGTGGGGGAGCCTCCGTTGCGCTGCGTCGCACGAATGCTCGAAGCAAAAATGCGGACAAGTTCGTCTGCTTCGGCGATGAGACTTTCGAGCAATACGGGTTTGGTGATGAGGCGTTCCTCCAGGTCGAACGTGGGTTTGTTCATTGAGTGCTAAACGTTGGGAGTTGAGCGTTGGGCGTTCGAAGTTCGGGAAGGTCGAAGATCTTTCCGGGGTTCAGCAGGCCGGCGGGGTCGAGGGTGCGTTTGATGGTCTGGAGCAACGCGTAGCTGGAGTCGCCGAGCTGTTGTTGGAGAAACGGCTTCTTCGCCAGGCCCACGCCGTGTTCGCCGGTGATCGTGCCGCCGAGGGCGAGGGCGGCATCGACGATCTCTTTGATGGCGATTTCCACGCGGTGCATTTCCTCGGCGTCGCGTTCGTCGGTGAGGATCGTCGGGTGCAGGTTGCCGTCGCCGAAATGGCCGAAGACGGCGATGTCGAGCGTATGGCGTGCGGCGATCTCTTCGACGGCGCGGATCATCTTCGCGAGTTCGCTGCGGGGCACGGTGACGTCTTCGAGGATCGTGGTGGGCCGGCGGCGGGCGAGGGCGGAAAACGCGCTGCGCCGGGCGGTGGCGAGCTGGATGGCTTCCGCGGTGTCGCGGGCGCGGCGAACGGTAGTGGCTCCGTGGATACGCGCGAGCTCCTCGATACGCAGCGCTTCATCGGTGGCGGCCGCGGGATGTCCGTCGGTTTCGATGAGCAAAAGCGCCTCGGCGTCGGCGGGAAGACCGACGTGTGCGAAGGCTTCGACGCAGGTGATGGTTTTTCGATCGAGGAATTCGAGGGTGCAGGGGATGATCTTTGCCGCGATGATCGCGGAGACGGTTTCGGCGGCGGCATCCATCTGCGCAAAAGTCGCGAGCAAGGTCTGGCGCGCGGCGGGCTTGGGGAGGAGCTTCAGCAACACCTTGGTAATCACGCCGAGCGTGCCCTCGCTGCCGATGAACAAGTCGCGCAGGTTGTAGCCGGCGACATCCTTCACGCACTTGGAGCCGAGCCAGCAGATCGAGCCGTCGGCGAGCACGACTTCGAGTCCCATGACATAGTCTCGGGTGACACCGTACTTGAGGCCCCGGAGTCCGCCGGAGTTTTCGGCGACGTTGCCACCGATCGTGGAGATTTTCATCGAGCCGGGATCGGGCGGATAAAACAAACCCGCTGCGTCGGCTGTCTCGAAAATCTTCTGGGTGATCGCGCCGGGTTCTGCCAGCAAGGTGAGGTTGCGCGTATCCAGTTCCAGGATACGATCCATCTTGACCAGGCAGACAACGAGCGAGCTTTCGACGGGCACGCTCCCGCCGCTCAGTCCGGTGCCGCTGCCCCGGGTGATGACCGGCGTGTGGTGCTCCCGGGCGAGCTTGAGAACGGCGGAGATCTCCGCGGCGTTCCCCGGAAAGACCACGGCCCGCGGCAGCCGCTTGAGCGCCGCCGTGCCATCGAAGCCATACGGAATGAGATCTTCGCGTTCGGTCAGGACATTTTTTTCGCCGAGCAAATTTTTCAGGGCGGTCTCAAGCGGTTTCATGATGGACAAGGCGGTGGGCGGGAGGGCGGAGGTTGCGCCATTTTTTCGCCGCAGGGAAGCGCGGAGCGCGGCCGGCGGCCGGGATGAAAGGCGTGCGAGAACTTCGTGCAGGAACACTCCGCGAAGAGTTTTCGCGAAACCCGGCGCGCCTTCGACATCCGGAGGAATCTTTGTTTAATGCACCGGGGCCGGCGCGTCGCTGGTCCGCGAACCCAATAACTCATGAGCCATTCACTCCCTCCCATCGCTGAATCGATCTCACAAGGCGGCCGCACTGGATCCGTCGAAACGGCCGAAGAAGGCTTCTCGCTGCAATTCAAAGAGCCTTCGGCGACCAATCTGCAGGGCCTGACGCCGGAGCATTTATTCGGGGCGGCGTGGGCGGCGTGCTTCAATGGAGCGGTGAAGTATTTTGCGAAAGAGTCAGGGCACGCGGACGAAGGGATCACGGTGACCGCACGCGTGCAGCTGCAGCCGGGCGCGGCGCAGCCGTTCGCGGTCGAGCTGCGTGTGAGCATTCCCGATCTGGATGAAACCAAGGCGCGGCATGTCGTGAACAAAGCACACACGATCTGCGCCTACACGAAGGCGACGAAAGGAAATGTGAGCGTCACCACGACGCTGGATTGAGCGAAAGCCTACCTGACCATAACACCGTCGGACGCGCGGGCGTTACCGGCGTTTTTTTTGAAGCCTGTCTGTTTTGAAGCGGACGGTTCGTCGATGGGGTGACGACTCATTTCGCAAATTCAACCCGATCCACCATGAACACTGCCTCCGTCCATCCCCCCATCGCGTCACGCAGCGAGTGGCGCACGCAACGCATGCGTTTGCTCGAAAAAGAAAAAGAAGTCACCCGGCAGCGCGACCGCGTAGCCGCGGAACGACGCCGCCTGCCGATGGTACGCATCGACAAGCCTTACGTTTTCGACGGTCCGAAGGGGCGCGCGACGCTCGCCGGAATTTTCGACGGGAAACAACAGCTGATTGTTTATCATTTCATGTTCGACCCCGGGAACGACAAAGGCTGCCCCGGTTGCACGGGCTATGTCGATTCGCTCGGCGACCTGTCACTCTTGGGCGAGCGCAACACGGCGTTTGCGCTCATCTCGCGCGCGCCGATCGAGAAGCTCGAAACGTACCGTCTCGCACATGGCTGGCACCGCAGCTGGTACTCATCGCATGGCAGCGATTTTAACTACGACTTCCACGTGACGCTCGATGAATCCGTCGCGCCCGTGGAGTATAATTACCGCACGAAGGAAGAACTCCTCGCGAGCAACCAAGAGTATTCGCTCACGGGCGAAGCGCATGGGCTCAGTGTTTTCTTCCGCATCGGCGATGACGTGTACCACACCTACTCGACGTATGGACGCGGCGTCGAAAACCTCACCGACGCGTACAGCCTGCTCGATGTGACGCCGTACGGACGTCAGGAAGACTGGGAAGATTCGCCGGCAGGCTGGCCGCAGAAACCGACGTATGGCTGAGCGTTATCGGAGCGCGACGACGCGGAGAAAGCAGATCGTGCGACCATGCGCGTTTTCGTCGCTCGAAAACGCGCGCGTTATTGTTCGCGCGAAGCCAGGTGCGATTGCAGCCACGCGGCCTCCGCGGCGGTGAGCTCGGGCACGCGCGGATGGCCCATTTCCTTGAAGATCGAAAGTGCCTTCGGGGCGCGAATGACATTGTATGCGGCGAACATCGATGTGGGCGGGCAGGTGGCGTCATTGTAGCCCCAGCCGTAGTGTCCGGGAACCTTGATGCGGCGTGCGAAATTGACGCCGTCGAAGTAAGCGGTGGTCGCGATTTTTTCCGCGCGTGCAGGTTCGGCGGGATCGTCGAAACGAAGTCCAGGCCAGCCACCGGCGCGGCCGTGCACGTAGCCGCTGACGTCGCAGTATGCGGGGAACGCGACTACGCATGCGGTGACACGCGAGTCGAGTGCAGCCGTGGCGAGCGTGAGATAACCGCCCTGGCTTCCACCGAGCGCGATGAGGTTTTTGCCGTCCCACTTCGGATGTGAAACGAGGTAATCATTTGCGCGCAGGCAGCCGGCGATCACGCGGCGGAAATAATAGCGGGCCGGCGTGTCGAGATTGATGAGATGGTAGGAATCGAGCGCACCGGAAAGAGCGCCATAGAGTTCGCCCGGGAGATTCACGGGTACACCGTGAATGCCGAGTTCGAGCGTGATGTAGCCGCGTGAGGCCCAGTCTTTTTGTCCGCGCAGTTTACGAATACCTGCGCCCGGAGGAATCAACATCGCGGGATACGGACCCTCGCCGCGCGGCACAGTGAGCACGCCATAAAAACGGCTCGGGCGCGCGGGCGGCGTCCCGATGTTTTGCAGGCTCACCATAAACACTTCGAGGGTGTCGGTGCTCTCCTCAGGCATGGGCGTGAGGCGCGCGTCGATGGGAAGGCTCGCGAGCAGTTCGCGTGTCTTGTCCCAAAAGGCATCGAAGTCGGCCGGTTCGCTCTGCATGGGCTCGATGAGTTCTGGAGAAAATGCGGCGGTGGCCGCGCCGCGCAGACGATGACCTTCGTGATTTACCTCGACCGAGCAGCGCACAAAGCCGGGCACGTTGAGCGTGCCGCCGTCGATGCGGGCGACACCTTCGGCGTCGGTGACTGCGGTGCGGGTTTCCGCGGGCATCTTCTCCGGGCCCACGGTGTAGGAAACCTGCACACCGGCCACGGGTGTATCCGATTCGCTGATACGCACGAGGAAGTTTACGGGCTCGCCGGCACGGTAGTTCCAATCGGCATGATCGCATTCCACGCGCAGCGCCGGACGCGAGGCCGGTTGTTCGGCGGCGGACGTTTTGGTGGTGTCGGCGATGGACGACGGCTCGGCGGAAAAAAGACCGGCATTTGCACCGAGATACAGAACCAGGAAGCAGGAGAAAAACCGGAGTGACATGAGAGAAACGTGCGTCGCGATCCGAATACGATGCGGTGCGTTGCGCGAGATTTTCACATCACCGCGAAGAGATTTCGCGCGGGATGGTTGTACGATGGCTCGTTGCCGCCCTCCGCGAGATCTTGTTTGGAAAAATTATTCGGGGCGACGTGTGACGCCCGTCACCATGCGCAGACGCGTACCGAGGGCTTCGGCGATGGTGATCATTTCCGCGGCCTCGCGCGGCGGCAGATGCGCGTGACAGTGGCGATGCCAGAGATCGAGCCACGCTTGGAAATGACGCTCCTCGAGACCGAGTGGCATGTGACGCCCGGCAAAACCACCGCCATAACGCGGCGGTCCGCCCGTGAGCCCCGACCAAAAGTCCGCGATTTTCTCCATGTGCGAAGGCCAGTCGTGGATGTGCGCATTGAAGATCGGGCCGATCGTGTTGTGCTGACGCACGTCCGCATAAAAACGGCGCAGCAAGAGCTGCAAGCCGTCGCGACCGCCCATGCGTTCGAAGAGAGTTTCTGGAGCCTTGGACATGAGAAGAACGTATCACGAATGCCCGGCGACGCAGGCCGGAAACGCACATGCACCAGTCCGCTGGTCTTCGCTCAAGCGATGCCGCGGGCCTTGAGCAAGGCGGAGAGTTCCTCGGCGTTGACCTCGCCTTTCACCGTATTGAGCTGGCTGAGGATTGCCATGCGATCATCGGGGCCGCAGCTGGAGATCTCCAGCATCCAGTCTTCGGTTTTAGGAGCCGTAACGACGACCTCGTCGCTCCACTTGATGACTTCGGAGGCTTCCACGAAGCCCTGAGTGATGCCTTGGATAAAAAATTCCGCCTGGGTTCGGTAGTTCATGAAGCGCGTACTGTTCAGCCGGTGCGCGCGATGCCAAGTTCTAACCCGGATATTTCATGAAGCGGATTTTGCCGGGTCATCTCTGCTTCGATAAG
>CAZNJG010000028.1:0-52736 GCA_964573305.1 uncultured Opitutaceae bacterium
CGGCGGTCGCGTTTGCGGCCGCGCTTGTCCCGGTGTTTTTCTACCGGAAGTTCGAACGTCTCGAGCCGCAGATTCGCGCGGACCTCGAAACGCGTCGCGCACAAATTTCCCACTGACGAAACCGCGGGGCAACTTTCGTGAGTTGTCTGCGTCGGATCGTTGATCCGCATGGCGTTTGAAGAAGACGCCGGCGCGGCCATTTTTCATTTCATTCTCCGAACATGATGCCTTCCACGCTTTCACGCCTAGCACGAAACACCCGCCGCACGTGTATTGGTTTTTTAACTACACTGCTCACGGTCGGCGCGGTGCAGGTGTCTGCGCAGGAATCATCGGCGTATGCGCTGGCGCGCGATTTTCAGAATCCGCCCGAGTCGGCAAAGCCATGGGCGATCTGGTACTGGATGCAGGCCTCGATTTCGCGCGAAGGTCTCACGGCCGACCTCGAAGCGATGAAGGAGGCGGGGCTCGGCGGCGCCTATTTCATGGCGATCCAGGACATGCCGAATCCGCCGTGGCCGATCAAACCGGTGAGGCAGCTCAGCGAAGAGTGGTGGGACATGGTGATGCACGCGTTTCGCGAAGCGGACCGGCTCGGCTTGAAGATCGCGATGCATGCGAGCGATGGATTCGCGACTTCGGGCGGTCCGTGGATCACGCCGGAATTGTCGATGCAGCGCGTGGTGTGGAGCACCACCTTCGCGTCGGGTGGGAAACCGTTTTCCGGCGTGCTGCCGCAGCCGCCGACGAAGGAAAACTATTACCAAGATATCGCCGTGCTCGCGTTTCCCACGCCGCCCGGCGAAGGCGTGAGCACGCGCACGATCGTACCGAAGGTCACGACGAGCACGGGCGCCGACGGATCGTTCCTGCCGATGGGCCGCGAGAAGTCGCGCTATCGTGCGGAGAAGCCCGACTGGATCCTCTATTCTTTCGAGAAGCCGTTCACGGCGCGCTCGCTCACGGTGCAGCCTGACGGCACCAACATCCAGGCCCAGCGTTTGCGCGTGGAGGCGAGCGACGATGGGGAAAATTTCCGTTTCGTCGCGCAACTCGAACCGGCGCGCCAAGGCTGGCAGCACAATGCGATGGAGTCCATGTTCGCGCTGCCGGAGACGACTGCGCGGCATTTCCGTTTCGTGTGGACGGCGGATGGTTCCGAGCCGGGCTCCGAGGATCTCGATGCGGCGAAATGGCGGCCCATCCTCAAGGTCAACCGCATCGAGCTTTCGAGCGCGCCGCGCATCAACCACTTCGAAGGCAAGTCCGGCGCGGTGTGGCGTATCAGCAAACGCACTACAAACGACCTGGTGCCCGCGACACTGGCGGTCGATCCCGCGACGATCGTCCATCTCACCGATCGCATGAAAGCCGACGGCACGCTGCAGTGGGACGCGCCTGAAGGTGAGTGGACCATTCTCCGCGTGGGTCACACCTCGACCGGGCAGCACAACGAAACGGCGGGCGGCGGCAAGGGCCTCGAGGCGGATAAATTTAATCCGGCCGCGGCGCGACTGCAGTTCGACCGCTGGTTCGGCGAGGCGATGCGGCGCGCGGGACCCGAACTCGCGAAGCGCGTGATGACGGGTTTTCACTTCGATAGCTGGGAATGCGGCAGCCAGAACTGGTCGCCGGTTTTTCAACGCGAGTTCGAGCGCCGTCGTGGCTACGATCCGCGTCCTTGGCTGCCGGTGATGGCCGGTATTCCGGTCGAAAGCGCCGAGGCGTCGGAAAAGTTTTTGCACGATCTGCGCACGACGATTGGCGAACTGATCGTGGATAATTTCATCGCGGTTTATGCGGAGCTCACGCGGGCCCACGGCCTCAATTTCAGCGCGGAGAGCGTCGCGCCTGTCATCGTGAGCGACAACATGCGGCACTTCGAACACATCGATCTGCCGATGGGCGAATTCTGGCTGCGCAGTCCCACGCACGACAAACCGAACGACATGCGCGACACGATTTCCGGCGCGCGCGTTTACGGAAAACGCATCATCGGCGCGGAGGCATTCACGGAATTGAAACTCACGTGGGACGAACATCCCGCGATGTTGAAGACGCTCGGCGACCGCAACTACGCGCTCGGGGTGAATCACTTCGCGTATCACATCTTCGTGCACAATCCGTGGATGGATCGAAAGCCCGGCATGACGCTCGGCGGCGTCGGACTTTTCTTCCAACGCGATCAGACGTGGTGGCGTCCGGGACGCGCGTGGGTTGCCTACGCGCATCGCGTGCAGGCGGTGTTGCAAAAAGGACTGCCGGTCGTGGATGTCGCGGTGTTTAGCGGCGAGGAGATGCCGCGTCGCGGAGTGCTGCCCGAGCGCCTCACGACCATTTTGCCCGGCCTGCTCGGTGAGGAGGTCGTGAAGCGCGAAGCCGCGCGTATCGCCAATGTCGGTCAGCCGACGCGCACGATGCCCGAGGGTGTCACTCATTCCGCCAACACGCCCGATCCGGCCGACTGGGTGGATCCACTTCGTGGATACACGTACGACTCGATCAATCGCGATGCGCTGCTGCGTCTCGCGACGGTGCGCGACGGACGCATCGTGCTCCCCGACGGCGCGAGTTATGGCGTGTTGGTGATCCCCGGTGCGAATCCGATGAATCCGAGCGGTGTGCCGCTGTCGGACGAAGTGAAAAAACGCATCGGCGAACTCCGCGCGCTCGGCGCAAAGATCATCGATTCACCGTGGACGAAAGAGACGCTCGATTCGCTCGGGTTGCCGCGTGATTTTATCGCGACCGAAAACGGTGCGAATGCGGAACGCGTGGCGTGGACGCATCGCAGCGTGGACGGGACCGAAGTATATTTCGTGTCGAATCAGGAGGAACGTGCACGGACGCTCGAGCTGTCCTTGCGCGAGACGGGTTCGGTGGAAATCTGGAATCCCGTGACGGGAGAAATCGGCTCGATTGCTGGCGTCGCAAATGAAGCAGCGCGGACGGTTTTATCGCTGCCTTTCGAGCCGGCGGAATCCGTTTTTGTCGTGCTGAAAAAAGACGGTGCCTCGACGATCGCGCCGCTCAAAACGAATCCCCCACGCCCGCTGCAAACGCTCGAATGCGCGTGGACGGTGAACTTCGAGCCGCGTCCGGCGGCGCCGCGTGCGCCGCTTTATACGGAGAAACTTTTCGACTGGAGTACGCATGCCGATGCGGCCGTGAAACATTTCTCGGGCACCGCGACGTACACGCGCACGTTTGTGTTTAATGCCGCCGCCAGTCGCGGCCGGCGCGTGTGGCTCGATCTCGGCGAGGTCGCCAATCTCGGCGAAGTCGTCATCAACGGCGTGAACTGTGGCGTCGCTTGGACCGCGCCGTATCGCGTGGAAATCACCCGCGCGCTCAAGAACGGCGACAACGAGCTTCGTATCCATGTGACGAATACATGGGCGAACCGCCTGATCGGTGACGCGGATCTGCCGGAAGAAAAACGCGTCACCTGGACCACCGCGAAGATTTCCATGAAGGGAAAGCCGCTCCTGAAGGCCGGCCTGCTCGGGCCGGTGAAACTGATGATCGAGGAATGATTTTATGATGCAGACACTGAAACACCTCTGGCGCGTCGGCCTGGCCGGTCTCGCTGCCACCAGCGCGGGATTCGCGCAAAATTCGGAGGCGTCCGCGCCCGTCGAGTTTGCCCGGGAGCTGATGCGCTCCGCAGGGAAAAACATCTCGTACGAAATCGATTCGACTTTGGGATCAGCCGAGGCGTTTCGCATCGAAGGACGTTCCCGCTCGATGCGCGTGCGCGCGGGCGGTCCGGGTGGTGTCCTGTACGGCGTGCAGGCCGCGCTTGGAAAAGATGTCGTCGATGCGCAAGGTGCGCCAGACTTCGAGCTGCGCGGCGCGGTGCTCGTGATGTTGAGCCCCAACTGGGCGTATCAATCCGAACTCAGCCCGGATCGTTTCCCGTGGTTTTTCGACCGCGCGTTGATGACGCGTTATCTCGATTATCTTCTGTCGGCGCGCCTCAACACGCTGATCCTTTGGTCGGGGCATTTGTTTCCGCACATCCTCGAGCTGCCGGAGTATCCGGACGCGACGCAGTTCAGCCGCGAGGAGATCCGTCGCAATCAGGAACAGTTCCGCTGGCTCGCCGAAGAATGCGCGAAACGAAACATCACGATCCTCACGCATTTTTATAACATCCACATCAGCGAGCATCAGGCGCACGCCCTGGGCCGTCCGCCGAATGAAGCCGAGAAGGATCCCACGCGCTACACCGTGCCGGACGATTTTGTGCGCGGTTATTATCGCACGATCCTCGCGAAGTATTTCGCCGAGTTTCCGAACGTGGGCCTCTACATCTGTCCCGGCGAATCGCTCGATCTCAAGGAGCAGGAGCCGTGGTTCCGCGATGTGATTTTCAAGGCGGCGAAAGATTCGGGAAAAAATCCGAAGCTCATCATCCGCGACTGGACGCTCGACATGGGCTTCAAGGCCGCGCTGCCGAAGATGTACGATAATCTCTACTCGGAGTTGAAACATAACGACGAGACGATCACCAGCCCGTGGCCCGACGAGCGTCATGAGGATTGGCGCGGCGTGCTCAAGGGGCACATCGTGAATCTTCACGATCCCGCCGATGCGACACCGTATCGCGTGGGCAGCCCGCGCCTGATCGGTGAAATGGTGGGGCATTGGAAAGACGCCGGGATGTTCAAAGGCGCCTGGTTTTATCCGCCGCAGGGCTGGTCCTGGCCCGACACGCTCGACATCGTGAAGAATGCCGACGGCGAGGCGGCCCCGCTCGTGTCCTTCGATCGCGATCCGCTCTGGCACCTGCTTGAAGGCCGTTATCTGTGGAAGGCAAAACGCGACGGTAAAACCGAGCAGAAGTGGGCCGCGGATTTCCTCGGCGACAAGTTTGCCAGCAAGAAAGCCGGACGCGCACTGGTCGAGTGGTACGATCTCACCGGCCCGATCCTGCCGGGATTGCAAAACGTGACGGCGGTGCGCTTCGGGAACTTTTTCCCTGTATCCATCGCGTGGGTACAAGCCACGGTGGACGACATCCTGAGCTATCGCACGAAGATCGACGACGTGCGTTTCCAAGGTCCGACGGGCCTTACGCGTCAGCGTTATTACAGCCGTCCGGTCGATGCGTACACGATCGCGCTTTATCAAAAACGTTACGGGGTGAAAAAAGTGCGCGATCTGCGTTCGATGCCCGTGGCGCAACTCGCGGAGGAACTTGCCGCGGGACGTTCGCCGAAGGACGTGATGCGCGCCGACTGGCTGGTCGATCTCTATGTGGAGATGGCGAAGGAATCGCTGAAGAAAGCCCGCGCCGCGCTTGCCGCCGGTGGCAACGATCCGGCGGAGTTGCAGCGTTTCGTGAATGACAGCGAGTGCCTCGTGCTCACCGCCGAGTACTACCGTCTCAAAGTTCACGCCGCGCTGACGAAGCGTCTGCTCGAACTCACCGGCGACGCGAAGCATGCGGTCGAGTTTCGCCAGTTGATGACGGACTCGGTCGAGAAGTATCGCGAAATGTACACGTACGCGTTGAAGTTCTACCGCGCCGGTTCGTCGATGTTCGACGCGAAGCCGTGGGAGCGCTCCTTCAAGGAAAAGGTCCAGATGGACTACGATCTCCAGATGGCCTGGCTGGCGGCGCGCGAGCAGCAAACCGCGACACCCTGAGGCGATCCATTTTGCCGCGACCGGGCGATTTCCGGTCGCGGCAGCCTGCCCGCTAGGTGCAGCGGAATCTTGGCAATGCGGGCGGAGGATGATTCGCTGTCGGGGAAAAATGGATACACCCGATCAAGCGAGTTATCTGGCCAGGCGGCTGCTCGTTCGCGCCGCGGACCTCGAGTCGGTTTTGCGCGAAGAGTCGTCGGGAGAAACCGCGCGCATCTCGCGGCGTCAGGAGATGGTTGCGAAGATACTGGCGGTGGAGGCGGGCGTGTACGACGGCGCGGTGATCCATCGCGTGGAGGCGGCCTTGCCGCGGGTTGTGACGAGTCTGGATCCTTCGCCGGAAGAGCAACGTGAGCTTGCCGCATTTCTTCGTGCGCATCTGCGGCTGACGTAACGGCTCATCGCGCGACGTTGCGGCCTGCGCGAATCTGACGGGCTGAATTGTACGCGTTTGCGAGCGTGTGCGGAGGGCGTTTTTGCGGAGTCACCCGTTTCGCTCGTTTTCCAGCTTCAGGCGATGGCGGTTTCACCCCCTGACCCCTCCTGTACCGATGAAGCTATCCCTTCGTTTGATCGTGGCCTGCGGCTTGTGCGCGCTGGCCCTTTTCGCGTCGTTGCCCGCGCGGGCGGCGACTCACCTGATGGAAAACCTCGGCCGCGGTGTCGTGGCCGTGCGTACGAGTGCCAATGAAACCTTTGTGAGCTGGCGTCTGCTCGGCACGGAGCCGGGCGACACCGCCTTCAATCTCTATCGTTCGACCGGCGGCGGCGCTCCCGTGCTGGTGAATGCGGCGCCGCTCACCGGTGCGACGAGCACGCCCGATACGGGCGTGGATTTCTCGCAACCCGTGTCGTATTTCGTGCGCGCGATCGCGGGCGGCAGCGAACTCGCACCGAGTGCAGCGTTCACGATGCCGGCCAATACGCCGCAACAACCGTATCTCCGAGTGCCGCTGCAGCGTCCCGCGGGCGGCACCACGCCCGACGGCGGCAGTTACACGTATTCGCCGAGCGACAGTTCGGTCGGCGACGTGGATGGCGATGGTGAGTACGAGCTCATCGTGAAATGGGAGCCGAGCAACGCGCAGGACAACTCCAACGGTGGCTACACGGGCAACGTGTTTCTCGATGCGTACGAGCTCGATGGCACCTTTTTGTGGCGCATCGATCTCGGCGTGAACATCCGCGCCGGCGCGCACTATACGCAGTTTCTCGTTTATGATTTCGACGGCGACGGAAAGGCGGAGCTCGTGTGCAAAACCGCTCCCGGCACCCGCGACGGCACGGGCGCGTTCATCGCGCAACCGGGCAAGTTCATCGGCACGCCCTCGGCGCCGATCGATCACAATGCCGACTATCGCAACAGCGGCGGTTACATTCTGACCGGGCCCGAGTTCTTCACGATCTTCGCAGGCGACACCGGTGCGGAACTTGCGACGACCAATTACGTCGTGCCGCGCAACAATGACCCCGCGAGCGCCGACGTCAGCGCGTGGGGCGACAATTACGGCAATCGCGTGGACCGCTTCCTCGCGGGCGTCGGTTATCTCGACGGACAACGTCCGAGCATCCTGCTCGCGCGCGGTTATTACACGCGCGCGGTTGTGGTCGCGTGGGACTGGCGCGACGGCCAGCTCACGCAGCGCTGGATCTTCGACACCGGTTTCGACAACCAGATTTCGCCTTTCGCGGCGTGGCGCGGGCAAGGCGCGCACTCGCTCACGATCGGCGATGTCGATGCGGATGGACGCGACGAAATCGTTTACGGCGCAGCCGCGATCGACGACGATGGACGCGGACTTTATTCCACCACGCTCGGCCACGGCGATGCGTTGCATCTGTCCGACATGGATCCGAACCGCCCCGGCCTCGAAGTGTACATGGTGCACGAATCGCCGGGCAGTTATGGCCAGGCCGGCAGCGAGTTTCGCGATGCGCGCACGGGCGAGCTGATCTTCGGCGTAAGCGGGCAGGGGACCGACGTCGGCCGCGGTGTCGCGGGCGATATTGATCCACGTTTTCCGGGTTATGAAATGTGGGCCTCGCGCGGCGGCTTGATGTCCTCGACGGGCGTCGAGATCAGCTCCGGGCGTCCCGGACAAATGAACTTCATGATCTGGTGGGACGGCGATTTGCTGCGCGAGATTTTGGATGGAAACACGATCTCCAAATGGAACTGGAACACGAACTCGGTCAGCCCGCTGCTGATCGCGAGCGGCGCGTCGTCCAACAATGGCACCAAGGCCACGCCCAATCTCAGCGCCGATATCTTCGGCGACTGGCGCGAGGAGTTGATCCTGCGCGAGGACAGCAATGACGCGTTGCGCATCTACACGACGACGATCCCGACAACGCATCGCCTGCCGACCTTGATGCATGATCGTCAGTACCGCCTCGCGATCGCCTGGCAGAATGTCGGCTACAACCAGCCTCCGCACGCCGGTTATTTTATTGGCGATGGCATGGCCGCTCCTGCGCAGCCGGACATCGTGACCTCGCTTGCCGAGCTGCCCGTACTCGCACCAGCGATCCTGTCGATCAATCGCTACGATCCGGTGGGTCAGTCCACCGGCGCGACGACGGTTAAATTCCGCGTCGTTTTCAGCACGGCTGTGACCGGCGTGGATGCGGCGGACTTTGTGCTCGCAGCCACGGGCAGTCTCCAAGGCGCTGTGAGCAGTGCGACCGCAGCTAGCCCGTTTGTGTATGATGTCGCCGTGGGCGGCATCACGGGCACCGGCCAACTCGGCATCGCGCTCTCGCCGACCGCCACGATTTTCGGACTTGGCGGTATGCCTGTAGCGGTCGCGCATCCGGCCGGAGAAACGTATAACCGCGCGACGCTCGCGTGGACCAATCACAGCGGTGGTGCATGGGAAAACGCCGCGAACTGGGACGGTGGCGTCATCGCCGAAGGCGTGGGAGCAGTGCCGACCTTCGGAAACTACGATGTCATCGCGGATACGCAGGTCGTGCTCGGTGCGCCGCACACGGTTTCGGGGCTGGTCTTGGGCGACACCGATCCGGCGACTGCAGCGAGCTGGACCCTTACGAATAACGGCAATGCCGCCAATACGCTCACGCTCGATACTCTCAGCGGCGCTCCGGTGGTCACCGTGAATGCGCTCGGCGCTGGCGCGGCGGCTACGCTCGATGCTGTGCTCGTCGGCGACTCTGGTTTCTCGAAAGCCGGCGCGGGTGTACTCGCGCTTACACAGCCTGTCGAAATCACAGGCACGCTCAATGTCGCCGCCGGCACGTTGCGTTTGTATTCGGGAAGCAACTACACGCCCGCCACGGTCAGCGTCTCGGCCGGCACCGGCCGCCTCGAGGTCGATGGCGGCACGCTCACCACCAGCGGCGCCACGACGGTCAACGGCAATGGCGGCACGCTCGTCGTGAAAAACGGCGTGGCCCAGTTCGCCGCCGTTGCGACCAACAACACCTCCGGCGGATTGATCCGCGTGGAGGGCGGTGTGTTTTCCGCGGCGAGCATCAACATCCCGCGCAGCAGCGACGGCACGCCGTCGTTTGGCAGCGGCTTTGTGGTGGCCGGTGGAGAAGCGACCGTTGCCGGCACGATCGGCGCGGGCACGAACAACTCGTGGGGTTCGGTCTCGATCGAGGGCGGCTCGCTCACGGTCGGCGGCGCGGTCACACTTGGCAATCAGGCGTCGAGCGGACGCGGCGGACAACTCCGCGTCACTGGCGGCACCTTCGTCGTCACGAACGAGGCGGAAGGCCTCGTGATCAATCGTCGCGCCGGCAACGTCGCCCGCGCGAACTTCTCGGGTGGCACCGCGCTCATCGAGAAAGTGATGCTTGGCTTCAACAACACGGTGAACGCCGGCTCGGCCACGCTCACCGTTGATGGTGGCGCGCTGCGCATCGGCGCTGGCGGCATCGTGTCGGCTGGCGTCAGTCCGTTTGTTGCGAGTGTTGTTCTGCAATCCGGCACGCTCGGCGCGGAGAAAAACTGGAGCTCGTCGTTGCCGATGACGCTCAGCGGTAACATCCACATCGATGCGCAGAGTCAGCACGGCGTGCCGACCGAGATCACGTTGAACGGTGTGCTCTCAGGCTCGGGCGGTCTGACCAAGACTGGCGCCGGCACCCTCGTGCTTGCCGCCGACAACACCTACAGCGGACCGACCATCGTGCAGGCGGGAACCTTGCGCGTGGACGGCAGTCTCGCCGCCGAAAGCACGGTGACGATTGCCGGGCCCGCGACGCTTACGGGCACGGGCAACATCGGTGGTCCCGTGGTGCTCGCTGCGGGCGGCTCGCTCGCGTTTGGCGGAGCCGCGGGGGAAACCTTGAATCTGCCGAGCCTCGCGTGGGATGGCGGCGCGCTTCGTCTGCGCCTCGGCGCAAACGGTGTGTCCGATCAACTCGCGATCGCGGGCGAATTCGCGAAGAACGGCGAAGGCCCCTTCGTGTTTAACTTCGCGCCGGATTCGAACCTCGCCGCGGGCAACACGTACACGCTGGCGACCTTTGGTTCGACGTCGTTCACGGCGGATGATTTCGCCGCCACCGGTCTGCCGTCATCACATCGCGCAGTGTTCTCGATCAATGGGTCCAGCCTGCAAGTCACCATCGTCGTCGATGTCGCCGTGAGCCTCGCGCAATTGCGCCAGACTTACGACGGCACTCCACGCGCGGTCGAAGTGATCACCTCGCCCTCGGGTGTTCCCGTGACGGTGACTTACGATGGCGAAACGACGCCGCCGAAGTTGCCGGGCAAGTATGCGGTCGTCGCGACGGTTGATGGCGATGCCTACGCGGGCTCCGCAACGGGCGTACTCGAAATCGGTATCACCGCGCTCGTGAAAAGCGGACTCGAACTCAACAGCGACATCGACGGCTCCGTCCAAGTGCTGACGCCGATCAACGTCACCCTCAACGGCGGCGCAGTCATCTCGGGTGATCTGCTGGTGCGCGGCACGCCGCGCTTGCGCCTCAACGGCAACGCGGTCGTCGCAGGTGTTCTCGTCGAATCTGGCGAAGCAGCGCCGGCGACGCACACGGTGACACTCAATAGCGGCGCGATGCTGCGTCATCTCGTGCAGCGCGTGGACGCGATCGAACTGCCCGTTGTTGCCTCACCACGGCAACCGACCGGTACGCGCAATGTCTCGCTCAACAACGCGAGCCAGAGCATCGGAGATTTCGCGACCTTGCGGAATCTCACGCTCAACAGTGGCGCCGGCATGCGTGCGATCCCGGCAGGGGTTTATGGCGCGTTCACGGTGAACAGCGGCGGCTTGATCCTCGGCATCGAAGGCGCGACGGAACCGGCGGTTTACGAACTGCAAGGCCTCACGCTCAACGGCGGCACGAGTATCCAGATCGTAGGACCGGTGGTGCTGCGACTCGCCAATGGGCTCACGGTTAACGGAGGCCGTATTGGCGCAATGGATACGCCGGAATGGCTCGTCGTCGAAATCGCGCAGGGCGGGGTTACGCTGAACGGCGGCGCGGATCTCTTCGGTCGCGTGCTGGCGCCGAATGGCACGGTGACGATCAATGCAGGCTCGATCCTGCGTGGTCAGATCAGCGCCGATCGCCTGCGCCTCAACGGCGACGGCATCCTCGAAGATCCCACGGCGACCGAATAAATCGCCCCGGGATAATCGTCCTCGTTGAACACAGGAGCCCGCAGTCGATGCGGGCTCCTTTTTTGTGCGCTTGGCGTGGTTTCCCCAAGGTGGGTCCTTGCTGAAGCTCCTGATTAAGTGAATGTGCTAACCGTTTGAAATCAGAAGGATTCGGAAAAGTGTCACGTAATACGTGGCACTTTTCTGCGCACGCGGGGGAGGACGACGTGTGGTGGGGAACTGCGGTGCGCGGCGGGATGCGAGCAACCGCCGGACGAACGTTCACTGCTTTTTCTGGATGATCCGCGGGGCGGTTTCCATCTGGCCGCGGGTGACGCCGAGCTGGTTCAGTAGTTTTAATTCGCGCCAGAGATCGGCGCCGGAAATTTCGCGGCGGAGAAGGCGCTGGTACTGCGTGATCGTGCGCACGACTTCCGCGGGCGTTTCGTTGACGAACTCGACGCGGAAACTGCGCGCGCCGAGCCCGAGCAGGCGGTCGATGTATTCGGCGCCGGTTTGCGCGCGGTTGTTGTAAACGGTGTTGCGACAGCCGGCATCGGCTTTGAGGGGAAACTCCGCGCCGGTGCGATCTTTCAAGCGCACCTCGTGTTTGTCGCAGGGACGTCCGCAGTCGCGATAATCTTTGCCCTCCGAAAGAAACGCGCAAAACACGCAATGCTCCATGTGAAACATGGGCATGTGCTGGTGGATCGTGAGGTCGAACCAGTGCGCGGGCGCGGCGGCGAGGAGCGACTCGAGCTGGGAGATGTTGAGATCGTAGCTGGCGGTGACACGCTCGAGCTTGTATTCAGAAATCAAATACTCGGCGGTGAGCGGGTTGGCGACGTTGAGCGAGAAGTCGCCGCGTCTGCGGTCGCTGGCAAAGAACGTGAGGTGGTCGTGATTGCGCACGAGGTAGCCGTCGGCGTCGCACGAGCGCACCTGTTTCAGGATCCATTCTTCGCCGGGTTTGCTGATGCGCGGCGGGGCGACCCAGATGGAAGGGTGAAGAGTGAAGTCCGAAGGGTGAGAGGATTGCCAGGCGCGGAAGCGGGTTACGGCTTCGCGGTAGTTTTTGGGATTTTCGAATTCGCAATAAACGGTGGCCACGCCCGGGCAGGTGAGCGCGGCATCGAGTTGTTCGAGCGTGCGAACGACGAGGATGAGCTCGGCGGGGCCGGCGGCTGCGCCCGCCGGGCCAAGGTCGAAACCCGAATGCCGAATGCCGAAACCCGAAGGTCGGGGGCCGGCGATGTTTGCTTCCTGGAACTTGTCACTTGGCACTTCATCCTTCGCTTCGGCAGGCGGCCGAAGCGTCCAGCGTTTGGGTTGTGCGCGGAGGCGTTCGATCTCGGCAACGAGTTCGCGGCGGACACGGTTGAACTCCGCGAGCGGCAGCATGACGGCGCCTTCGAGGCGATTGTCGACGCGGCCAAGTTTGAACGGGGTGCCGCCGAGCCGGTCGAGTTGGGCGATGAGCGTTTCTTGTGTGAACGGCCGGTTTTGCGCGGTCTCGAGCGGTGTCGTGGAATCGAGGCGCGCGACGTGTCCCTCGCCGTCGTCGGCGATCAGCGTGAGCGGCTGGCCCGCGCGGCCGTGCACTTCGAATGAGAGCGGACGCTGGAAGCGGATTTTGTCGCCCTCGAAAGTCTGGCGCACGCGGCGGTCGAGCGCGGGATCGTTGGTTTTCCAGAGAAGTTGTCCGGCGCGCACGCGGCGAAAGTCGACGTCGCCGTGCCCGAAACGTAGCGTGACCTCGGCGCCGCGTGTATCCACTTGATAAATACGACCGCCCTGTTCGCGCGCCTCGGGATTGCCGGCATCGAAGACAACGCCATCGCCGGGTTTCAGCGGAGATGCGGGGCGGAGCGTGACGGATTCGTCGCCGACGCGCGTGATCTCGCCGAGGAAGACGCCGCGTTTGGTGCCGAAGCGGCCGTGGGCGAGTTCCTGATTATTGATGCCGCGAAACCAGCCCGTGTACTGGCCGCGGGAAAACGCCATCTGAAGTTCGTAGCGGTCCGCCGGGGTCGCCGCCGAGGCTTCCGCCGTCGTGTTGAGCTGCGCCATGACGCGATCGAGTGTCTGGCGATAAATGCGCGTGATGCTGGCGACGTATTCGGGGCTTTTGAGGCGGCCTTCGATTTTGAGCGAGGCGACGCCGGCGCGGACGAGATCGGGCAGGACATCGAGGCCGGCGAGGTCTTGCGGGCTGAGCAGGTAACGGCGGTCGCCGAGGTCCACTTTTTCGCCGTCCGCGTAAAGATCGTAGGGGAGGCGGCAGGCTTGCGCGCATTCGCCGCGATTGGCGGAACGGCCGCCGAGCGATTCGCTGGTGAGACATTGACCCGAGTACGCGACGCAGAGCGCGCCGTGAACAAAAACCTCGAGCGGGAGCGGAGCCTGGCCGGAGGCGCGTTGCGCGGCCTGGATTTTTTCGATTTCGGCGATCGAGTTTTCGCGGGCGAGCACGACCAGTTCGGCGCCGAGCTCGCGCGCGAATTCCACGCCGGCGGTGTTGGTCACGGTCATCTGCGTGGAGCCGTGAATGGGGAAATCGGGCGAGAGGCGCCGGATGAGCCGGCAGATGCCGATGTCCTGCACGATGGCGGCGTCCACGCCGGCGGCGATGATCGAGCGGAGGAAATTTTCGGCGTCGGGCAACTCGTGGGTGAATACGAGGGTGTTGAACGTCACGTAGCCACGCACGCCGCGCCGGTGGAGAAATTCCATGAGCGCGGGCAGGTCGGCCAGGGTGAAGTTTTTTGCGCGCATGCGGGCGTTGAAACGCTCGAGCCCGAAGTAGATCGCGTCGGCGCCGTTTTCGACCGCGGCGCGCGCGCATTCCCAATCGCCGGCGGGCGCGAGGACTTCCGGCCGGGCAAAGCGGGACGCGGCAACGGAGGGAACAGCAGTGGCGGGATCGGCGGCGGACATGAAAGGCGCACACGTTAGGCCGGGGGGCGGCGCGAGCAAGCGAGGGATTGCGTCGGCTGCGGACGCAAAAAAAGGCGGACCGCGCAAAGGTCCGCCTTCGGTTGTTAAGTCAGAGCAGGAAAAATCAGGCCTTGCGGGCCGCGAAACGGCGGCGGAGCGCGATGCCCGCGAGGAGCACGCCGGCGCCGATCAGGCCGTAGGTCGAAGGCTCGGGAACGGCGACATTTCCCTGGCTGGGTACAGCGCCCCAGAGGAGGAGCTGGGTGCGGCCATCGCTGGCGTCACCGGTGCCGGAGAAGGCGTAGGCGCCTTCAAGGAAGCTGGGGGAAGCGAGTGCACCACCGAACGAGAAGATGTCGGGGGCGGAGTTGTTGATGTAGGTCAGGAAAGCGCTGTTGAGGGAGACATCCACGTAGCTGCCTTGGAGATTGTAATTGATCGTGGCGGATCCGAAGAGGGTGCCGCTGCCGAGATCGGCGTAGATGCCGGTCGCGTTGAGATGGAAGGCCGACAGGGTGGCGGCAGAGGTGCTCACGTCGTAAACGTTGAACGTTTCGGAGCCGCTCCAGCTGAAGAAGGAGTCTTCCGGGAGGAAATAGCGGACGGTGGCGGCAGTGACGGTGCCGGTCAGGCCGCTGGTGTCGAAGGTGGTGTAGTTACGGAAGGACAGGAGGGCGGCGTTGCCGACGTAATAGCTGTCGTAGTCTTCAAAGATATGCGTGCCGGCGGAGCTGTAACGGCCGCGATCGATGGAGTTGAGGACGAGCTGAGCGTGAGCAGAGGCGGCAACGAGCGCCCCGAGGACGAGGAGTTTCGCGGAGCGCGAAACAAGGGTAGTGATGGCTGGAATATGCATATTATTAGCGACTGCTGAGCTTGGATGCGGCTCTGGGGTGTTTCGCTCAACACCAAACGTGGATATCCCCCTAATTTAGGGGTTTCCCTCACGGGGTTAACGTCTCTGGCGTCAGTTGCGCCGTTTAAGTGAGCTCGATGTGCGGAGAGAATCCGGCAGGCCGCGAGGCATGTGGAGCCGCGCGGCGCAGCCGGGCCGCCAATAGCACGGTGACGCCCATGCATACGGCGGAAAGACAGCCCACCCAGCCGTAGCGAAAAAGATGTCCCCCTGCGCCCTCGTAAACGATCCAGCCGGCCACGAGATTGGCGAGCCCGCCGGCGGCTTGTTGCACGGCGGAGTTTACACTCATAAAGCCGCCGCGGTAACGCGACTCGATGGCGTTGGTGAGCATGGCCATGGCCGGGGAAAAACGTCCGGACATCGCGACCATGAAGGCGGCAGTGGCAAGCATCGCTGGGATGAGCGACAGCGCGGGCAGATTGGCCACCAACAGAGCGGCCGCGGCGGCGGCCGAGCTCATGCCCATGAGCACATGTAGTTTTTCAAAACGGTCACTGAGGCGACCGATCAGCGGCGTGGTGATAAAGGTGGCGAGCCCGCCGGCGAAATAGATCCACGGGAGTTGCGCTTCGGTGAGTCCGACGTTGGCGACCATGGCCGGTGCCATGAACGGGATCATGCACGCGCCGGCGAAAACCAGCATGCCGCTCATGAGCAGCCCGCGTTGGTGGATGGGATGCCGGAGGATGGCCTGCATCTGTTTCCACGGATGCAGCGCGGCGTGGGCGGACCGGATCGATGGGATGGTTTTCCACGCGAGTATGAACACGATCACGCTCATGCCGACCAACAGGTAAAAAGGCGCATGCCACTCGAACAGCCCCGCGAGCCAAAGACCCAGCGGCACACCGAGAACCGACGCCAGCGGGAAGGCCGTCATCACCATCGCCATGCCGCGGCCGCGTCGTTCGGGCGGCACGATATCGCCGACCATGGCCACCACGACCGATCCGGCGACACCGCCGAAGCCGCCGGCGAGCAGTCGCGCGAGGAGCAGCCAGCCGTAGCTGGGCGCCAGCGCGCACGCCAGCGTCGCCAGACCGAAGCCGCTATACAGCACCAGCAGCGCGTGGCGCCGGTCGAAACGGTCGAGAAAAAAGCCCGCCAGAAATCCCATGACCGCCGCCGAAAGACCGTACGACGCCGTCAGATGTGTGAACTGCGCCGGTGTGATGGAAAAAATCCGCATCAGCTGTGAGCCGAGCGGCAGGATGATCATGAAATCGAGGACGTGCGTGAACTGCACCGCCGCCAGCGTGAGCAACGCGAGACGCTCGTTGGGGACCGGTGCGGACTTGTTCTGCATGAACCGGCCACGATGAGGTCCGCCGCGCCCGATGGCGAGAATCCGCGTCGAGAAGCGATCCGGTTTATCCGCCCGGCAGCGGCCGGACGGAGCTCGCCTGCGCAGGCCGTTTCAAGGTCACCAGCGTCGCGCCCCAACCACCGCTCGTTTCATCGCCGAGCTGGAATCGCGCGACCAACGGTGAACGTCGCAGCCAGGCGTGCACGGTTTCGCGCAAGGCACCGGTGCCTTTGCCATGGATGATGCGGACGGTGAAAATGTCTTTTTCAAGACAAGCGTCCAAATACGCCCCGACCACGGCGGTGGCCTCGCGAGGCGCGAAGGTGTGCAGATCGAGTTCGCCGTTGATGGGTATCCGCACCGGTTCGTCGTCCTGTGTGGCCATGGCGCAATACGCGGACAATCGCTCAGGGCGTGGCTTCGGGCGGAGTGGGCGGAACCGGCGGTTTGGAGGCGGGTTTTTCGTCCGTTTCGTCCAAGACCTCGGTGAGCGTCTGGCGCACGGCCGCGCGCGGTTTTTCAACGACCTCGTCCATCGCCTGACGGATTTGTTGTTCGACGCCGCCGGTGGCCTTTTTGAGTTCGCGGAGCGATTTGCCGATGCCTCGCGCCAGATCGGGCATGCGTTGACCGCCGAACAGCAGCAGCGCGATGAGGAAAATCAGCATCATCTCGCCCCCGCCCACATCGAAGAGGGCGAAAACAAACGGAGCGGTGGCGGCTGCGGAAAACACGGGAGGGAATGAGTAGGAGCGAAGCGCGGGCGCGTCTAGCTTTCCGCGCGTTTTTTCCCGCGGGGAAACCACGTGCACGGCCCGGACGCGCGGCGTTTATTTCACATCGATGCGCACGACGAAGCTCTGCGTCTGCCCCGGCGGGACCCACTGCAGGCCAAGTTTGTGCTCAGGCGAATTCGCCGGGCCCATCCACGGCTCGACGCAGTAAAACGGCGCCTGCTCGCTGGCCGTCCACGTGACCACGGTCGTGTCGGGCGGCGGGACTTTGGCGGTGCCGATCTTGATCGCGACCTCGCCCGGCTGATGCTTCGGGCCAAACGTGATGAGGTTGGATTTGAGGCGGGTGTGAAACAGATCGATGAGCGCGGGATTCGAGAGATCTTCCTCCGCCTTGAATTGCGGGCCGGGCGCGATGTTGCCGTTGGATTGATCGAGACGCAACGTGGCGCCGGCGGGGATGCGGATGCCGTAATCCCCGCGCGAGAGACCTTCGTTCCACGGCACGGCGAAATAAAAATGATGGCCTGCGCACCACGGGAGCGGATCCGCGCCGAGGTTTTTCAACGTGAATTCGCAGGAGAGTCCGAGCGGCTCGAACAGATACGTGACGAGAAATTCGTAGTCGTAAGGATAAGCGGCCTTGGTGGCTTCGTCGGGCACCAGTTGCGCGCCGAAACCGCGATCGTCGCACCACGTGAGTTTGAATTTCGATTGCCGTGCGAAACCGTGCATCGGCATCGGGCGTCGCACGCCCTTCGGATCGCGCCAGAAATGGATGTCGCCCTGGTCGTACGTGCGTGCGTTGAAAGGAAACAGAATCGGATTTCCGCCGCGGGCCATGACGGCGTCGTCGAACGACGCGAGCTCGGGCCAGTAGATCACTTCGCGCACGGAGCCATCCCCGAGGGTGATGTTCCAGTGCATGAGCCGCGCGCCCTGTTCCGGCATGGCCAGGAAGGTCGAGTTGCCGGCCTGCCAGCGAATGATTTCGCGCCCGAGATAGGGGATCTTTTCCATGCGCGTTGGTGTGGCGCGTACGCGGATCGCAGGCAAAATTTTTCTGAGCGCGAATTTGAAACAAAGGACGGCGTTGTAACACGTTTGCCGCCCCCGGTGCTTGCATGTGGAAAAGACGGGGCTCAATCTCGCGGCGATTCCCCTCATGTTGCGCCTATTGCTGAAATTCGCCCTGTTGGTCGGCGGCCTTGCCACCTGTTTTGCGGAGGCCGAAACGCCTGCCCGCTCCGCAACCATGGCGATGACCGGGAGCGCGGAGAAACGCGTGATGGTGATCCCCGTGCGCGAACCGATCGATACGCCCGTGCTGTACATTTTGCGCCGCGGTTTGAAGGAGGCGATCGACCAAAAGATGGACGCCGTCGTGCTCGACATGGACACCCCCGGCGGCCGGCTGGATGTGACCTTCGACATCCTCGAGGCCTTGGAGAAATTTCCCGGCGAGACGTACACCTTTGTGAACAAAGACGCGATTTCCGCCGGGGCGTTTATCGCGGCGGGAACGCATGAAATTTATTTCGCGCCCAACGGGGTGATCGGAGCGGCCGCGCCGGTCAGCGGCACCGGCGAAGCCATCGAAAAAACGATGAAGGCCAAGATCGTGAGCTATCTGAAGGCGCGTGTGCGCGTGCTCACCGAAGGCAAAGGTTATCGCGGTGAAGTCATCTCCGCGATGATCGACGAATCATCGGAACTCAAAATCGACGAGCGCGTGCTCAAGAAGAAAGACGAGTTGCTGTCCCTCACCGCCACGGAAGCCGCGGAGAAGTTTGGCGAACCACCGCAATCTTTGCTCGCGGCTGGCATCGTTAAGGACGTTGATGCGCTGCTCGACGCGAAGTTCGGTGCTGACGCTTATTCGGTGAAGCGCCTCGAAATCACCTGGTCCGAGAAACTCGCTCAGTATCTCAACGCGATCAAACCGGTGCTGCTCGGGCTCGGCATGCTGGCGATTTTTATCGAGATGAAGACGCCCGGCTTCGGTGTGTTCGGCATCGTCGGCGGCATCCTGCTCGGGATCGTTTTTCTCAGCAGCTACGTCGCGGGCTTGTCGGGGCACGAGCCAATGTTGCTCTTCGCGCTCGGTGTCGTGCTGGTGGCGCTGGAGATATTTTTGTTTCCCGGCGTGGTCGTCGTGGCGCTCACGGGCGTGGTGCTGATGCTCGGCTCGCTCGTGTGGGCGATGGCGGATGTGTGGCCCAATGAGCCGATCTCGGTCTCGGGCGATTTGTTTGTCGGACCGCTCTACAATCTGCTCGCGGGCGTGGGCATCGCGGCGGTGCTGGCGCTGGCTTTTGCGCGCTTCATTCCGAAGGGATGGTTTTTCGAACGTTTCGCGGTGGCGGAGGCGCTGAGCGGACCTGCTCAATCGGCGGGCCTGGCCCCGCATCTTGCGGCGGAAGTTTCGTCGCTCGTCGGCAAGCGCGGGGTGGCCGTGACAGCTTTGTATCCGAGCGGACAGGTCGAGATCGACGGGCTTCGTTATGAGGCGCGTGTCGATCTTGGGATGGTGAATGCGGGCACCGCGGTGATCGTGGTGCGCGTGACGGATTTTGGCCTCGTCGTGGAGGCGGCTGCATGACCGCGATCGTGATCTGTTTTCTCGTCGGCATATTATTGCTCGCCGTGGAGATTGTGGTGCCGGGTGGCGTGCTCGGCACGGCAGGCGGCGTCGCGATGCTCGTCGGTGTGGTGGTGGCCTTCACTTTATACGGCGGCTCCGGTGGCACGATCGCGACGCTGGTCGCGCTGGTGGCGTTGTGCGTCACGGTGTACCTGGAGCTGGTGTGGCTGCCGCAATCGCGCCTCGCCAAACATCTCAGCGTGAGCGCGGCCAACGAAGGCACGAGCCAGCCGGCGCTCGCGGATGGAGGCGCGGTGATCGGCCGCGAGGCGACGGCGCAGACCACGCTCGCGCCGACCGGTTACGTTTCCGTCGAAGGCCGGCGCTACGAAGCGTATTCACAATCTGGCTACGTTGCGGCGGGAGAAAGGCTTCGCGTCGTCGGCCTCGATAGTTTTCGTCTCATCGTAAGCAAAACCTGAACTCCTCCCTTCTATGACGTTAAATTGGACCCTTATTGGATTGATCGTTGTCGGTGTCGTACTCCTCGTGATCGGCGCCATTGTTTTCAGCCTGATTGGCGCCTATGTGAAGGCGCTCTTCAATCAAGCGACCGTGAGCATGTCGAAGCTCGTGGGCTTCAAGTTCGCCGGCATCCCGTACGGCTTGATCGTGGACGCCCGCATCACCGCGGTGCGCGCAGGCATCCCGCTCAGCGCGGAACTGATCGCCTCGCATTATCAGGCGGGTGGCAATGTCGTGCCGACGGTGCAGGCCATCATCGCCGCGAAGAAAGCCGGCATCGCGCTCGACTGGGATCGCGCGTGTGCGATCGACCTCGCGACGAAAGGCTCGAACAAGTCCGTCGTCGAAGCGGTCCGCACTTCCGTCGATCCGAAGGTCATCGACTGCCCGAATCCGGAGCAGGGTCGTACCACCATCGACGGCGTGGCGAAGGACGGTATTCAAGTTAAAGTGAAAGCCCGCGTGACCGTGCGTACGCATCTCGACCGTTTCGTCGGTGGCGCGAAGGAAGAAACGATCATCGCCCGCGTCGGCGAAGGTATCGTGACGACGATCGGCTCCTCGGAGAGCTATAAGACGGTGCTCGAATCGCCCGACAGCATTTCCAAGACGGTGCTCGCGCGCGGTCTCGATGTGGGGTCGGCGTTCGAAATCCTTTCGATCGACATCGCCGACGTGGACGTGGGCGAGAACATCGGTGCGAAACTCCAGGAAGCGCAGGCCGAGGCGAACAAGAACATGGCGCAGGCCCAGGCCGAAATCCGTCGTGCCGCCGCCGTCGCGCTCGAGCAGGAAATGAAAGCCCGGGTGCAGGAGATGCAGGCGAAGGTTGTCGAAGCGCAGGCTGAGGTGCCGCTCGCGATGGCCGAGGCTTTCCGCTCCGGCCGTCTGGGCGTGATGGATTATTACAAGATGGAAAACGTGCAGGCCGACACCGCCATGCGCACCTCCATCTCGAAGCCCGAAGGTGGCGCTCCTTCGAAATAATTAACGGCAAGTCCCGAGGCGCCGGGCGGTGACGCGTGGCCCGGCGCCCGGCGCCCGGACGTTTTCCCCAAACTCTTTCCAACCGACTTTTCCTCATGGAGTGGATCAGCGAACATCTCATTCAGGTCCTGATCGTCGTAGCGGCGATCGTCGGCTCCCTGCTCAACAAGCGCGCGAAAGGGCAGGAGGATGAGGACCGTCCCGAATCGCCCTATAAGCAGAGCGAAATGGATATCGAGGAGATGGAGCGCACGCGCCGCCTCCAGGAGGAGATCCGCCGGAAAATCGCCGAGCGTCGCGCGGGCGGCGGAGCAGCCCGGCAGTCCGCGCCGCAGCCGACCTTTCGCCAGGAACCGCCGCCTTTGCGCGAGGTGATCCACGAGCGGGTGGAGCGGCGTATTGAAATTCCCACTACGCCATCGCGTTCGTCAGCCGCGCGCGACGCGGCGGTGCTCGAACGTCAGCGTGAACTGGCGGAGCGCATCGAAGAGCTCGAGCGTCAGCGTCAGGCTGCGCAGAAACGGGTGCGCCATGTGTTTCCCGGTGCGGCCTCGGCGAAAAAAACCGGAGCGACGACCAAAGTGCGTGGCAGCGGTTTGCTGAGCGAGTTGCAGGACCCCGCGAATGCGCGCCGCGCCTTCGTGGTGCGTGAAGTGCTGGACCGCCCGGTGTCGCTGCGCTGAGCGGTCGGGCGTGTGTCGCCTACGTGAGGCGGCGTTTGGTTTCTTCGAGGGAAAGCCCCTCGATGCGCAGGACTTTCTGGCGGGATTTTTCCCCGTGGAAAACCGTCACGGCGCGGCGGGGCAGGCCGAGAGTGTCGGCGACGAATTCACAGAGCGCCTCATTGGCGCGACCTTCGAGTGCGGGCGCATGAACTTTGATCTTGAGCGCATCGCCGAGCCAGCCGGCGACCGCGGTGCGCGGGGCGTTGGGAATGGCTTTGATGGCGAGTGTGCAATGCGGCTCGGCCATGCGGGATCAGCCGAGCGCTTCAGCGAGTGCGGCGATGATTTCCTCGGCCGGCTCGGCGCCGATCGAGAGACGTAACAGGTCGGGCGGTATCCCGGCGGATTGCAGCACGGCGCGGCCTTCGACCGTCGTGGCGAGATCGTAGTGCGCGAGATAGATGAAGGGGCAGATCAGCGTGTTTTTCATGCCGAAGCTCGGGCCCTTCGGCAGACGGAGCCGGTCGTAAACAGCGGGCAGATCGTCCACGGTGAAGCTCACCAAGCCGCCCATCGATCCCGCCGCCCGGGCGAGCTTCAGGTAGTTTTCGCGCGAATCGGGATGGAGCGTCCACCAGACATTTTTCACCCGCGGATGGCTGCGCAAAAACTCCACGACGGCGGGGGTGGTGCGGTTGATTTGATTGATGAGCGATTCGAAGTCGCCGATCTGCGCCGCGAGGCGTGCGAGGTCGCGGCTGTAAATGGGTTCGAGTTCTCCCTGGATCAACCGGCGGAAGTCCGCAGCCCACGGGCTCGCCGCATTGATCGCGATCGCGCCCGCGACGACATCGCCCTCGGACGCGCTGTATTTCGTGAGGCTGTTTACGGCCACATCGACGTGCGGGAGGATGTCCACATTCAGCGGCGAGGTGATCGAGGGATCGGCGATGAGGATGGCGCTGTGACGCCGGCACAGCGCGTAGATCTCCTGAAGGTCCGGCGTCTGGATGAGCGGGTTGGTCGGGATCTCGGTGATGATGCCGGCGATCTCGTCGCCGCGTTCCGCGAAAAGCTGGCGCAGTGCTTCGAGGTCGAAGACGTTGAGCACCGATACGTAATCGCGGGCGGGCTGATGCGTGAACTTTTGGAGGATCGCGATCGTGTCGAGATACAGCCAGCCGAGTTGAATCCACAGGTGGCGGCCGCGTGCGTGCTGGAGCTGATCGGCGGCGCGGAAGGCGGCGTACACGGCGTTCATGCCGCTGTTGGCGAGAAAAATGTCGTCGGCCGCGGCGTTGTGATAGGCGCGGGCGAGGGCGCCTTTGACGCGGCTCGCGGCGTAACCGGAAAACGTCGTTTCGGCGAAGGGCGACGCGAGTTCGCCGACGCGCACGAGATAGTCCTCCGCTTCGCGCGAGGAAAGCAGTGCGCCGGTGTGTTGGAGGAAGGTCTTGGCGCGAGCGAACGTTTCGGGATTCGCGGGGAAGGCCACGCCGCTCACGCAGACGTGTTCCACCACGCGCGCTTCGACGGGCGCGAGCCAGTCGCGCAGCGCCGCGGCGGCACGGGCGGAGGCAGTGGGCCAGAGCTGCCAGCCCTCGAGTCCGAGGGCGCGAAGCATGTGCGCCGCGGTTTTTTTCAAATACGGATGCTTCACGAACCGCGGATAACCCGAGGTCATGTGCTGCGTCACGGCGGGATCTTTTTCCTCATAACCGATCACCGCCTGCATGGTGGGCAGGCTGGCCGAGACGGCGTGAGGTGTCCCGGGGGGGATGCACTGACCGAGTGGCAGATGGCTGAATGCGGGCATGAAAATGTTGAACGTGGAGAAACCGGACGCGGTGGGCAACGCCGGTGTTGAAAGCGCGCGGGCGACCCGCGACGATCACCATTTTATGAAATTAGTTTCCTGGAATGTGAACGGCATGCGCGCCGTGTTGAAGAAGGGGTTTCTGGACTACATGGCCGCAGTGGATGCCGATGTCATCTGCCTTCAGGAAACAAAATGTCATCCCGGCGACGTGCAGCATGTGGGCTGGGCCACTGGCTACGAAGCCACCTGGGCGAGCGCCGTGAAGAAAGGCTATAGCGGCACGGTGATCTTCAGTCGCGTGAAGCCGAAGTCGGTGACGCTCGGCCTGAGCGTGCCGGTGCATGATCAGGAAGGTCGCGTGATCACGGCGGAGTTCGCGGATTTTTATCTCGTGAATGTTTATCAACCCAATTCGCAGCGCGGGCTCACGCGGCTCGACTATCGCACCCAGGAATGGGATCCGGCGTTTCTGGTTTATCTGAAAAAACTCGAGCAAACGAAGCCGGTGATCTTCTGCGGCGACCTCAACGTCGCGCATCAGGACATCGATCTGAAGAATCCGAAAACCAACCGCCGCAACGCGGGCTTCACCGATGAAGAACGCACGAATTTCACGCGCCTGCTCGAGAGTGGTTTTGTGGATACATTTCGCGAGTTTGAGAAAGGCCCGGGGCACTACACCTGGTGGAGCCAGATGATGAACTGCCGCGCGCGGAACATCGGGTGGCGCGTCGATTATTTCGTGGCCAGCGAGAAGCTGCGTCCGGCACTGAAGCGCGCGTGGATCAGCCCCGAAGTGATGGGCAGCGATCATTGCCCGGTGGGTCTCGAAATCGCCTGAAACATGAGCACTCGTTCTTCTTCCACGCCGGCGCGCAGCACGGCGAAATCTTCCGCGAAGACCGCGCGTCGCAAGCCGACGACCACACCGTGGGCCAAGGTCTATCGCTCGCCCATTCACGGGCGCGGTCTGTACGCGACGAAAGTCATCCCGCGCGACACGCGCATCATCGCGTATGAGGGCGAACACATCACGAAGGCGGAGTCTGATCGCCGCGAAGTGACGCGCATCGAAAAGCAGGAGCGCGGACGCGATGGCTGCGTGTACATTTTTCAACTCAACAAGCGCTACGATATCGACGGCTCGATGGCGTGGAATACCGCGCGACTCATCAATCATTCGTGCACGCCGAACTGCCGCACGGAAATCATTCGCGGCAAAATCTGGGTCATCGCCAAGCGCGAGATCGCAGAAGGCGAGGAGCTGAGCTTCGATTACCGCTACGGTTTCGACAGCTGGCGTGATCACCCCTGCCGTTGCGGCACGGAGCGCTGCGTCGGTTACATCGTCGCGGCGGAATATCGCTGGCGCGTGCGAAAAATCCTTCGCGCGGAGAAGGTGGCCGCGACCCGTGCGAAAAATGCGCGGGCAAAGAAGGCCGCCGCATGACGGGGCGGCGGCGGGCGTCAGAATAATTCCCGCAACAAACGTTTCACCACGGGTCGCGCGAGACGTGCGAGGTGTGGATTGGCGTAGCCGATCCACGCAACGGACGAGGTCGTGTCGAGCGGCGCCTTGATGTATCCGCCCGACGGATACTCCACGATGCCGCCGGCTTCCGTGAGGATGATCTCCGTGCAGATGTCGTACGGATGACAGACCAGCGGCGAGGCGAGGCCGAGTTTTTTGAAAACCAGCGGCCGCAGGTCGGCAATGAGCCGGTCTCGGCCGGTGAGGAGTTCGTGAAGCTGTCCGCCGGTGCTGATGTACTGATCGTCGAAAATCAGTGGCGAACCGCCGGGCGCTGGTGGCCCGTGCAATGCGGCCCAGAGTTTCTCCTCGAACTGGGCGAGCAGGGTTTTGCCGTCGGGAAAAAACTTCGCGACGGACGCGAAGCCGTGCCGAAAATCGAGGGCTTGCGATGGGCGGACGGCGAGCGGTGAAGTTTCGCCGGTGCGCAGATCATGGGCGGTGCCGATGACGCCGCGCGGGCCGCGTCCGCGGATGGCGGAGAATTGGTCGGAGCGCCACTGCTTGCTCGTGGGCAGCTCGGTCATGGCGGCGACGACGATGTCGCGCAGGGCGGTGCGCGGGCCGCGTTGCGGGGCGAGCCCGGCGAGGATCCACGCGGCGCGTTTGTCGTACATGAGCCCGCGCGTGCCATCGATGGGATCGAGGATGCATTTCCACATCGTTTGGGAAACAGGCGTGCCGCGCGGGTAGGTGAGTGTATCCGTATCTTCGATACCTTCCATGACGAGCTCGACGGGCCAGCTTTTGGGCCAGTGCTTTTCGAACCACGCGACGATGGCGTGTTCGCCGATGCGATCGACGTGATAGATGGTGTCGGCCGCGGTGACGGCGGCGATGCGGGAAAAACTGGCGGCCTCGCGTGCGCGCGCGGCGACGAGGACATCGCGGATGTGGCTCTGCATATCACAAAGCAAGCGGCGGGCGCGGGCGAGGGAGCGGTCGGTCATGGGGCGGACGTTGGCTGAAAGCACTGCGAGGCCAAGCGCGATGCAGCCATGTCTTTTGGTGATAAGCGGTCCGGCGCGTTGCGCGGATCTTGCGGTTGCGACTTGCCGAGCGAGAGGGTCGTCGCAATCTCGCGCTCGCATGTCGTCCAGTACCCCGCCCCCCCAGGACCCGGTGCATAGCGAGTCGTTTCTGGCTCTGTTGATGCGCCGACAGCTTCAGCTCTCCGTCGCGTGTGCCGCGGCGTTTTTAATCGTTCTCCTCGGATTGCCGCTCGCGAATTATTATGCGCCCGAATTGATGGCGACGCGGGTGGGCGGTTTCACGTTGAGCTGGTTGATCCTCGGCGTGGTGTTTTTCCCGGTGGTGTGGGTGATCTCGTATGTGTTCATCAAGCGCTCGATCGGTCTCGAAGACCAGGAAGTGCGGCAGGTCGAAAACGAAAGGAAGGGCTGAGCCATGGTGACGACTTCCTTTATTCTGGCCGCGGTGGAGGCAGCGCGGATCGATGGCTGGATCGTGGCGTTCTCCGCGATCACGGTCGCGGTGACGTTGTGGATGGGATTCCGATCGGCGAAGACGTCGAAGACGGCGAGCGATTTTTTTGTGGCGGGGCGCTCGGTATCGGTGGGCTGGAACGCATCGGCGATCTCCGGTGAATATCTGTCGGCGGCGTCGTTCATGGGCATCGCTGGCATGGTGATGTCGTCGGGTTATGACGCGTTGTGGTACCCGGTGTGTTACGCGTGTGGATATCTGTTTCTACTTTTGTTCATCGCGGGTCCGTTGCGCCGCTTCGGTGCGTACACGATCCCGGATTTCGCGGAAGGTCGTTTCGACTCGCCGCTGTTTCGCAAGATCGCGGTGTGCTTCGTGTTGTTCATCGGATTTTTCTACACGATGCCGCAGATGAAAGGCGCGGGCGTGACGCTCGCGTACATTTTTCCCGATCTGCCGTACTGGGTCGGCGTGGTGCTGGTGGGCGGCGTGATCACGCTCAACGTGGCGCTCGGTGGCATGAAGGGCATCACGCTCGTGCAGGCGTTTCAGTACTGGATCAAGATGTTCGCGATCAGCGTGCCGATCTTCGTGGTGATGGCGGTGTATGGCGGCTACGGCAGCCATATCGGCGCGAATAAAACCGCGGTCGAGACGGCCGCGCCGATCGTCGATGTGGTGCGTGAACCGCTGACGGAAAAAGCGCCGCGCGACGATGTGTGGGTCGCGCCATTCGGCCCGCTCACCACCAAGGCGGTGAATGCCTCGGCGCGGGCGATGCCGGCGGAGGAACGCGCCGCGTTTCTGGAGAAACACGAGAAACCGTATTCGCTGATTTATACGTATTCGCTGATCATCGCGTTGGTGTGCGGCACGGCGGGGCTGCCGCACATCCTCGTGCGTTTTTATACGAATCCCGACGGCGGCGCAGCCAAGCGCACGACGATGTGGGTGATGATTTTGATCGGCGTGTTTTATGTGTTTCCGCCGGTGTTCGGCGTGCTCGGGCGCAATCTCCTGCCGGAGTTATACGCGGGTCTCGGCGCGAAGGGCACGGACAAGATCGTGCTCGAGCTGCCGCGGCTCATCGCGGAGAAATATGGCGTGCTCGGCTCGGTCTTGAGCGGCATCACCTGCGCGGGTGCGTTTGCGGCGTTCATGAGCACGTTCAGCGGTTTGCTCGTCTCCATGACGGGTGCGCTGGCGCACGATGTTTACGGGCGCATCCTCCGTCCGCAATCGACCCAGGAGCAGCGTCTGCGGGCGTTCAAGCTGGCAGCGGTGCTGATCGGCGGCGTCGCGGTGTTGCTCGGGTGTTTCGTGGAACCGCTTGAGATCAACTTCATGGTCGGCCAGGCGTTCGCGATCGCGGCGGCGAGTTATTTCCCGCTGCTCTTCATGAGTGTGTGGTGGCGCGGCATGACGATGAAAGGCGCCGCCACGGGCATGCTCGCCGGCGGTTTGTGCGCGTTGATCGCCGCGACGGTGACGAATCTCGCCACGCTCTCGGTCGATCCCGGCCCGATGGGAAAACTTTTTTCGGGATTCAAAGGCATGAACGATTTCTGGGCGGCGCATCCTCTGCTGCGCATCCTCTGCGAACAGCCCGCGATCTGGGCGGTGCCGCTGGCGATCGGCTTGATGATCGTGGTGTCGAAGCTCACGTCGAAGGACGTGCCGTCGGACATCCGCATGAAGATGCTCGTGCTCCACGCGCCCGAAAAACTCGGCCTCAAGCAGGAGTACATCCAAGAGCAGCAGGCGGGCGGGCTCGGCCACTGAGCGAAACGAGTCGTGGAGAATACGGAGGCGCAAACCCCGCGTCTCCGTTTGACCGCACGGAAAGGACAATGCTTCGGCATTGTCCTTTTTCATTTCGACGTGCACCGCGGCGGTGACGGGTCGGCGTCCCGACTAGGGGGCTGTTGTCGTGCCAGACTGGATACGAAGGCGTGGTGCAGGTCTGACGTAAGCTGCGGCGTTCTTTGTTTTGCTTTGCGGAAACGTCGCGAGACGATGCCGGCCTTTCATGAGCTTCTCGTATTGGCAGCTTCTGTTGAGCATCGTGCCGGTCTTCGCCTTGGTCGGCGTGGGCATGGGATTGCGGCGCGCGCGCTGGCTGACCGAGGAGGCAGACGCGAGCCTGCTGAAGATGGTGGTGAACTTCCTGTACCCCTGCCTGATCTTCGAAAACGTGCTCAACAACGCGGCGCTGAAAGACCCGTCGAATCTGGTGCTCGCGCCATTGATGGGCTTCGCGGTGATGTCGGCCTGCATCTATCTCGGATTGTGGGGCGCGAAACTGCTCGGACTGAAAAAGGGCACGGGACTTCGCACCTTCGCGTTTGCGGTTGGCATCAATAATTACGGTTACATCCCGATTCCGCTCATGGCGTCGCTCTTCGGGCAGGAGAGCGTGGGGCTTTTGTTGGTTCACAATGTTGGCTGCGAAGCGGCGATCTGGACGGTGGGCATCTTTGTGTTGTCCGGACTCTCGCTGAAGGAGGGCTGGCGCAAGTTGGTGAATCCGCCCGTCGTGAGCCTCGCGATCGCGGTGGCGGGAAATCTCCTCGATGTCGGTCCGCATTTACCCGCCGCGGTGACCGAGGTGATTCACCAATCCGCGGTCTGTGCGATTCCGCTCGGCCTCATCCTGATCGGAGGCGCGCTGGTGAAATATGTCGGAGCGCCGCGGGCGTTGTGGGACACGCGGGTGTCGCTCGGCTCGTGTTTGCTGCGGCTCGGTATTTTCCCGCTGCTGTATCTCGTGATCGCGCGTTATCTCCCGTGCACGTTGGAGCTGAAACGCATCCTCGTGGTGCAAGGCGCGATGCCGACGGGCATTTTGCTCATCGTGATCGCGCAACACTACGGCGGCCATTCGCTCACGGCGGTGCGCGTAGTGGTCGGGACGACTTTGCTCGGCGTGTTCACGATCCCGCTGTGGTTGCAGCTCGGGTTGAGCTGGGTCGGTTAGCGCGCTTACGGAAAACGGACTCTTTGTACAGCACGGCCGGGGATGTGCCCGGAGTTTTATCATACGCGGCCAGTTGACGGCGCAAAATGCTCCCGCCTAGTTCGCGGAGCATGGACTGGTTAACCGACCCCCAAATCTGGATCTCACTCCTCACACTCACCGGGCTCGAGATCGTGCTCGGCATCGATAACGTCATCTTCATCTCGATCCTCGCGGGAAAACTCCCGCCCGAGCGCCAGGCATACGCGCGCAAGCTCGGCCTTTCGCTGGCGCTGGTGACGCGCATCCTTCTGCTCTGCAGCATCAGCTGGCTGATGGGACTCACCTCCACGTTGTTCACGCTGCCGGTGCTCGATGCGCCGATTTCAGGGAAAAGTCTCATCCTCCTTCTGGGCGGACTTTTTCTCATCGGGAAAAGTGTGAACGAAATCCACGGGAAACTAGAAGGCGCGGATGGTCATGCGAATCCCAGCCGGGCCACATCGTTTGCCTCGGTGATCGTGCAGATCCTGGCGATCGACGTGGTGTTCTCGCTCGATTCGGTGATCACCGCCGTGGGCATGGCGGATCACCTCTGGGTGATGATCGTCGCGGTCGTCATCTCGATCGGTGTCATGCTGGCGTTTGCCGGTGCGATCAGCAAATTCGTGAACAATCATCCCACGCTGAAGATGCTGGCGCTGAGTTTCCTGATCCTCATCGGTGTGATGCTGGTGGGCGAATCGCTCGGACGTCACATCCCGAAAGGTTATATTTATTTCGCCATGGCGTTCGCCCTCGGCGTCGAGATGATGAACCTGAAGCTGCGTCCCCGCGCGAAGCAGCCGGTGGAGCTTCATCAGCCGTATCGCTGAGCGGGCGGGTTGTTGTAGCCGTTTTTTGAATACAAAAAAGCCGGCGCCTGAAAAGGACGCCGGCTTGAGAAAACGCTCGGGGAGACGCTCAGGTCTCGACCGTGAAGTTGATCGGGATGACCACGCTGGCTTTGACGGCGACGCCGTCCTTGCTGGCGGGTTTGAACTTCCACTTTTTGACCGCGGAGATCGCTGCCTGCTCGAATTCGGCGTGGCTGGATTTCGATACCGAGCAATCGGCGACGGAACCGCTTTCGTCGATGATGACGCGAACGGCGACGACACCCGAGATGCCCTGGCGCTGCATGTCGGAGGGGAATTGGGGCGGCGGGGTTCTGACCGGCACGGGACGCACATCGAAAGCCTCCTCCGCGGCGGAAACATTGGCGACGGCCAGAGAGCCCGCAATCAGGCCCAAAGCTAGAGTTTTAGTGAGGATGGATTTGATGTTCATTGTCTGAAGATCGTGAGCCACCGTTTGAACGGACGGCGCACGCATCCTCTCAAACGGCATTGCCATCCCGAAGTGCAGCCGATTCGTGGGCGTGAGGTTTCTTTGTTCGGCGGCCGGGCGTTTTGGCCTATTTTCTTTAAGGGCAATCCCTCAGCCGGGACTGCAAAAGAGAATAGCCCGCGGCTCTGAAGCTTTACACTTGCCCGTGTCGCCCTGCGCCATGCTATGGCGGGCTCCCAATTTTCTAATGGATCTGCCGAATCCCGATCATGTGCTCCGCATCACGCAGGAGCTTGGACTGAAAGTTCACCAAGTCGCCACGACTGCCCAGCTGCTCAAGGAGGGTGCCACCGTTCCCTTCATCGCGCGCTACCGCAAGGAAGCGACCGGCGAACTCGACGAAGTGGCCATCACCGCGATTCGCGACCGACTCGAAAGCCTCGCCGCGCTCGACGACCGTCGCGCCGCCATCGTCGCCTCGCTGAAAGAGCGCAATTTGCTCACGGACGATCTCGCCAAGAAGATCGCCGCCGCCGAGACGCTCACTGCGCTCGAAGATATTTACCTGCCATTCCGTCCGAAGAAACGCACCCGCGCGACCATCGCGAAGGAGAAAGGCCTCGAGCCGCTCGCCGAGCTCATCTGGGCGCAGGATCCCGCCACCGATCTCGCCGCCGCCGTGCAACCGTATGTAGGAAGTGAATACACGGCCGACGATGGCAAGAACGTGAAGTCCACCATCGCCTCCGCCGACGAGGCGCTGGCCGGCGCGCGCGATATCCTCGCGGAGCGCGTGAGCGACGATGCCGCCGCCCGTGCCAAGTTGCGCGCGCTCTATCAAAAAGACGCCGTCATCACCTCGAAACTCATCGCAGGCAAGGAAACCGAGGGCGCGAAATTCAAAGACTACTTCGACTGGAGCGAACCGCTCGCGAAGGCGCCGAGTCATCGCATCCTCGCGATGCGCCGCGGCGAAAAAGAGCTCTTCCTCATGATGCGCATCACGGTCAACGAGACCGCGGCGCTCGCCGAAATCGAGCCGATGTTTGTGCGCGGACCATCGCCGTGTGCCGATCAAGTGCGACTCGCCGTGCAAGATAGTTTCAAGCGCCTGCTCGCTCCCGCGATGGAGACGGAAATGCGGCTCGACGGAAAAAAGAAGGCCGACGAAACTGCCATCAAGGTCTTCGCCGAAAATCTCCGCGAACTCCTCCTCGCGTCGCCGCTCGGTCAGAAAAACGTCCTCGCGATCGACCCTGGTTTCCGCACGGGCTGCAAATGCGTGATCCTCGATCGTCAGGGAAAACTGCTGCACAACGACGTCGTTTATCCCGATCAGGGCGCGCTCAAGACCGAGGAGGCGAAAGAGAAACTCTCCGGCTTCGTGAAGTTTTTCCAGATCGAGGCCATCGCCATCGGCAACGGCACTGCCGGCCGCGAGACGGAAGCGTTCGTACGTTCACTCGGACTGCCCGGATCGATTCCCGTCGTCATGGTGAATGAATCCGGCGCGTCGATTTACTCCGCCAGCGAGGTCGCCCGCGAAGAGTTTCCCGATCACGACATCACCGTGCGCGGCGCTGTTTCCATCGGCCGTCGTCTCATGGATCCGCTCGCCGAACTCGTGAAGCTCGACCCGAAATCCATCGGCGTCGGCCAGTACCAACACGACGTCGATCAAAACGCTCTCAAACGCTCGCTCGATGACTGCGTGATTTCTTCGGTGAACGGCGTCGGTGTGGAAGTGAACACCGCCTCGAAACAGCTCCTGAGTTACGTGTCCGGCCTCAACGCGCGCACGGCCGCGGCGATCATCTCGCGTCGCAACGAAAAAGGTCCGTTCGCCTCGCGCGCAGAGCTTCTCGAAGTCTCCGGGCTCGGTCCGAAAGCCTACGAACAGGCCGCTGGCTTCCTGCGCATCCGCTCGGCGGAAAATCCCCTCGATGCCTCGGCGGTGCATCCGGAAAGTTATCCGATCGTGGAAAAAATGGCCGCCGATCTCGGCGTGACCGTTGCCGACCTGATGGGTGACGCGAAGCTCCGCTCGAAGATCAAACTCGAGAACTACGTCACCGAAAAAGTCGGCCTGCCGACGCTGACCGACATCCTTGCCGAGCTCGCGAAACCTGGCCGCGATCCGCGCCAGAAATTTGAGGCGTTTTCGTTCACCGAAGGCGTGAACAGACCCGAGGATCTCAGGCCCGGCATGAAGCTCCCGGGCATCGTGACCAACGTGACTGCGTTCGGTGCCTTCGTGGATATCGGCGTGCACCAGGACGGGCTCGTTCACGTGAGCCAGCTTGCGGACACGTTCGTGAAAGATCCGGCCGAAGTCGTGAAAGTTTCCCAGAAGGTCACGGTCACGGTCACGGAGGTCGATCTCGCGCGTAAACGCATCGCGCTCTCCATGCGCAGCCGTCCCGAGATCGGCGCCAAGAGCGGCGCGGGCGGCGGGCCGCGTTCGTCGCCCGGCGGCGGCTCGCGCCAAGGGCAGGGGGGCGGCGGTGCCCCCCGCTCGCAGCAGTCGCTTTCAGGTGATTGGTTCAGCGCCGCGCTTAACAAGAAGCGGTGAGGCTGGGGCTGGTGGGAGAGGCTTCATGTCTCTCCCTTCTGAATTTCTGCGCGATATAAAAGCTCGCGCGATGCTTGTGGCGTGCGTGCCCCCGGCCCGGCTTTTACCCCTCCGTCGATCCACCGGCGGCAGCATCGCGTCCCAAGACTTTGCCGGCATTTTTCGTCCCCCCAAAAGCCACCGCGCAGGTGGGCAATTGGAATCCTTCGACCGTCTGCATCGCCTTGGGCTGCGCTAACGTTATATACCAACACGGCAGAACGTGTCCGCTTCGATACTTCTGGCAATGTCGGCATCGGAACGACCAATCCCCAATACAAACTCTCCGTCGACGGCACCATCAAAGCCAAGGAGGCCATTGTTGAAACCGCCGAGTGGTCCGATTACGTTCTCGCCGACGACTACCGCTTCACACCGTTCTCTGAAGTCGCAGCGCACATCGCCGAGAAAAACACCTGCCGGGCGTTCCCTTTGCTGCTGAAGTCGCTGAGAAAGGCGTGAATATCGTCGAGGCACAAGCAGCCCTTCTTGCCAAGGTGGAGGAGCTGACCTTACACCTCATTGCGCAGGAAAAGTCACTGCCTTCATCTGGGGGCTGAGAATGAGGCACTCAAGGCGCGCATAGCTGCTTGCGAACAGCATTGAATGCTACTTTAGACGGATTTGATCTTACGTTTGATTAGTTATGCCGCGTCCAGCGGCTTTGAACGGGAGACTCCGGCTCCTCAAGCAAGGTGGCTTTATCTGCGTGATTGCCATTGCACATAGTTTTCTTTCCAGTGTTTGTGGCGGTGAGGTTTCGCGGAGGCGATCATCGTATGCGTGTGCTTAACCAACTAAATTATGCTACTACTACGTTGTTTTATTGCGTTTTCAGTTCTGTTGGCGTCCCCGGCATTTACACAAACGAATCATATTCAAGACTCGGGAAATGTGGGGATTGGGACATTAAGCCCTAGTGCAAAGTTGACCATCATCGGGGATGCTTTCGATCCGCTTCAATTAAAAGATTCATCGGGGAACAGTTTTCGGATTGGTCCAAGTGTAGGTGTTTCTGGAGGGTTTCAGCTTTATGATGACGTGGCTGCTTCGGTGCGAATGCGAATCGATAACTCAGGAAATATAGGTATAGGTACCTTACATCCCTCGCACCGACTGAGCGTAAATGGGGTAATCGGTGTTGGCCCTGACGAGCTTCGGGTCCAGCAGTCCAGCTTTGGATATAGTGATAGCTATAGAGTTTTGCGGTTGGGTGAGCATATTCCATCTCGCTCACTGGCATTTAATGTTGATCCGCTTGCTGTCCCGGGGGGGCAGTTCTCGGGTCATGGTCAGATTCTTATCGGGCACGGAAGCATTCTCGCGCCCAACGCATTGATGTCGGATTGGGTTGGCGTTCTGCGGGCTCACAATAATCGGGTTCAGTTGGGTGGATTTATGAACTCTGGAGAGCTGGTTCCAGGCTCGGGTCTTACAGTCTCGAATGAAACAGGGCACGTGGGGGTTGGCACCCCCAATCCAAGTGCAAAACTGGTTGTGTCGGATGGGGGCGCAATCGGGCTCGAGTTTTCACCGAATAATACCACTAATTCCGTCCTCATGGAGGTTTATGATCGGTCTTCCGACACATATAAAAATCTTCGGATACTCAGCGCTAACACGCTTCTCAACGATCTTGGCGGCAATGTAGGGATCGGGACGACCAATCCGCAGCATAAGCTCTCTGTCAACGGAACTATTAAGGCCAAGGAGGTGATCGTTGAGGCTACTGGTTGGGCCGATTATGTGTTTGCCGATGACTACAGGCTGGCTTCGCTCGCTGAAGTTGAAGCACATATCGCCAAAAAGAAGCATCTGCCCGGCATCCCCTCCGCTGTGGAGATTGAAGAGAGCGGTGTTAATGTCGAGCGAATGCAGGCAGCCCTTCTCGCCAAGGTAGAAGAGCTTACACTCCATTTAATTTCTCAGGATAAATCTCTTCAGGCTTTAAAGGTGGAGAACCAGGCGTTGAGAGATGATCAGGCGAAACTGCGTTCCGCGCTGCATGATCTGCGTAGTATACACAGGTGATGCGTCAGTAATTGGTTGATCTGTTTTTCGGATTTACCGCTTAACTTCACGAATTGATATTTGTAAATAGCATCGCTGGCTTTAAAATAATTCTGCCTCGTTGTGGCCCCCTGCTCAAGTCTACTTTTTCTTTTTGCATTAAAGTAAAATCATAACATGAATATACAAGTTTGTCGATACGTGCTCCTAGCGGTATTCTTGACGGATACCGGTTTCTCGCAGACGAACACTTTCCCCAGTGCCGGTAACGTAGGCATAGGCACTGTATGGCCGCGTTCTCGGCTAGATATTGGGGGACATCTAGGCGCAGGAAATGGCGCACGGTTTGGTGACTATCTTGAAATCAATGAGCGGGAAGACATTAATAATGCCTCATCCATAGGCTGGAATGCCTATATTTTCGCTGATGATGGTACTTATGCCCCTGTTCATTCCGTGGGAACTGGCATGGTTCTCAGCATGCACAGTGGTGGGTATGGAAGTCTGGATTTTTGGGGTATCAACTGGGGCGGGAGCAGTTCGCCCAAGCAGCTAGGTGCGTTCAATCATGTGATGCACTTGGGTACTTCGGGGAATGTTGGCATCGGCACGGCCGCTCCTGAGGTCCGCTTGGATTTGGCGGGAAATCAACATATCAGGTCTTCATATTTTTTGCGGTTCCCTTATTCAGGGGAGCTAAATGCCGATGATGGAAAGCTAGCGGTAGGTATGCATGCCCAAGGGCTGAATATCGTAGGTTCGAGAACGGATGGTACTCATCGTAAGGTTTCGGTTTGGGGTGAGATCACTCAACATCAGAACGATGGGGCCAACGCGTGGGCTGGAAATAATATTTTCAATGGCAATGTCGGCATAGGCACGACGAGCCCTGGGGCCAAATTGGTGGTGTCGGATGGTGGCGCTGTTGGGTTGGAGCTTGCGCCGAGCAATAGCTCAAATTCTGCGCTCATGGAGGTTTATGATCGTTCCTCCAGTACGTACAAAAACCTACGCATACTGAGCGCCAACACCTTCCTCAATGACCTTGGCGGCAACGTCGGTATTGGCACAACCAACCCACAGCACAAACTCTCCGTGAACGGTGCCATCAAAGCTAAAGAGATCATTGTCGAAACGACGGGCTGGGCCGACTTTGTTTTTGCCGACGGCTATCGCCTAGCCTCGCTTTCCGAGGTCGAGCTGCACATTGCGGAGAAAAAACACCTGCCCGGCGTTCCCTCTGCTACTGAAGTCGCTGAGAAAGGCGTGAATATCGTCGAGGTACAAGCAGCCCTTCTTGCCAAGGTGGAGGAGCTGACCTTACACCTCATTGCGCAGGAGAAGTCCTTGCGTGATTTGAGGGTCGAAAACGAGGCGCTTAAATCACGGATGCATAGTTACGAGCAGCGCTGAAGATCGCTTTCAGGTGATTGGCTCAGCGCCGCGCTTAACAAGAAGCGGTGAGTTTTCTTCGCGTTAGATTCGCTTCTTTAATCAAGCGACCGATGGTTTGAACTGCCGGTGGCGGAACAACTCCGCCATCTTTTTGGACGAAACCCTACGCGATGATTAATAACGAAACCCCTTCATCGGCCGCGGACCGCCTGATTGTCCGCGGGATTCACCTCGAAATGACTGACGCCCTCCGTAATGCCGTCGTCGAAAAAACAGCCCGCCTGTTCCGACACGACGACCACATTATCCGGCTGCGCATCGATATCGAACACGACAAGACCCGCGACGTGAACACGCGCTTCGTGGTCAAGGGCCAGATCGAGATCACCGGTCCCGATTTGGTCGCCTCGGTCGCCGAGGATGACGCCTACAAGGCGGTCGATTTCCTGGTGGATAAACTCGATGGTCTGCTGCGGAAGCGGCACAGCCATCGAAAGGAAAAGATTCACCGTCCGCGCGAACTCGGCGAGGCCGACGCGCTTCCCGAGGCCACCTGACGCCACGGGAGCGGGCCTGCGTTTCCGCGCGGACCCAGTTGCCAGCACAAAAAAGCCGGACTCGAGAGGTCCGGCTTTACGTTAACCAGGCAAAGAAAAATCAGAACATCGTCAGCGCGTGGGCGCTTTCGAGAAGGACCCAAGCGGCTCCGGCGGCGACGCTTGTGGCGAGGACGGCCTTGATCATCTTGCGGCGGCGCAGGCGCGCATCGTAGCGGTCCGTGCTGAAGGGCTGAAGGCTGCCGCTTTCCGAGATGAAGCTCACAAACTGGGCGTTCCGCAGGCGCGTCGTGTGGATACGACTGTTGTCAACGCGGCCCATTTTGATGGCCGGGCGGTGAAACAGATTTTTGAATACACGGATCATTGCGTAGCGGTTCGTATCCTATCGGCAAAATAGGTTCGTTTTTTCAACGTGAAATACGCAGCGTCCGCACTTTTCACGCATTTTTGCCCATGCATCACTTCCACTACGTCGGCCAGCACCTGCATTGCGAATCCGTCGATCTCGCCGCGATCGCCCAGCTCTACGGCACTCCCACTTACGTGTATTCGGCGGCGACGCTCGCCGACAACTACACGCGTCTCGCGCAAAGCCTCAGCGGCATCGACCTGCAGATCTGCTATGCGATGAAGGCCAACTCGAACCTCGCGGTGGTGCGCCACTTCGCGAATCTGGGCGCGGCGTTTGACCTGGTGAGTGGCGGAGAACTGCGTCGCGTGCTCGCCGCAGGTGCCGAGGTGAAGCGCAGTGTTTTCGCCGGCGTGGGCAAGACCGAGGCCGAGATCAAACTCGCGCTCGAAAACGAAATCTTCGCCTTCCACGTGGAGAGCGAGCCCGAGCTCGCCCGCATCAACCACGTCGCCGGCAAGCTGGGCGTGAAAGCGCCGATCGCGATCCGCATCAATCCCGACGTCGATGCGCACACGCATGCCAAGATCACCACAGGCAAGAGCGACAACAAGTTTGGCATTCCGCTGAAGTTCGCCGCCGCCGCCTATGAAGCCGCCGCGAAATTTCCCAATATCGAGATCCGCGGCGTGCAGATGCACATCGGCTCGCAGCTCACCAAAGTCGCGCCCTTCGTCGAGGCGGTGGAAAAAGTCATTCCCTTCGTCGCCGAATTGAAAGCGAAGTATGGGATCACTTACTTCTCCATCGGCGGCGGCATCGGCATCGTGTACAAAGACGCACTCGCCTCGGGTCAGCAGGCCTGGTGGGACAATCAACCGGCGGAACAACGTCCGCTCACGCCCGAAGTTTACGGCGCCGCGCTCCTCCCGATGCTCAAGCCGCTCGGTCTCAAAATACTCCTCGAGCCCGGCCGCAATCTCGTCGGCAACGCCGGCGTGCTGCTCTCGCGTGTCGAATATCTGAAGCGCGGCCAGGGCCGGAATTTCCTCATCGTCGATGCGGCGATGAATGATCTCGTGCGCCCCGCGATGTACGAAAGTTATCACGAAATCGTGCCGCTCCATCGCGACACGACCCGCCCTGCGCTCGTCGCCGACATCGTCGGCCCGATCTGCGAAAGCGGCGATTGTTTCGCGAAGGATCGTCAACTCCAGCAAGTGGGCGAGGGCGAGTGCATCGCGTTCATGAGCGCGGGTGCATACGGCTTCGCCATGGCCAGCCGCTACAACACCCGCGGCACCGCTGCCGAAGTGCTCGTGCAAGGGTCCAAGTTCGAACTCGTGAACGCACGCGAGACGTTCGAAACCATCATCGCCAACGAAAAAATCCCGGCATTCTTAAAGTGAGGTTTTGAACCACAGAGACACAGAGCTCACGGAGAACAATCCACCTCTTCCGAGGTTTTCCTCTGTCTCCTCTGTGCCTCCGAGGTTAAAAAATTTCCGACTTCGACGCATTGAAAACCACCGTTCACACGCTCCGTAAGCTCAAAGGCCAGCGCCCGATCGTCGCCGTGACCGCATACGATGCGGTCATCGCGCGTTTCGCCAGCGAAGCCGGGGTGGACGTCATTCTCGTCGGGGATTCCGTCGGCAACGTGCACCTCGGTTTCGACACCACGGTGCCGGTGACGCTCGACATGATCTGCCATCACACGGCAGCGGTTGCGCGCGCGAAACCCGACGCCCTGATCGCCGCCGACGTGCCTTTCGCCGAGGCGCACTACGATTTCGAAAAAGTGCTGCGCGCCTGCCAGCGGCTCATGCAGGAAGCCGGCGCCGAGGTCGTGAAGATCGAAGGCGGCGCCGCACTCGCACCGACGATCGCGCGGCTCGTCGAAGCCGGTGTGCCGGTCTGGGGCCATATCGGCCTGAAGCCGCAGCAAGTGCACGCACTCGGTCGCTATAAAAAATTTGGTGTCAATCCCGCTGAAGCCGAGTCGTTGCTCGCCGATGCCCGCGCGCTCGAAAAAGCCGGTGTCTTCGCGTTGTTGATCGAGCTCACCGATGCGGAAGTCGCGCGAAAAATTTCCGCCGAAGTCAGCGTGCCGGTCATCGGCATCGGCGCCGGCCCGCACTGCGACGGACAGATCCTTGTGTACACCGACATGCTCGGCCTCACGTCCGGTTATGTGCCCGCGTTCGCGAAACAATTCGCCGACGCCGGCGCGCAGATCAAAGCCGGTTTCGCCGCCTACACCGACGCCGTCCGCACGCGGAAATTTCCGGAGTGAATGAACCGCTGAGAAACACGTATGTTCACTGGGCCCTCTTCGACCGCTTTTGATTCTCCATCATGAGTGCCCCTCAGTGGCCATGAGTGGTTGAAAATTCTGCCAGACGCCGCAGTCATTCGCGTCCATTAGCGTGCATTCGCGGTTAAACTCCGCCTATCTTTCCTCTCATGAATTTCGCCATCATCGGAGCCGGTGCCTGGGGCACGGCGTTTGCGATCCACCTCAGCCGTCTCAATCACACCGTCACGCTTTGTCCGCGACGTTTTGAGCAGGCGCTCGCCATTTCCTCCGCGCGCGAAAACACCGACTATCTTCCCGGCCTGCCGCTGCCACCGAGCATTCAGATCGGACACGAACTCACGCCGGTCCTCATGGAGGCCGAGGTGATTCTGCTCGCGTGTCCCTCGCAGGCATTGCGCGAAACCTGCGAACGCATCCGCGAAAATCTTTCGCTTGCGACGCAGCTTCGCTTCGTCGTGAGCCTGTCGAAAGGTCTCGAAGCCGGCACGCACCTGCGCGCCACCGAGATCATCGCCGAAACGCTTCCGCAATATGCCGCGGGCGCGCTCACCGGGCCGACCAATGCGGCTGAATTCGCGCGCGGCCTGCCCGCCGCGATGACGCTCGCGGTCTCGCATCTCAACGATTTTGCCAACGCGCTTCAAGCGGCGCTCAGCGGACCGACCTTGCGTGTGTACACGACCGACGACGTCGCCGGCGTCGAGATCGGCGGATGTCTCAAAAATGTTTACGCGATCGCCGCGGGCTGCTGCGACGGACTCACGCTCGGCGACAACGCGAAGGCCGCGCTGCTCACACGCGCGCTGGCCGAAATGGTGCGCGTTGGCACGGCGCTCGGCGCACGTCCGGAGACGTTCTACGGGCTCAGCGGCTTCGGCGATCTTGTCGCGACGTGTCACGGTGACTGGAGCCGCAATCGCGAATTTGGACAGCGCATCGGTGAAGGGCGCACCGCCGCGGAATTGCTGACGGGCCGCAAGACCGTCGTTGAAGGATTCAAGACCGCGGAGTCGTTCAGCGAGTTGTGTGATGCGCGCGGCATCGACGCGCCGATCCTGCGTGAAACGCGCGCGATGTTGCGCGATGGCAAGCCGCCCGTGCATGTGCTCGCCGCGCTCATGGGGCGCGAATTGAAGCGCGAATAAGATGCGTCGCCGCCCGGGCGCTTCTGTGGATCGACGCTCCAGCAGCTCTCCACGTCATCGATGCGACTCACGTTTCCCAGCCTCCGCGAAATCGCCTTCGGGCCCGAGGAGATCGTCTGGACGGATGCGTCGGCATTGACCGTGGACAATCTGCGCGCGGCTTATCGCGCGGGCATTTTCCCCTGGCCGGGCGGAAGCGACGAACCGATCCCGTGGTGTTCACCCGATCCGCGCGCGGTGTTGATTTTTTCCGAACTCACACCGGGCCGAACGCTCGCGAAAGCGATGAAACGCGGCGGTTTTATGTGCACGATCGACCGCGCGTTTGCGCAGGTGATCGCGGCGTGCGCAGAAGCGCCGCGACCGGGTCAGCAAGGCACGTGGATCTCGCCTGCCGTGGTGGCGGCGTACACGAAACTGCATCGCGCCGGCGTGGCGCACAGCATCGAGGTGTGGCGCGACGAGGTTTTGATCGGCGGCTTGTATGGAGTCGATGCGGGCGGGGTTTTTTGCGGCGAGAGCATGTTTCATCATGAGGACAACGCCTCGAAACTCGCGGTGGTTTTTCTCGCGAAACATCTCCAAGCGCGCGGCCTCGGCTGGATGGATATCCAGCAGATCACGCCGCATATGACACGGCTCGGCGCGCGGGAAGTGCCGCGCATCACTTATCTGGCGCAGCTCGAGCGCGATCTTGCCGGGGCGCGCCGTTTGTTTTGATCACTCCGCCGCCATCGCCAGCCCGGCGAGGCGGCCGGTGGTCCATGCCGCCTGAAAATTGAAGCCGCCGGTGATCCCGTCGATGTCGAGCGCTTCACCCGCAAAATAAATGCCGGGATGCAGCCGGCTTTGCATGGTTTTGAAATCGACCTCGCTCAGTCTCACACCACCGCAGGTGACGAACTCATCCTTGTTGGTGCTCTTGCCTGTGACTGAAAACTCCGAGGCGGTGAGCTGCGCGGCGAGCGCGTGTATTTTCTCGTTGGATACAGCGGTCCAGGCGGTGGCGGGCGGAATGCCCGCGGCGGCGGCGAGACGTTCCCACAAGCGTTGAGGGATCGCGGCAAACGCATTGGACGTCGCCGCCTGACGCCGGGGATGGGCGGCGCGGGCGGCGGTGAGTTCGGCGCGGGTTTCGTCGGACGTTTTTCCGCCGAGCCAGTTCACGCGCAGGGTGAAGCGATAGTCGCGAGCATGGAGTTCGCGTGCGCCCCATGCGGAGAGTTTCAAGATCGCCGGACCACTCACTCCCCAATGCGTGACGAGCAGCGGCCCCGCTTCGCGCAGCGAGGTGTCGGGAATGCTCGCGATCACGTCGGCCACTGCGAGTCCGGCGAGTCCTTCAAGACGCGGATCGGTGAGATTGAAGGTGAACAGCGACGGCACTGGCGGCTCGACGGTGTGGCCGAGTTGCGCTGCGAGCGATGGCGCGGCTTTCGGTCCGCCGGTCGCGAGGAGGAGCTGGTCGCAGGCGAGTGTTTCGCCGGTGGAGAGTGTGAGCGAGTAACCGCCGGAAGTTTGGTCGGGCGTGATTGCGGTGAGGGCGCAACGCGTGCGGATCTGCACGCCCGCGGCGCGTGCGGCACCGAGCAGACAATCGATGATGGTTTGAGAATCGTCGGTCGTCGGAAACATCCGGCCGTCGGACTCGGTTTTGAGGGCGACGCCACGCGCGGCGAACCATTCCACGGTATCGCGTGGCTGCCAGCGGTGAAATGCGCCGAGCAGTTCGCGGCTGCCGCGGGGATAACGTTTCACGAGTTCGCGCGGGTCGAAGCACGCGTGGGTGACATTGCAGCGACCGCCGCCGGAGATCTTCACTTTCGCGAGCAGCGCGGGCGACGCCTCGAGGAGAATGACTTCGCACGATGGATTGGCTTCCGCACAGGTGATGGCGGCGAAAAAACCAGCGGCGCCGCCGCCGGCGATGACTGCGCGCGGTCGATTCATAAAACGCGGGAGGCTGCGCGGCTGGATCGCGGCTGTCGAAAACGAAAACGCCCCGCGCGCGGCGGGGCGTCCATCATGAAAAGAACTGCGTGACGCTTAGCTGGCGTCGGCCGCCTTTTTCTCGGCGGTGGATTCGCGGCCTTTCGGCAGCGCGTCGAAACGTTCCTGCTGTTCAGGCGTAAGGATATTTCGGATACGCGCGGCATGAGATTCGCGAATCTCGCGGTTGCGCGCGATTTTCGCGGAGCGGTCGAGCGATTGGTCGTCGCTGATCAGGCGTAGAGCGGCGTTCTCCTCCTTGTAGATGGCGGCGACCTGGACCTTTTGCTCATCGGTCAGCGCGAGTGCGGCGGCGAGTTTTTCGACGCGGCTGACGCGCGGGGCTTTTTCAGGTTTATCCGCTGTTTCCGCGTGGATCTGCGCGCAAAGACCCGTGGCCAGCGCCAGTGCGAGCAGGAGACGTTTCAGGGTATTCATGTTGGGGTAGGCGCGCGACGCGAGAAGTGGCGCGTCCGCCATGGACCGCCGGTGATTTCCCTCCCGATTCGCGCCTGAAAAGTGACAAATGCGGCGTGGGGCACTTGGCAAGCGCGGCGGTGTGCCGAAAAAAACGCCGGCGCGCGCAAGGCGGCCGGCGTTGGATGGGTGTGAGGGAGTCAGAGGTTTTATTCGGCCGAGCTGCGGCGTGCAGGACGTTCGCCGCGGGGACCGCCGGGGCCGCGTTTGTTGAGCTCGGCGAACTTCGCCTTCTGCTCATCGGTGAGAAGTGCGGCGATCTTCGCGTTGGTTTTTTCGCGAAGCTCCATGACCTTGGCGCGACGGGCTTCGCGATCGCCGGAGCGATCTTCGAAGAGCTTGCGCATCTCCGTGGCGCTTTCCTCGAGGATGGGCTTCAAGGCTTCTTTTTGTTCTTCGGTGAGCGCGAGGGCTTCGCCGAGTTGTTTGACACGGTCTTCGACGCGCATCTCGGCACGCGGTCCGCCGGGGCGGCCTTCGGGCGGTTGGGCGAGGAGAGACGGAGCGGCGAGGCCGCTGACGAGAGCGAGCGCGAGGAGGGCGCTTTTCGTGGCTTTCATGAGTATGTTTTTGGTTTCCTGAACGGGAACTAGGACCCACAACGAGACGCTGCCGCACCTCCGAGGTTTCCTCGAAACGTCATGACCTTTGCCCAACTCGCCAACGAAGCCGAACGAACCGTCGCCGCGACCCGGCGTCGTTTGCCGGCGGCGCTGCGCGATGCGGCGGATGCGCTGCCGGTGGTGTTTCACGACTGGCCTAGCGATGAGATCCTGGGCGAAGAATTCGAGCCGGATATCCTGGGGTTGTTTGTCGGCGATCCGCATGGGATGGCTTCGGGCGAGGGGAATCCCGTGCCCGCGCAGATCCTGTTGTTTCTGGAAAACATCTTCGACTTCGCGGAGGGTGATCCGGCGGTTTTTCGGGAGGAAGTACGCATCACTTACCTGCACGAGCTCGGCCATTATTTCGGTTGGGACGAAGATGAACTGGAAGCACGCGGGCTCGAATAGACCGCGCAAAAACCCCGTCCGCATGAGCGAAGCATCCGCATCTCCGCCTGTGTCCAAGAGCGGGCGCTTGCGCGAAGTGGCGGCGACGTTTCTCAAGCTCGGCTGTGTGTCGTTTGGCGGACCGGTCGCGCACATCGGTTATTTTCACGATGAGTGCGTGGTGAAACGGCGCTGGTTGAGCGAAGAGGCGTATGCCGACCTCGTCGCGTTGTGCCAGTTTTTGCCGGGACCGGCGAGCAGCCAGACGGTGTTTGGACTTGGGATGGGCCGCGCGGGCCTGGCCGGTGCGGTGCTCGCATCGTTTTGTTTCACGCTGCCGTCCGCGGTGTTGATGATTCTGTTCGCGTATGGCGTGGCCTCGCTAGGCGATCTTGGCGGTGCGGGTTGGTTGCACGGATTGAAACTGGCGGCGGTGGCGGTGGTCGCGCAGGCGGTGTGGGGCATGGGCAAAAAACTTTGTCCCGACGCCGCGCGCCTCGTGCTGGCGCTGGTGTCGGCCGGCGTGGTGATCGCGGTGCCGGAAGCGTGGACACAAGTGGCGGTGATCGTCGCGGGGGCGCTGGCTGGCTGGCTGATTTATCGCGGTGGGCTGATGCCATCGGCTCCGGCGGCGGCGAAGTTGTCGGGGCATCATGCGTGGGCGTTGGCGACCCTGGCGATGTTTGCCGTGCTGTTGCTCGGCCTGCCCCTGCTGGCGCAAACGACAGGTGGGCGCTTCGTGGAAATGGCCGATGGTTTTTATCGGGCGGGGTCGCTGGTGTTTGGCGGCGGGCATGTAGTGCTGCCGCTGATACACGCGGAGGTGGTGGTGCCGGGCTGGATCACGAACGATGTGTTTCTCGCGGGTTACGGCGCGGCGCAGGCCGTGCCGGGACCGCTGTTTACGTTTGCGGGTTATCTCGGCACGGCGATCGATGGTGGCCCGCTGGCGTGGTTGAGCGGCGTGGGCTGTTTGCTCGCGCTCTTTTTGCCGGGGTGGCTGTTGATCGGAGGCGCGCTGCCGTTCTGGCAATTGCTGCGAGGCAAAGTCTGGATGCAGGCGGCGCTGCGTGGAGCCAATGCCGCGGTGGTCGGCGTGCTGCTCGCAGCGCTTTATCATCCGGTGGGCACGAGCGGCATCACCAACGCGATCGATGTTGTGGCGGCGCTGGTCGCGCTTGTCCTGCTCGAACGCTTCCGGATGCCGGCGTGGCTGGTGGTCGTGCTCGCTGCCGCGGCAGGGCAGTTCCTGCTCTGAGCCGCGCTCAGGCTCCGGTGCGACGGAGTTTGCGCAGATAAGAAACCAGGCTGGCGAACGCAGCGTCGGCGACGCGTTGCTGCACCGCCACGCGGTCGAGGCCCGGACAATCGATGCGGGTCGCGTGCACGATGAGATCGCGATCCGCCTCCTGCCGATGCACGAGCGCGCACCAGGCGAATGGCTGCGAAACGCTGTGTTCCGGCGAGGATTCCGCGTAGCCGGTGGTGGCGAGACCGATGTCGCTGTCGAACAGCGCGCAGGCGCCGCGGGCCATCGCGGTGGCGACCTCGGCGGAGACGCCGTTGACCGGAATGGAGAGCGAAGAGGGCACGCCCAGCAGGCGGCTCTTGGCTTCGAGCGAATAGGCGGTCACGCCACCGCGGAAAAATCGCGACGCTCCCGAAATCGCACCGATGCGCGTTTGCAGATGCCCGGCGGTGAGACTTTCGGCGACGGCCAGCGACAGCGGCGGCGGGGCGAGCATCAGGTTATGAAGCGTCATCATGCGGTGCTGCGATCGATGTGCGTAGTTGGAATTCCACTACGCGTGCGGCGGAGCGTTCTTTCCTGGCGAAGTGCCGTTGGTTCCGTTGCGTTGGGCATGGGCTCCGCCGGCGCGATGATTTTCGCGGGTTGACTCCACTTCGGAAAGCACGGTGCGGATCGCGCGGGCGAGGTCCGCGATTTTATAGGGTTTGGGCACCATGCCGCGGAAGCCGTGATTACGGTAATTGGCCATGACCGGGTCGCTCGAATAACCGCTGGAAACGATGGCGACGACTTCGGGGTCAAAGACGCGCAACTCTTCCATCGCCTCGAGTCCGCCCATGCCGCCGGGCACGGTGAGATCCATGATGACGAGGCGGAAGGGGGCGTTCGATTTTTTCGCTTCCTTGTAGGCGGCGACGGCGGATGAGCCATCGGGCGCGGTCACGACGGTGAAGCCGAGGCGGCCGAGGAGAGTCTTGGCCATCTGGCAGATGGTGGCTTCGTCATCCATGAACAACAGCCGGCCCGTCATGTTGGGCAGGGTGGTGTTGGTCTCGGTCGGAGGCGGCTGGTCGTGGGGAGCGGCGGGGAGCCAGATCGTGAAGGTGGTGCCCTTGCCGAGCACGGAATCGACTTCGATGTGACCGAGATGTTTGCGCACGATCGAATAAACCGTGGCGAGACCGAGGCCGCTGCCGGACTGCTTGGTCGTGAAGTAAGGATCGAAAATGCGCGCGAGGTGATCCGCGCGAATGCCTACACCGCTGTCTGCGATCGAGAGGCGCAAGTACTGGCCTTGAGGAAGCAGGTTGAGTGTGCCGCGCTGCGGGTTGTCTTCGTTGCGAATGGCGACGCGGATGATGCCGCCTTCGGGCATCGCCTGCGTCGCGTTGATCACGAGATTTTGCACGACCTGGCCAACCTGGCCTTTGTCCACATCGGCGGGCCACAGGTCCGGCGCCATGTCGAATTCGCAGCGAACCTTCGCGCCGTGAAGCGCAAACTCGGCGGCTTCGCGAACGACTTCAGGGAGACGCACGGTTTTGCGCACGGGCTCGCCGCCTTTGGCAAACGTGAGCAACTGCTGCGTGAGATCGCGGGCGCGCAACACCCCGCGCTCGGCTTCCTCGAGCCAGCGGCCGACGGCGTCGTTGATCGTGGAGTCGAGCATCGCCAGGGTGACGTTGCCCATGACCACGGTGAGGAGGTTGTTGAAATCGTGCGCGATGCCGCCGGCGAGGATGCCGACGGATTCGAGTTTCGAGGAGCGCAGCAGCTCGGCTTCGTAGCGCGCGCGTTCGGTGACATCGTGAAACACCGCCACGGCGCCGATGGCGCGGCCGCTGAGATCGTGCATCGGTGCGCAGCGGCCATCGACGAGGCTGGAGACGCCGTTGCGGCCGATGAGCGAGGTCTGTCGTGGAAATTCCACTACACGATGTTCGGCGATCGAGCGACCCAGCGGGATGGTGGAAAGCGCGAGGGTTTTTTCGTGTCGAAGCTGCGCGAGTTCATCGACATGACGGCCGATCGCGGAACCGGCGGTCCAGCCGGTCATGCGTTCGGCGGCTTCATTGATGAATTGAACGATGCCATCGGTGTCGGTCGTGAGCAGTCCTTCCGCCATCGCGCGCAAGGTGACGCGGAGGCGTTCGCGTTCGGCGGCGAGTTCGGCTTCGACCGTGCGGATGTCGGTGATGTCCACGAGGACGATCTGCGTATGGCCGCGACGCCCGGTCGTATCCTGTTCCGGCATCCACCAGCGGAAGAATACGCGGCGCAACACGCCGTCGAGGCGGCGCAGGGTGATCTCGCCTTCGACCTGGGCTTTGCCCGACCAGAGCGAGAGGAAGGTCTCGCGACGCGCGGCATACGCGTCGGGAGTGAACACTTCGTCGAGGCGCGCGACGAGGTCGTCCTTGGACGTGGCGCGGACGAGACGGAGTGTTTCGCGATTCGTATCGACGATCGATACGGATCGAAGCATCTGCGCGAGCTCGTCGGGATTCTGGTCGAGGTGGCCGGAGAGATCGGTGATGTTCTGGCTGCGCAGATTTTCGAACCAGTCGCAGACGCCGGAGTAATCCTGCTCGATGATGGCGATGGGGGATTGCTCGAAGAGATTGCGATAACGCGTCTCGCTCGCGCGGAGTTGTTGCTCGGCCTGCTGGCGCTCCGTGACGTCGTTCATCAACGTCAGCACTGCGCGGCGGCCGGCGAACTCATGCGGCAGCGCGCTGATCTCCATGTGCATGATCCGGCCGTCCTTCGCGCGGTGAAACCAAAGACCGCCGACGATCTGGCCGGGCCCGCCCTTCCAGGCGTCGAGCAGCTTCTTCAAGCGGGGCACTTCCTCCGGCGGACGCATGTCGAACACCGACATTGAAAGGAACTCGCGTTCGCTGTAACCGTACTTGCGGATGGCCGCGGGGTTGACCGCGAGGAACTGGAAGGTCTCCGCGTCGTACACCCACATGGGAAACGGGTTTTCCTCGAAGAGACGGCGGTAGCGCGCCTCGCTCTCGCGGAGCGCGGCTTCCGCGACCTTGCGGTCGCTGATGTCGGCATGAGCGCCGATGAAACGCACGGGCTGGCCATCGGGGCCGAAGATCGCGCGCCCGCGCGCCTCGATCCATTTATAACCGCCGTCCTTGCAGAGGATGCGGTATTCGACGTGATACGACGGTTCTTCGCGCCGCAGATGGGCATGAAGGGCCGCGAGCACGCGCGCGCGATCGTCGGGATGCACGCGTTGCTGCCACGACTGGCGCTGCGAAGGGAGCTCGTGGGGTTTGTAGCCGATGATCTCCTTCCAGCGATCGGAGAGATGCGTTTCGCCGGTGACGTAGTTTTGTTCGAAGATGCCGGCGTTGAGGCCGCGGACGGCGAGTTCCCAGCGATCCTCTACTTCACGCAAGCGGGCTTCAGCGGTGCGCAAAGGTGTGAGGTCCGAGATTGCGACCACGACCTGGCTGACCGCGGGCCGGCCGTCGGGGGATTGCACGCTCCAGTGCATCGCCCCTTCGCCGGTCGAACCGTCGGCGCGAAGAAACGAAATTTCGCAGGCGACTTCGGTGCGGCCGTCCCACAGAGCCTCCAGTTGAAGGCGGAACGCATCCAGCGCGACCGGCGTGGGCTGCGTGTATTGACGTTCTCGATACGCGTCCAAATCGGGTGCTCCCGTGGCCCGCAAAGCCGCGGGATTGGCACTGACGATGCGCACCGTCGCGAACTGCGCCGCAAGCTCTTCGGAGTGGCGCTGGAGATGCTCGGCGAGATTGGCGATGCCTTGGGCGCGGAGCGTTTCGAGCCAGGCCGCCGGGCCGGAAAAGTCCTGCTCGATGATGGCGACGGGCGCATGTTCCAGGAGCTCGCGCAGGCGTGCCTCCGACTGCCGCAGGGCTTCCTCGGCACGCAGGCGCGGGCGGAGATCGCGCAGGATGATCTGCATGTAGCGCTGCGCGCCATCGGTCACGAGCGTCGAGCGTGCGTTGACGGGGATGGAGATCCCCGAGCGGTGCATGACATGCGTGTCTTCGTCCACGATGCCGCCGCGGCGTCCGTGTTCGATGAAGGCGCGGCGGACGAATTCGCGCTCATTGTTTTGATGGACGGTGGTGTGGCGGTGACCGACGAGTTCGGCTTCGTTCCAACCGAGCAGATCGCTGGCGCAACGGTTGGCCTCGATGATCACGCCGGTGTCGGCGTCGGCGACGAGGATGGCGTCGCTGGCTTGATCGAGCAGCAGGCGATGGCGCTTCTCGGAGGTCTCCAGCGCGCGGGCGCGTTTTTCCAACTCACGCCGCAGCTTTCGGCTGGAGCGGTGGATGAACCACGCGGCGGACGCACCGGCGAGCCCCGCGACCGCCCAGGCGGTGTTCCATCCGATTTGTCCGCCCGTCGCTGAACAGCCCGATGCAAACAGGGGAATGGTGCTCGTGCAGATGATCGACAAAGCGCGATATCGGCGGATACGGCGGGGATGATTCATTCCAAAAGTAGCGGGGAAAAAGGTGGTCAGACGGAAAGCGGTTAACATACTTTTGTCGAGGGACATTCCCCGCATCCGGCACTTTGATTTGACTCATTTGTTTTTCGCGCGCGCCGTTGGCTGAAATGTCCGGCTGGCGGGCTCCCCCGGGGAATGTCGCGACCGCCCCCCGTTTTCCAGTCACCGCTTAACCCCTCCCGCTTCCCACCATGTCCCTGACGCTTCGTCCCGCTACGATAAACGACTGCGCGCTCGTCCTGTCCTTCATACGCGATCTCGCGAGCTACGAGCAACTGATGGCCGAGTTTGAGGCGACGGAGGAGAAGCTCCGCGCGACGTTGTTCTCGGAACGCTCCGTGGCGGAATGCCTGCTGGCGTTTGTCGATGATGCACCGGCGGGCTTCGCGCTTTATTATTCCAACTATTCGAGCTTCCGCGCCCAGTGCGGACTGTATGTGGAGGATCTTTTCGTGAAGCCGGCCTTTCGCAAACAAGGCGTGGGGAGAGCGCTCCTGACGCAAGTCGCCGCGCTGGCCAATGAGCGCGGCTGCGGACGGGTGGAGTGGACGGTGCTCGACTGGAACGAGCCCGCGATTGAGTTCTATAAAACCATCGGCGCCCAAGTCCTCGACGACTGGCGTGTGTGCCGTCTGACGGGTGACGCGCTGGCGAAGTATCGGACAAACTGATACAAATCGCGCGCGGCGGCTTGCGCCCGGATGCCGGTCGAGCACGGATATGCGCGCATGCGATCTCTTTTGCTTCGATGGAGCGGTGTGTTGTTGTCACTGACGGTCCTGCGGCTTGATGCGCAACCGCCTTCGGCCGTGTTCCGGCCTGCCTTGGTCGAGTCTTCGGCGGCGGGGTATTCGTTTTCCGGAGCCTCCGATCTCTCCCGCGATGGACCGCACGGGGAGGTCTCGGTGCATCATTTCGAAGCGAGCGTATCGGGCCGGCGTCCGCTGGGCGAAGGCACGATGCTGCTCTACGGTGTCGCGGTCGGGATCAATCAACTGGATGCCGACGCAGGGCTCGCATTGCCCGACCGCCTCGGCGAGGTGAGTTTGAATCTCGGCGTGCAGCGCCGTCTGTCCGCGCAATGGAGTGTATCCGGTTTTCTGCGACCGGGTTTGTATGGCGACATGGAGGATGCAGGCACGGATTCGCTCAATGCGCCGTTGCTGGTCATGGCGAGCTACGCAGCCAGCCGGGATCTCGTGTGGTTGATGGGCGTGAGCGCCAATCCATTTTCCGAACGCGTGGTGATGCCGGTGGCTGGGGTGCGTTGGAAATTTGCGCCGGAATGGACGCTTAATGTTGGCTTTCCCCGCGCGGGTTTTTCGTGGGCCGTGCGCGAAGGCCTGTCGTTGCACGCCGGGTTTGGCATTCAGGGCGGCACTTATCGCATCACCGAAAATCTCGGTGTGCCTGCGCCGGGTGTCGCGCGCCTCGCCAATACTTATCTCCAATACCGCGAAATCCGCGTCGGCCTCGGCGCGGAATGGACGGTGAGCAAAGGCTTCTCGCTGACGGCGGAGGCGGGCGCGATGCTCGACCGGCGCTTCGAGTATTTCGATCGCAACTACACGCTCAACGGCGAGGCCGCTCCCTATCTTTCGCTCAAACTCGACAGCCGGTTTTGACGGTTGGTCTCGGTGGCGATGGCGAACAACGCGCCGGGACGGCGCGTTCCACCTGCTCGCGGTTACCGCCGGGCACGGGCTTTTATTAAAAACGGATCGAGATACTTGGCCGGCGAGGAGATGGCCGCGTAAAGCCGCTCTTATCATTGGCTGCAGTTTTAGCTAAACCTCCAATTTGCTTTTATTGTCCCGCGATCGTCATAGTGTTCGTTATATAAATTGGCTGCAGGTGGGTTGAGTATAGCTCCATTGAATCATGAAAAATAGAACACTTTTGTTTGTGATGCTGGCCGTCGTGATGGCCGGATTTAGTGCGGCCTGCGTCTCGGCGGAGGGCCCGCGCCCGCGGGCGATTTCTCCGCGGCAGGCAGCGCCTCAGATTGAGCAGGCGCTTTTGGAAGTGACGCCCTTGGGCATCAGCGAGCAGGAGGCCAGGGAGCTTCTCGCTACGCAGGTTAACCCGGATATTTCATGAAGCGGATTTTGCCGGGTCATCTCTGCTTCGATAAGT
>CAZNJG010000029.1:0-41784 GCA_964573305.1 uncultured Opitutaceae bacterium
GACGCCCTAGGCTGGTTTGCCGCCTGCGGCTATAACTTCATTTGAAATGCTCTAGAGCATTTCACATAAAACTGTGGCCAATTATGGGGCGGCTTTACGCCGCGATGCCTTCGCCGGCCAGTCACTTCGATCCGTTTTTAACCACTGATGCACACTGACGGACACTGATGATAAAAGCCCGTGCCGGGTGGAACGCGCCGTCCCGGCGCGTTGTTCGTCATCGTCCGATTGAGCGCGGTTTGAAGTGAACGGTGGCCGGTCGTGGGCTCACGTCCAAGGGCGCAGATGCGCGGCTATAGTTTAATTTAAACCGCTCTAAGCGCCGAAATGTTTTCGATGAATCCCCGGTTCGTTCGTGGCGTCGTGTTGCGGCATCGCTCAGCGAGCCGGGACGGCACGCTCCACCTCAGGCGCTCGCGAGCTCGCGATCTTTTTCCGTCTTCAAACGGAGTTGGCCGCACGCCGCGTCGATGTCGTGACCTTTTTCGCGACGCAGTGTGACGGGGATGCGCGCGGCGCGGAGCACGTCGGCGAAGTCTTCCTGACGTCGCACGCTCGGGCGTTTCCACGGCAGGCCTTCGACGGTGTTGTACGGAATGAGATTCACGTGTGCGTGAAGATCGCGCGCGATGTCGCGGAGCTCGCCGGCCTGATCGATCGAGTCGTTCACATCCTCGATGAGGATGAACTCCAGCGTGACCATGCGGCCGTGTTTGTCGGAAAATTCCTTCACCGCGGGCAACAGCTTCGCGAGCGGGTAGGCCTTGTTGACCGGCATGATTTTTTCGCGGACCTCGTCGGTCGCGCCGTGAAGAGAAATCGCGAGGCGAAAGCCCATCGGCTCCTCGGCGAGTTTCAAAATCTTCGGGACGAGTCCGCTCGTGGAAATGGTGATGCGGCGCGCGCCGAAGCCGAGGCCCCAGTCGGCGTTGAGGATCGTGAGGGCGCGCATGAGTGCGTCGTAGTTGGCGAGCGGTTCGCCCATGCCCATGACGACGATGTTGTCGAATGAAGCGAGTTCTTCGCGGGCGCGCACGGTGCGCGCATCCTCGCGATAACAAACCTGCAGGAGCTGCGCGACGATCTCGCCGGCGTTGAGGTCGCGCTTGAGGCCGGCGAGTCCGCTGGCGCAAAACGCACACGCCATCGCGCAGCCCACCTGCGTGGAGATGCAGATCGTTTTGCGCGAATGTTCGATGCCGACGCCGTCTTGCGGCGCGCGGATGATGACCGTCTCGATGAGTGATTTGTCGCCGAGTTCGAGCAGGAGCTTGTCGGTGACATCGGCGGATTGTTTTCCGATGACGAGCGAGGCGGGCATGAGCTCGAAAGTTTCCGCGAGCCAGGCGCGGAGCGGCTTCGAGAGATTGGTCATGTCGTCCCACGAACGGGCGCGTTTTTTATAAACCCATTCGAGAATCTGTTTCGCCCGGAACGCGGGTTCGCCGCGCGCGCGGAGTTTTTCCGTGAGCGAGTCGAGGGTTTCGCCGGTGAGCGGCGGCTTGGCGGGCGTGAACTTCATGGGACGCGCGACGATAGGCCCGCGCGTCCGCGGTGCAAGCGGCGGCTCAGAGCGAGCATTAGGGAGACATTGTTCCTGAGACAGCGTTTAGTCGGCGAACCTCCACTCTCAGGGCAGCTATTTCTTTCTCCTGGGCAATTTGGTGCAAGGTGAGTTCTTCGATCTTAGCGAGGAGCTTGGCCTGCATCTCCCCAATGGAAATGCCCTCGGTAGCGACTTGCGCAGCGGAAGGGATACCAGGCAAGTGCTTGTTCGTTTTGATATGCGCCTCGACCTCGGCGAGCGGCTGCAATGCGTAGTCATCGGCGAAGACATAGTCGGACCAGCCGGTGGTTTCGACGATGACTTCTTTGGCTTTGATCGTGCCGTTGACGGCTAGTTTGTGGGTGGGGGAGGTCGTGCCGATGCCGACGTTGCCGGAGGTATCGATGAGGAATCGATTTTGAGATGCCGTGGTGTCCCAGATTGAGAACAGGCCGTTTCCGGCCCAGCCCGACATCAGCTGCCACGCACGGCCGTTTGGTTCGGTGTCGCTAATAAGGACGCTAGCCGCCGCCGAAGATCCTGAACCGACAGCTCGAATTCTTCCCATGACCACTAGCGGATCATCAGGCTGGGCGGTGCCGATACCCACGTAACCATTGTGATTGATGCGAACGCGCTCGAAGATGTTTACCGAGCCACCGTCGGTCGATGTTTGCGTTGGCCCGGTGAGAAATGCGATGTGTCCTCCATTGGCTTCGATCGCAGATCTGCCAACAGGAATTTCTGTGCTGGATAGATAGCCGGTTGCTCCCGGACTAGCTTTCACAGCAAAACCAAGGAAGGAAGCTGCGCTACTGTACTGAGAGCCTAGCATGAAAAGCTTACCGCTGCCGTAGAGTCCGTAAAGATAGTCTATACCCGAGGTACTGCCGCCGCTCGCACCTGCTGTAATTGGTCCTAATACTTGTAATTTTGATCGTGGTGTTAGAGTCCCAATGCCGACGTTACCCGTGAAGTCTATTAACAAACGATCAGTACCTGCAGTAAATGGATCCCCACCAAGTGCATTGCTTTGTTTGATTACAAAATCCCCGTAAACATAAGAGTTAAAGGCGAGAGCCCAATTTCGGACGGATGAATTTCCCGTATTTTCAGTCAAAAAGCTAATGCCATTATTTGTTCCATCGCCAGTATTTCGAAAGACGGCGAGCGGCGCCGAACTCTTGTTTGCGGCGACCTCAAGTGTCGTCGTTGGGGATGTTGTGCCGATACCAACATTGCCGGAAACTGGAAATGGATAGGTGTTCTGTGGGAATGCGGTCAATGTAGTTGCCAGAGAACAGGCAAGCAGTCGGATGATTTTCATGAGGTAACGTTTGGACGCGTTTAAAAGGTAAGCGACGGTTCTGCGTGCTTTCCAGAAAGCAGATGTTAGAAAAATTAAAACATGCGTCTACTTGCTATCGAAAGCCGGGCTCTTCGAGAGCGCTATTCCATAGAGGTGCATGTATCACGAATATGGAGGCTCTGGACATCTACTTAATTAGGGCATTACGAAATGCGTGCAATTCCGACCGGAGCGCAGTGAGCTCTGCTGCCTGAGCAGCTAGCTGTGCCTTCAGTTCGCTGGCTTGAGACTTCAATATTTTTTCTTGAGTGATTTGGTGCAAGGTGAGTTCTTCGATCTTAGCGAGGAGCTTGGCCTGCATCTCCCCAATGGAAATGCCCTCGGTAGCGACTTGCGCAGCGGAAGGGATACCAGGCAAGTGCTTGTTCGTTTTGATATGCGCCTCGACCTCGGCGAGCGGCTGCAATGCGTAGTCATCGGCGAAGACATAGTCGGACCAGCCGGTGGTTTCGACGATGACTTCTTTGGTCTTGATCGTGCCGTTGACGGCTAGTTTGTGGGTGGGATTAGTTGTTCCAAGGCCAAGGTTTCCGTTTTTATCCAGCCGCATGCCCTCTATGAGAGGCGACTCGTTGGCTGGCCGGGTGAAGAACGCGATGTATCCCGTGTGACTTCCATTGCCACGCAGGAATGATATGCGGCTGATTTCTGCGGTGCTGTTTTTTGCATTAAGCCGGCCGACTTCGACGTCGTAGGCGTCCTCCCGGCTTGATTCCAAAGACAATACTCCAGGCAGGCTGTTGGCCGCACCGTAAATAGTTAGTTTCTCAGAAGGAAGTGAGGTGCCAATCCCGACGTTTCCGGTTGGCGTGATGCGAACACGCTCGTGGCTGATCATATCACCTGCGGTGACGGTTCCCAAGTAGGAGTAAAAAGTGATGCCCGCATCATATCGCATGCGGATCGCCCGGTAGCCGTCGACGGTTGATTCTGCAACGAAGGTACTGTCGCCGTATACTTTGGCGTTGCTTCCGAGTACTGTACTTAAATGGTGCCCTTCTTGCCCCAGAAATGCCCAACGCGAGAGACGGATGTTGGGTGCGCTGATAAGAGAGCCAATGGTTAATGGGTCAGTTGGACTAGTCGTGCCGATGCCGACGTTACCGTTGTCCTGAATCGTAAACAGCGCGCCGGTTTGTCCGGTGTTTAATCCTCCGGTCGAAGATTCTCTGGAACGGCCGAAGTGAAGTTTCCAGCCGGTGTTATCGCCAAATCTAAAGTGGGCTGCGTCAGGACTATTTTCAAAGCCCTCGACGGATATACCAGCTGTAGCGTTGGGGCCTATCTGGAGAGAGCGCTCTGGATTGAGCGTGCCGATACCAACGTTCCCTGATGAATTGATCGAATTGGTCTGGGTCGAAAGTGCGGCGGCCGCACCGAAGGTTGAAGCGAGAAGTAGGCGTTTCATTGGAGTTAGGAGCCGCGTGGGCATAGTGTGCGACCAGACACGTTGGGGCTGAAAATTTCGCCGGCTCTACTTTTCAAGGATACCGGATTGATTGGGGTACGAGGTCGGGGTGTTCTCCTCGCGAGCCAGTGAGAGGAACGCTGGGGCGCGCTCTATCTAGCAGTTGTTTCACGCAAGGCGCGGACTTCGACGCGCAGTTTACTATTCTCCTTTTCAATGCGGATCACGTGAAGCGTCAGCTCTTCAATTTTAGCGAGCATTTTTGCCTGCATTTCGCCGACAGAAACTCCGTTGGCTGCGACTTCTGAAGCCGACGGAATACCGGGTAGATGCCGGTTTGCTTTGATGTGCTCTTCGACTTCTGAAAGCGGAGCGAGCGCGTAGTCGTCAGCGAAGACGTGGTCGGACCAGCCGGTGGTTTCGACGATGACTTCCTTGGCTTTGATCGTGCCATTGACGGCGAGTTTTTGAGCAGGGTTGTTCGTGCCGATGCCGACGTTGCCGGACTCTTTGATGATAACTCCGCGATCAGAGACCGATCCGACCACGAATTTTATTTCAGAACGTGCCGCTATGCCTAGATTGGCATCTCCCCCTGCAGAGGTGTAAGAAAAGATGCTGTGAGCGAATGCGCCATCAGAGGGACGTGAAAGATTGATTACGGTTCCGAGGGTCGAGAGGTCAGTGAAGTGCGCAGAGGTCGAAAATGCACCCGCAGTGCTGCCAATTTGCACCTCTTTATTCGGCGCTGCCTTGATCTGTAGAGAGGCGGAAGGGGTTGCCGTGCCAATGCCGACGTTGCCGGTGCCAGTGATTAAGGCGTAGTTATTTGCCGCGCCTTGCGCCGAAAAGTGGCCGCCTACGTTTATCCCTCCTGTGCGAGATCCAGTAGATAAACCCTGGACACCATAGGTCGTCCCGTTGCCGGAGGAGGAATAACCTACGCCGAACACCCCGGTCGCTTGGCTCCCTGTCTCATCGTATGCGTAACCTGCTACGGCCATCGAATCTACACCTGGCTGGCGGACATCAAGTTTTACTGCCGATTGTGGATCAGTTGTACCAATGCCGACATTGCCGGACAAAGGAAACGTGTTGGATTGAGCGGAAGCGGCCAGTGTTGTGGCCAGCGAGAGAGCGAGCAGGCGAATAGGTTTCATGAGAAGTAACCTTTCGGAGTCGCAGCGTGAAAAGCTGAACGACAATTCTCCGCGCCTCCCGAAAAGCAAATTTCGCAGAGAACACACGCACGTCGCAGTCCACGGGCAAGCACAGCCTTTGTAAAAAATGAGTCGCTACCCCTACGCTTACATGACAACCAAGCTAAACTTGTATTTTTGCCTATGGTTGCCGGGATGCGCGAATTTCTGAGCGTAACGCAGTCAGTTCTTCCGCTTGAGCCTTGAGCAACTTCTCCTGCGCGATCTGGTGTAGGGTGAGTTCTTCGATCTTGGCGAGAAGCTTGGCCTGCATATCTCCGACGGAAATGCCTTCGGCAGCTACTTGGGCGGATGAAGGGATGCCCGGGAGGTGTCTGTTGGTTTTGATGTGGGTCTCGACTTCCGAAAGCGGTTGGAGTGCGTAGTCATCGGCGAAGACGTAGTCGGACCAGCCGTTGGTTTCGACGATGACCTCCCTGGCTTTGATCGTGCCGTTGACGGCGAGCTTGTGGGTTGGGTTGGTCGTGCCAATACCCACGTTACCATTGGTAAGCAGGTTCATGACGTCGTTGCCGTAACCCGCCATCAGCGCCAAGGGATGAGCGCTTTCCGTACCTAATTTTCCAATGCCACCCGGCAACCAGCTGTAGTGGCTGAATATTCCTGTTTTCACCCCGACGCTATTTTCGGTGACGAGCAGTTTGGTGCTCGCGGTTCCGTTCAGATCAAGGACCCGATCCCAGCCTTGTGCGTTGTGGGGGCTGGTCGTGCCAATACCCACGTCGCCGTTGCTTAGAAGATGGATACCATTGGTGAGTTGGAATGCCGTAGCTTCTGGTTGAGAGTCTCCTATCACCCAATAAGAGCGGGCTGCCGTGCCATTGTACCCAACCGCGCCAAAGTGCACTTTGTTGGAGGTGGCTGTGGTGTTGTAGATCCGGAAATCTCGAGCCCAGCCTCCCGCGCCTTCGGCAACTGTTAAGTCGGCAGTCCACGGATTTATGCGCCAAGTGACGGCCCCCGTAAAAACCTCGAAAATCGAGGTGGGGGAGGTGGTGCCGATGCCGACGTTGCCGGACGAATTGATTGAATTGGTCTGGGCTAAAAGTGCGGAGGTTGCAACGAGAGCTGAAGCGAGGAGTAGGCGTTTCATACGAGTTCAGGTGGCCGCGATGGGACTGCGGCGGCCGGCGCATACGACGGACCGCGTGGAAAACGCATAAACTTTCCGCCGTTTGTGAGGACGACCGAGCGGATAGGGAAGGCAAGCTCAGGAGTCTCGTCTGGCAGTGCTGACGATCAGTGATCGCGCGACTGTTGCGGGACAGACGCGGCAGAACATCGCGTTGGGTCGAGCGATTTTTCTCTAGCAGAGTTTGGAAGCGCGAGGGCTGGCGATACGTCGAGCCGCCGCACTCCAAATGGATGGCTTCGACGCGACGGGATGCGCGTGCGATGTCGGGTGGCCTCAGCTAGCTGAGGCCCTACGGCGGCTCAGAGAGAGCGCTTCAGGCCTTCGGCGCGGATTTTCCAGGTGCCGTCTTTGGGGAAGCCGGGGAATTCTTCGGTGCAGCCATCCCAGCCGGCGACCATCAGCGCGATCGTAGCGAGGAAGGAGCCGTTGGCGGGAAGATAGACGGCGATCTCGCGTTTGCGCGCGCCAGGCGGGGCGTCTTTGGGCAAGGCTTCGTCGCTGCGAACAGGAGCGTGGCCCGTGGGAAGGTATTTGTTGTTGGGGCCTTCGCGCATGAGGACTTCGATGGCTTCGGCGGGACGGCCGAGGCGGGTGGCGGTCATGGCGACGAGGGGATAATCCCAGCCCCAGATTTTGGTTTCCCAGTCCCACTGCGTGAGGACGCCAGTGAGGGTGCGGTCCATCGTGGCGCGATCGACGTCGGGACCGCCGGGGAGGAAACCGAGGGGCATCAACATTTGCGGATGATCGTGGCGGCTATCGATGTTGTCCCACGTGTCGGGTTGCGACTCGAGGGCGACGTACATACCGTGGCGCTGTGGAAGCGGAGCGAGGTGCGCGATGACGTGGTCCCATTTTTCGTCGCGCGGAAGGCCGAGGCGCATGCGCCACTGCTGCGCCATATCGAGCGCCCAGCGCCAGTAGGAGAGTTCAAAGCCGGGATTCTGGCTGGTGGCTTGATCGCCGATTTCCTGAGCGATCCAGAGCGGCGGACCGAGGACGTATTGTTTGCGCGCGGGATCGAACCAGACCATCGACGCGAGGCAGTCGGCGGTTTCGAGGACGAGGTCGCGGTATCTCACGAGCAGGGCATGTGTGGGATTATTCCGGTAAAGCAGTTCGCAGAGGTAGACCATGTGCGGCTGGTTCCAGACGATGAGCGGTGGACCGCCGGGACTTTCGCGCATGTCTGGGCCGGTCATCTTGGCCCAGCGCGCGCCTTTCCAACCGCGAGATTTCGCGAGCTCGCGGGCAGCGGGGAGTTGGGCTTGGTACCATTCAAGATTTTTCATGAGGAGTTCATCGCGTCCGAAGAGCGGGAAGTGCGCGGCGTGCCACCAGATCATCTCGGTGTGGTGTTTGCCGTACCACGTGCTGCAGGTGAGTCCGCTCTCCTGAGGAGGAACGTCGCCGGCCATCTGCACGGCCATGAGATATTGCGAGAGGACGATGCGTTCCTCGACTTTCTGCGCGAGCGGGTTGGTGCTGCCGGTGAAGTCGATTGCGCCGCCGGATTCCCAGAATTTTTTCCAGTGAGTAGCGGAAGATTCCCTGTACTTGGACGAAGGATTTAAGACTGCGAATTTGCCCCTGATTTTTTTTCGATCGTGTGTGAACGAAACAGTGAAATCCAAGGCGGTATCGTCTGGCTGGCCTTTGAGGGAAAATGTGTGCGGCCCTGTTTCGGCGACAGGTTGCGAAACCCAAACATCGTACTCGGTGGTGTGGATAACGCGTGTGATCTGAGCGACTGGATCTCCGATTCCCAACGACTTCACTTCAAGCTTTGAAGCGTGGCTCTCCGGTTGGCTCCAATCGAGACCGGGCGTGTTTTTCACGTCGAGTTGGTGGCCGCGGGGAAAGGCGAGGCGGACACGGAGTTTTCCTTTGGCGACGAGGTCGGACTCGATGCGGAGCGCGACCGTGTCGCTAGTGGGGGCGCAGGCGGTCGTCACTTTGACCGGAATGCCGTCGAGTTTGAACTGGCTCGTGACGATGCCGGTCCAGAGGTCGAGCGTTTGGTGGGGCTTTTGGATGTCTTCGGGTGCGAGCGGCGTGCCGTCGGCTTTGTCGTATTCGAGGGCGAGCTGGCCGAGCGGGTGATTGCGCGGGTTGGTGCGCAGGTATTGACCGGCGGGCGTGGATGCGCGGGTGGCGTAGGGCTGCTCGGTCCCGTCGGGGTGTTTGTAGAGCTTGGAGGCGTCGGCGAGCGTGTAGTTGTTGGGATTCGGATCGGTGACCCAACACCAGCGGGAGAGGATTTCGACGGGGATGCCGTTGCGGTGATGAAACTCGGCGAAGGTCTGCATGCCGGTGATGTCGCAGCCGAAGGCGAAGTTGCCGTTGCCGACGGTGAGCGTGGCGTCGGGATCGACGCTTGTGATGACCGGATTGTGACGGGTGACGAGCGCGTGGCGGTCGATTTTCTCGGTGGCGTGGGCGAAAGGCATAGCGCAGACGAGAGCGAGCAGGGCGGTGGCGAAGGGGAGTCGCATGGTTGGGGAGTACGCAGAAGTTGGGGAAAGAAACCGCAAATGAGGGGCTGACGGACAGTACAATAGCAGAATGATCGCGCGGAGAATTTTATATGGTTTCGGAAGTGGGGCTCACGCAAAGGCGCGAAGGCGCAAAGATCGGATTTCGATCCTGCAGGCTGGATCGATGGCTCTTAGCTTTGCGGCTTCGCGCCTTTGCGTGAGGAAAATCACGACGGGTCCGTGATGAGGCGCAAAAAAAGACGGGCCGGAGAGGGGCCCGTCTTTGATGAAGATCGGAGATCGTTTATTTCGCCAGCGAGCGGTTGAGCGCGCTGACGATGGCCTTGATCGAGGCGAGTTCGATGTTGGTGTCGATGCCGGCACCGAAGTGCGTGTGGCCGCGGTCCGTTTTGATCTGGATATATGAGACCGCACGCGCTTCCGCGCCTTTTCCGAGCGAGTGTTCGGAGTAGTTGAGCACTTCGAACTTCGGCAAGGTCGTCGTGGCAAGGGCGCGCGCAAACGCATCGATCGGGCCGTTGCCGGAGGCGGTGAGCGTGTGGCGTTTGCCGTTCACGGTCAGCGATGCCGTGCAGGTGACGAGGCTGTCGCGCTCCGTGGTCTTGAAATGCTCGAGCGTGACCGGCTCACGGCGCTCGATGTATTCGCGGAGAAACAGTGCGTGGATATCGGCGGTGGTGAGCTCCGTGCCCTTGGTGTCGGCGAGGTCGTTGACCAGGCGGCCGATTTCCTTGTGCATGAGTTTCGGCAACTGGAAACCGAACTCCTTTTCCAAGATGTAAGCGACGCCGCCTTTGCCGGACTGCGAGTTGATGCGGATGATCGCCTTGTAGCTGCGGCCGACATCGGCGGGATCGATCGGAATGTAGAGCACATCCCACGGGCGGCCGGGCGCCTGATGAGTCCACGACTTCTTGATGGCGTCCTGGTGCGAGCCGCTGAAAGCGGTGAAGGCGAGTTCGCCGGCGTACGGCTGGCGCGGCGGCACTTCCATGCGCGTGCAGCGCTCGTACACATCGCGGATGTGATTCAAGTCGCCGAAGTCCAAACCGGTTTCGATCCCGTAGGTGTAGAGATTGAGCGCGGTGGTCACGATATCGAGATTGCCCGTGCGTTCGCCCACGCCGAAGAGCGTGCCCTCGACGCGGTCAGCGCCGGCGAGCAAGGCGAGTTCGGTCGCGGCGACACCGGTGCCGCGGTCGTTGTGCGTGTGGAGGGAAACGATGGTGAGATCGCGGCGCGTGAGATGCGTGCACATCCATTCGATCTGGTCGGCGTGCACATTGGGCGTGCCGTATTCGACGGTCGCGGGGAGATTGAGGATGATCTTGTTGTCGGCCGTGGGTTGCCAGACATCCGTCACGGCCTCGCAGATCTCCAACGCGAAATCCAATTCCGTGCTGGTGAAACTCTCGGGCGAATACTCCAGGCGGATGCGCGAGCCGGCGGCGACGAGCGGCTGCATCTTTTCCTTGAGGAAACCGATGGCGTGCGTGGCGATGCGCACGATGTCTTCGCGCGAGGCGTTGAACACGTACTCGCGCTGTTTCGGCGAGGTCGAGTTGTAGAGGTGAAAAACGATGTTCTTCGCGCCCTGCAAGGCTTCGAGCGAACGCGTGATCAAGTCCTCGCGGCACTGGCAGAGGATCTGCACGGAGACATCGTCGGGGATGCGGTTTTCGTCGATGAGGCGACGGCAAAAATCGAATTCGATCTGCGACGCTGAGGGGAAACCGATCTCGATTTCCTTGAAGCCGATCTTCACGAGCAGGTCGAAGTACTCCAATTTTTCCTCGACGCTCATCGGCTGCGCGAGCGCCTGGTTGCCATCGCGGAGATCGACGCTGCACCAGATCGGTGCGCGGGTGAAGGTGCGGCTGGGCCACTGGCGATTGGGCAAGTCAACCGGCGGAAACGGCCGGTACTTGGAGGCGGGAGACGGTTGCATGAGACGAGAAAAGGGAACGGTTAAACGGACGGGTAGAGAAAAAGACGACAGAACGCCATAATCGACTCACGCAAGGGGAGCGACGGCGGGCGCAGAAACCAATGACGCACGATCAACCGATGCCGGTTCTCTCGGATCGTGCGTCTAGGTAAGTCGGAGCGCCTGCAGAATGGGTCGCATGAAGGAGCGACAGCTAAGGTCTGCACACGCGTGAGAGTCAAGGAGCGGTTTTTCGTCAAAACCTCGTCCGATGCGATGTCGATGGCTTGCCCAAACGCGTGCGCGATGCCCAACGTGTTTGCTTATGCGTCTGCCTGCCCTTCGCCAGTTCGCGCTTTCACTGCCCCAGACGACGTGGGTCAAACAGTGGGGAGAATGCCTCGTCTTCAAGGTGGCGGGAAAAATGTTTCTGATCTTCGCGCTCGATGGCGAGATGCTCGACGGAGTCATCTTCAAGTGTACACCGGAGGAGTTCGACGAGCTGACGGACATCGAGGGAATCACGCAGGCGCCTTATTGCGCGAAGCGGCATTGGGTGCGGGTGGGCGATCTCGCTGCGTTACCGGCCGCGGAGTTGGAACGCCGCATTCGTCGCAGTTACGATCTCGTCGTCGCGAAGCTGCCGAAGAAAACGCAGGCGCAGTTGAGCGGTGGTGAGTGAGCGGTGCGGAACACGGTTTACTGCGACGCCATCGCGCGGATGAATTCGTCGGCTTCGCGGATGGATTTTTCCATGTCTTCGATCAGGCGGGAAACATCGCCTTGGAGGCTGCTGGCGGTGGAGGTGAGGCCGGCGATGGCTTGCGCGTTCAAGTTGTGTTTGAGGAAGAGCACCTGGTCGCGGAATTTTGCGAGGATGGGATCCATGCGGGCGGCGGCGGCGCGCATGGTGCGCATGAGTTCGTCGTAGCGGCGGCGGGTTTCGTCGAGCTGACGCTGGCTTTGCTCGCGCAGGCTGCGGTCCGAGTACGCCTTCAGTTCTTTTTTCCACTCTGAAAACAACGCGTCGGAAACATCCGCGACAGCGGCGATGCGTTCGCGGACCTCGGTGGCGCGGGCTTCGCTGCGTTTGAAGTCGCTGTTGAGCTGGTCGTACTTGGCCTTGAGGTTGCCGCCGTCCACCTGGGTGACCGCGATGAATTTTTCCAGCGCGCTGGCGAACTGCTCCTTGGCTTTTTGTTGGGATTCGCGGGCGTTGCCGACGCGATCGACGAGGATGTCGCGCTTGGCCACGCCGATTTTTTCCATGGCGCCATAGTAGGCGCTTGAACAGCCGCCGAGCAGCGCCAGCGCGAGTGCCGCCGCAGCCAGTGGGGTACGAAGTTTTTTCATACGCTGCGCAACGTGTGGCGTATGCATCGTTCGGCAAGTGGCGGGGCGAAACAGCTCCGCGGGTTCACCGGGGCGGCGCCCCATCGGTGCGTTCAGCGTGCGAGGTATTTGGCGATGGCCTGACTGCGCGAGTTCACGTGCAGTTTTTCGTAGATGCGCCTCACGTAGGTATCGATCGTGGTCACGCTCAGCCCGAGCTGATCGGCGATTTCCTTGTAGAGATAACCGTTGGAAAGCAGTTCGAGCACGGAGGTTTCGCGGGGAGAAAGTTTCTCCACGTCGGTCTGGCCGGCTGGCGCCGGTTGGGAGAACGATTGCACGACTTTGCGCGCGATGGAGCAGCTCATGGGCGATCCACCCTGTGCGATTTGTTTGATCGCGGAGAGCAGCTGCGAGCGGCTGGTGCCCTTCAGCAGATAACCCGTGGCGCCGGCGGAGAGCGCGGCGAAGATGTGGTTCGCGTCGGCATAAACGGTGAGCATCAGAAACTGCGTGTCGGGCAGCTTCGGCTTCAAGGTGCGCACGCATTCGATGCCGTTTATCAGGGGCACGTTGATGTCCATCAGCACGACATCGGGTTTTTCCTTCGGCAGTTTCTCGATCGCCGATTCCGTGTTCGGATGCTCGCTCACGAACTCCAGCGTGCTGGTCTCCAGGATGAGTTCCTTGAGTATCTGCCGGGTGGGGGCGTCATCATCGACGATCGAGACACGAAGTTTCATTGTGCGGAAACAGATTGTGAGAGACGGGAGGTGAGTGTGACAATGGTACCGTGCGGTGTGGCGCGCGCAAAGGTGGCATCGCCGCCGATTGCCTGCATGCGCGAATGCATGTTTTTCAGTCCGTTGCGTTGCGATGTCTTTTCGACGTCACCGGGCAGCCCGGTGCCATTGTCGGCGATGGTGATCGTGAGCGTGTTGCCGGCGGCAACCACCTCGATCGAAACATCCGTGGCCTGCGCATGTTTCACGACATTGTTCAGCGCCTCTTTGCATGTGAGAAAAAGGTGATGCCGGAACTGGGTCGTGAGCGTGTGGGGCGGCAGCGATTTGGGAATCCGCACGCGACAGCGCAGACCCGCATCCGCAAGAAAACCCTGCGCATATTCCGCGATGTAGTTGGCGACATTATCGAGATCGTCGTTCGTCGGATTCACCGCCCACACAATCTCATCCATCGATTGAATGAGATCGCCCACCATGTCGTAGATGCGGTCGAGCTGTGACTTCGCTTTGTCGTGACCGGACTGCGTGAGCAGGCTGATGCGTGTGAGGCCGGCGCCGAGATCGTCATGGATGTTCTCCGCGATGCGTGCGCGCTCGCGTTCGAGCGCCTGCTCACGTTCGAGTCGCGCGAGTTTTTCGATCAGGCGGCGATGCGAAACATGGCGGACAACAATCACCACCACGCCCACCGCGAGCAGCGCAGAGAGCACGCGAAACCACAGCGTCTGCCACCACGCGGCCGGCACTTCCACCGTGATCGAATCCGCGGACTCCGCGCCCGGCACACCGGCGAGCAACGCCGCGACTTCGAAACGATATTTCCCCGGCGGCAAACGCGTGTACTTCGCCGCGCCCTCGCGCTCGTTCTCCTGCCAGTCGTCGTCGTAGCCCGTCAACCGGTGACGCATGCGCACACGTTCCGGCACGGAAAGATTCGGCGCCGAATAACGCAGCTCGAGCGCACGCGGATTGGGCGCGAGACGCGTGATCGGCGCGGCCGCGAGCGGCTGTTCATCGACCCACACGCCGGTGATCTTCACGCGCGGACGCTCGGGCGCATGACTTTCTTTCGCCGGATCAATCGCCACCACTCCCTGCCGCGTCGCGAACCATAAGCGTCCGTCGTCGGTCTTCGTAACCGCCGGCTGAAAATCCGCCGAGCATGTCGCTTCGTTGAGCCCTTCATCAGGCCCGACCGTCACCGGATAAACCCGCGGCATTTCTCCACGAAACTGTTTTTCGAGTTCATCGATGCCCACGTGGAAAATCGCGCCGGTCGAGCCCAGCCACAACGCGCCGCGATCATCCGCGACGATCTGCGTGATGTTCTCCGAAACGAGTCCCTGCTGCGTGCTGACGCCCGCGACGCCCTGCGCGTTGAGCCGCAACAAGCCTCCCTTTTGCGTGCCGATCCACGCGGCGCCGGCGTCATCGAAACAGATCGCCTGAATCGCGCCGGTTTTGTCCGCAAACGCATGCAGCGCGACGGTGGCGAAGGTGCCGTCGTCCTTCTGTCGATGCAGACTCCCGTCGTCGCAGCCCGCCCAGATCGTGCCATCCGGCGCCTCCGACAACGTGCGCACGAGCGACGCATCCGCGTCTTCGTCAAAGTCAAAATGCTTGAACTCGCCGCGGCGAAAGCGGCACACGCCTCCCGCCGCCAGCGCGAGCCACAGATCGCCGTTTTTCGCCGTCAGCATGACGCGCGGTGTCGCCCGGCCGGTCAGAAAACCCTGCGTATGCTGCGCCTGGATTTTTCCATCCCGGATGCGCAAAAGTCCGTGTGTAGTGGAAACCCAAATACCGCCATCGTGTGCGGCGGAAACCGAGTACGCGCTGAATTCCTCCCACGCGCGCGTGGGTTCGAAGAGCGCGAAGCTTCCACTGGCATCGCGTGACACGATGCCACCATCGCGATTGGCAAACCACAGCACGCCGTCGTTGTCGCGGCAGAGCGAAAGGCTGCGCCGCTCGAGCAAACCCGCGGAACGATCGAAGACCTCCAGCACCGCCGTCTTGATGCGCAGGATGCCGCTGTTCGCCGTGCCCACCCAAAGATTGCCCGCGACATCCTCGAGCAGCGCGGAAATATCCTCGGGCGCTTCGCCGACTCGATGCAGGCGGTTGTCGGTCGCAAGGCGATGCAGACCCGCCGAGCGTGTGCCGATCCACAGCTCGCCGCTAGCATCTTCCAGCAATGCCTGGATGTAGTACGCGCCGGTCGACGGGCCGAGTTGAGCGACGGGTTGGAGATCACCGTCCAGCAATTTGAAAACCTCTTCGCCGACGATCACCCACGGCCCGTCGATGCGCGACGAGGCGATGCGCACATGCTCTCTTTTCGCGGAGGCGGAAACCGCCGCCGGCACGAGCCGGCCGTTTTCATAACGCGCGAGAAACGACCCGCTCGCGAGCCACACCGCGCCGCGGCTGTCGCGGGCAAACTGGATCGGCTCATCTTCGCCGAGCCCTGCGCTCGCATCGAAAATCTCCAGGCGGCCCGCCTGCTTGCGAACCGCGACACCGCCTTTGAAGCCGATCCACAGCGTGATGTCGTTTTCGAAAAAGAGCGCCTCGATCGGCGTTTGCGCGAAACGTTCAGGCAGTGCGTAGGGCGAGAAACCATCACCCGACAGACGCAACAATCCGCCCAATCGCGGCGCCGCGAGAATCTCATCGCTGCCGGGAATGCTCGCGAAGGCGGAGATGCCGCGATCCTGCACCGACGTCTCCGCATGCGTCATCGCGCTGAATTGTCGTCCATCGAAACGCACGACACCATTCGGCGTACCCACGAGCAGATAACCCGAACGGCTGCGGCTGAGGCCGGTGACTTCGTTGGTCGGCAGGCCATGCTGCTGCGTCCACGCGCGAAACGAAAACTCCGACGCCGTCCGCGCGCCGCTTTGCGCATGCGTATCCACCGGCGCCAACAGCAAAACGGCCGCGAGATAAACGGTGAGGCGTCGTGCAACGCGCATCCGATCATGAGCGCGCAACCTCAGAAAAATGGCAGCGCAAAAAACGGTCGAATGAACCGGACCGGTCGGTTCAGTTTGGCTCCGGAGCGACAACATCGATGATGACGCGCTGATAACGTGTGAGTCGCGGTGTGCCGTGATCGGTCACGGCGAGGATGATGTGCATTGTTCCCGTGCCGGGAGGCATCACGCGGGAAGTTTTCACGACGAGCGAAGCCTTCGCTTGATCGAAGCCGGTGATCTCGTGTTTCACGCCGGTCGCCGAGTTGGACATGCGGCGCGTGCCGGGTTCTTCGTAGCAAAACCATTCGAACGAAAGCGCGTCGCCATCGGGATCGGTGCTGGCCGTCGCGCTAAGCTCCACGCGTTCGCCGGGCCGCGCCGTGATGTGCGCGGGATGATCGAGCTTCACCACCGGCGGATGATTCGCCTCCGCGTAAGGTTTGATCGTCCAATCCATCCGCGCGGCGAAATCGTTTTGATACGCGGAGCGCCAGCGCCAGATCGTCGCGTGATTCGTCGTGTGCCACTGACCATCGACGCCGAGCACCTCGTCCTGAACATTGGTCCAGATCGGGCGCGTCTCGGGTTCGAGAAACCATTTCTCGGTGCGCGGCGTGTAGAGTTCGTAACGACCGCCCCAGCCGCCCCAATGCGGATTGTCGGGAGAATTCAGGCCGTTGCTGACGAGGTAGAGAAACGACGGCGTGTCGCCCTCCATCATAAATTCCCAATGTGGATAAACCGCACCGAGCGGACTTTTGCGGCGGACGTTGCGATCGAGCCATTCGTTGGTGACGAGCGAAAAATCCGCACCGCCAAAACGTCCGTGAAATTTATCGCCACCGATCGCGATCCACGTCGCATGGTGAAAACCGCCGCCCGCATTCACGCCCGGCGTGACGATGTAGAAAAGTCCGGGGAAATTTTTGCGAATCCACGGCCCGCTGTCGTCCTGATCGGAGATAGCGTAGACCCGGATCTTGGAGACAAATTTCGCCAGTTCCTCCGCGGAGCGGGTGGCGCGGACTTTGTGCAGAGCCTGCGCGAGCACATTGGGGCCGCCCCACACCGTGACCCACAGCGGACGCGGGTCATCGCGATCGGCGGCGCGGATCAACAACTCGGAGCCGGGCGAATCTTTGCCGTCGCCGACGGCATCCATGTTATTGATCGGAAGACCGGCCGCGATGCGTTCGAGCAGTTGCTCCGCCTTCGGAAAACCGGGTTCGTGAAGTTCGAGGTTGTCGCGGACTTTTCCATACGCGCTGACGATGGTGCGAATCTGTTCGGGATTCACGCGGCCGACCACGTGCGTCGCGACAAGACCTTCGATGTCGAAGTGATTCGCGTAGGTCATCAATCGCACCATCGACATCTGATCGTCGGGATCGCCGCCGATATCGGTGAGGACAAAGAGCCGTTGTTTTTCCGCGCCGAATGCGCCTCCAGCGGCCAGGAGCAAAAAAGCAATCAGGGTGGTGAATGTGCGGAGTATTTTCATGGGACGTTTTCGGCAGTGAGGGATTCGGTCGGCGGTGATTCGCAGTGGCCCTGCTTACTTCTTTGGAGCGGACGGTGAAGCAGCCTCGGGAAGCACGACATTGACGATCACGCGCTGATAACGCGTAAGCCGGGGCGAGCCGTGATCGGTGACGGCGAGGATGATGTGCATCTCGCCGATGCCGGGGGCCATGACGCGTGCGGTGGGCACGATGAACCACGCGTTTGGCTGATCGAAATTTTTGATCTCAAGCGGCTGACCGCTTCGCGCGCTCGAAAGCGGGAACGTGCCCGCTTCGTTGTAGTAAAACCACTCGTAGGAAACAGCGTCGCCATCGGGATCGGTCGTGCCCTCGGCGCTCAAGTCAACGCGCTGGCCGGGCTTGGCGGTGATTCGCGCGGGATGCGCGAGTTTCACGACCGGCGGGTGATTGGCCTCCGCATAAGGTTTGATCGTCCAATCCATGCGCGCGGCGAAATCGTTCTGATACGCGGAGCGCCAGCGCCAGATCGTCGCGTGGTTCGTGTCGTGCCAGCGGCCGTCGGCCCCCATCACTTCGTCGTCGGCATCAGTCCAGATCGGACGTGTCTCCGGCGCGAGGTGCCACTTCATCGGGCGCGGCGTGTAGAGTTCGTAGCGACCGCCCCAGCCGCCGAAGTCGGGGCGTTCAGGCGCGTTAAGCCCGTTGTTGATCAATCCCAGGAAACTCGGCGTGTCGCCTTCCATGAGGTATTCCCAAAGCGGATACTCGGCGCCGAGCGGTCCTTTTTTGCGAACGTTGCGATCGAGCCACTCGTTGGTGACGACCGTGAAGTCGCCGCCCGGGCAGCGCGCGTGAAAATAATCGCCGCTGATGCCGCTCCACGTGGCGTGGTGATACGCGCCGCCCGCGCTGAAGCCGGGGCTCACGATATAGAACAGACCGGGAAACTCCTTGCGCAGCCAGGGGCCGGAATCGTCCTGGTCGGAGATGGCGTACACGCGCAGTTTCGCAATGACCTTGGCGACGGCCTCGGGCGAGCGCGTGGCGCGGATTTTCCAGAGTGCTTGCGCGAGGACACTTGGGCCGCCCCAGACGGGAACCCAGAGCGGGCGCGGATCGTCGCGATCGATGGCGCGGATCAACAACTCGGATCCGGCGGAATCCTTGCCTGCGCCGACGCCTTCCATGCCGTATATGGGCAGTCCCTCGGTGACGAGGGCGAGGAGGCTTTCGCCCGTGGGAAATCCGGCTTCATGTTTTTCGAGATTGTCGCGCACCTGGCCGTAGGCGGTGACAATCTGGCGGATGCGTTGCGGGGCGACGTGGTTTTTCTGGTGTATCGAGGTCGTGGCGACGAGGCCCTCGGTGTCGAAGTGATTTGCGTAGGTCAGATAGCGGACGAGCGACATCGCGTCGTCGGGTTCGTTCTCGATATCGGTGAGGACAAAAACGCGGGGCTTTTCAGCGGAGAACGCAGCGAGGCAGGAAGCCGAACTGGCGACGAGCAGGAGGATGCGAAGGAGTTTCATGGCTTCGGGTTTTTGCAGCGCTGGATGCGTTCGGCGAAATCGCGGAGATAATCTTCGCGCCACTGGCTCACGGATTTCGCGCCGTGGTGGATGCCTTCGGCCATCGCCGGTGAAGGATCGTCCACCCACCAGTTGGGGAAACGCGATGATGGCGAAAGCGCCTGCGCAGGCTCGGGCAGGTACGCCGTGATGGCGCCTTTGCGACCGTTGAGCGCGGGCGCGTTGCTGCGGATCTCGTACGTGAAAAGAGTGGGATCGCGCGGGCAGAAACGGAACCGGATGTTTCCCTGTTCGTCCGGATATCCGATGAGCGATTGATTGGTCACGATCATGCGCGCCTCCGGTTTTGCCGGCGCGTCGGAGCCCACCGGCAGAACCAGCTCCAGAATGCCGAAAATTTCGAGACGATCGCTTGCAGTCGTGAGGCGCTCGTAGCGCGCAAACGGCCGTTCCCACGCGCGCACATAACGGCCGCCCCAGTTGGGAAGGCCGGGCTCCGCGGGATCGCCGCGCAGCAGCCAGTTCACCGTGGGCGTGTCGCCCATCTTGATGACGCCGCCGAGATGTTCGGCAAAATACTTTCCGATCGCGCCGCGACCCGCCACGTGCTTCGCGACGAAGCCCGCGTTGCTCCATTCGCCCTCTTGATTACCGCCGACGAAATAGCCGCGATAGGCGGCGTTGGACTCGATGATCCACAGTGTCGGGAAGTTGTCCGCGAGATACTGATACGCATCGGGGCCCCATTTTTTATTGGGACCGCCGATGTAGTGGACGCGCAGCTTCGGCAGGATATCCGGCGCGTCGTGCAACGCTTGCGCGACTTCTTCGAGCGCGCCCCAAACGAGGATGTGCAGCGGACGCGGATCGTCGCGACGCGCGCAGCGCACAATCCAATCAGAGCCTTCGGTCGTGCCGCGCAGGCCGGAATAAGGCGCGGGACGGATGCCGCCTTGCTTGGTCATCGCGCGCAATACATCGGGCTCCGGATAACGCGCCGACCAGGTACGCAGATTCGGATAATCATTTTCGTAGGCGTCGATGACCTCGAGGATCTTGGTTTTCCCTTCGCGTTCGAAGGGCGACGAGATCAGCCCCTCGATATCCAACACATCGGCGTATAGAAGCACATGCGCCATCGATTGGTAATCGTCAGGATCGGTCCCGCCGATGTCGGTCGTGACGATGACGCGATGGCGATGGCCCGCGAGCGCGCCATTGTCGGCGTGAGCGGATGGCGTCGTGAAAAACGCCGCGAGAGCAGCGAAGGAGCAGAGGCGGAGAAATGATTTCATGAGGAATCGCGGTTGCGCGGCGCGCTGGCCTGGTCGATGGCGACGGCCACGAGGATGACGTAGCCTTTAATGACGTATTGGAGCATCGGCGGGACGTTGAGGAGGAAGAGGCCGTTGTTGAGCACGCCGATGATGAGGCAGCCAAGCACGGTGCCGAAAATCGTGCCACGTCCGCCGGAGAGCGAGGTGCCGCCGATCACGACCGCGGCGATCGCGTCGAGCTCGTAGCTGAGCCCGGCGTTGGGCTGCGCGGAGTCGAGGCGCGCGGTGACGATGAGTCCGGCGACGCCGGCGAGAGCACCGGCGAGCGTGTACACCGCGATCTTGATGCGGGAGACGTTGAGACCGGTGAGACGCGCGGCGCGCTCATTGCCACCGACCGCGTAAAGATGGCGGCCGAAACGCGTGCGTTTTGTCACGACGAGAAACAACACGATAAACGCCGCCATGATCCACACGGGCATCGGTACGCCGAGCCAGGCGCCGGTGCCGATGAACCCGAAATCTGAACCGAGACCTGTGATCGGAAATCCGCCGGTCCATAGAAACGCGAGGCCGCGCGCGATGCTCAACATGCCGAGCGTTGCGATGAAAGGCGGGAGCCGAAAACGCGTGATCGCGACGCCGTTGTGAAATCCGAGCAGCGCACCGACCAGCACGCCGGCGAGGATCGCGCCGGAGGTCGTGAATTGCAGATGCACGTCGGTGCCGGGAATCGAGAGTCCGTTTTTGACGAGACCTGCGGCGATCGCACCGGCGAAGCCGAGGATCGCGCCGACCGAAAGATCGATGCCGCCGCTGAGGATCACGAGCGTCATTCCGATCGAGAGACACATGTTGATCGAAACCTGGCGCAGGATGTTGATGCCGTTGTCCGTCGTCAGGAAATGCGGCGAGAGCAGGCTCAACGCGATCGTCATGAGAACGAGCGCGATCAGTGAACGGAGTTGGACGAACTGTCCCTTGATAGCTGGAGATAACGGCATGTCAGGAAGCGAGGGCGGCACGATCGGGCAGGGCGGCGTGGAGGACGCGCTCAGGCGTGGCTTCGGCGCGGGTGAATTCGGCGGTTTTGCGTCCTTCGCACATGACGATGATGCGATCGGACAATGCGAGCACCTCGGGCAATTCCGAGGAGACGACGATCAAGCCGAGACCATTGCCCGCGAGTTCATCGATGAAGGCGTAGATCTCGCGCTTCGCGTTCACATCGATGCCACGCGTCGGTTCATCGAGCAGCAAAACCTGCGGCTCGGTCGCGAGCCATTTTGCGAGAATGATCTTTTGCTGATTCCCGCCGGAAAGATTCACCACGATCTGCGTGAGCGAGGGTGTCTTCACGCGGAAGCGATCGACATACGGAAGAATGTAGTCGGCCTCGCGGCGCCGGCTGACCAATCCACCGCGCAAGGTGCGGCGCAGGCTGGCGAGACTCGCGTTGGCCGCGACGCTCATCGGCAGAATGAGGCCGTCGCGTTTGCGGTCTTCGGGTGCGAGCGCGATACCGGCGCGAATCGCATCCGCCGGCGAACGAAAAGAAACCGGCTGACCGCGGACCAGCACGCGCCCGCTCATCCGGTCCGGATGCAGACCAAAGATCGCCTCCAATAACTCCGTGCGACCGGCACCGACGAGACCGAATATTCCAACGACCTCGCGACGGTGGAGCTTGAGCGAAACATTGTTAACCAGCAGCCGGCGGCCCGCGCCGTCACCGGCGAGCGAAACGCCCTCGACCTTGAGGAGCTCCGCTCCCGGCTCGAAGAGGGATTTCTGAAAAACATCCTTCGACTCGCGCCCCGCCATGAGTTGCACGATGCGCTCGCGCGTGAGCTCGGAATAAAGCGCTTCGCCGACAACGCGACCGTCGCGCATGATGACGACATCGTCGCAAAGCCGCGCGAGTTCCTCAAACTTGTGCGTGATGTAAACGAGGCCGACGCCCTGTTTTTTTAGTTCGGCGATCACGCCAAAAAGCACTTCCACCTCATGCGAGGAGAGCGATGACGTCGGCTCATCGAGGATCAAAACGCGCGCGCGGGTGGAGAGCGCCTTGCCGATTTCGACGAGCTGCTGCTGGCCGACGCGCAGGTCGCCGACGAGCGTGTCGGGCGGGACATTGAGATCGAGCCGGGCGAGGATCGCGGCGGTGTCGGCGTTGAGCCGGCGGTAATCGATGAAGCCCGCCGAACTGCGCGGCTCGCGGCCGAGCCAGATGTTTTCCGCGATGGAAAGACCGGGGACGAGATTGAGCTCCTGGTGAACGATCCCGATGCCGCGCTGCTGTGCTGCGTGCGGATTGGCGAAGCTCACCGATTTGCCATCCTCGAGACGGATCGTGCCGGCGTCGGGTGGAAAAACGCCGGAGAGCACATTCATCAAGGTGGATTTACCCGCGCCATTTTCGCCGAGAAGCGCGAGCAGCCGGCCGGCGCGGACGCGAAGAGAAACGCCATCGAGCGCGCGTACACCCGGGAAGGTTTTTGTGATGCCCGCGGCTTCGAGCAGTACCTCGGCGGAGTTCGCCCCGTCGCTCACGGCGAAACCTCCGCTTGAACGGGGATGAGCGTAAACAACGGTCCGCTCGCCGGCAGCGTCTCGGGGGCCTCCGCGCAACCGGCAAAGCGCACGGTCGCGCCGACCGCGAGGGATTTGAGCGCGGGTTGCACGCGCTCCTCGACCAGGCGGTTCAGCTCGGCGGAGAGCGCGTTGAACTCGGTGAGGCCCGGCACGTCGTTGACCTCGATGAGTCCGCTGCCGTCGCGTATCGTATTTCCGAATACAGGACCGGTGCGGAGCCCGATGACCGCGCCATCCACATCGAGCGACACGCGGTTGCGTTCGACTTCGATGACGCGCCCGGTGCCGCGGATGAAGAGATAACTCGCGTTGCCGAGGCCGACCCGGTGCGCGTGCGTTTTCAACGCCTCCGCCGTGTCGCGCTTCAACGCAGTGAGGACCACCGCGGCGTCGGCAGCCTCGGTCGTCGCCGGCAGGAGCGTTTCACTCCAGAAATTTTCCGCGAAGGATTTCGGTTCGAACGCTCCGTCGCTGACGGCGGTAGTGCGCGCCGCCTTCGAGACGACGCGAAACGGCGGATACACCATGAGCAGGCCCACGAAGGCGGCAGCGGCGACCCACACCGGCCAGGGAAGTGCCAGGCGGTTGATCAGGTTGCGATTAGCGGAAGCGGGAACGGACATTTTACTGCTTGCGACCGTAGTCTCCGAATTTGGCGACGTTATCGCGAGTCACGAGTTCGACGGCGACGGGCACGCGCTGCGGGAAATTGCGTTCACCTTTAAAATACCTGTCCGCGTTTTCTGCGGCGGTGCGCGCCATCGTTTTGGGAAACTGCATGACGGTCGCGGTGATTTTTCCCTCGGCGACGGATTTCACGACATCGTCCGCTCCATCGAAGCCGAAGACCTTCACCTTGTCGGCCTTGCCCGCGGCGAGGAGCGCTTGATATGCGCCCATGGCCATCGCGTCGTTGCCGCAGAAGACGGCGTCGATGTCGGGGTTGGCCTGAAGAATGGATTCGAGGACCTCGAGCGCCTTCGTGCGGTCGAAGTCGGCGCTTTGTTGCGCGACCATTTTCAGACCGGGGAAACGATCGACGACGGAGTGAAAACCCTTGGAGCGATTCCACGTGTTGGTGTCGGCGACGAGACCAAGCAGCTCGACGTATTTTCCCTCCTCGCCGACTTGCTCGACGAAGTACTGGCCGAGCGCGACGCAGCCCGAATAATTGTCAGACAGCACCTGGGACGTCGCGGCGTCGTTGGCCTCGATCTCGCGGTCCATGCAGAAGACGGGGATGCCCGCGGCCTTGGCGCGACGGACGTTGGCGATCGAGCCTTTCGCGTCGGTGCAATTAAAGAGAATGGCGCCGTAGCCGGAGGCGATGATGTTGTCGAAATGCTGCGATTCCTTCGCGGGATCGTTTTGCGAATCGAACTGCACCGTGTCGTAACCGAGCTCCTTCGCGCGGTCTTGCGCGGAATCGGCGAGGACGACGAACCACGGATTATTCAACGTGGAAACGACGACCGCGACTTTGCGCGAAGCGGGCGCTTTCGTTTCGGCCGACGCGCCATCGGACGCGGAGCGTTTGCAACCGAAGAGAGTGAGGCCGAGCAGCAGAAATGCCGCCGTGCCTAGGCGAAGGAGGGGAGGGAACGTCATGGGAGAAACGGATTGCGGTGGGAGGTAGTTTGTTCGCCGCAGACACGCGATGGATCGCTATCTGCGGCGATGCCTTAAGTAAGCGTGAACGGATTCAAAAACGCGCGGCGAGGGTCAGCGTCAATGCCGCGCCGCCGCCGGTGCCCGTGCGCGTGGCCCGGCCGTCGGCGAAATGCTGGCCTTCCTCAGCTTCGCTGACATTGCGGCCGGCGAGCGAGAGCGTGTAGCGCGGGCTGATGCGGTAGCGGACCTCGGCTTCGTAAACGGTGCGCGCGTCCTTGTATTCGTTGGTGTTGAGATTGAGGAGAATGTCGTCGGTGCGGTTGGCGCGGAAGGCGACGTAGAGCTTTCCACGCGGTGTTTCGTAGCTGACGCCCCAGTTCCAGATTTCAGGGGTGATGTTGGGGAGCGCGTTGTAAGTCGTCAGTGCGGAGGCTGCGTTGAAATTTCCCTCCGTCGTCACGAGCTTCGTGTAGTTGGCGAAGACCTCGATGTTGCGAAACCACTCGGGCAGCGTGCGAAAACGATAACGACCTTCGAGTTCGAAGCCCTCAATCTTCGCCCGGCCGAGATTCTCCGTTGTCGTGAGTGTGTAGCCGATGAGATCGCTGCCGATATCGAGCTCCGGGATGGGCGCGCTGATCGTGTACGTATTGTTCACGAGATAGTCTTTGATGTCCTTGCTGAACCACGCGGCCTTCACGGTGCTGCTGCCCGATGGATACCATTCGACGCTGACGTCGAGGTTCTCGGCACGCGACGGGTCGAGCGTGGTGTTGGCGGCCGAGACAGTGCCGGTGCCGATGGTAAGGCCGGGGATGATGCTGCCGAAGTTGGGCCGCGTGATGGCCTCGGTGTAGCTCGCGCGAGCCTGGAGTTTTTCGTCGAAGCGATAGGTGAGGTGGAGGTACTTGAAGGGATCCGGCGTGTAGCTCGTGGAAGCGCGTGTGCGCGACAAGCGCGCGATCGCGTCGGGGAGCGGTGTGTTGGCGTTGATGGTGCCGGTCTGGCGCGCGCCGTGGCCCTCGACGTACGTCTCTTCCACTCGCACCCCGGCGAGGACGTCGAGCTGGCCGAACTTCACATTGCCCAGGAGGTAGTAGCCGTAGATTTCCTCCGACACGCGCTGGTTGCTGCGGAAGGCTTGTACGTAAGAATTGGATACATTTTCCACAAACGCCTGCGGATGGATCGCGTGGAGATCGGCGAGCACAAACGGGCTGATCCATGCGTCGGGTCCGCGTTCGCCGAACCAGATATTAGGCGTGTAATCGCGTTCGGCAAACTGGCCCATGTTCGAGCCGGCGATGGTGTTGTCGTCGGCGGTGCCGGGCGCGCCGTCCGGGCCGGCGTAGGTCCAGGTCTTGCTCGGATTACGGCGGGAGCGCTCCTGCAACTGGTACGAGAAGCCGCCTTGGAGATAGAACGGGAAACGCGCGTCGAAATCGCGGCGCACATTGAGCTTCCCCGCGGTGACGCGATCGACGGCATTGCGCGTTCCCACGCTGATGGAATTGGTCGTCGGGAGGTGGTTGTTGAGCGAGTAAATGTCGGCACCCGCGGTCTGCGTGATGCGTGCGGCCGTTGAGCGGCTCGGATCTTTTTCGAGGATGTAACCGACGCCTGAGTTCTGCAGCGTGACGCCGCCGAACATGCGCGGGAGATAGTCGTAGTGATTCGTCGCGCGCGACAGCGAGAGATCGTAATCCACCGTCCAATTGTCCCAGCGATGTTTCGCGCCGGGATTCACGGTCCACGAGGCGCTGTTCTTGTCGCCGAAGGACATGTTTTGCTGGGAGTTTCCGCCGGTGGTCTCGACGCGGCCTGGTGTGGCGGTGCCGACGATCGTGCCGGTGTTCAGCCGCAGGAAGCGGTTGCGAAATTCGTAATAGTGATCGGTGAACGTCGTGCGCAAAAACGCCGTCATTCGCTCGCTGACTTTATAGTCAAAGTTCACCGACGCGCCGGTACGCGACGTGAAGTTCTTGTGATCTTCACGGCTGTACTGGCTGACGTAGGTGCCGGACGTGTTGCTTGTGTAGGTGTTGTACGCCGTGCCGCCGAAGCCGCTGACATTCACCTGACTCACGCTGACGACGACGCCGAGGCGGCCGTCGAGAAGGGTGTCGGAGTACGTGAAGGAGCCACCGGGATGAATCTTGCGTTCGGCTTTTTCGTTGGGTCCGGAACTGCGCCCGAGCGAGAGATTGTCGGAGTTGGCGGTGAGGTTGATCGTGGCGTTGATGCGGCGGCCTTTCTGGAGAAAGGCGCTGCGTGTAACCATGTTCACGATGCCGCCGGTGGCGTTGGCAGGCATCCACGGCACGGGCGCCTTGAACACCTCCATGCTCTCGATGTTGTCGATGGTGATCTGGTCGAATTCGAAGGCGCGATTGGTCGAAGAGCTCGACGCCGCCGCGGCCTGATTGCCGTTGATCATGATCAGATTCGAGTTCGCCTCGAGACCGCGGATCGAAACCGTGCGCGGTTCGACGCCGGTATAGTCCATCTGCAGACCCGGCATGAGTTTCAAAAACTCACCCGGATTGGCGTCGGAGATGACGCCAAACGCATCGGCGGAAACGACGGTGCGCTGGGACTCCGCGTTCTTTTGTTGCTGGAGCGCGTAGGCATTGCCCTCGCGTTCGCCGGCGACGCGAAACTCGCCCAGGTTGACGATCTCTTCGGAGCGGAGCGCGAGGTGAACAATCGTCGTTTCACCCGCCGTGATGGTGATGGCCGCGATGGCTGGTTCGAGGTCGGTGTAGTTGGCGCGCACCGTGTAGCTGCCCGCGGGAACACCGTTCAGGCGAAAGCTGCCGTCGGCGAAGGACAACGTGTGATAGCTGGTTCCTTCGAGCGTGATCGCGGCGCGTTCGAGGACTTTTTGAGTGGATTCGTTGACGACCGAACCGGAAAGCGAGCCGGTGCCGGCCGATTGACCGAGCGCGCGGACCGAGACGAAAAGATTAGAAAGCAAAAGACACAGGGCAATGAACGTCGAAGCGACGGGATGCGGACGCTGCGAAGCGACAGCGGTGATGCATGTAGGGGTCATGGCTTGTTGAGGTTGTGCATCCACCGAGGGGCGGTGGTGCCGGTGACAAGTGTAGCACCGAACGCATTTGCGCGGGCGTCCTGAAAACTCAGGACAGCGTGTCTTGCGCGTGCGATTTTACCCTGAGGTGAACGGGAAAGGCGCGGGTTTGGACGACAGGAAGAAGGCCAGCTTCATCAAGGGGCGGATGTCCTCGAAAAATCACCACGATATGGTGAGCAGGCATGGGCGAAAGAAGAGTAACGTGGCGGCGTCCCTGATATATTTTTTGTATAGAAAGGAGAATACCATGAACTGGTTCAAACTGCGTTATGTTGTATTCGTGCTGGCACTACTGCCGGCGCTTCGAGCCTCGGACAATGGAAACCCCTTGGTTGGAAACTGGGAAGGCAGCGCCCGGGTCATCGTGCAATGGTGCGAGCAAAGCCAGTTGCTGGTTTCGCTTGAGATAACCCCGGACGGGAAAGCGACGGGCAAGGTGGGCGACGCGGTGCTCGTCGGTGGCCGGCTTCGCAAGAAAAACACTTGGTTTGGCGGCAAGTCGGAGAAGGGTACGACGCACATCCTCAAGGCCAGCTTGAAGGGCGAGATTGTCGGGGCAGACGGGATAAGCCGTGACAAAATTTTCATCCACCTGAGATACGAGAGCGACGGACTGTCGGGATCGCTGGCGACCAGCGGTGCCAAAGTGGGCGGGAAGGAAACGATGGCGTTGACCGCGACGCCGCTACGACTCGCGCGGGTGGACTGAGTGCGATGCGGCGCGTCCGCGTTGTCGTGCCGCGTGATGTGCGGGGGGCCGCTGGACCGGGTTGCGGGCACAAAAAAGTCGATGCGTTGCGGCATCGACTTTTTTGGTGAAACGCAGCGTCTGCTCAGCGCGGACGCTGGAGTGACTCCAAGGATTACTCCTGCGGAATGACCGTTTGGATGTGGAGTTCCTTAAGCTGCTTGGCCGTGACGGGCGTCGGACTTTGCGCCATGAGGTCCTGGCCTTTTTGCGTTTTCGGAAACGCGATGACGTCGCGAATGCTCGTCGTGCCGCAGAGAAGCGCGACCACACGATCGAGACCAAAGGCGATGCCGCCATGCGGAGGCGCGCCGTAGGTGAAGGCCTTGAGCATGTAACCGAAACGGCTATCGACGACATCCTGCGGGATCTGGAGGACGTCTTCGAAAACTTTTTTCTGCAGCGCAGGCTGGTGGATACGGATCGAGCCGCCGCCGAGTTCCATGCCGTTGAGCACGGCGTCGTAGTGCTGGCCGCGGACCCGCTTCGGATCGCTGTCGAGGTATTGAGTGTCTTCCGGCACCGGCGCCGTGAACGGGTGGTGCGTGGCGACGTAGCGATTCGCTTCCTCGTCGAAACTCATCAGCGGAAAATCGACCACCCACAGGAATTTCCAGTCGTCGTGGCGGATGGTGAGTTTGCCGCGTTTGACGAGGAGTTGCGCGGCTTCGAGTCGGATGCGGCCGAGGATGGCGCAGGCTTTTTCCCAAGTGGCGGCGGCGAAGAAAATCATGTCGCCCTCCTCGATCTTGAGCTGCTCGGTGAGCGCGGCCTTCTCGGCGTCGGAGAAGAATTTCACGATGGGCGATTTCCATTCGCCGCCTTCCACCTTGATGAAGGCGAGGCCTTTCGCGCCGAGCGATTTCGCGATGTCTTCGAGATTCTTGAGTTCGCCCTGCGTGAGATCCGCGAGGCCCTTGGCGTTGATGGCCTTGATGACGCCGCCGCCCGCGACGGTGGCTTGGAAAACTTTGAAGGCGGAAGTCTTAAATGTTTCCGAAAGATCGCTGAGCTCGATGCCGAAACGCAGGTCGGGCTTGTCGACGCCGAAGCGGTTCATCGCCTCGACGTACGGCATGCGCAGGAATGGCGTGGGGATGTCCACGTCGAGCACGTCTTTCCAGACCTTCTTCAACATGCCTTCAAAGATGCGATAGACATCTTCGCGATCGATGAACGACGCCTCGACGTCCACTTGGGTAAATTCCATCTGGCGGTCGGCGCGGAGATCTTCGTCGCGGAAGCAACGGGCGATCTGGAAATAACGCTCCACGCCGGCGACCATGAGGATCTGCTTAAACTGCTGCGGCGATTGCGAGAGGGCGTAGAACTGGCCGGGGTGGATGCGCGACGGCACGAGGTATTCGCGGGCGCCTTCGGGCGTGGATTTGAAGAGAGCGGGCGTCTCGACCTCGATGAATTCCTGCGAGTCGAAATAATCGCGGATCGCCTTCGTGGCCTTGTGACGGACTTGAAGATTTTTCTGCATCTTCGGACGTCGCAGATCGAGATAGCGGTAGGTGAGGCGGAGGTCTTCGTTGACCTTGTCGCCGCCGGCATCGTCGAGCGGGAAGGGCGGTGTCTCGGAAATGTTGAAGATCGTGAGTGCGGTCGCATCGATCTCGATGCCGCCGGTGGGGATGTTTTGGTTAACCGTGCCTTCGGGACGCGCGACGACTTTGCCGGCCACACCGATGACGGATTCGGGCTTGAGCGACGCGGCCTGCGTAGCGAGCTCGGCGTTCACCTGCGGGTCGAACTTCACCTGCGTGACGCCTTTGCGATCACGCAGATCGATGAAGAGGATGCCGCCGTGGTCGCGGATGGAATCCACCCAGCCGACGAGCGTCACGGACGCGCCGAGTTGGGACGGAGTGAGTTGGGCACAATGATGGCTGCTCTTCATGGGTGGATCGAAGGATGGAAAAGTGAGAACAAAGCCGCGCGTGCGCCGGGCGGGCAAACAGAAACTTGTGCGGGCGTGGGCGACGCCAAGCGTCCGCGAAACCGCTCGACCGCCTGCCTCGCGGCGATGTTAACGCCTGGGCCATGCATGTACTTGATCGGCGGACGGTTTTTGTGCGCGAACACGTGGGGCCGTCCAGACTACCGCCAGGCGTAGGCGCGGTCTTATCAGGGGAAAAGGACCGCGCCCTGCCGGGAGGTTTTCACCACCGCCGGCTGTTCTGAGTTCGTGGTAAACGAAAACGGGCCGGGCAACGCGTGCTCGCGGCCGCGCTGGCGGTTGTTATCGTCCTCAAGGAAAAATAAGTTTCACGCAATGCGCGGCCTCGACGATCGTTCGCGTATTCGTCTGCTGAATACATCTCATGGACATCATTTTTCTCGGCACCGGCACCTCCCAGGGCGTTCCCATGATCGCCTGCGACTGCGCGGTGTGCACATCGATGGATCCTCGCAACCGCCGCACGCGTGCTTCGGTGCATGTCGTGATGGACGGCCTGCACATCCAGGTGGACGCGTCGCCGGAGTTTCGTCTGCAGTGTTTGCGCGAGAAGATCGATTGGGTGGATCTGTTCATCCTCACGCACGGTCATGCGGATCACATCACGGGGATGGATGATTTGCGGCGTTTCTGCGATCTGCTCGGGGGAAATGCGCTGACGGTCTATTCAACCGATGAAGGCATGAGCCGCGTGCTGGCGGTTTATCCGTACACGATCATGGAGCGTCCGGTGGTGCGTGGTTATCCGGCGTTTAAACTCGTCGAGATGCCGGCCCGTCTCGAACTGCCGCAAGGCACGATCGAGTCCACGCTGCTGCCGCATGGTGGATTGAATACGCTCGGGCTTGTTTTCACAGAGAAGGGCAGCGGGAAAAAGTTTACTTATTACACGGATTGCAAACGCGTGCCGCGCGAGGCGGTGACGCTCGCGCGCGGGTCGGATCTCGTCGTGCTCGATGGCCTGCGCCCGCAGCCGCATCCCTCGCACATGAGCATCGATGAAGCAGTCCAGGCCGCGCAGGAAATCGGCGGCGCGCAGACGTATCTCACTCACCTCACACATCTCACGGACCATGCGACCGCGGAGGCCGCGCTGCCCGCGGGCGTGAAATTTGCGTACGACGGTTTGCGCATCCGGTTGTAACCTTCAGGAGGGCGCACGGTATTTCGGACGGGGCATAATATTGGGGTAACGATGACTCCGGTATGGTCGCCGTAGCCGAAAACTGGTCTTTCGTAGTCTCTTATTCTCCCATGAAAACCCTCCGCACGCTTACCTGTGCCGCGACTCTTGTGTCCGGCGCGTTGTTCACCGGGGCCGACGCTCTGGCTCAAGGTTATCCTCGCATCGACCCCGCGGTGCAGAAAGTGACCGATGAGCGAAATGCAGCCGAGAAACGTCGCTTGGACGAGTTGTTCGCGAAGCAACTCCCCGAGATCGAGGCATGGGCCGCGAAAGGGAAACCGTATCTTCCTGGTGCTGCCGAGCCGGCTGATTTGCCGCAAGCTTCAATCCCGGCGTTTCCCGGCGCGGAAGGCGGCGGCAAGTTTTCGTTCGGCGGTCGCGGCGGCAAAGTCATCGTCGTCACGAATCTCAACGACAGTGGACCGGGCAGCTTCCGCGAGGCGTGCGAAGCGGCGGGACCGCGCATCGTAGTCTTTAATGTCGCCGGTATCATCGAGCTGAAAAATCGCATCGTGATCCGCGCACCGTACATCACGATTTCTGGCGCGACGGCGCCGGGCGATGGCGTGTGCATCGCGGGAAACACGGTCGAACTCGAAACGCACGACGTCGTCATCCGTCATATGCGTTTCCGTCGCGGTGCGACCGACGCAACCGAGCGCAACGATTCGCTCGGCGGCAATCCCGTCGGCAATGTCATCATCGACCACGTCTCCGCGTCGTGGGGCCTCGACGAAAACATGTCGATGTACCGCCACATGTATCGCCCGCCGCAAGGCGGTCCGGAGCTCAAGCTGCCGACCGTGAACATCACGATCCAGAACTCGATTTTCTCCGAGGCGCTCAACACGTATCATCACGCGTTCGGCTCCACCATCGGCGGCCTCAACAGCACATTTCACCACAATCTCTGGGCCTCCAACACCGGCCGCAACCCGAGCGTCGGCATGATCGGCGACTTCACGTTCGTGAACAACGTGATCTTCAACTACCGTCATCGCACGGTCGATGGAGGTGATCACCGGAGCTTTTTTAATATCATCAACAACTACTTCAAACCCGGTCCTGGCACGCCCGACGCGCCGATCGCGTATCGCCTGCTCAAACCCGAGAGCGAGCGCAGCAAGACCGTGGTAAACAACTTCGGCAAAGCGTACGTCGATGGAAACGTGGTCGAAGGTTATCCGAAGGTGACCGCAAATAATTGGGATGGCGGTGTTCAGCCTTCCGTCGCGACGCGCGAGCAAATGCGCGCTGACAAGATGAAGCAGGCGCCCTCCGATCCAGCGAAGCGCGCGCAATTCATCGCGAAGATGGAAGCGGAAATCGCCCAGCTGAAGTTCGTGACGGAATCGGACGAGGAAGCACTCGCGAGTATTCGCGTGAAGGAATCTTTCAAGCACGCGCCGCTCACCATCCACTCGGCGCGCGAGGCGTACGAGCATGTGCTGAAAAACGCCGGTGCGACACTGCCCAAACGCGATGCAGTGGACCAACGCATCGTCAAGATGGTGCAGACCGGCAAGGTCGCCAAAGCGACGATCGCTCCTTCCTCGAAGGCCAAAGCCGCGGCGGTGCGCTACGATCAAAAGTGGATCGACGAACTCGAAGCCGCGGTGACGAAAGGTTTCATCACCGATCCGTCGGAAGTCGGCGGTTACCCGAAGTATTCAGGAAAGCCCTACAAAGACAGTGACGGCGACGGTCTGCCGGATAGCTGGGAGAAGAAATTCGGTCTCAACCCGAACGATCCCATCGATGCGACTGCCGACCTGAACGGCGACGGTTACACCAATATCGAAGAGTTTATCAACGGAACCGATCCGCGCGCAAAGCGCTGACGATCGCGTGGAGTGATTGAGAAACGGAGCGACGAATCTCGCTCCGTTTTTTTGTGTTTGGACGGATGGGAGGCGCGGCGATCACGTTCAACTCATAGAGTGCGTTGCGCGTGTGACCTCCTTTTCTTCGTGCGCGATCGCTGCCAGAAACGACGGACATGAAAACGCGTTGTCCCCTGACGTGGAGAGGATTGATCGCGCTGACCGTGTTGACGGTGGGCGCTCGTGCTGAAGCCGAGAAAACAACGTATCCTGAATACAGCGTACCGGGCTCGGTTGTGCGTGTGTTGCCGCGCACAGTCGAAGATCGGGAGTATCAATTGATCATCGGCTTGCCGGCGGATTTCGAGAAGTCGCCGGACAAACGTTATCCGGTGGTGATTGTGACGGACGGTTATTGGGATTTTCTGAAGATCAACTCCATCAAAGGCAGTCTCGTGTACGACAAGACGGTGCCGGATTTCATCACCGTGGGGATCGGCTACGCGGGCGAAGGTCTCAACTATGGGGAACTGCGCTGCCGCGATCTTTCACCGGTGGTTTTTCCCAACATGGGGCCGAAGACCTCCGGTCAGGCGGGCGAATTTCTGGAGCTGATCGAGAAGACGATCATCCCGCTGATCGAACGCGATTATCGGGGCGACCCGGAACGTCGTGTACTCGCGGGCGCCTCGATGGGCGGACTGTTTGCGATCTACGCGATGTACACGAAGCCCGAGCTTTTCTGCGCGTACATCGCAGCCACGCCGGCGACGATCATCGGTGGCGACTGGATCCTGCGGTATGAAGACGAGTTCGTGAAGGCCGGCAAAACGCTCAACGCGCGCCTCTATTTCACCGTCGGCGAAAACGAAGCGCTCGATTTCCGTGGCAGCATCGAGCGTTTCGAACGTCATCTCGCTGCGCGCAAGCTCCCGGGCCTCACGTATGTTTATCGCATGATCGAGGATGAGGACCACGGCAGCGTACAATGGGAATCCTACGTGCGCGGGCTTCGTTTCGCGTTTGCGGACGAGCTGAAGAAATAATCGGTGCGCGCTTTTGGGGTGTGACGCGTTCTGCGCGCGAAGTTGTTTTACCGCCGCGCGGGCGGAGTCCTAACGTCGCGTCATGCTGATCTCCGCGGAAACGCTTTCCCAAAATCTGCAAAACCCCGGCTGGGTTCTCTTCGATTGCCGGCACGATCTCGGCGATCACACGCTCGGCGAGCAGCGTTATCGCGAAAGCCACATCCCCGGCGCGCATTTCGCGCCGGTCGAGACAGCCCTCTCGGGCCAGAAAACGGGAAAGAACGGACGGCATCCCTTGCCTGAAGCCGTGGATTTTGCGGCGTTTCTGAGCGAGCATGGCGTGACGCCACGCTCAACGATCGTCGCGTACGATGACGCCGGCGGCTTGTTTGCCGCGCGCCTGTGGTGGCTCGCGCGCTGGATCGGTCTTGAGAACGTCGCTCTGCTCGACGGCGGTTGGACAAAATGGACGTTGGCCGGACGGCCCGTGACTCAAGACATCCCTGCGCGCGTACCGGCATCGCCGCTTGAAGCGCGACAGAATCCGGAGTGGGTGTGGAGCGCTGACGACGTGCTTCGTCGCTTGGGCGACGAGGCGTTTGCGCTCGTGGATGCACGCGCGGCCGAACGCTACCGCGGCGATAGCGAGCCGATGGATCCGGTGGCCGGGCATATCCCCGGGGCGCTCAATCGATTTTATAAGACGAACCTCAACGCGGATCTCACTTTTCGCGCTCCGGACGACCTGAAGCGAGAGTGGGAGGCGTTGATCGGCCGGCGCAGTCCCGAACAGGTAGGACATCAATGCGGATCGGGCATCACGGCCTGCGCCAATATCTTTGCGATGGAGTATGCGGGACTCACTGGCTCGAAGTTGTACGCAGGTTCGTGGAGCGAATGGGTGGCCGATTCGTCGCGACCGGTGGCGAAAGGCTGAGCTCTTCAGCCCTAGGCAAAAAGCGGCGTGGGCTTTCGTGATGGTTTAGAGCGAATCACCGAAGCGGATAGGCCGTTTCTTCGACGTCTTTTTCTTCCGTGGCGACGGCGGGATGCCGAGCCGCGGATCGCCCGCCTTTACGAGGCGTACAAGTTGCCTCGCGTCGCGCTCAAACGTTTCGGCAGATTCGGCAAGATAGAGCCATTTCTTGAGGACTGGATGCTGCACCAACGAAGGAAACTCGGCGCGCAGGCTTTCCTGATGTTCGTGAAACGTGCAGACCAGCACGCCCTGCCACGGCTCGCCTTGGGTGGTCAGGAAAAGCTGATGTTTTCCGTGCAGCATGATGGTGCGTCCGCCGAACCAGGATTTCAGCACGAAGCTCGGTTCGGCGAGGAGTGGTTCGGCCAGCCACGCGAGGGGATGCTCGGGTTTGGCTGCTTTAACGCGAAAAGACGAAGAGCGCGGAGATTTCATGGGGAGCTTCGCTGATTTCGAATCCGATGTTAACGCGTGTTCTGGGGAAGGGAAGGGCACGAAATCGAGGCTTCGGAACGAGTGTTGCGGCGGGAGTGGAGTGATTTACCCGGGCATAAAAAAACCGGCCTGCATAGGAGCAGACCGGTTTTGAAAACAAACGGATGAACGCGTTATTTGCGCGTGGGCGCAGCGGGGGGCGCCGGCATCTGCGTGAGCGTGCTTTCGCTGGCGCGCTTGGCGACCATCTGAGCCATGCGCTGCACCTCGATCTCGGCTGTGCGCTTGTTGGCGTGGGCGAGGGCGATCTTTTTGGAGAGATCGAACGAATCGCGGCCTAGTTGCTCTTTCTCAGCGCGGAGGCTGACAAGCTGCTTCTCGAGCGAGGCGGATTCCTTGTTGTTGTCGGCGAGCTGCTTGCTGAACCGGGCGATATCGGAGTTGATACGCTCGAGTTCCGCTTTGCGCTTGGCGACGCGATCTTCTTCCTTCTTGCGCTCTGCTTCTTCGCGCTCGGCGATACGCCGTTCGGCGTCTTCACGGGCGGCGCGTTCAGCTTCTTTCTTCTTGGCATCTTCTTCGGAGCGGATGCGCGCTTCCTCGGCCTTTTGATCGGCGATCTTCTGGTTCATTTCATCCTGGTGCTGCCAATAGAGCACACCGAACAGGATGAGAAAAATGACAGGGACGATGTAATACGAACGCTTCATGACGGGGATCGGCGGTGAGTGGTTTAGCTTTTGTTCTTGGCAGCGAGGGCGGCGGCTGCGGCGGCTTCGGCGGCGGCCTTGTCGACGGCCTCGATGGTGCCGAGGATGTCTTGGAATTTCTTCTCGTTCTCTTGAGCGAGCTTCACGTGGACGTCCTGGTCCCGGATCTCAGCTTGTTGCTCGGCGATCTGCTCCTTGAGCGTGGAGACGGCGTCCTGCTCGACCTTCACCTCGTCCTTGAGACGGCGGATCTGGTTGGCGATGCGCTCCTGCTCGCGGAAGACGCGTTCGCGTTCGTCGAGGAGGGTCTGGCGCTCTTCGCGTTCGCGGCGGTCGCGCTCTTCACGCGCCTCTTTTTCTTGTTTGCGACGTTCGGCGAGGGCGATGGCGTCTTCGTAGGCCTTGCGGCGCTCTTCGACTTCGCGAGCGAGCTTGGCTTCCTTCTCTTGCTGAATGGCGAGATCGCGTGCCCGTTCCTTCTCGGCGTTGTGCGAGAGGAAGTTCCAATACAGGCCGGCGAACAGCAAGCAGCCGATGATGGGGATGAGGAAGTAGATTTTCTTCATTGGTAAAAGCAGGGAGTTTTAGCTGGTGACCGTCGGGGCTTTGAGTTGGGCCTCACGTTCTTCAAGGGCTTCGTTGACGGCCTTCAACAGCTCCTTGGCTCCGCGGGATTCAGGATCGAGCTCGATGGCCTTGTCCGCGGCTGCTTTGGCCTCGTCGATGAATTTCAATTCCAAGCTGAGATACGCGATGTAGCTGTAGGCTTGGAGCTGCTGGTTCTTGTCGAGCGTCTTGGCGACCGCCGACTTGAAATGGGTGAGCGCTTCGGCGTAACGGTCGCTCATGTAGTAGATGTTACCAATGAGAACCTCGAGGGAGCCCGATTGCGGGAAGATCTTCGTGGCTTCCTTCAAAGTGGCGACCGCTTTGTCGTCCTTGCGCAATTGCTGGTAGCAATTGGCGAGGAGTTCCCAGTTGCGCTGGGTGGATTCCAAGGTGCCATTGCGAAGACCGGCTTCGAAGAGGTCCGCGGCATGTGAGTATTGCTGCGCGTTCAGATGAATGCCGACCAAGGTGAAGTTGTCGGCTTTTTCATTGAGAAGTCCCTGTTGCTGGGCGCGCTCGAGCGTGATGATCGCGGGGACAAAGCCCTTTTCCTCTTGAAGGAGGTAGGCGTTGAGAAGCGATTGCCAGTAGCTCTTGTTCTTCGGGTAATCCCGCACCAAGAGTTCGAGGTACTCGGCCACTTTGACATTGTCGCCGGCCTGCTGCGCCATGCTGACGAGCAGCGCGTAGAAATGTTCGCGGGGCTTGATGCTAAGACTCAGACCCTTCTCGGCTTCGATCTGCGCCTTCTTCATGATCTCCTTGTCGACCTTGTTGTCGTAAAGAGCCTGATTGTAGAGGATCGACGCGAGGAAATACTGGGCGTCCGGGTTGGTCTTGGGCGAGCGGGTGGTCCAGCGGCGGAGTGTCTCATACGCTTTCGCGTAGTAACTGCGCTGTAGTTCGACGTTTTCTCCCGCAGCAGCGGCTTCCTGACCATAGAGTTGGGCGAGGAGCCAGAGGAGTTCCAAATCGCGATCGCCGAAATAACCGTACTTTTCAGAAAGGCTGACGGCGGTTTCGAGGGGGGCGATTGTGTTCTTGTAGTCGGACTTGTTGAGGAGCGCCTGGACTTTCAGCTGCGACAAGTAAGCCTTGTCATAGCTTTCAGGATCGGCAGCCGCGAGCACGGGCTCGATCTTTTCCAAGATCTCATCCCAAGGCTGGGGCTGTTTGTCCATCAGCGGAGTGATCGTCTGGATCACCTGCTGGGCTTTGTCAGTGAGCTCCGGCTTGCGTGCGGCTTCCTGCGCGAAAGCGCAGAAGGGCGTGGCGAGCGCGAGGAGGGCGGCGAGGAGACGTGCTCGGGACCGACGGGAAATGGGCGACGAGAGGATGGGCATGGAACGGTCGGGTTATTCGTCGTTAAGGTTGAACACGATCGGGATCTGCATGCGGGTGGCGACGGCTTTGCCGCCTTTGCGGCCGGGACGGTATTTCCACTTCAGCACGGCTTGGATGGCGGCGGCTTCGAACTCGCGCTGGCTGGAACGGATGACTTCCACGTCGCGGACATCGCCGCTGGTGTCGACTACGAAGCGGAGAACCACTTCGCCGTTGAGGCCGGCGCGGCGCATTTCGAAGGGATAGTTAGGACGTGCCTGAACACCACGGACTTGAGGGTGCTGATCGAGGTCGCGAAGATTGAAAATGTTACCGATGTTGCTGGAGACGCGATTACCGGTGCCGGGACGACCGGGCGGGATGTTCATCACGCCCGTGGGACGGCCCAAGCTCGGAGGAGGCGGTGGTTGGACCGCCTGGGTGAAGTCCGTGAGGCTAACGGTCGTCGGGACGTCCGTCAGACTGGGGGGAGCGAGGGAGGCGGAGGCGTCCTGTTGGGCAGACTCTTCGACAAGGTCCACGATTTCCGTCTCTTCTGGTTCGATGACGGGTGGGATAAGAATTTCCATGACCGGGGTTTCTTCCTCGACCACTTCTTCCTGAACGCCTGGCCTGAACAACTCTCCGCCCCACGCGAACAACGCGTGGAAGGCGACCGAAGCGATAATGCCGATGATGAGGTCTCGACGCATGATTGATTGATTAAAGACGTTGAGGGTTATCGGCCGCTGGGGCGGTAGGCGGTTTCGACAGAGACTTGCTCGATGCCGGATTCGCGGACTTTGTCTAAGACTTGAACCAAAGCTCCGTACTTGGCGCGGTCATCTCCACTGACGAGCACTTTGGGAGTGGTGGTCTGTTGGGTGAGCTGGAGTAGGCGCGGAGTGACTTCATTCATGGAGATAGGCTCGCGATTCCAAAACACTGAATCAGCGTCCGACACTTGGATGATGGTGGGCTCCTCAGGCGGGCGCGTGGGATCGGGAGGGGTCGCCTTTGGCAAATTGAGGGGAATGGATTCGATCTTGTTCAGCGAGAGGGTGAACAACACGAAGGTCGCGAGCAGAAAGAAAACGACGTCGATCAGCGGGATGATCTCGATACGAGCTTTCTTAGCTGACGAAGCGGGAGGATTGTAGCCACCACCTTGCATGATATAAGAGGGAGAAAAATTGGGATTGAGCGGGGCGGATTACTGGCCGGGCTGCGCCACGCGGGTTTCAATCAGAAGCTTCGTAATTCCCGCTTTGCGGATCTCGTCGAAGACGTAGCGGGCGGAACTAAAGAGGGCGGCCTCGTCGCCGTTGATGAGGATCTTTCCATCAGGGCCGGCCACTTGTTTGAAAAGCTGCAGGCGGGAGATGAACTCGTCCAAGGAGATGGGATCTTTGTCCCATGCGAGCGAGTTTTCACCGGTGATCGAGACGGTCACGGTGCCGGCGGGATCGCGGGGCTCGTTCGTGGTTGATTCCGGGAGACGGACCGGCACGCCATTGGACTTGTTCAAGGACAGCGTGAACAACACGAATGTCGCGAGAAGGAAGAAGACAACGTCGATCAGCGGAATGATCTCGATACGGGCCTTTTTAGGGGCGCCATCTGAACTGGGTGCTGCTGAACCACCGGCCATAATGCGAGAGGGACTATTGTTTAGAGGGAAGGGGAACCTGGCTAGCCGCTAGCAGGTTGTTGCCGGCGGCTAGTGGGTTGACGGCCAAAAGCCTTTAAGAAACCGAGGTTTCGGATTTCTTCATGATCAGCTCGAGCGCGTTGGCCGCGTCGGCGATGTCATGTTTGGCCTGCTCAGCCTGCGAATTGAGGATGTTGTACGGGACAAGGCCGATGATGGCGATCGCGAGACCGGCGGCGGTCGCGATGAGCGCTTCGGCGACACCACCGGTGATGTTACCGGCGGCGGCGGAGATGTCGCCCGTCATGTTACCGAAGGTGCGCATCATGCCCGTGACGGTACCGAGGAGACCGAGGAGCGGGGAGGCGGTGATGACGGTGTCGAGCACCGCGGTGCCTTGCTGGAAACGTTTCAGCTCGTTGTTGGACGCGCGAACGAAAGCGTTGTGCAGCGACTGATCCTTGTGGGTGAGGGCGTAGGTGAGGATGCGGGCGACGTAGTCTTTGCTGCGCTTGCCGAGTTCGATCGCGCCGTCGATATCGCGGTTCTCGACGCGGTCGAGGATCTTTTCGACGACTTCCGGCTCGCGGCTGGTGGCCTCACGGATAAGGAAGAGAACGCGCTCGATAACGACGGTGAAGCCGACGAGGGAAACGATCAGAATAGGCCACATGATGGGACCACCGTGGTGGAAGAGCTCCATCGGAGTCTGGTTCATCAAGAAGGCGAGAGGCAGGCTACTGGCGGTGATCATGTTGGTTATTTCGTTGGGATTTTAGAGGAGTGAGGAAACTTGGGGGAGCGGGGCGCGTCCTCAGTTAGACGCAGAAAACGCGAATGGGTTGTGAATGAAACGCGGAGTTGAGTGATTTATTAATGACGAAATGTAAATTTTCGTGGGCGCGGAGAGTTCGGAACGCTTTGGACAAAGAAAATGCAAAAACGGCTCGTGCCAGATGCTATTAGTAAAAGAATTCCGACCTATTCGTCGGAGCCGGCGTGTCGCGATGGCGAATAGCGGTGAAGCTGCGCACGGAAGGAGTGATGCCGATAACGAGCGGCGAAGGGCGGGCGGGAACGGTAAGCGGCGGCATCTAAGCGAAAGCGGACAGGAAGGGGCGGGGAGCGAGGGCGGAAACTAGGCGTTCGTGAAAAATGGCTGTCAACGATGTTCTCAGGGAATCCACTCCTAACGTTAGGATGGCTGCCCGATAAGGACTCGAACCTTAACAAGCAGAGTCAGAATCTGCTGTGCTACCATTACACCATCGGGCAAACAGGAAAATCGTTGATCGTTCGAAGCGTAAGATGGAGCCGGCGATGGGAATCGAACCCGCAACCGCCTGTTTACAAAACAGGTGCTCTACCGTTGAGCTACGCCGGCAAAAACGTGAAGGATGCCGGCGCGGGGTGGCTCGGCATCAGCCATCTAACAGCTGGCAAAGTTTTAAAAGAACCCGGCGCACCGGTCGCCCGAGGGCGGAATTTTGGTGGCTCCCCGGGGACTCGAACCCCGAACCAATTGATTAAGAGTCAACTGCTCTACCATTGAGCTAGGAAGCCAA
>CAZNJG010000030.1:0-40528 GCA_964573305.1 uncultured Opitutaceae bacterium
TGCTTTTAGCAGAGACTTAAGGGCTACGCGATACCTATTTCACGAAATATCCGGGTTAAGTTAAAACATCCGCCCGGGCCTATACAATCGCATGGTGCCCCAGACCGCGGGCTCGGTGCGCACGGTCGTGACCCTGAGGCTCCACGCGTGGGTGACCAGCACATGGCCCTTCGAGTCGGATCGTATCTACCTAATATCCTGAACCCCTTCGTTTCGCGGCACGCGTTTGCGTATTACGCCTTCGAGGGAGGCCGATTGATCGATATCATCGTCGTTTTTGAAGACGATGGTTTATAGCTAATCGAGTCCTGCTGAAGGTGGGGCGTTGGTCCGGGCGGAACGGCGCAGGTCGTCACAGTGGGGAGAGATTGTCATGGTAACAGTTCAGCCGTTCTGGAACTGTACTGGTCACATCCTGCGACGGCTGCGCCTGCGCAGCACGGCGGGGTTCTGCTATTGATTGTGCATGAAGGCCACTACCCCGATCTCCTCAGCTCCCCTGTACGTCACCCTCGCGGATGCGGTGCAGCAGCTCATCGAACAGGGAACGCTGCGCGCAGGACATCGGGTGCCTTCAGTGCGGCGCATGTCGCTGCAACGCGACGTGAGCATTTCGACCGTGCTGCAGGCGTACACCGTTTTGGAGAGCCGCGGGCTTCTCGAAGCGCGGCCACAGTCGGGTTATTATGTGAGGCCGCGCTTGCCGCTGGAGGCACCGGTGCCGCGCATGGCGCGCCCGATGGCGAAGCCGAGTTATGTGGGCGTGAACGATCTCGCGATGGATGTGGTGGGCCGCTCCACCGATCCGAGCCTCGTGCCTTTTGGCGCGGCGTGCCCGCACGTGTCGTTGTTTCCCGTGAAAAAACTCGCGCGTTTGCTCGGAGCCGCGGCGCGCGCCGACGTGAATGCACTCGGACGCTACGCGATGAACTGGGCGCACGAACCGCTGACGCGCGAGATCGCGCGGCGGTATTTGCACTCGGGCGTCGAGATGTCGCACGACGAACTCGTGGTCACCATCGGCTGTTCCGAAGCGGTGAATCTTTCGCTGCGCGCGGTGGTGAAACCGGGCGACACCGTGGCGGTGGAAACGCCCGCGTACTTCGGCATTTTGGAAACGATCCGCAGCCTCAATCTGCGCGTGCTGGAGATTCCGACCGATCCGCACGACGGGCTGAGTCTGGAGTCGTTTCGCGATGCGTTGCAGAGCGGCGAAGTGAAGGCGCTCTTTGTGATGCCCGCGTTTCAAAATCCGCTCGGCACCTGCATGTCGGACGAGAAGAAGGCGGCTCTGTACGAACTGCTCGCGGAGTACGATGTGCCCGCGATCGAGGACGACATTTACGGCGATCTGCATTTTAGCGACCGCCGGCCCAAGCCGCTGAAGGCGTGGGACCGCGATGGCCGCGTGCTGCTGTGCTCGTCGTTTGGCAAAACGCTCGCGCCGAGTTTGCGTGTCGGCTGGGTGGCGCCCGGGCGTTATCTCGAGCGCGTTCGGCGTCTCAAGTTTACGAATACACTGGGCACGCCGATCGTGTTGCAGAAGGCCGTGTGCGATTTCCTGCGAGACGGCGGTTACGATCATCACCTGCGCTCGATCCGGCGCGCGTATCAAAACCAGTTGCTGTGGTTTTCGCAGGAGATCCAGCGGCGTTTTCCCGCGGGCACGCGGTTGAGCCGTCCGCAGGGCGGCTTCGTGCTCTGGGTGGAACTGCCGGCGGGCGTGGACACATTGAAGCTGCACGTCGATGCGCTCGAGCGACGCATCAACACCGCGCCCGGGCTACTTTTCTCCGTGAAGGATCGTTACAAAAACTGCCTCCGCATGAACTGCGGCATTCCCTGGTCGCCTCAGATCGAGGCCGCGCTGGCGACTTTGGGCGAACTCGCGAAAGGGCAGTTGTCCTCCTGAAAAAAGACGTCGTGACTCGCCGGGACCGCACGGACTGTTTGCGGAACGCATCGCTCACTTTCATCCTCATTCATGCATCCTTCGGGAAAACAAAACGTGGCGATCTTCGTCTTCGACGACGTGGAGGTTCTCGATTTTGCGGGGCCGTTCGAAGTGTTTGCCGCGGCGGACGAACTCTCAGGCGCGAAACTTTTCCATGTGTTCACGGTGGCGGAACTCCGTGCCACCATCCGCGCCCGTAACGGCCTCAAGATCGTGCCGGATTTCACCTTTGAAAATTGTCCCATGCCGCAGGTGCTCGTGCTGCCGGGCGGGCAGGGGACGCGTTCGTTGCTGAACCGTCCGCTCCTGATGGAGTGGATCCGTCGTCAGGCGCGCCACGCGAATATCACGATGAGCGTGTGCAGCGGCGCGCTGCTATTGGCGAAAGCCGGACTGCTCGATGGCCTGCAGGTGACAACGCATCATCAATGTCTCGATCTCGTGCGTGAACTCGCGCCCGCGGCGGCGATCGCGCCGGAACAGCGGTTTACCGACAACGGCCGCGTGTGCACCTCCGCCGGCGTGTCGGCCGGCATCGATCTGTCGCTGCATGTCGTCAGCCGGCTGGCCGGTAGTGAAATTGCGGATACAACCGCGCGATACCTGGAGTACGACCGTGCGAATTGATCCGGGCCGGCGTGCCGGCTCCGGATCCGAAAAACGCGAAACGGACTGAAGACGCGACGGGCGCGGCGAAAGCCGGCGACAGTTGTATCCAAATTTTCATGACATGAGCTCTTCCGAGTCAAAAACCGCTTCGACGACGGCGCTGATCCTGGCTTTTGCCACGATCTATCTCGTCTGGGGAAGTACGTATCTGGGGATGCGCGTCGCCGTGGAAACGATGCCGCCCTTCGTCATGGCGGCGGGACGCTTCCTGCTGTCAGGCGTGATTCTTTACTCGTTGCTCCGCTGGCGCGGCGTACCTGCGCCGACGCGGCCGCAGTGGGTGCAAAGCGCGATCATCGGCACGCTGTTACTGGTGGGTGGAAACGGTCTGGTGGCGTGGGCGTTGCATGACATTCCGTCGGGCATCGCCGCACTGCTGATCGGCATCAGCCCGGCGTTTTTTGTGCTGATCGAATGGGCGTGGCCCGGAGGCAAGCGACCGTCGTGGCTCACCACCGTGGGCCTCGTGCTGGGCTTTGTCGGCGCAGCGCTGCTGGCGGCGCCATGGGATGATCCGGGTGCGGCGGAGCCGCTGCCGGTGATGCCGATGCTGATGATCATCTCGGCGTCGCTCATCTGGGCGTTCGGCTCGATTTATTCGCGACATGCCAAGCAGTCGCCATCGCTGTTTATGGCGGCGGCGATGCAGATGCTCAGCGGCGGGCTGGGGCTGTTGCTGGCCGCGTGGGCACTGGGCGAGTTGGCCACATTTTCGATAACGACGGTGAGTGCGCGGTCGTGGTGGGCCTTTGCTTATCTGGTGATGATCGGCTCGCTGGTCGGTTATTCGACCTTTGTGTGGCTCATGAAACACAGCACGCCCGCGCGCGTTTCGACCTACGCGTACGTGAATCCCGTGGTCGCGGTTCTTCTTGGCTGGTGGCTGCTCGATGAACCGGTCGATGCACACACGCTCATCTCCGCGGCGGTGATCGTGACGGCCGTGGTCCTTATCACCGCTCAAAAGAATCGCGCTAACGATGGTTAACCCCCGGTCGCGGGAGACGCCTGTCTAGACGTTCACGGCGAGCAGCTCGCCGAGGGTGGCGCCGATGATCAAGTCCGAGACCTGACTGAAGTGTTTCACGCGGAGGCTCGTGAGGTCGATCGGTTGCGCGCTGTTGAGCCAGAGTTCGGCGTCGATCGGCGGAGCGGGCGGAAACGCCTCCGCGCGTGGACGCGAGCGTGGCGGATGTGGTGTGGATCTTGTATCCATAAAACGGATATGGACGCGGGCCGCAGGGCGGGACAGCCCGCGCGAGGAAGAACGTAGTTGGGTCAGGCGAGATCGGCCAGCGCTGCGCCGAAGTTCAGGTGCAACGGCCGTCCATCGATCACGAGCGCCGGCACTGATTTGACGCCGGCGGCGGCTGCTTCGGCCGCGCGATTTTTAGCGGAGCCGAGGTGAACGACTTCGAGATCGACCTTGGTGGGATCGAGGTAACGCGTGATGACGCTTTCGGCATCGAGACAGACCGGGCAGCCGGCGTGGTAGAATTTTGCAGAGGTTTTCATGAAGTACTTTTTTGAGTTTTGATTTCAGGTTGGATGTGAGCGTGAACGAAGCGTCGCGCCTGCTCACGGCGTTGAGACTATCACCCGACGCGGGAGACCGACAGCGGGCACCTTTCGGGACGTGGTTACCGTTTCGTGCCCTCTCGACGCGGAGGCGCGCGGTGCTACGATCCGAACAAATGCCTGCGAAATATCTCAGCATCGGGGAACGTTCCGCGTATCGGCGGCTGGAGGATGTGGTGGGCTGCAAGTGGTCGGCCGCGGTGGTCGGCGCGTTGCAGCGTGGCGTGAATCGTCCGGGCCAGCTCGAGCGCTACATCCCGGGCATCTCGACGAAGGTGCTGACGGAGCGGTTGCGGAAGCTGCTCGATTACGGACTGATCACACGCGAGGAACACGCGGGCACGGTTCCACATGTGGAGTACCTCCTGACGAGAACCGGCGAGAAACTCGCGGGAATCATCGAGCAATTACACACGTTGCAGGAGCACCATGACGGCACGGGGATCTATCCGATGGCGGCGAAAACGAACGCGAAAAAAATCCGCCGCAGCACATCGAAAAGGGAGGAGCGTGCCTCGTGAAATTATTGAGCATTCAAGTGGGCCTGCCGCGGACCATCGGCGTTGCGGATGCGCCCGACCTCATGGATCGCGAATGGACATCCGGGTTTTTCAAAGACGGCGTTTCCGGCGCTGTGGACGTTTCGCCGACGGGGCTCGCGGGTGACGGACAGGCGGATCTGAGAAACCACGGTGGACCGGACAAAGCGATCAACGTGTATCCGGCGGATTATTTTCTGCTGTGGCGCGAGGAACTGGGCATCGCATTTTCCGCGGGTGCATTTGGCGAGAACTTCACGACGGAAGGACTCACAGAAAAGGACGTGTGCATCGGCGATGTTTTTAAGATCGGCGGCATTGTCGTGCAGATCACGCAGCCGCGACAGCCGTGTTGGAAGCTGGCGAGGCGCTGGCGCATCAAGGATCTCGCGTCGCGCGTCGAACAGACGGGGCGCACGGGTTGGTATTTCCGCGTGCTGCAAACGGGCCGCGTGGAAGCGCCGGCGGACTTCACGCTCGTCGAGCGGCCGCATCCGCAATGGACGGTCGCCGCGGCAAACGAGATCATGCATCATCGGAAAACCGACTGGGATGCGGCTGCCGCGCTGGCGGCATGCGATGCGCTTTCGGTGAGTTGGAAGACAAGTCTCGCCAAACGCGCCGAGACGAAGGCCGTGGCGTCTTCATCCGCGCGGCTGGGCGAAGTCGCGTAGCTCGACGGGGGCGAAGGCGCGTGAATCGGGAGTAGGCGCATGCCGATGCGTCGACCGCCCGGTTTCGTCCAAGCCACATCCATCTAGCGAAGGCGTGTAAAGCCTGCTTGACACGTGACAAGTAAGCTTGTCATGTTGGCCGCATGAATTCGAACCTTGTTTCTGGAGAGCCGCAGGGCGCCCCGCGGCAGACGAGATCCGCGGGGCGGACTTTTTGGATTTTGACGGTCGCTTATCCGGTGACGGCCGTGGCGGCGAGCCAGTGTGTGCTGCGACTCGGGTTGCCCGCGTGGCTGGGCGGGGTGCTGGCGGTGGTTCCGTTTGTGCCCGGAGTTTTATGGATTCGCGCGATGCTGCGGAGCTTGCGGGGCTCACTCGACGAGTTGCAGTGGAAACTTTTCATGGAGTCGGTGGCGTTCATCCCTCCGGGATTGCTCGGGCTCGCGGTGAGCGTCGATATCCTGCGGCATGCGGGGTTGCTGCTCGATTTCAAGTGGACCACAGGAACGCTCGCGATCGCCACGGCCGGGCTGTTCTTCGTCGGCGGACGGGTGGCGGGGCGCCGTTTCCAATAAAGGCTGCTCGTGAAAAACCGTCTCAAGGAACTTCGCGCATCGAAAGACTGGTCGCAGGGCGAGCTGGCCGGGCGACTGGGCGTTTCGCGGCAGACGATCAATGCGATCGAAACGGAAAAATACGATCCGAGCCTGCCGCTCGCGTTCAAGCTGGCGCGGCTTTTTCGCCGTCCGATCGAGGAAATTTTTAGCGATAACGACTGACGCGCCTTGTCTGGCTGGCGTCGAATTTTCGTAAGGAAACCGGCATCGTGGCATCTCATAGGTGCCGGCTGATTCCGGACCGCGAACGCCGGTACGACCGTCGCCTCACCGCTCCCCAATCGGGAAGGGCGGAGCTTTCTTTGAAACTGCGCGGCTTCGCGCGATTCCTCGCGCACACATCCCTCCAATCATGAAAATAAAAACTCATCTCCACGCCTTGTTCGCAGGTATTTTTCTAACCGCGTCTCTCGGGGCGAGCCCACCGAACCGCTCGGAAGGTGTGACAATGGATGCGTCACCCGAGGAGAAGGCTGCCGGGCTGGCCCGGCTGGTGGAATCGTTTGTCGAGCGGGGCGAGATTATCGGTGCGGAACTGTTGATTGTGCAGGCAGGGAAGCCGCTCCTGTATCACACTTTTGGATACGCGGACATCGACGAGAAAATACCCATGGCGAAGGAGTCGTTGTTTGCGGTGCGATCGATGACAAAGCCATTCACCGGCATGGCGGCGCAGCTTTTGGTCGAGGAAGGAAAACTCGAACTCGACGCGCCGGTTGCGCGTTATCTGGCATCGTTCGACAACGAAAGATCGAGGGCGGTCACGGTGCGGCAGCTTTTGACGCATCGCGCAGGATTCCCCCTGACGATCGCGTTGGGGAAACCGCTGAAGGCCTTTGGCGGAGGTTTGCGAGAGATCGCCGACCTCGCGGGAACGATGGGGCCGGCGCATCCACCCGGTTCGCGTTTTGAGTATAGCGATACGGGGTCGGACGTGCTCGGCGCCGTGGTCGCGGCGGTTGCGGGCCAATCTTTGGAGGCGTTTATACGCGGGCGGATTGTCGTGCCGATGGGTTTGAACAACACGGTTCCGGAAGCAGAGGCGGTGACGGAGAAATGGCGGGGGCGCGTGCCTGCACGGTATGTTGGGGTCGCGGGTCATTGGACGCGTTACTGGCGTGGGACGGATGAGCCCTTGTATCCTTTCCTCAAAGGGTCCGGCGGGCTTTTTTCGACGGTCGGTGACTATGCGCGTTTCTTGGAAAGTTGGATGAAGGCGGGAGCGAGTGGTGCCCCAGCGCTGTTGCCGCCGGAAACGGTTTCGCGCGCGCTGACGCCTTCGGCGGGACGGGCGCCAGTGGTGACGGGGTTTCGCGGAGCGGCGAGCGAATACGGGGAGATGTGGACGCTTTACCGCGAGCCGGGGGCGCCGGAGATATTTGCTTTCGGGCATTCCGGCTCTGACGGCACGCATGCGTACGCATTTCCGAAGCTCGATTTGATCGTGTGTTATTTTACGCAGACCCGCGGCCATCTTACCGCGGCGCGTTTCGAAGAAGCGATCGGCCATCTGTTCCTCCGATCCGATGCGGAAGCGTTCTCACGGTTGCTGACGCCGCCGGAGGTGAAAGGGACGCGTGAATACACGGGACTTTATACCAGGGATGGCGGTGCGAAGTCTTTGGCAGCGGTCGTCGAGTCCGGCGGGACGCTGATGCTGGAGTTTCCGGGACGCATGGTGTTGAAGCTGCGGCCCACGGAAAACGGTGATTGCTGGGTGCCCGAACGGATGCCCAACGATACGGTTACATTTCTGCGCGAAGGCGGGCGCGTGACCGGACTGGCGATTACCCGTGCCGGGAAAACGGAGCAGATCCGGCGTTTCGTCCCGGACGCGTCGCTGCCGTCGGTCGAGGAGCTGGTTTCCCTGCGTGAGCGAGGCATGCCGGGAGCGGGGCTATCGTCTGTGTTTCCACTGCGCGTCCGATCGGTGCTGGAACAAAACGGGGCGCGTTATCCGATGATGGATATTTTCATGGAGGATGGGTCGTCGTATTCCGAAATCGACTTGGGAGCGGCGGGGAAAATGCGGACGTGTGTCGCGGGGGATCGTGCTTGGAAGCAGTTGCCGGGAGCGGCGGTTTTGGAACTGCATGGACTGGAGCGCAGCGAAGCGGTGATGGATCGGATGAGCGTCATTGGCGGCGACTGGCGTCAGGTGTTTCAGGAGATCGTCGTTCTGAGCAGGGAGACGTTTCAGGGCCGGGATGTGTTTCGCGTGCGCACCGCGCCGCGGGACGGGCTGGCTTCGATGCGATTGGTGGACGTTCACGACGGGAGCGTGCTGGTGGAATACTCGTTTTCGCTGGTGCCGGGCGCGGGTCTGGTGGGAGTGGAGCGCCGTTACGAGGACTGGCGTGCTGTCGAGCGGGGCGGCGGACTCCGGTGGCCCTTTGCGCAGACGCTGGCGATTGCGGGCAGTCACCTGCGGGTCACGGTAATGGAGATCGACGTGCGCGCGCCGATCGACCCGAAGACTCTTGTCCATCCCGCACGAGGCGACCTGTGACCTTGTGTGAGTTTTGCTGGGAAAGGATACCCCGCAGCTTCTCCTTCTGGGCGCTAGTTTTTCCGCTCATAGTTCTCTGGCGCAGGGCAGCCGGCATTGTCATCCGCCGCTCCCGACGTTGAAATCGGAGCATGAGCTCCGTGACCGAAATCGAAACCGCGATCCAGAAACTCAGCCTGGCGGAACAACGGATCATCGCCCTGCACTTGGACGAGCGTCTGTTCGATCAAGAACGTCCGGCAAGTAGCGCAGCGTCCGACGAAGGCATTCGTTTCCTGCCACAATTCGAATTCACCCAACCTGTCCGCACAGCCCGTCGCAAAAAGCTCCGGCAACGCGCCCAATCGACCCGACGCCGCTCTGTCCGCACGGCCTCCGCGAAACGCGACTGATCGCACCGCACTTAGTCCCCATGAAAGTATCCTTCCAGATGACGACGACCGGAGGCCAGCTCGGCCCGGTCAAATTTCGCCTCGGCCGCCAGGTGGTCGAGCCGATGCACACCGCTCCGTGGTGTGACACGCCGGAAGCCGGGAAACTGATCCCGCTGCTACGCGAATTGCGCGGGGACTTTTTCTGCGCGCCTTTTGGCGACGGCCCCGGTTGGCGCGGTGAAGTGCATCCGCCTCACGGCGAAACGGCCAACGCGGATTGGTCCATCACGTCGTCCACGCCCGAGCGCCTGACAGCCGTCCTGAAGACGCGCGTGCGTCCGGGAAAAATCACCAAGCTCATCGAGGCGCGGCCCGATGAAACCAATCTTTACCAGGCCCACGTCTTCGAGGGATTCCAGGGCGGGATGTGCTTCGGCCATCACGCCATGATCGACTTCAAGCGCAATGGCCCGGGCGTCATTTCGACGAGCAAACTTCGGCTCGCGCAGGTGCTTCCCGTGCCGTTCGAAAACCCTGCGCAGGGCGGTTACTTTTCGCTCAATCCGGGAGCGTGGTTCCGCCGCTTGGACAACGTGCCGCTGGCCGCCGGCGGCAAGGCCGACCTGACGCGTTTCCCGGCGCGCGAAGGCTTCGAGGATCTCGTGATGATTCATCACAAAGACGCGGAGGATTTCGCGTGGGCCGCGGTGGTTTTTCCGGAGAAAAACTTCGTCTGGTTCTCGCTCAAAAATCCCGCGCATCTCGCCTCGACCGTGCTCTGGCATTCCAACGGCGGGCGTCACTACGCGCCGTGGAGCGGACGTCATCGCGGAGTCCTCGGCATCGAAGAGGTCACCGCGTATTTCCATCTCGGGCTCGGCGCATCGCTGGCGAAAAATCCGTGGAAGGAAAAAGGCGTGCCGACGTCGCGTACTTTTGCCCGCGCGAAGTCCGTGCGCATTCCCCACATCATGGGCGTCGCTGCGCTGCCGGATGGTTTCGACGTCGTCCAAAGTATCCAGCGCACCGCGACCGGTGTCCGTCTTCTGTCCGCGAGTGGCCGGCAAATCGACCACGTTGTAGACACCTCTTTCATCCGCTAACCTTTCTTACGCGCAATCCGTGTTCCCTCGAAATCCCACATGAAACAATACCGCGATTACCTGCAAAATCTTAAGGGCAAAGTGCTGCTCGGCTGTGACGGCTTCGTCGATGAAACCTACGAGATCGTGGAGGTCCGGAAGAGCGCGTCTGAATTTGTCCCGATGCAGCGTCTCCGCCAGTTTGGCGAACTGCTCGTCGCTCGCGCCGACGGTGGTGTCGGTGTGGAGCTGGTGCCGAAGCGTCGCTGCGAAGGCGGGTTCGCCATCAACACCGGACGCGTCGCCGCATGTCTGGGCCTCAAGCCCTTCCTGCCCGGACTTTATGGCAAGGACGCCATCGATCCGGCCTATCATGAATTCCAAAATAGCTGCGAGTTGCTGTCGCTCGGAAATCCCGCGCTGACCATCGCGTTGGAGTTTGGCGACGGGAAGGTTTTGATGAGCAATCTCGAGGCGGTCTCGAGCCTGAGCTGGGGCGATTTCAAAAACCATTTCGGGGAAACGAAACTCAAGGAGCTCTTCGCCGGCGTGGATATCCTCGGCCTCGGCTACTGGTCGCTCACCGCGAATTTCGACGGGCTGTTCCAAGGGTTCATGCAGCAGTATGAAAACGCCCAGGCGCCGCGACGGATGTTTTTCGACTTCGCCGATATCAAAAAGAAATCCAGCGAATCGTTCATCAAGAGCCTGGAGATGATCCGCTCTTACAACGGAAAAATTCCGATGACCTTCAGCTTGAATGAACACGAGGTCATGGAGCTCTTCTCGCGCATCGGCGTGCCGCTTCCGGAATTGAAACCGGCGGCGATCGCCTCCGCGCTCACGGCCGCGCGCGAAAAGATCGGCTTCGACGAACTGGTCGTGCACACGCCGGAATTCGGCGCTGCCTCCAGCGCGAAAGAAGGCGAGGCGTACGCCATTCAGGAACGCCAGACCAAGATCGTTCGCCTCGCCGGCGCGGGCGACAGTTTCAACGGTGGCTACCTCTGCGCGTCGCTCGGCGATCTTCCGCTCAAACAACGCCTCGTCGTGGCCAACGCCGTGACCGCCTTCTTCGTCACCCACGCCACGGCTCCCAACAAAGAGCAGCTGCTCGCGCAGATCGAAAAAGCGGCCGACCACTGATCCCTGCGCCGCTGACGGCGCATGAATATCCGATCGCCTGAATCGCTGACTGCCGCGGTTCAGGTGAGGGAGTAAAAGTGTCTGTAGTTGAAATATGAATACGCGTGACGCGAATTTTGGCGGATGATTTTACCGCGGAGCCGCGGAGGACGCGGAGAAACTGACGGGTGGCTGTTCAGTGTCCTTTCGTGTGCATCAGTGGTTGAAAACAGGTTCGAAGAAGGGCGGGCCGCGCGTGGCCTCGTTTTGATTTTCAAAGTCCTCCGCGTTCTCCGCGCCTCCGCGGTGAAACGTCATTAATTTTCTGGAGGGCGCCGGGATTTGGGGCCTTTGTCGTCAGCACCCCTTTCCCCCTATGGTTACCCTGATTGTTCGGTTGCGCGGTTTTCTCGTGGCGTTGTTGTTGACAGCGTGTGCGCACGCTGCGGCGGCGTCGGCGGACGGCATGTTTCCCGTGCGAGACTTTGGCGCAACCGGCGACGGCAAGACGCTCGATACTGATGCGGTGAACCGCGCGATCGAGGCGGCGTCGCAGGCCGGCGGCGGCACGGTCGTGTTTTCGGCGGGCGAATATCTTTGCTACACGATCCGCCTCAAAAGCCATGTGACGCTCCATCTCGGACAAGGCGCGGTGATCGTCGGTGCGGAGCCGCCGCCCGCGGGACAGCCGGGTGGGTATGATGCACCGGAGCCGAGCGAGTGGGCGTGGTATCAGGATTTTGGACACACGCATTTCCGAAACAGTCTGATCTGGGGCGACGGGCTCACCAATGTCGCGATCACCGGTCCCGGCATGATTTATGGAAAAGGGCTGAGCCGCGGAAACACCCGCGTGGCGCTGCCGGTCGGCGTGCAGTTGCCGCATCCGGAAGACAATCCGCCCGATGCGCTCGAAGCGGACGGCGACTTTCCCATCGCGCCGCGTCCGGATCTGAAACCGGGTCCGTTTGGTTATCCCAATGCGCGCGATCGCAAGGAGGATGGCGTGGGCAACAAAGCGATCGCGCTCGTGCGCTGCCGCAATGTCACGCTGCGCGATTTCACGATCTTGCACGGCGGACATTTCGGCATCCTCGCGACGGGCGTGGATAATCTCACCATCGACAATCTGCTCATCGATACGAACCGCGACGGCATCGATATCGACGCGTGCTCAAACGTGCGCATCACCAACACCTCGGTGAATTCGCCGACGGACGACGGCATCTGTCTGAAAGCGTCGCATGCGCTCGGCTACAAACGCGCCACGGAAAACGTGACCATCGCGAATTGTTTTGTGAGCGGTTTCGACGAGGGCTCACTGCTCGACGGCACGCGCAAGCGCACGATGAAGAAGCGCGGCGGCACGATGGGACGCATCAAATTGGGCACGGAGGCGGGCGGCGGTTTTCGCAACATCACGATCACGAATTGCGTGTTCGAGTATTGCCGCGGCATCGCGCTTGAGCAGGTGGACGGTGGCGTGATGGAGGACATCGCGATCACGAACATCACGATGCGCGACATCAATAACGCGCCCATTTTCATACGTCTCGGCGCGCGTCTACGCGCGCCGGATACAACGGAGCCGGGCAAGGTGCGGAGGATTCTGATCAACAATCTCGTGGCGTGGAATGTGGCTCCCGAACACGGGATCCTGATCTCGGGACTGAGGGGACATTCGATCGAGGATGTGACGATTTCGAATGTGCAGATTTATTATCGGGGCGGTGGTACGGAGGAGCAGGCGGCGCGCGAAGTGCCCGCGTACGCGAAGGATTATCCCGACCCGTGGAATTTTGGCACGATGCCCTCGTGGGGAATGTTTGCTCGGCATGTGCGGAATCTCGTGTTGCGAGACGTGGATCTTCGGTTGATGGCCGACGATGCGCGACCGGCGGTTTATCTGGAGGATGCGGTGGGGGCGCGGTTTTCGGATGTGCGATTGCCGCGATCGGAGGATGGGCGGTCCCAATGGTCGCTGAAGGACGTGAAGGGCGTGACGGCGCGCGAGGCGACGGGATTGCCGGATGAGGACTTTCCCAAAGTTGAAGGGACGCGGGTACGTTGAGGGCGTGATGATGTGCGTAAATCGAGAAAAGGCGCTGCGCGAGCGCAGGCCCTACCGGGGCGTAGGGCTCGCGCTTGCGCGATGCCTGGGCGGACTGCTGCTGTGCTATGCCTGTCCATTGTCTGCAGGCGTGTTGAGCTGGGGCGACCAAGGCGATGGCTCGTATCGGAATCCGGTGCTCAAGGCGGATTATTCAGATCCGGATGTGATCCGCGTGGGTGACGATTTTTATCTCATCGCGTCGGAGTTTCACTTTGTCGGCATGCAGGTGCTGCATTCGCGCGACCTGGTGAACTGGCGGATCATCGGGCAGGTTTTCGACCGGCTGGCGATGGATGCGAAGTATGACGAAATGCGCGGTTATGCGCAGGGCACGTGGGCGCCATCGCTGCGATATCGGGACGGGATTTTTTATGTGTATGTATGCACGCCGCAGGACGGCTTGTTCATGTGGCACACGAAAGATCCGTCCGGGCCGTGGTCGGAAATGGTCACGGTGAAACGCGCGAGCGGTTGGGAAGATCCGTGTCCATTTTGGGATGAAGATGGGCAGGCCTATCTCGTGCGCGGACAGGTCGGTGCGGGGCCGATTATTCTCCACAAGATGAGCGCGGATGGGATGCAGTTGCTCGACGAAGGCGTGGAGATTTATCGCGGGCCGGTCGCGGAGGGGCCCAAACTGTATAAGCGCGGCGGCTGGTATTATATATCGCTGCCGGAAGGCGGGGTGAAAGAAGGCGGACAGACCGTGCTGCGCGCAAAGTCTATCTACGGACCGTATGAACGTCGTGAAGTGCTGGCGCCGGGAAATCCGCATCAAGGCGGCCTCGTCGAACTGGAGAACGGCGAGAACTGGTTCATCGGTTTTCAATCCACCGGACATCTCGGGCGCATCGCGCATTTGCTGCCGGTCACATGGGGCGACGACGGCTGGCCGGAGTTTGGCGATCGCGGCCGCACCGTGGAGCAATGGACAAAACCGGCGGTGAAAAACAATGCCACCGGCGGGTCGGCGCGACCGGAGGCGAGCGATGACTTCGAGGACGCGCGTTTAGGATTTCAGTGGCAGTGGAATCATAATCCAACGCGCGACGCGGCGTCGCTCGATGCGCGAAAAGGCTGGCTGCGATTGCGGGGAGAACCGGCGACGGAGTTGCGCGTGGCGCGCAACACACTCACGCAAAAACTCTGGGACGAAGCGGGCGTGGTCGATATGAAGATCGACGCGAGCCGCCTGAGTGAAGGGCAGCGCGCCGGATTCACCTTCATGTGCGGAAATGTGTTCCACTGGGTCGGTGCGACGCGGCGAGAAGGTGTGTTGCGCGTGCGCTACGAAGGCGAGGTGGGGCCGGGATTGCACGGAGCGCATCTGTGGCTCCGCGGGATTTATCACGGAGACCGTGCGCGACTACTCTACAGCCTTGATGGTAGTGATTACGTGGATACAGGACTCGATGTGCAGTTGCGCGCGGGGCAGTGGAAAGGCGCGCGTGTCGGTCTGTTTTGTTACGGCGATGGCGACGGCACGATGGATGTGGATTATTTTCGTTACCGCTATGGGGCGACGCTGGCGCCGCTTGCCGTGGACCGCGAAGTGGACGTGTCGGCGGGCGTGAAAGGACTTTGGTGCGAACCGGTTGGCGCGTGGGATGGGCGGGTTGTTCTGCTGTACCACAGTTTCGCGGACGATCGGGATGGGCCGGGAAATTTATTGAAACGACTCGCGTGCGAACTCGCGGCGAAGGGCGTGGCGAGCTTGCGGGTGAATTTTCGCGGCGAAGGCGACAAGGCGCGCACGCGCATCGAGTCGACTTTGCATACGCGCATCGCGGACGCGGAGGCGGCGTGGCAATTCGCGGCGAGGCAGCGCGGGGTGGATTCGAGCCGGATCGGCGCGCTTGGGTGGAGCCTCGGCGCGACGACCGCGATCGAAACGGCGGCGCGAAATCCCGCGTGGTTTCGCAGTGTGGCCGTGTGGTCGAGTCCTTCGGGAGATCAGGAACGCGAAATGTTGTCGCGCGACGTCGCGAAACGAGCGCTGCGTCACGGCGAGGCCACGCAACACAATCCAGATTGGAAGACGGTGACGACCACGCGCGCATTTTATGAGAGCTTCCGTGGCGTGGATCTGGACCGTTCGCTGCAGAAATATCCCGGCGCGTTTTTATCCGTACGCGGATCGGAGGATCACCTCGCTCAATATGAGCGGCAGTTCATGAAAAACCGGGCCGGACAGGCGGCGCAGGCAGAGTCGCTGCTGATCTCGGGCGCGAGTCATGTGTTCGATGTGTTTGCTCCGGAGAAAACGCATGCAGATCGCGCCGTGTCCGCGACCGTGGAATGGTTTCTGCGCACCTTGTAAGCCCGCCACGCGAATCAGGTTTGTCATCTAATAGATGACAAACCTGGGATCACTGGAGCGGCAGTTGACACTCCCTTTTGGGGTAAAATGCCCCCAGTTGCAGCGTGTGGGCGAAGGATAAATTGTCATCTAATAGATGACAAACCTTGGGCCGTGGCACGTGGACCAAAACATATCCTTCCAGAGGGAAATACCCGCGTATTCGGCGCGCGGTGAAGGAAGGTGTTGTCATCTATTAGATGACAAACCTGAGGTCCCCGCCGGTCGGCAGAGACACGGTTTAGCAGGAGAAATGCGCGTGTGTGCGAGCGCGGGTAGGAGAGGCGTTGTCATCTAATGGATGACAAACTCCGTATGGCTGCCGGGGCAGGAGCGCGTGTCGGCGGAAAGTGTAGCGTGTCCGAAGGGGTCAGCCGTTGTTGAGCTGGATGTCGGCGACGACGCGGTGTCCGGCGCATTCGAAGACGAAGATGTGCCGGATGGAGGATTTGAAACAGGAGACTTTCACGCTCGTGCCGCGTACGATGGTCGGCAGCGTGAGTTTGCAGGGATAACCGACGTCGCAGAGCGCGTTTTTGAAGCCGCCCGCGGTCATGTTGGTGAGTTCGCCGATGACGTCTTTGATGAGATCGTGATCGGCGAGATCGAGATCGCCGCCGGCGGAGCCGACCATGTGGTTGACGGCGTGCTGGGCGAAACCCTCGGTCAGGCACAGATAAACGATGCCGCAGGCCTCGCCGACGAAGGCGACATTGCCGAGGACTTGAAAGTGGAGGCCCGATGCCTGGAGCGCTTCGATGGTAGTTTTTTCGACGAAGACGGCCTCGCGCTTCAGCATGGTGCGGAAGACGTTATCCACCGCGACAGAGATGGACTTTTGAATGAGGGCGTCGCTGATGGGCGGAGGATCGGAAACCATGGATAAAAGCGGACCTCCCTTATATCGGGGATTTTGCCGGCTAATTGAGCGAGTAACGTAAAATAGGCGGAAAACGCCGCGCGCCCGGCTGGTCTGTCGGCGCTCTCGGAGTTGCCAGTGCGCGGGTTTCATCCGAGCGTGGCGCGATGCATCTTTTGCGAACGATCCTGGCCGGCCTGTTGGTGGCGGTGGTGGGCATTTTCACCGCGGTCGTGGTCGGGCTGGGCGCGCTGGTGTTGTGGGCGCGTCGCCGCTGGCTCGGAGGCAATCCGCCTCCGCCGGTGACCCGCAAGGGGACGTCGATGCACGGGGGCGGACGCGGCGATGTGATCGATATCGAAGCCACCGAAATCGAGCGCCCGAAACACTGAGAGGGAGGCCGCGTTTCTGGGCGGTTTTGCGCGAAACCTGTCGTGATTCGATGAATACACCTGACACCAAGAAAAACGCCCATGTCGCGGCGCCTTCCGGCGAGATCGTGATCCGCACGATCGCGATGCCCGCCGATACGAATGAGCACGGAGATATTTTTGGCGGCTGGCTGATGAGCCAGATGGATCTCGGAGGAGCGGTGCTGGCGCGCAATCACGCGAAGAAGCGCGTGGTGACCGTCGCGGTGCAGGAGATGGCGTTTGTGTCGCCGGTATCGGTGGGTGACACGGTGACGTGTTATGCGCGGATCCTGAAGACGGGCCGCACGTCGATCTCGATCGATATCGAGGCGTGGGTGCAGTGCTTCAAGACGGGGGAGCACCGGCACGTGACCGAAGGGGTTTTCACTTACGTCGCGATCAACGACGAAGGCCGGCCCACGGCGCTGGCTCGCTGAGCGGCGCTCAGGTTTTTGCAGGAGAGGGAAAGGGCGGCATGCAACGCGACAGAGCGCGTGCGTCTTTCGCGAGAACCTCGCAACGACGGGCGACGTGGGCGAGCTGGGTTGTATCCGTTTTTTGGATAAGGCGCGCGCAGACATCGCGAAAATGTGCGGCGGCGGCATCAACGAGCGCGCGACCCGCATCGGTGATTCGAATCTGAATCGCGCGGCGATCGCGTACATCGCGCCGGCGTTCGATCCAGCCGCGTTGCTCCAGATCGTCGAGCAACGTTGTCATGGACGAGCGGGTGACGCCGGCAGTCCCGGCGAGTTGGGTGGCGAGTGAAGGCTCGGGAGCCTGGCGGGCGAGCGCGGTGAGAACGACGAACTTTTGTTTGTTCAGTCGCGCGGGCCGGTAGATGCGTTCGAGCGTGTCGTGCAGTTCTCCGACGGAATTGAAGAGCGCGATGAGGACATCGCTCGCGTCCGATTCCGCCGGCACCGCCGCCCGGCTGCGCCTGCGGGGAGCGGCGGAAGACGGGCGGGATGCGCGGGGTGCGGTCATGACGGGATCAGCCTTGGGCGGGCGGATTTTCTGTTTCCTGCCAGCCGCCGCCGAGAGCGGCGTAGAGGGAGGTGAGGTTCGCGAGACGCGCGAGGCGCGCCTGGATGAGCGCTTGTTGCGCGCCGAAGAGTTCCTGTTGGGCGAGCAGCACGGTCACGTAGCTGTCCACGCCCGCCTGGAAACGCTGGTCGGAGAGCTCGTAGCGTCGTTGTGCGGCGGATACACGGGCTTCCTGCGCGGCGATTTGCGCATCGATCGTGGCGCGCACGGCGAGCGCATCGGCGACCTCGCGGAAGGCCGACTGGATGGCTCTCTCGTAGCGCGCGATTTCGATGCGTTTTTCCACATGCGCGACCTCGAGCGCGGCGCGATTGCGGCCGGCGGCGAAGATCGGAAGCGTGATCGACGGGCTGAAGCTCCACGAACCGGAACCCTTGTTGAACAAGCCGGAGAGTTCGGAACTCGCGGTGCCGCCAAACGCGGTGAGTTTGATCGCCGGGAAGAACGCTGCGCGGGCGATGCCGATGTTGGCGTTGGCAGCCTGGAGCTGATGCTCGGCTGCGCGGATGTCGGGACGACGCGTGAGCAAGTCGGCCGGAAGGCCGGCGGGAAGGTCGGCGATCAGATCCTGCGTGGCGAGTTTGCCGGCAGGCGGGAGATCGGCCGGCAGCGGCGAACCAACGAGGAGCACAAGCGCGTTCCCGGCTTGGGCGCGTTGTTGTTCGAAACCGACGACGCTGGCGCGCACAGATTCCAGCTGGGCTTCGGCGGTGCGCAGATCGAGCTCGGAGGTGACACCGGCATCGTAGGTCTGACGGTTGAGGCCGAACGAGCGCTCCGCCGCCGCGAAGGTCTGGCGCGCGAGTTCGAGCTGTTCCTCGGCGGCGAGGACCGCGTGATACTGGCGCGCGACGGCGGCAATGAGGCTGAGTTGCGCACTGAGCCGGGCTTCGTCGGTCGCGAGGTATTGTTGCAGCACCTGATCGCGCAGGCTCGCGATGCGGCCGAACAGATCGAGTTCGTAGGCGGTGATGCTCGCGCCGACCTGGTAGCTCGACGTGGTGACGGGCTGGCCGGAGGCGTTGAGGTCGCCGGGCACCCGCTGGCGGCTGCCCTGGCCGACGGCATCGACGCTCGGGATGAGCGCGGTGCGCTGGATGTTGTAGAGCGCGCGCACGCGCTCGACGTTAAGCGCGGCGATGCGGAGATCGCGGTTGTTTTCCAGCGCGAGCGAGATCAGCGATTGCAGGCGCGCATCGCCGAAGAACGTCCGCCACGGGATGTCCGCGGCGGCGGTGCCGGACGTCTGCGTGTCACCAGATTTTGGATACGCATCGGTCACAGGCGCTTCCGGACGCTCGTAGTGCGGAGCCATCGAGCAGCCCGAGAGCAGGGCGAGGGCGAGGAGGGAGGAGACGGTGGACTTAGTCATGGCGGGAGCCCTCCGTGGAGACGGCGGCTTTTTTGCCGGGGAAGAGGCGGAAGATGATCACGAAGAAGAGCGGTACGAAGAAGAGACCGAAGAAGGTGCCGACGATCATGCCGCCGAGGACGCCCGTACCGATGGCGATCTGCGCGCCGGAACCGGCGCCGGAGGCGAAGGCGAGCGGGAGCACGCCGAGACCGAAGGCGAGCGACGTCATGAGGATCGGTCGCAGGCGATCGCGCACGGCCGACATGGTCGCGGCGATGAGATCCATGCCTCGCGCGAGGTTGTCCTTGGCAAACTCGACGATGAGGATGGCGTTCTTGCTGGTCAGGCCGACGGTGGTGAGCATCGCGACCTGGAAGTACACGTCGCGCTCCATGCCGCGGAGAGTGTTGGCGAGCACGGCGCCGAGAATGCCGAGCGGAGCGGCGAGCAGCACGGCGGTGGGAACCGACCAGCTTTCGTACAACGCCGCGAGACAGAGGAACACGATCAGCAGCGAGAGCGAGTAAAGCAGCGGCGTCTGGGCGCCGGCGGCGCGTTCCTGATAAGACGTGCCGGTCCACTCGAGGCCGAAGCCGGCGGGGAGTTCGGAGACGAGGCGCTCGATCTCAGCCATCGCATCGCCGGAGCTGACGCCCTCGGCGCCCTGTCCGTTGATCTGCACGGCGGGCGTGCCGTTGTAGCGTTCGAGGCGCGGGGAACCGTAGTCCCAGTACGTGGTGGCGAAGGCGCTGAAAGGCACCATTTCGCCGCGGTTGTTGGGAATGGTCCACGCGTTGAAGTCCTCGGGTTGCATGCGGTAGGGCGCATCGGCCTGGAGATAGACGCGTTTGACGCGACCGCGATCGATGAAGTCGTCGATGTAGCGACCGCCCCATGCGACGGAGAGCGTGGTGTTGATATCGGCCACGGAGACGCCGAGCGCGGCGGCTCGTTCGTTGTCGATATCGACGCGGAGCTCGGGCGTGTCGTCCTGACCATTGGGGCGGACATTGGCGAGCAGCGGATTTTGCGCGGCGGCGCCGAGCAGCTGGTTGCGCGCGTTCATGAGGGCGGTGTGGCCGTGGCCGCCGTTGTCCTTCAGATAAAACACGAAGCCGGTGGAGGTGCCGAGTTCGGTGATCGGCGGCGGCGCGAAGGCGAACACGAGCGATTCGCGGATCTGGCTGAAGTGAGCCATGGCGCGACCGGCGAGGGCTTTCACGCCCTTCGATTCGTCTTTGCGTTCGTCCCAATCCTTCAGCGTGACGAAGGCCATGGCATTGTTCTGGCCGATGCCCGCGAAGCTGAATCCCTGCACGACGAAGAGATCGTCCACGACGTCGCCTTCGTTTTTGAGGAAATAGTCTTCCACCTTCTCGACCACCTTGAGGTTGCTTTCCTGGGTGGCGCCGACGGGGCCGAGCACTTGGGCAAAGAGCGAGCCTTGGTCTTCATCCGGAAGGAAGGCCGTGGGGAGGCGCAGGAACAGCACCACAAGCACGGCGATACAGGCAAAGAAGACCGCGACGTAACGTTTGCGGCGCGAGAGCATGCCGCGGACGATGCCCTCGTAATTGCCGGTGCCGCGGTCGAAGGTGCGGTTGAACCAGCCGAAGAAGCCGCGTTTCTCTCCATGGTTGTGGATCGGTTTCAGCATCGTCGCGCAGAGCGCGGGCGTGAGGATGATCGCGACGATTACGGAGAGACCCATCGCGGCGACGATCGTGGCGGAGAACTGCCGGTAGATCACGCCGGTGGAGCCGCCGAGGAATGCCATGGGCACAAACACCGCGGAGAGCACGAGGCCGATGCCGACGAGCGCGCCGGTGATCTGATCCATGGATTTTCGCGTGGCCTCGAGCGGTGAAAGCCCTTCCTCGGACATGAGGCGTTCGACGTTTTCCACCACCACGATCGCGTCATCCACCAGCAGACCGATGGCGAGCACCATGGCGAACATGGTGAGCATGTTGATGGAGAAACCGAGTGCGGCGAGGACGGCGAAAGTGCCGAGGAGCACGACCGGCACGGCGATCGTGGGGATCAGCGTGGCGCGGAAATTCTGCAGAAAGAGATACATCACCAGAAACACCAGGATGATCGCTTCGATGAGGGTGCGGACGACGGAGCCGATGGCGACGGAGACGAACGGCGTGGTGTCGAAAGGCACGACCACTTTGAGGCCGGGCGGGAAGTTGACCTTCAACTCCTCCATGAGTTTATCGACGGCCTCGGCGGCATCGAGGGCGTTGGCGCCGGTCGCGAGCGAGACGGCGATGCCGGTGGCGGTGCGGCCGTTGTGGCGGGTGAGAAAACCGTAGTCCTGGGCGCCGAGCTCGACGCGGGCGATGTCGGCGAGTTTGAGCACGGAGCCGTCGGTGTTGGAGCGGATGACGATCTCGCCGAATTGCTCCGGCGTCTGGAGGCGGCCGCGCGCGTTGATCGGAGCATTGAGCAGTTGTTCGTCGATCGACGGCGCGCCACCGAGCTGGCCGACGGCGACTTGCTGGTTTTGCGCGTTGATCGCACCGATCACCTGCGGAATGGAGAGCCGGTAGGTGTCGAGTTTGTACGGATCGAGCCAGATGCGCATCGCATACTGCGCACCGAAGACCTGCGTGCTGCCGACGCCGGGAACGCGAGCGAGACGGTCAACGACATTGGTGATGACATAGTCCGAGATGTCGTCGCGCGACATGCTGTTGTCCTCGGAGACGAAGCCGAGCACCATGAGGAAGCCCTCGCCGGTCTTGGAGACCTGGATGCCCTGTTGCTGCACGATCGTCGGCAGCAAGGCGGTGGCGAGCTGGAGTTTGTTCTGCACCTGCACCTGCGCGATGTCGGCGTCGGTGCCGCTCTGGAACGTGAGCGTGATGGTGGAGCGGCCGGACGAATCGCTGCTCGCCGACATGTAGAGCAAGCCGTCGAGGCCCGTCATGTTTTGCTCGATGATCTGGGTGACGGAGTCTTCTACGACCTGCGCGGAAGCGCCTGGATAAACCGCGCGCACGGTGATCGTGGGCGGTGCGATGGTCGGATAGCGCGAGATGGGCAGCTTCGTGATGGAGAGCGCCCCCGCGAGCATGATGATGATCGCGATAACCCATGCGAAGATGGGGCGATCGATAAAAAATCGGGCCATGATAGTAGCGGATTAGAGAACGGATGTGCGCGGAATTATTGCGCGGGCTGGGCGGCAGGGAGCGGATTCACGGGAGCGCCCGGACGAAGTTTTTGGAGATTATCCACGATGATGCGTTCGCCCGGTTTCAGGCCGGCGCTGACGAGCCACTGATTGCCCACGGAGCGCGGGGTCGTGACCGGACGGAGCTCGGCGGTGTTGTCCGCGCTGACGACGAAGACCGTGGTCTCGCCGCGTGCATTGCGGGCGACGGCGGATTGCGGCACGAGGATGGTGTTGCTGGCGACGCCCTCTTCGAGACGCGCGCGCACAAACATGCCGGGCAGCAGTTGCGTATCGGGATTCGGGAAAATGCCGCGAAGCGTCACGGTGCCGGTGGTGGGATTCACGGTGACATCGGAGAACTGCAACGTGCCGGCGTGCGCGTATTCACTGGCGCCATACGCGAGCGAGATTTTGGCGCCATCGCCTGAACGTTGCACGCGGCCCGCGGCGAGCGCTGCTTTCAACTGCAGCAATTCTTCCGCGGATTGATTGAGATCGACGTACACGGGATCGAGTTGCTGCACCGTCGCGAGCAAGGTCGCCGCGCCCTGTTGCACGTAAGCGCCCTCGGTCACTTCGGCGCGCCCGATGCGACCGCTGATGGGCGCGGTCACGCGCGTGTAGCCGAGGTTGATCTCGGCGGCGCGCACGGCGGCCTGGCCGGCGGCGACATCCGCGGTGAACGCGAGCTGCGCGGCGACGGCGTCGTCGTAATTCTGACGCGAGATCGCGTTGGTGGAAACGAGGTCCTTGAAGCGCGCGGCCTGTGCTTTCGCGGAGGCGAGATTGGCTTCGGCACGGGCGAGCACGGCCTTCGCGCTGTCGAGCGCGGTCTGATACGGTGCGGGATCGATTTCGAAAAGCACGTCGCCCTCCCTCACGTCAGCGCCTTCTTGGAAGAGACGTTTTTGCACGATGCCGTTGATGCGCGCGCGCACCTCGGCGATGCGGAAGGCGGTGACGCGGCCCGGGAGTTCGCGGGACAGAGAGACCTCTTGTGGAGCGACCGTGAGGGTCGATACCGGGAGCGCACCCATGGGAGCAGCGGCGGGAGTTTCCTTTCCGCAAGCGGCGAGGAACAAAAGGCCGGCAACGGCCGGCACGATACGGAGGGCTCGGAGCCCGGGACGACGAAACGACGACGAGGATGTCATGGATGAAAAGTGAACTTAGAAGGACGTTTGGATTTCCGAAGAGTGGCGGAGCCTGGCGCAGATTTGCTCCAGATGAGTAAGCTCGGGCTCGGTGACGGCTGACAGGATCTGGTCCACGGCATCGGCGATGCGGATCATGGCCTGCTTGAACGCCGTGCGACCGCGCACACTGAGATCGACGGTGTTGAAGCGATGGTCGTCGTGGCCGGGCTGGCGATTCACCAGACCCGAAAGCTCGAGCCTCACAAGAATCTCGATCGTCGTGTGGCGCGGGAGCCCGAGCTCGATCGCCAGCTCGTTCACGGAGGCGGCAGACTCGCGGTGCGCGAGGCAGGCGAGGATGCGAAAACCTTTTTCCGAGAGATCGCTTTGGACAAGTGCCTGGCGGAGTGCGGTCTCCACCGAGGAATGTGTTTCCATCAATGACAGCAGACGATGGCACAAACGTGTTTTCTCCGGGGCATGGCTCCGCTCCGAGAAGCGCAGCGCTTCGGAGACGAGACGATGTGGGAGCGGCGAATGCACGCGCGCACCTTAATGAAAACCGGCAAAAAGCTGAATGACTTTGTTGTTTTCGAGCTGATAACTTTCCGGTATCAATCCGCATTTATGGAATTGAGGCATCTGCGGTACTTCGTGGCGGTGGCGGAAGTGTTGAGCTTCCGGCGCGCAGCCGAGCGCCTGCGGGTCGCGCAGCCGGCGTTGAGCAAGCAGATCAAGGACCTCGAGGAGGAGATCGGCACACGACTCCTCAACCGCAACACGGCGGGCGTGTTGCTCACCGACGCGGGCCAGTTGTTCTTCGACGAGGCGCGCGGAATCCTCGAGCGTGTGGATCGTGCGGTGAACGCCGCGCGCGAAGCGGAAAAGGGCGAGCGCGGGCGGCTGACCATCGGCGCGCTCGGGCCGATCTCGTCGAGTTTCCTGCCGCCGGCGCTGGCGGCGTTCAGCCGGCAATACCCGGATGTGGACGTGATGTTGCACGAGACGCGGCTGGCCGAACAGGTGAACGCGTTAAAAGCCGGCCGCCTGCAGCTCGGCTTCGCTCTGGGCAGCGAGTTGCCAAAGGCGCGCGAACTGGAGTGGTCCACCGTGCTCGAATCGCGCATCGCGCTGGTGCTCGCGCCCCATCACCCGCTGGCGCGGCAGACGACTGTATCTTTAAAATCACTACAAGCGGAGCGGTTGATCTGTGTGGAAGAAAGCGCGCGCGACGACGGTCACCGACGGAAGATCCAGGATATTTTCGAATCGCGGGAGCTTCCTCACGGACCGATCAAGCGGGTGAACAGCTTCGAGTCGCTGGTCGCGCTGGTGGCGGGCAATCACGGCGTGTCGTTTTTTCCGCCGATCGCCCGTGGCACCGACGAAGTCGCGTACCGGCGGTTGAAGGAAGACGGTCCGGACCTGGATGTGTCGCTCTCCGCCATGTGGCGGAAGGGAAGCGGCTCGCAGCTCGCGCGAAACTTCGTGGAAGTCCTTCGCTCCCTGCGGCTCGCGCGGCGGAAGTCGGGCTGACGGGCCCGACGCCATTACGCGTGAGTTCTTTCAGGCCACCGGCGCCGCGGGCGGGGCGTCGTCCATGGCGAAGCCGAAGGTTGCGCGCCGGCCGAACACGAGACGGTTGAGCGTCAGGGCGAACGCCACGCAACTGATCACGGTGACGGCCATGCAGTGGAGAAAATGCCACGGGCGCGCGATCGTGTCCGGGTGGAGCTTGTGCAGATGTTCCCAGCCGAAGGTGAGCGCGGCATAAAGCGCGGCACCGAAGGCGATGGTCATGATGACCGCGCGCGCATCGAGATTGCGGAAAAGAAGTCCCACGATGAAGGCCGAGAGGATCGGCATGCTGAACAGGCCGAGCACCTGCTGGATCGTCGCCATGATGCTGTCCGCACCGATGTAGATCGGTATCAGAAAAACTGATACGACCGCGATGGCCGAGGATGCGATCATGCCGAGGCGGCCGGGGTTGCCGCGATCGCTGATGTAGCGCTGGTGCAGATCACACACGTAGAGCGCGGCGGAGGAGTTGAGCACTGAGTTGTAGCTCGACATGACGGCTGCGAACATCGCGGCGGCGAAGGCGCCGGAGAGCCAGTGGGGCAGTACGTCGCCGACGAGACGTCCGTAGCTGGCATCGCCGATCGGGCCGTAGAGTTTATAAGCGACAAGGCCGGGGATCACGACCATCGCCGGGATGAAGGGGAGTCGCAGGAAGAGCGCGAAATAAACGCCGCGCTTCGCTTCACGCAGATTGGGCGCGGCGAGGGCGCGCTGCGTGATCGTCTGATTCGTGCTCCAATAGAAAAGCTGGCTGAACACCATGCCCGTGAGCAGCGTGGTCCACGGAATCGGCGCATCGGCATCGCCGAAGAGCGTGAGGCGCTCCGCGGGGATTCCAGAGAAATCCCAGTCGATGGCGTTGAGGCCGAAGAACACCAGCGCGCCGCCGAGCGCGAGGACGATGACGCCGCAGTACGTATCGGAAATAGCGACCGCGCGCAGTCCGCCGAAGATCGCATAGATCGCACCGACCACGGCCACGGCGATGCCGATCGCGTACACCGTCGGCAGTCCGAGCAGCGTGTCGCCGAGCCCGAACATCGACTTCATCACCAGGCCGCTGGTGTAGAGCATCGCAGGCAGAAACAGGAAGATGTTTCCGATGAGAAAAACGAGGGCGACGGTCGCGCGGATGTGTTTGTTGTTGTAGCGACGTTCGAGGAGTTCGGTGACCGTCGTGCAACCGTAGCGATAATAGATCGGGAGAAAAAACTTCGCGAGCATCACCAAGCCGACGGCGCCGGAGATTTCCCACCAGACAATGTTGAGCGTCTGCGAGCCACTCATGCCGATGAAGGTATCGGTGCTGATGTTGGTGAGCGTGATCGTGCCGCCGATGAAGACCCAGTTGAGTCCGCCACCGGCGAGAAAGTAGTCGCGCGCGCTGGCGGTGGAACGCTTCGCCTTCCGGCAGTGCAGCCAGGTCGCGAGGGCGACCAGCGCGGTGAGACCGAGGAAGACGGAAAACTGGATCAGGGCGTCGGGCGTCATGGTCGGGGTGCGAAGAGCAAGGACACGGCTGGGCGGGTGGCGCAACTGATGGTGGTTCCGACAGTATGAACGAATCGCAGGCTCTCGGGCTTTGGCGTGATGTTGGGTTCAACAGGCGGGGCGGAGCGTCCCCGACAGAGTCGCCGCGGGCGAGGGCTGCCAGAGGGGTTTGTCATCCATTAGATGACAAGCTCGGGGTTGCGGATCCGACGGAATCAAGGTCTCGGGAACGCGGGGTTGGGTTACGCAGCGGGTGCTGCGCTTGCTTAGCGCGCGGCGCTATAGTCGGAGAAATGGCGCGCGATTTCGGCGGCTTCAGGGGTGCCGAAATAGAAATAAAAACGATAACGCAGCGTGAGCGATCCGCAGGCGGGAATCGTGTGGTGGCCGAGATCGGGCGGCAGCGGATTTTCTTTCGTCGATTCGAAGGCGGATTGCCCGAATGGATTGGCGGCAAGCAGGCCGTAATCGCGCGCCATCCACCACGTGGGATGGCGAAGATTTTGCGGATGATCGAAGAGTGCCACGCCGTAGTGCTTGCCCGCCCGCTCGGCGTAGTAGGTGCACCATGCGGCCCGTTTGCCCCAAGCTTCGGCATCGCGATGCCCGGCCGCGGTGAGCAGATGACCGACACCGGGGATGTCGCGACCGCGATGACGATGCGGGAGGGTCATCCATGGGGGGACGCGGACGGCCATGGTGCCCTCTTTGTTATCGCCGATGACGAGCGGCTGGTCGGTGCGCGCATGGATCGTGACCTCGTAATCGATAAAACGCGCACCCGAGTCAGCATCGCCGTGAAAGCGAAGCGTGGTGTCGTCAGTGGCGATGAGTTCACCGGAAGGAGCGAGCCAGCGGTTGCGCACGCGGAGTTCGCCCACGGCGCCATCGCTCGACGCGACAATGCCATCATGCGCGGTGATTCCTTTGGGGAATTTTGTGCCGGCAGTGCCCTCGTTCCAGAAATCGATTTCGTTGACGTTGCCGTGAACGAACATGAGCGCGCGCTGATGCGGATGATCGTCGACTTCACCGGGCGTTCTCTTCTCGGGAAAATCACGCACGAGCGACATGCCGTCGGGCATCAGGATCGGGTAGCAATACGGACGGGAAGCGCCTGCGAAGATGTAATCGGTGAAATGACCGCCGTTTATTTCCACGCGGATGCGGTCGTCGAGACGCGTGAGGGTTACCTCCGGGGTTTTCTCGCGAACACAGGAGGCGGCAATGGCTGCGACTGCGCCGAGGGTGAACGTGCGTGCGGCTGGAAGAAGGAAGCGATGCATGCGTTGGTTTTGAAAATGACCGGGCGCGGATGGCGCGTGCGTGTTCAGCGCGCCGGAGGCGTGAAGGCCGCGGCGTTTTCGAGTCCGATGCCGCTGACGTCGTTTGTGGCCAGCGCCGGGCCTTGAGCCACGGTGACGTCGATCTCTTCGAGCACCACGTCGCGCATGTGAACGAGCGTGATGCCCTTCGTAGTGGAACCACGGATACGGCGCAACGTGAGACGCTCGACGGGCTTTTCGGGAGCGATCTGCCAGCCGTCCACGATCGAGGCGGCGTCGTTCAGCTGCACGTCGCTGAAATGAAGATCGCGGGCGGAGGGATAACCGAGCGGGCCGGGCACGGGATCGTCCACGGTGTTGGTGTTGCCGCCCACGGTGAGGTTTACTCGGAGGAAACCGCCGCGTAGCACCTCGAGATTGCGGCCGGTGATCTGTTCGGTGATGCCGGCGCGACCGGTGCGGGTCTTGATGTAGATCGCGTGGGTCTTGCTGTCGAAGGAGCAGTTCTCGATGAGGACATTGCGCACGCCCGCGGAGGTTTCGCTGCCGATGCCGATGGAGGCGAAGTGGCGGCAGCGAAGCTTGCAGTTGCGGATGACGATATCCTCGGCGGGTTTCGCGATGCGTGCGCCATCGAGGCCGCGGCCGGATTTGAGGCTGATGGCGTCGTCGCCCGTATCGATGTCGCAGTTTTCGATGAGCACGTTTTTGCACGAATCGATATCGATGCCGTCGCGATCGCCGCGGATGGTGAGATTGCGGATGACGACATCGGTGCAAAAAGTCGGATGGGTGGCCCAGTTGCCACCTTGGGTGACGGTGAAACCATCCCAGAGCACGTCGTGGCAGTTGATCGGCTCGAGCACGACGACACCGCGCGGATTTTGCGGACGGGCGACGACGGGATTTCCCTCGATGCGGCCGGGGCCGACGATGCCGATGTGATCGGCGTTGTTGGCGTAGATGAGGGCGCGGCGGCCGGGCTGCCAGCGACCTTCCCAGCGCACATCGACCATCGGATAATCGTCGAAGTCAGGACTGCCGAGGATGACAGACTCTTTTTCCAAACGAAGAATTGTGCGCGTGCCCATTTGCACGCTGCCGATCAGGTAGCGGCCCGCCGGCACGATCACCTCGCCGCCACCGGAGACGGCGCAGATATCGAGTGCGCGCTGAAAAGCCGCGGTGTCTTTGGTGACGCCGTCGCCGGTGGCGGCGAAATCGCGAACGTTAAACGTGGCGCTGGCGGCGATGCCGAGTGCGGCGGACGTGAGGAACAGGAACGGGAGGATACAGCGGCGGAAGGAGCGGACGGAGAACATGAGGAAGGGTGAATGAAAACGAATGCGATCAGCGGGCGGAGGGGATTTCGGGAGAGCCAGGCGCGGGATCGGGCGGGAAGTTGTTGAAGGCACGCGCGGCGGGTTTGCCGAGCAGGATGTGATCGGCGAAGTCGAGCAAGGCGGCCCAGTCTTCTGCGTCGTAACGATGGCGATGCGGCGCGTAGTGCGCGACGGCGCGCGATGTGTCATTGAAAAGTGAATACACGGGCGCGGCGCCCGCGATGGTCTGGCGCACGGCGTTGGGCACGCAGTTCTGGTCGTCGGCGCCCTCGAGCGAGATGAAGGCGCGCGGTGCGGTGAGTGCGAGGAACCAGTGTTGATCGAAAGGCAGTTTCTCCGTTTGTCCGCGAAACGCATGCAATCGCGGGGAAAACCAGTTGGGGTATTTGCGCATCATGTCGTCGAGGCCCTCCTTGCCGCCGCGGCCGGCGCCGGTGAAGCGATACGCCGCAGTTCCTCCCGCGCCGCTGCCGGCGGGCGCGGAGAGTGCGATGCGTTCGTCGAACGCGCCGGCGATGAAGACGGCTTTGCCGACACGCGAGTGGCCGGTGGCGATGAAGCGGTTTTTGTCGGCGAAGTCCTGCGTCTCGAGGAAATCGATCACACGCGAGATGCCCCATGCCCAGCCGGCGGCGAGGCCCCAGTCGTGTTTCGGATAAGCAGGGAATTGACGCGTGGAGCGAAACGCCCAACTGCCATCGGCGAAGCGCAAGGTCGTGTCCTCGCCGGTGTCTTGATAATGATAAAGCACGAGCGCGTAGCCGCGTTCGAAGAGTGCACGGTGCGACGCGGCGACGACGGCCGGCAGTGTTTTGTCGGCACGCGGCGTTGCGCTGGCTGCGGGAGCGGGCGCAGCGGTCGCGGCCGATTTGTTTTCGGGTGGCGGTGTGTACGCGCTGGCAGGCAGGAGTGCGTTGACGCCTTTTCCTTGGCCGGGCGGACGCGGGAGCAGCGGAAGTTTTTCAGAGCCCGGCGTCGGATCGAACGTGGGAAAAATGATCGTGGGCTGCGGCGTTTTTGCGGAAGCCGGTGTGAAGATAGCGATGTCGAAGCCGAGTTTTTCGTCGGGCCCGAAGCTCAGATGGACGAGCCGGTAATGAACGAGTCCGTCGAGCAACGTGGCGGCGGCGAGTTCGCGTCCATGCACATTGCCCGGCGCGGGCGGCATCGTGCCGGTGGCGTAGTAGAGCAGTTTCTTTTTGATCTCTTCACGACGCGCCGGCCACTCGTCGAGCGACGTGACGCGATGTCCATCGTCGAACACGAGTGGATCGGGCAGGCCGGGTAGCTGAGACAATTCGCCCGGACCAGGCAACGCCGGCAGACCATTGATGATCGGTGGCACCGGGATTTCACGGGGATCGGCTGCGACGGGCTGGTTTGCATGCGCGACCGACAGGAGCAGTGGAATCACGCTGGCGCGCAGGAACGAAACGGGGTGAGGGCGCATGGGAGTGATGTTTGCGACGGGAGAGAAAGAAAGCGAGGCCCGCGAGCGGTGCGCAACTGCTGGGTTTTGTGCGGCGCGAAAGCAGGAAGAATTTTTCGCGCATCGCGTGCAAGGAATCGACGGTGGCGGCATCCAACAGGACACATTTCTCATCACCGAACCGATTCCTCCTGTGGACGCTGCCGAACAACACCTCGTCTTCAATCGCTGGCTCGAGGCGCATGCCGCCATCCTGCATCACGTGGCGCACGGCTTCGCGGAAGGCGCGGATCGCCACGATCTCCTGCAAGAATTGATGGTGGCGCTGTGGCGGGCGCTGCCGGCGTTTCGCGGCGCGGCACGACCATCGACCTTCATTTATCGTGTGGCGTACAACACGGCGCTCACGTGGAAACGCGGTCAGTCGAACTACCGGCGACGTGTGGAGACCTTCGAAGCGCAGATGCCGGCGATGCAGCCGGAAACGGATACGGCGAAAGAGGCGCAGCGTTCGACGCGTGATCGCGAGATGCTGGCGATGATGTATGCGGAAATCCGCGCGCTGCCGCCGATCGATCGCTCGCTGCTGCTGATGCATCTGGACGACGTGAGTTATGCGGAGATGGCCGAGGTGCTCGGCATGAGTGAAAGCGCGATCGGCGCGCGGCTGACGCGCGTGAAACAACGACTGATTTCAACCCTGAAGGAGAAAACTCATGAGCTACGATGATCTGAAAAATCTGTGGAAATCGCCGGACAACCGGCCCACGCGTGAAGAGACGGAGCGGCAGCGCGAAGCCTTGGCCGCGTCGCTGCGAAAAGAGCAACGCGCGTTCTGGATTCGGATCGGGCTGGCGATGACGCTGATGCTGGTGCCGTTGGTCGGAATGTTGAAGCACGTGCTCGAAGGAGGTCCGTTTGCGTTTCAACGCGAGTGGGCGGTGCTGGTGTTGTTCGCGCTCCCGTGGATCGGCGCGGTGCTGTTTATCCGTCGGCAGCTGCGTCACCGTCGTGCGCATGCGGACTACGCACGCACGGTCGGGCAGACCCTGCGCGCGGCCCTCGATGCGAATCACGCCGCGCAGCAACGCGCGAAAATCCTGCAAGGACTGCTGGCGCTCTGCGTGCCGGTGATGGCGCTGTGCATCTGGCAGCTGCACGCGGTGGGGAAGACGCGTCCGCACGAAGCAGTGTCGCTGGCCGCGTTCATGGCGATCGTGATCGCGGCGTCGTGGCTCGGGATTTTCTGGAACGCCCGCAAACTGCGCCCGGAGGAGCGGAAGCTCACGGCGTTAGTGGGGGAGTTGGGGTGAGACGACGCGGCGCGGTACGCTAACTTCTTGGCCACCGCTCAAGCGGTTCTCGGCTCGCGGAGCGCACGTAGAGAATGCGCAGAGTCTTTCCGCGAGCTGTGTATGTGACGTGGTATTTGAATCGGGACAGATAACCGCAGCGAATACCGGGAGCTATTTCAGGGCAGGACTCGGGAAAGGCGCGGACGCGTTTTTCCCAAGCAACGTACTCGTCCAGAAAGGCCGCTCCTAAACCGCGTTCGGCTTCGAAGTAGCGGGCAGCCGCAATCAGCTCGGCCTCGGCCAGCCGATTGAACGAGACCTTCATCGCAACGCGGCGCGGGCGCGTTTGAGCACGGTGGAGGAAGGCGTGCCGGGGTCGCCGTCGATATCCATCTGCAAGGCGCGCAAGGCGCTGACGGTCGCGAGCTCGATGTCTACCAAGCGTTGGCGGATCGCGGGGCCTGCCAGTCTGGCCTTGGACGTGCGACGGGTGGGTTTACGTGAAGCGGGCGTCAACGGCATGCGGAGACGATAAGTGCGGCGAGTTCTCGCGCAAGCTCTCGGCGTTGGTGAGGAAGTAGGAGGGCGATTCAGCCGTGTCTGGGTGTGAGACCGGCGCGTTTGAGGCGCGCGAGAAGCCGGGGAAGATTCTTTCGTGCGAGTTCGTGCTCCCAGATGCGAAGAACGCGCCATCCGGCTTTGCGGAGTGTACGGTTCACAAGCCGGTCGCGGGCTTGGTTGCGCGCGATTTTAGTCTGCCAGAACTCGGCGTTTTGTTTGGGCTGAGTGGCGTGGAGCGGGCAACCGTGCCAGAAGCAGCCGTCGACAAAAACGGCGAGTTTGCGTGCGCGGAAAATAAAATCCGGACGGACCTTAAACTTACTCTTGTCCGTCTTAAACTGGAGCGTGGAGCTCCTGCGCCAGCCGGTGATGCGGGCGGCGCGCATCACCGCGATCAAACGAAGCTCGGTATCTTTGTTTCCAGTGCCGCGAATGCGCGCCATGACGGCGGAGCGCTTCGCCTTCGTAAAGACGTCAGGCATCCTGCTTGTTTGTCACTTGGTAGATCAACGCGGCTGCTTTTAGTGCACGCTTTGTGTAAGCGACATACCACGCGTTCATGCGTTTATCCCAAGACCGAACTTTCACAAATTCACTCCATGGGAGTTGGTGAATTTCTTCTAACGACCAGCTGGGTGAGAGTTTCACTATCAGCATAAATTCGAATAGCTGTTTTTCGCGATCATCAGTCTCTGGATAAACCGTTCCCGTCTTCGAGCCGTCACAGACAGTCTTTATGGAGAAGCGATCTCCATTGCGCGAAAGTGCGTCGACATTTTTGGTCCCACGCGGCGCAGCGAGCAGTTTATGGAGGTGTGCCGTCTTACGAAAATGCTCGATGGCTAGCTGTTCTCCAACTGCTCCAACGGAGTCAGGGATTTTTCTCTTCCGCATCTCTGCTCGAAGATCCGCTCGAAGAAGTAGAAGGTCTTCATCTGACATCCTGACTAAACTGGGTCCTCGACTGCCCGACATCTGTTAGTCTTTCGGTTGTAGGCTGAGTCTAGTGGAATGAGAGATAACCCATTCGTGACGCTTGGCTAGAGTGCCAATTGCGTATATCGGTCACTAAGGAATCTCTCAGGCGCAGACGTGGCTGTAGCCAAACAGGGTGCATGTCGTAGGCGGTGGTGAAGCGATAACGTCCGCAGAAAACTAACCCGACTTCAACTGAAGGAGTAACGTGATGATCCTCATAAATTGGAGTTTTTTTGCACGCATCCTTAGCGTTAGCTTTTTTGAAAACATCTGGTGGGCAAATCAGACCTGCCAACAGTGTAGCGCATCGCCGGTTTCCTTGATGGAAATCGCATACAGGAGTTATCTCGAGAAGCACCGGTTTCGTTTTGGATTTGAAATCCGTGAAAGCCGGAAATGTGGGGTCTCCTCCGAAACAATCGTGCTGCAGTTTTTCTAGTGAAAATCCCGTAGCCTTCGAAAATGCATCGATGTCGTTTATTTCATACACTGTTCCGGGAGCGAAAGTGGCAAACGCGGGGGACGCTGGGGCGGTAAGAAGCCGCGCATTTAGTTTGGTAGCGGGATGCTTTCGTTTGTGATCATCGTTCAATTGCTCTGAAAGCCATGCAGAGTGTCGATCAAGACTGGTATTGGCCGGAGCTAACTCGAGAGCGCTAAGGCCCATCTGAGAGAAAACAGTTAGAAGATGTCTGGCCGCTGTTGTGGGGGAATTGTCCGGACCGCCTTGTTGCTGAGAAAGGAGTCGGAGTAGCAGCTTCAGTTTTTCGTTTATGCTTAGGGTCTCATCAGCGTTGTTTTCGGTCAGCTTGATCAATGTTTCGCTAACCTCGAATCCAGCGCTGTGGGCTAACTTCTCCCAGCCCCAAAGGACGTTAAACGCGTCAAAATCTTGGAGGGTTTTACCGATTTCGTCCTGCAATTTACTTATCCAGTCAGATGGCCGATCAGAAGGTTTTGGCTTCGGCATTTCCGTGAAAACCAGCCGGGTTTTGAATTTTGGGTCTGCATTTAGCAGCTCTGTCTTAAACAGGCTCGCCTCTGTCGGCTGATCTTCTGGTGGCAGAGAAATGTCTCCCGCGGGATCTCCGGCATATTTGCTCCAGATGACGATAAGTACCGGACCGTATTCCGATGAAACAACTTTTCGGACGACATTAGCTGTGTGAGATGCTGCGGCTTTTCCTACTTGGCCGGACAAATGCAGATCGGTGAAAACAAGACGCAGGGCGTCAAACGGCTGAGGAGGTAGTGGGTCGCCATTTCTTCCCCGCACGTGGACACAGCCTAGGCCGAGGGTCATCAATGCATCCAGAATGGGGACGTAATCTCTTTCTTCGTCATCGATTACACAAACCGATGGAGAGGCTAGGTGGGGTATCATGATGATTGAGGAAATTGAAGTGCTACAACCGCCCCGTCGTATTCGTCGGGAAGCTCAATCTCATTGGCGTCCGGAAACTCCAACTTACCTTTGTTCACGCGCATCACCTCGTTGACGATGTAGAGGCCGAGCCCCATTCCGCCATTTCGCCTGGTGAAGAATGGTTCAACTAAATCTTCCGGATCATCATCTCCAAAGCCAGGCCCGTTGTCTGCCACCACAATAGCAGGACCGCCTTCGAGATCGTTAGTCGTCGAAATCCAAAGAAGTTTTTCTGCGGACGACTTCGACGAAGGTTCGCGGACGTCTAACCAATGGATCGCGTTATCGACCAAGTTAGTGATGGATGCGACGAGCATCTGCTTCGAGCCCTCCAACTTGAAATCAAGGCATCCGTGTTTCGTGCCATCCCACAATTGAATGCCATGTCGTTTTAAGCGCAGCTCAGTGGAAAATATAGCCTCTTTGATCAATACTGAGGCTGTGGTCTTAGCTACCGCAGGATTCTTTAGGAGGTTGGTCACCGGACGCATTGCCCGATATAGATGATCCACCAGCTCTTTGATCCGGGTTGGTTCGCTACCTTTTCTTACGGCTTCACGTAACTCGTCTAAGATTTTTTCTGCGCCATGTAGCATCATCCCGATGGATAAGCCGGGCACCGCAGCATGAAGAAGCTGATCGCGATAAATTTCGAGCTCCTTCTCAACGGCCTTTAGCTTAGGTTCGACATCTGTAAGTACACCGCGCTCTTCGAGTTTTTCGCGCAGCTCTGAAAGCTTCGTGAAGATTTTTTGGCCAGTTCCTTTGCCAAGCACCTCTCTCAAGCGTTTCTGATCTTTGGTTTTTTCTGCTTCTACGTTGGTTAGAACACTGGTCACGGCATCGCGAAAATCCGCGTAAGCCGGAGACTCGATAAACCCTTCGCGATTGGACTTCTCTTGAAGAGCACTGCTTGTCGTAGCATCTAAACGTAGAGCTCCCAGAATCTGATTATTGCTAGTCCTGGCAGTTGGTGTGTTTACCCTGCGAAGATCGAGGTTTAGCCAATCGTTTCCGGGTTCACCGAAATCATAGACTCGAATTCCATCTCGGTAAATTCGGATACCGCCGTTTTCATCGAGGTAGTCTTTCAAACCTTTCAAATCATTAGTGACGGCTTTGAGCACTGCTGAATCTCGGTCAAACAGCCAGAATTCGAAATCTACTTTCCCGATGGCATGAACAGAAAGGTCAAGGGACTCAGTTTTTCGTTCGCCTCTCCTTTTCTTTTCTAATCGCGAGACTGCTACTTTGGTTTTCCTCGGGCTAAGTTGAGTTTTGAGTTCTGCGGGCGGGCGGAATTCGTAGTCGAATTTGGCCTCAGCGCCTTCGAATGACCCTTTGATTCTGTACACAGCGCATTCATTTGCGCGCTCTGAAGTGAACATGCCCTCAAGCCACGCTTCGCAGCCGGGGGCGGAAAGGGTCACTTCAAAATCGGTTGGTCCTTTGAATGGTGAACACAGTCCATTTACCGCGCGGTGTAGTTTGCGAACTTCACCCCTAGCCCAAGTTTCACGCAGGAGGCTTACTTCTAATTTTGTACCATGCTTCGAGCCCGGGAATGTTTCTGGCTCACGGCGGATAAGTTTCACGTTTGCCTCGTGAAGATCTTCGGCGTTTTCCAGCCGTTCCCAGTCAAATTCTACAAGGAGCTCTTCGCCCCCTCTCACGCGTGTTATTAGCCGGATAAATTTTCCGAGTTTATGGACTGACAGCCTTCCGAGTCCTTTTTCTCCGAGCGGGAATCTTTTAAAGCGAGGTGTGTGAGTGTTAGAAGCGCGCTGGGTGGCGCGAAAATCTGTAGCAATCACCATCCATGCATTTCGAATCACTTCTTCGCTCATCCCGTAACCGTTGTCCTCGATCTCTATTTTGGCCCTCGCAGGATTGTCCGGGTACTCCAACTTCACCGAGCATTTCGTTGCATCAGCGTCGTAGGCGTTTTTGACCAACTCAAACACGGCCAGATTTGCGTCCCTGATCAGCTGGTCGCCAAGTAACCGAAGGAGGCGGGGCTTAACGCGGAAAATGAGATTGTTGGAGGCGGGCATGCTAAGGATTTCTAAACGTCAATTGTTTCACGACCTGTTGCATCACTGGCGGACAAACTGCGTTGCCGATCATTTTGATGCGGTCGCGGCGTGTGCCTGTTTCGAATTTCATCTTCAGCGGCATTCCCATTGCGGCCTGTAGCTCTGGCACCTGAAGCATGCGCATCACATGGCCGTGTTGTGGGTCAGGTTTAACGAGAGCAAAGCGATCTACCGTAGTGATTGTACGCAATGGGCGGTTAAGGCGCTGCCAACCGCCGCTGCCATCGGAACCGTAATACACCAGCAAGAAGGGTTTGTTTTTTCCCATCACACTGAATCCGCGTTCTGCTCTTTCTAGAGTTGGTTTCGCCCGGCCAGGCCGCGTAAGCGGAGTCCAACGATAGTGCCCGTTTAGATCCACGATATCAGCGATATGTTTGGGCTCTGACTTCCGTGGCGTAATCCTGGGCGGTTCCTGCTGTTTGTCGGCGAGGAGGAACAAACGGCGACGGGATTGAGCCACGCCGAAGTGAGCAGCATTTAAAACCTGTTCGCGTAAGTTATATCCCAGTTGCGCTAGCGCTGACTGAAATTCCGCATAGCGAGTCCACTTGCGCATGTTCACGACGTTTTCGATGACGATCCAGCGTGGCGCGAAAGCCTGAGCGAAACGCACGACTTGAAATGCTGTTTCTTTGCTCAACTCGCAGCGTGGTTTATTACCCTTCGCTGGACTGTGATTGGTGCACTCTGGAGAGGCTAGAATGAGGTCTATTTTGCCGAGGCGCTTGGCGAGAGCTTCAACGTCGTGCTCTTCCAGTCGTCCCTGAATAAACTCTGCTTCAGGAAAGTTATCATCATGCGCCTTGCCAGCGAGTGGCCAGAGATCGAAAGCCGCGACGACTTCCACACCTGCTTCGCGTGCGCCCCAACTGCTACCGCCCGCACCACAAAATAAATCGAGAGCTCGGATCTTATTCATGATCGATGCCCTTGCAGAGGTGTGCTGGAGAAACGCCCAACGCTTTGGCGATGCGCGCCAGATTGAGCAGTCCCAGGTTTCTTTCTCCCCGCTCAACACCTCCCATGTAGGTGCGATCTATTCCGGCTTTTGCCGCGAGCTCTTCCTGAGAGATTTTTTGAGCCGAGCGTGAAGCTCGAACATTGTCGCCGAATCGTTTGAGTACGCCGTCCTCATCCTTAGACATTCGCGGAATAATAACGATTCGGCCGACTTTAAGACCACGGACTATCAGTATCACTCTTTGCTGTACGACGGTCCAAAGCGGTAGCGACCGAACGCGGGCGGTCGCAAAAAGCCCCGCGCTTTTGGGCGCGGGGCTGGAACTGGTGCTGAATCGCGGCGTGGAGCCGCGCCTACAGGAAGTACGCTGTGTTACTTCTTCTTTTTGCCTTTGGCGGCTTTCTTCGCGACGGGCTTTTTGGCGGAAGCCTTTTTCGCGGGCGCTTTCGCGTTGGCGCGGGCTTCCTCGATCGCGGCTTGGGCGGCGGCGAGGCGGGCGACGGGCACGCGATAGGGCGAGCACGAGACGTAGGTGAGGCCGACCTTATGGCAGAACTTCACCGAGTCCGGATCGCCACCGTGTTCACCGCAGATGCCGAGCTTGATGCCGGGGCGGGTCTGGTTGCCCTTCTTCGCGGCGATTTCAACGAGCTGGCCGACACCGGTCTGGTCGATCGAGGCGAAGGGGTTCTTCTTCACGATCTCGTTTTCGGTGTAGGCGCCGAGGAAGCTGCCGGAGTCGTCACGCGACATGCCGAGGCAGGTCTGCGTGAGGTCGTTGGTGCCGAAGCTGAAGAACTCCGCGGTCTGCGCGATCTCGTCGGCGGTGAGGGCACCGCGCGGGATCTCGATCATGGTGCCGACCGAGTAGTTGATCTTCACCTTCTTTTCCTTCTGCACGGCGGCGGCGACTTCGTGGACGATCGCGACCTGCAGATCGAGTTCCTTCTTGAAGCCGACGAGCGGGATCATGATCTCGGGCTTGGCCTTGAAGCCGGCCTTGTTGGCGTCGGCGGCGGCTTCGAGGACGGCGCGGGCCTGCATGCGGGTGATCTCGGGATAACGGATGCCGAGACGGCAGCCGCGGAAGCCGAGCATCGGGTTGAACTCATGGAGTTCGTGCACGCGGGACATGATCTTCTCGACCTGGATGCCGAGCTTCCGGGAGAGATCCATCTGCTGTTCCTTCGTGTGGGGGAGGAATTCGTGCAGGGGCGGATCGAGGAAGCGGATGGTCGCGGGGAAGCCTTTAAGGGCTTTGAAGATTCCGAAGAAGTCGGCGCGCTGGAAGGGCAGGAGTTTTGTTAGGGCGGCTTCGCGATCGGCGAGGTTGTCGGCGAGGATCATCTCGCGCATGGCGTCGATGCGGTCGCCTTCGAAGAACATGTGCTCGGTGCGCGTGAGGCCGATGCCGGTGGCGCCGAACGCGATGGCGTTGGCGGTCTGCTCGGGCGTGTCGGCGTTGGTGCGGACCTGCAGGCGGGTGGCCTGGGAGCACCACTTCATGAGCTGCACGTAGTTTTTGAACTTCTCGGTGGCCTGCGCGGTTTTGTCGTTGTGCAGGAGGCCCGAGATGATCTCGGAGGGAGCGGTCTTGATCTGGCCGGCGTAGACGGCGCCGGAGGTGCCATCGATCGAGAGGAAGTCGCCTTCGCCGAAGGTCTGGCCGGCGATGGTGGCGGTCTTGCGATCGTAGTCGATCTGCACGGCGGCGGCGCCGCAAACGCAGACCTTGCCCATCTGACGGGCGACGAGCGCGGCGTGCGAGGAGACGCCACCGCGGGCGGTGAGGATGCCTTCGGCGGCGATCATGCCGCGGAGGTCTTCCGGCGAGGTCTCGACGCGGACGAGGAGAACTTTTTCGCCCTTCTCGGCGGCGGTGACGGCGCGGTCGGCGTTGAAGTAGATCTTGCCGGTGGCGGCGCCGGGGCCGGCGGGGAGGCCGGTGGCGATGGTCTTGGCCTTCTTGACTTCGTTGAGGTCGAAGATGGGGGCGAGGAGCTGTTCGAGCTGGTCGGCCGGGTTGCGGAGAACGGCGGTCTGCCAGTCGATGAGCTTGGACTTCACCATGTCCACGGAGAACTTGAGCGCGGCGGCGGCGGTGCGCTTGCCGTTGCGCGTCTGGAGCATGAAGAGCTTGCCGTTCTGGATGGTGAACTCGACGTCCTGCACGTCCTTGAAGTGCTTCTCCAGCGTCTTGCGGACCTTGAGGAGATCCTTGTAGGCCTTGGGCATGACCTTCTCCAGCTGGGCGACCGGATCGGGCGTGCGCACGCCGGCGACGACGTCCTCGCCCTGGGCGTTGATGAGGAATTCACCGTAGAACTCGTTGACGCCGTTGGCGGGGTTGCGGGTGAAGGCGACGCCGGAGCCGGAATCGTCGCCGGTGTTCCCATAGACCATCGCCTGCACGTTGACGGCGGTGCCCCATTCGGAGGGGATGTTGTACTTGCGGCGATAGACGATGGCGCGGTCGTTCATCCAGG
>CAZNJG010000031.1:0-40396 GCA_964573305.1 uncultured Opitutaceae bacterium
ATCGCGGACGGCACGCCCGCGGTGATTCGTTCGATGAACAAGGTTGGCCTCGAGCGCCGCGGCTTCTCCGTCGAGCAGCTCGATCGTGTGAAGCAGCTCTATCGGATTCTCTTCCGCGATGGGCTGAATCGTTCGCAGGCGCTCGAAAAACTGCGCGAGCACCCGCAGGCGAACAGCGACGAGTTCCAGCGGCTGCTGACCTTCGCCGCGAAAAGCGAACGCGGACTCGCTCCCGGCTCAGCCTGAGCGAGTCGCCTCTGCGCGAAGCTCGCGTCTGAAATCGCGGGGCAGGGATGATGCCGAGTCGTCCGCCCTCGCGCGTTTATTCTAAACGTTAACGGCGGTTGCGTGTGCAACCGCCGCCAATTCGAGAAACGCGACCCGGCCGCGAGCGGCCGCTACGTCACTTCTTTTTGTAGACAACCGCGGGGTCGAACAACCGGTCGGCGGTGTAATCGAGCGCGAACGAGGTGCCCGCGGCGGCCGCGTCGAGATCGCTCAGCTTTCGATAAAAGCAGCTCTTGTATCCATTATGGCATGACGCGTTGGCCGCGCCGGTCTGCTCCACTTTGATCAAGAGGACATCCTGGTCGCAGTCGGTGTAGAGCTCTTTGACCCATTGGACGTTTCCGGACTCTTCGCCCTTGATCCAGAGCTTCTGACGGGAGCGGCTCCAGTAGGTCGCTTTCTTCGTCTTCAACGTGTGCGCGAGTGATTCCGCGTTCATGAAGGCGAACATCAATACCTGGCCGGTGGCGACATCCTGTGTGATGCAGGGGATGAGGCCATCGGGGCCGAATTTCGGTTGCAGCGTTTTGCCGAGTTCGATCTCGGCGGTGTTGGTGCGTGCGGGAAAAGACATGTCGTTGAATTTTGAATACAGTTAGGCGTTCGGTACGTGCGGGTCGGTCGAAGATCCGGGAAGGAGCGAAGTGGGAGCGGTGGGGCGCCGTGGCCCTCGGACGGCGTCGATCGGCGCCGTCAGCCGCTCCTAACGATGTCGCGCGGCGAGCTCCACGAGCCACTCGTAGCTGTACAGCCCGGTGCGGTGGCCGTCGCTGAAATCGAAGCGGACGGCGTAGTTTCCCACGCGTTCGAAGCCGGTCACGGCGACCTGCGAAAAATCCTTGGGTGTTTCTCCACCGTATTGTTTGCCAAAAATATCCTTCTCGCCCCGCGCCTCGGCGCTCGGCGAGGCCGCGCGCAGCTCGGGCCCGGGGAAATAAGACTCGGTGCCGTCGTCCCACAGGATGGCGACTTCGTTTCCGATGAGCTGAATATTTTGCGGCGTTTTCAGGCGAAAAAGATGCGCCGCAAAGATCGCGGCGTCCGGTTGAGTTGATCGTGTATCGCCGCCGATTTCAGGTCGCGCGGTCGCTCGCATCAAGCCCGCATTTCGCGAGGAGCGCGTCTGCCGCGACTTAACGGGTCGTGATCGTGCAGCGACCTTTTTCGAGTACGCCGGTGAAACGCACGCGATTGCTGGAGAAGCTGCGGCCCTGGCTGATGTAGTATTCGATGTAGCTTTCGCCACTGAAACTCCATTGCCCCGGCCAGCCTGGCCGCTCCGCGATCTGGTCAAGCGTCACGACGAGATCGGTGATCGCGATGGCATTGTTGCCGGGGCGCCAGGTGGTGCGGAAATAGTTCTCGGCGCCGCTCTGCGCGGCGCGGCGGGCATTCTCTTGCGCGGAGATTTCGCGCGCGGCTTCACGTTCGGTGACGGCGGCATTGTACGCGACGGAGCTTTGGCGCAATGCCTGCACCTCGCGCGCGCGGCGCAGCTCCTTGTCGCGCAGCTCTTCGCGTTCCTGCTCGATCCGCGCCTTCCGCGCCGCGGCCTCGGCTTGTTCGCGGTCCGCCGCCTCCTGATCGATAGGATAGCGCGCAAGCAATTCCGCGGGAAGCGTGGCCTTCTCAATCTGCGCGAGTCCATCCACGTGTCGGACGGTGATGCGTAATGGATTTTCGGATACCATTACCGCTTCGCGGAAAATGCGACCATCGCTCAACGTGAGATCGCCGAGCGCACTGGATTGAGCCGTGGGTGAGTCGGCAAAGCTGTTCAGGGTGAATGCGAAAGCGGCAACCAATGGAAGAAACGGTTTCATGATTGGGGTGAGAGGTACGCCGCGAACAGACGTTTCCCGAACGTTTCGCGGTCTTCAGAGGCAACCTCACCGACGTGTTTCTGCAAGCTTTTAGCGGAATCCGGGATGGCGGAAATACGCCATGGAGTTTCTCCGGGCAGGCGGATCACACACGCGGATGGGGAAAACGTGTGAATAACTTTTCGCCATAAAAGGGCATTAAAGCCGGGAGTTTTCTTGACGATTATGGGGTGAAATGGGTTGAAATGGGGCACTTTGGGGCACCTCTCACCCAAATAAGCCCATGGCATCGCTCGGAAAACCGTTCTACACCGGCCTTTTTAGGCACACGTTGGACGACAAGAATCGCCTCACGATTCCGTCGGCGTGGCGGTCTGCGCACGGAGAGAGCGATACGTTTTTAGCGACGCCCCATCCGGATGGTTACATCGTCGTCCTCCCGCCCGCCGAGGTGGAGAAGTTGTACGAAAAGGCCTCCCAAAAAGCGCTGACCGACCGGGACGCGCAGGATGCCTTCGCGCGTTTCTTCGCCGCTTCGCTCGCGTTCACGTTCGACAAGCAAGGGCGCATCGCGCTGAGCGACGAGTTGCGCCGTCACGGAGCGATCGAGAAGGACGCGGTCCTCGTCGGTTCGCTCAACAAGTTCAGTATCTATAGCCCCGCCCGTTGGGCACAAGTGGAGCAAAGGACGGCCGGAGAGAACTTCGGCGACCTCATGCGCCGCATCGGGATCTGATCGTCATGAGCCACGCCCTCAAATCTTCCGACGTACGACTTTCCGGTTTCGCGGCGGCGAGCCTCTGGCATCGCCGCATGGTCCGCAGCACCGCCCTCAATTTTGCGCGGGTCCGTCCGCGCTTGTCCGCCGCGCTCGTCTTGCGACCTGTCAACCGCGACGCTCTTTCTTCCAACGTCGGTGACTCCGGGAGGGCTGACTCAGGCTGCCATGCTGCTTGAGGCACAGCGTGTATCCATGGCGACCGGACATCAGCCTGTCTTGCTGCGCGAGGTCATCGACCTGCTCGCGCCCCGGGCTGGTGGCCGCTACCTCGACGCGACCTTCGGCGGAGGTGGCCACACCCGCGCCATTCTCGCCGCGGCGGACGACGTGTCGTTGGTGGCGTTCGATCGCGATCCGGCGGCGCTGAATCGCGCGGTGTCATTGAAATCTGAATACGGCGAACGCTTCGAACTGGTTTCGTCGGACTTTGGACGTTTGGGCGAACTCGCGCAGGGCGGGTTTGATGGCATGTTGTTCGACCTCGGTTTGTCGTCGTTCCAGCTCGACGAGCCCGAGCGTGGTTTCGCGTTTCGTCACGATGCGCCGGCCGACATGCGCATGGATACGCGCGCCGGCGTTCCTGCGAGCGTGTGGTTGGAAACCGCGACGGAAGAAATGCTCGTGCGTGCGATCCGCGATTACGGCGAAGAGCACAACTGGCGCCGCATCGTGCGCGCGATTGTCGCCGCGCGCGGCACCGGCGCGCTGTCCCGCACCGCTTCGCTCGCGTCGCTCATTTCCGAAGCGATCCCCGCGCGTGAACGTCATGCGTCGAAAATCCATCCGGCGACGCGTGCCTTCCAAGGCATCCGCATCGCGGTGAACGACGAACTCGGCGCCATCGAGCGCGCGTTGCCCGCGGCATTCGCCAAACTCCGCGCGGGTGGAGTGCTCGCGGTAATCAGTTTCCATTCGTTGGAGGATCGCATCGTGAAGCAGTTTTTCCGCCGCCAGTGCGGTCAGCCGGAAAACGCGAACGATCATCGTCCGCAGCAATTCCGAGAAAAATACGCCGAACCGCTCACGCGCCGTCCGGTGACTCCCGGCGAGGAGGAACTCGCCGCCAATCCCCGCAGCCGCTCCGCCAAGCTGCGCGCTCTCCGCAAACTTTAATCCCTTCGTCTCCGCGTCCCGCCATGAATAAAACCGGAACACATGCTTTTGTGAATCAAGTGCTCATCTACACCCTCGTCGCGATCTGCCTCAGCGGATCGGTCGGCCTGGCGTCCGTGTGGATGCAGCAACAAATCGCCGCCACCAGCAACAGCATCAAACAGCTGGAAATGCGCACCGCCGAACTCGAGCGCCGTCGCGGCGAAATCAACGCCGACATCGCCGCCGAGCAATCGCCGCTGCGCCTCGAACAACGCAATCGCGCCTGGAACCTCGGCCTCGTGCAGCCGACCGAGCAACAGATCGAGCGCGTGTACGAGTCGCCCGAGCGTCGTCTCGCGCGCAAGCGCAACGATGAACGTTTCGGCGTGGAATCCATTTCCGTCACCCCCATACGCTACGTCGCCGGAGGCTCGCGCTGAAACCGATGTCGAAGGGTTTTGCGTCCAATTACCGCGTCGTGCTGCTCGCCATCGGCGTGCTGCTGACGTTTGCCGGCGTGGGTACGCGGCTCGTGTTTTTGCACGTTATCGATCGCGAAAAACTCGTGCGTCATATCGAGGAGGTGCGACGCCAGATCGTCGTCGAAAACGCGGTCCGCGGCGACATCGTCGATCGTCGCGGCCAGTTGCTCGCGACGAGCCGCACCATGATCGAACTCGGCGTCGATCCGCAGGTGTTGCGTCCGCAGGACGAAGCCAAATGGCCCGAACTCGCGCGTCTCATCAACGTGCCGCTCGAGCAGCTCGCGGAGGTTTTCAACACCAAGGTTCGCGCGGCCGATCCCAACGATCCGGAATCGCGCGAGCGTCTCGTGCGTTGGGCGCGTCTGCGCGAAGAGATTCCCGAGAGTCTTTACGAGCGGGTGCAGGCACTCGACATCAAGGGCGTGTACGGCACGCGCGCTTATCGCCGTACTTATCCGCAAGGCCGTCTCGCGGCGCATCTGGTTGGTTATGTGAACAAGGAAGGCACGCCCGCGACCGGCATCGAGCACTACGCGGATTTTTATCTGCGCGGTCAGAACGGCTGGCGCGAATCCGAGAAGGATGGACGTCAACGTGAGATGGCGCGTTTCCGCAGTCGCGATGTGCCGGCGACGAATGGCTACAGCGTGATGCTGTCGATCGATTCCGTGATCCAGAGCTGGGTGGAGGAGGAGCTCGATGCGATCGTGGCGGAGTTCACTCCCGACAACGCGGTGATCCTCGTGAGCGATGCCGCCACCGGCTTCCTGCTCGCGCTCGGTAATTACCCGACCTTCAACCTGAACGAGTTCAACAAGGCGCCGATGGAGGCGCAAAAGAACTACGCGATCTCCAGCCAGATCGACCCGGGCTCGACCTTTAAAATCGTGCCCGCGGCCGGCGCGATCAACGAAGGTCTCGTGACGCGTGCGACTCGCTTCGACTGCAACCTCACCGAGGTGGTGTACAACGGAAAGCTGCGCCGTCTCATGGTGGATGATCACGCGTACGACCATCCGCTTTCAGTGGAAGAAATCATCAGTCGTTCGAGTAATCGCGGCGCGGCGATGCTGGCGATGGCGCTCGGCGATCGTCGTTTCTACGAGTACGCGCGCGCCTTTGGCTTCGGGGAAAAATCCGGATTTCCGCTGCTGGGTGAAATCAGCGGACAATTGCACGATCCGAAGAATTGGAGCGGGGTCGATATCACGCGCATTCCGGCCGGTTATTCCGTCAGTGCGACGCCGCTGCAGATTCATTATGCCATGGGGGTGATCGCCAGCGGCGGTGTGCTGCATCGTCCGCAGATCATCAGTGAAGTCCGCTCGGCGTCCGGCGAACTGGTTTATCGTTTTGGATCCAACGCCGCGCGCCGCGTCATCACAAGCAGCACCGCGCAAGAAGTCGCGTGGGCCCTGAAAAACGTGGTTTCCGAGGAAGGAACCGCTTCCAATATCATCATTCCGCGCTATCAACTCGCGGGCAAAACCGGCACGTCGCAGAAGCTGATCAACGGACGGTATTCGGATCGCCACCACGTCGCTTCGTTCAGTGGATTTTTTCCGGCGAGCGCGCCCCGCGTGGTCATCACGGTGATCGTGGACAACGGCAAACGCGCGCGCGGCGCTTACGGTCGCGCCGTCGCCGCACCCAGCTTCAAGCGCATCGCGGAAAAACTCATTCCCTATCTCGACATTCCTCCCGCCGATTCGGCGGCAGCGCCTTCGCTGCTCGCGACGAAAGGAACCCGGCCATGATCGGCTATCTCACCCAAGACTATTCACTCATCAGCGCCTTTCGCGCGCAACCGGTTGGCCGCGCCCGAAAGCGGGTTAACGTTGGATCACGCGTTTTCAAAATGGCTCCGAAACTGTCCGACTATTTCGGCGAAGGTGAAATCCTCGCCAGCAAAGGTACGCTCGACCGACCCATTTCCGGGCTGGTGATGGACAGCCGCCGCGTCGTGCCGGGCACTTTGTTTTTCGCTCTGCCCGGACTGCGCACCGATGGCGCGGGCTACGTCGATGAAGCCATCGCGCGCGGGGCGGTTGCGATCGTGGGCGCACGCATGCCTGCGGTGGTTCCGGCCAAAGTCACCTTCATCCAGGTCGCCGATCCGCGCGCGGCGCTCGCCCGCGTGGCGCAGCGTTTTTATCGTTTTCCCGATCGCGACATGACGGTCGTCGGCGTGACCGGCACCAACGGCAAGACCACCGTCTCGCACCTCATCAAACACTTCCTCAACGGCGATCAGCGCGTCGGCCTCATCGGCACGATTCACTACGATCTCGGCGCGCGCACGGTGCCGTCGTTCAAGACCACGCCGGAGTCCGTCGATATTTTTGGCATGCTCGCGCAGATGCGCGATGCGGGCTGCCGCCAGGCGGTCATGGAAGTGAGCTCGCACGGCATCGATCAACAACGTGTCGCCGGGCTGCAGTTCGGCGCGGCTGTGTTCACGAACCTTACACGCGATCATCTCGATTATCACCAGTCGCTCGAGGCGTACTTCGATGTGAAGACGCGACTCTTCACCGGCGACACCGGCTCCGAACCGAAACTCGCCGTGGTCAACCTCGACGATCCGTATGGCGCGCAACTCACGCAGCGCATCCCGTCGCACGTTCGCACGGTGACGTATGGCGAAAATCCTGAGGCGCAGGTGCGCGCGGAAAATGTTTCGCTCAATTTTAAGAACACCACGTTCACGCTCGTGTGGCCGGAAGGTTCGCTGACGGTGGATAGCCCGCTCATCGGTCGCTACAATGTGAGCAATCTTCTCGCTGCGGTCGCCACCGCGTGGGCGCTCGGTCGCGATCCGATGGTGATCATGACGCGTCTGAAATCCTTCAAAGGTGTCGCGGGCCGCATGGAGCGCATCGAGGAAGGCCAGCCGTTCAACGTACTTGTCGATTACGCGCACACCGATGACGCGCTGCGCAACGCCCTCGGTATGCTCCGCGCAATCACGCCCGGCCGGCTGCTCGTGGTCTTCGGATGTGGAGGCAATCGCGATCGCGCCAAGCGTCCCATGATGGTCAGCGCGGTGCAGGAAGTCGCGGACTTCGCCTTCGCCACCGCGGACAATCCACGCGGAGAGGCGCTCGCGCAGATATTCGACGATATGAAACAAGGCGTCAGCGCGCCGGAGAAGATCACGTGGATCGACGACCGCCGTCGCGCGATCAGCCTCGCGCTCGACATCGCCAAGCCCGGCGACTGCCTGCTCATCGCGGGCAAGGGCCATGAGTCGTATCAGGAATTTGGAGACACGGTCATCCCGTTCGACGACCGCCAGATCGTGCGCGAATTGATCGGGATCAAGACCCTGAAGACTTTCTAACGTCATCTCCCCGCCATGCCGTCCTTTTCCTCCGCCTTGCTTGCCGCCTGGACCGGCGGTTGCTGGAGCGCGCAGCCCGCGCTCCCGCTGGGCGGCTTTACTCAGGACACGCGGCAGTTGCGCGAAGGACAGGTTTTTGTGGCGTTGAAGACGGAGAAGCGCGATGGACATGATTATCTCGCTGCGGCGGCTGCGGCGGGAGCGAGCGCGGCGTTGGTGAATCGCGAGAATTCCGACATCGATCTTCCGCAGCTGGTCGTGGCTGACGCGCTGACTGCGTTTCAAACGATCGCGCGCGAACATCGCCGCACATTTCGCGGGCCGGTGATCGGTGTGACGGGGAGCAGTGGAAAAACATCCACCAAAAATCTGCTGGCGCTGCTGCTTGGCGGAGATTCACCCGTGCTGGCGACCGAGGGGAATTTGAACAACTACATCGGCGTGCCGCTCACGCTCACGCGGCTCGATCCGGGCATGCATGCTTCGGCGGTCATCGAGGCGGGGATTAGTTGTCCTGGAGAAATGGATACACTCGCCGGCATGATCGAACCGGACTTCGGCGTGGTGACGATGATCGCTCCGGCGCATACGCAGGAACTCGGCGGCCTCGACGGCGTGGCGAAGGAAAAAGCGAGTTTGCTGCGGCGTCTGCGTCCCGGCGGTCTCGGTGTATTTCCGCTTTCGTGCTGGGAGCACGCGGCGTTTCAGGATCTGCCGCAGTCGAGCCTGGTGATGGTTCCCGAGGGGCGAACGCTCGCGGGGCCGCGGGCTATTTCGCTGGGCATTGATTTCTCGGCCGACCGCACGGAGATCGTGCTCGGAGGAACGCGCCGTTTTTCGTTTCGCCGCGTGAGTCGCGGCATGGCGGAAAATGCGGGCCTCGCGATAGCGCTCGCATCGGAGCTGGGCGCGACCGATGCCGCTATGCAGCGCGCGCTCGCCAACTGGCGGCCGGCGAAATGGCGGGGCGAGTTTAAGCGCGTCGATGGACGCCTCTGGTATCTGGATTTCTACAACGCGAATCCCGCCTCGATGGCCGATGCGCTGGAGACATTCGCGGACGTCGCGCCAGCGGAGGAGCCGCGCTGGTATGTGCTCGGCGGCATGGAAGAACTCGGCGGACAGGCCGCGCATTATCACCGCGAACTGGGCCGGTCGCTCAAGCTACGCGCGCAAGATCGCGCCGTCGTCATCGGAGCGCTGGCGAATGAAATCGTGCGCGGCGCAGTCGAGGCGGGAACTCCGGAAGCGCGTATTGAAATTGTCACTACGCTGGAACCCGTCGCGGAACGGCTCGCCGGTTTTCACGGCGCGGTGTTTGTGAAGGGCAGCCGCAGCCATGCGCTGGAGCGCGCGGTGCCGGCGCAGGTGCTGGCGGACGCGACGCCCGGGCCGGGCGGGAAACACACCCTTTCATTTTCAACTCCGGACTCGTCCGACGACCGGAGTTTTATCCACGGACGCCCGAAGGCGTTTCCTTTCGTTTGATTTCCGATGCTTAGTTATCTTGCCGACTACGAACAGTACTTTGGACCGCTGCGCGTGCTGCGTTACCTGACGCTGCGCACGTTATGCGCGGCGGGCACGGCCTGTGTGATCAGCTTCGTGGTGGGACCGTGGCTGATCCATCGGCTGAAGATGCTGAAATTCGGCCAGCACTACGACGATGACCGCACGGGCGACCTGGCGCAGCGTTTCGACAAAAAGAATACGCCGACGATGGGGGGATTGCTCATCTTCGCTTCGGTGTTTTTCAGCACCTTGTTGTGGGCGCGTCCGAACATCTGGATCCTGGTGGCGATGTTCGTTTATGCGGCGCTCACGCTGGTCGGATTCCGCGACGATTATCTGAAGGTCGTGCGCAAGAATCGCGATGGCATCTCGTCGCGCGAAAAGATGTCGTGGCAAACGGTGATCACCGTCGTGGCACTGGGAGCGCTGCTCTGGCATCCGATGAGCGCGCAGAACATCCGCGAACTATGGGTTCCGTTTGTGAAGGATCCTGTGTGGATCTTCGCCGGCGGCCTCGGCGTGATCGCGTTGTTCGTGATGATCTTTTTCTGGATCGTGGGTTTCAGCAACGCGATCAACCTCACGGATGGCCTCGATGGTCTTGCAGTTGGTTGCACGATCACGGTCGCGCTGGTGTACGGCATCATGGCGTATGCGGCGGGCAATTTCATGATCTCGGATTATCTGCTGATCGGGCACGTGCCGGGAGTGGGGGAGCTCACGATCGTGTGTGGTGCGCTGGTCGGCGCGGGGCTCGCGTTTTTGTGGTACAACTCGCATCCCGCCGAAGTGTTCATGGGCGACACCGGTTCGCTCGCGCTGGGCGGCTTGATCGGGGTGATCGCGTTCATGGTGCAGCAGCCCTTCACGCTGGTGATCGTCGGCGGCGTGTTTGTCGCGGAGGCGGTTTCCGTGATCATCCAGGTATCGTATTTCAAATACACGCGGCGCCGCACGGGGCAGGGGAAACGTTTCTTCCTGATGGCGCCGATTCATCATCATTTCCAGAAACGTGGCTGGCCGGAAACCAAGGTCGTGGCGCGTTTCTGGGTCATCTCTCTCATTTGCGCGCTGGCCGGACTCGGCACGTTGAAACTGCGCTGAACCACCCGGATTTCCTGTAATGACTTTTCGGATACCCAACTTCATCCAGCCTCTGCTCGACCGACCGGTCGCGGTGTTTGGCGGCGGCGTCAGCGGACGCGCCGTGATCACGCTGATCGAGCGTCTGGGCGCGCGCGGAGAGTTGTACGATGAGAAGCAATCCGGCGCGCGCACGGCCTTCACGGCTGAAGATGCGCGCTCGCATGGATTGGTGATTTATAGTCCGGGCTTTCGCGCCGATCATCCGTGGATCCTGACGGCGGTGCGCAATGGTTGCGCGTGTCTGGGCGAGCTGGATTTCGCCGCACTTTTCTGGCGCGGAACGATCCTCGCGATCACCGGCACGAATGGAAAAACCACGCTCACTGAATTCCTCACGCACGCGCTGCGCAGCGTGAAACGCGATGCGCGGGCGACGGGTAATGTCGGCCATCCGTTCTCGGCCCTCGTGGCGGAAACGCAGGGCGGCATTTTTGACGACATCGCAGTGTGCGAAGTGAGTTCGTTTCAAGCCGAGGCGTTCGTGCATTTCCGCGCCGACGCGGCATTGTGGACAAACTTCGCGGAGGATCATCTCGAGCGTCACGCGGACATGCGCGACTACTTCGAGGCGAAGTGGCGGCTCTTCGATCGCACGGTGGGCGGCGTGATGTTTGCGGGTTCGACGGTGCAACGTTATGCGGCGGAGTTTGGCCGCGTGCTCCCGCCCGAAGCGTGTCTCGAGACCACGAACCAACCGGCGGACGTGTTGCTGCGCGGGACGATTTTCGAAACGTACCCGCAGCGGGAAAATTTCCTTCTCGCGGCCGCCTGGTGGGATCGCGCGGGACTGCCGGAGACGGCGTTGTATGCAGCAGCGCAGAGTTTCCGGATCGGGCGGCACCGGCTTGCGCGCGTCGTGGAGCGCAAGGGTGTCACGTTTTGGAACGACTCGAAGGCCACCAATTTCCACGCGGTGGAAGGCGCGCTGACGAAGTTCGTCGTGCCGGTGTTGCTCATCGCCGGTGGCAAATCGAAAGGCGGCGACATCGCGGGCTTCGTCGGCCGCATCGCCCCGCGCGTGAAGCACCTTTATTTGATCGGCGAGACCCAAACAGCGCTCGCCGATGCTTGCGTCACCCATCAAGTGTCGCACACCCTTTGCGCCACGCTCGCCTACGCCGTACAGCTCGCCTCCGAGACGGCCGTGGGTGGCGATCACGTGCTGCTCAGCCCGGGCTTTGCCAGCTTCGATATGTTCCGCAATTACGAAGACCGCGGAGACCAGTTCGAACAGTGTGTGAATAACTTGGGGGCAACCGTTTTTTCGCGCTGAGAACCATCTATTATTTAACCCACCGCCGCTTATGAAAATCGTCAAAATTTTCGGCATCGTTGTCGCCGTGCACGCCGCCGCGTTCATGTTTGTCTTTGCCATTCCCGGATGTCGCTCGACCTCGCATCGGGCACCGTCGCCCGCCGAGACCTCCGTCGGCTCGGACGAGGAAAAACGTTATTATCCGGGTGTGACCGGCTACTCGACCACCACGCCTTCCGAGGCAGCTGACTCCGGCACAATGACTAGCGCTGATCTCAATCCCGGCGTGAGCTCCGCCCCGCTGGATTTTGGCGTGAGCTCGTCGCCGCCGCCAGCGTCCGGAGGCTCGCGTTTTAATCCCACGCGCCCCAACACGCCCGTCGCGTCCGCACTGCAAACTTCGCCCTCCGCCGACGTCCAGCCGATCGAAACGTACACCGTGAAATCGGGCGACAGCCTGTGGTCGATCGCACGCAAACACGGCATCTCCGACAAGGAACTCGCCGCGGCGAATAACTTCCAGATCGGCTCCGTTTTGCCCGTCGGCAAGAAGCTTATCATCCCCGCGAAGGTCTCCGCCGCCAAATCCTCCCAGGGCGCCGGCATCGAAGGCGATGTCACGATTTATGAAGTGAAATCGGGCGACACGCTCGGCGCCATCGCGCGTCGCCACGGCACCACCGTCGCCGCCATCCGTGCGCTCAACAAACTCAAGGGCGACAGCATTGCGGTGAATCAAAAACTCACGATCCCCGCCAACCCGGAAGCAGGTACTCCATTCGCGAGTTCCAGCAGCACGCCCCGTCCCACGGCGCGTCCCGGTGCATCCGATCTCGAGTACACCGTGCAGCCCAACGATTCGCTGGAGTCCATCGCCAGCCGTCACGGCGTGACCGCGCGCTCGATCGGCGCGGCCAACAATCTCGCCAATCCGAATCTCCTGCGTGCGGGACAAAAATTGATCATCCCCGGTGCGGCCAACCGCCCCGTCGCGCGGCCCGCCGGACAAACTCCCGCGCCCGCCGTGCGCGAACCTCAACCGCAGCCGCAGCCCGGCACGCCGATTCAAGAACCGGTGCCGGCTTCACCCATCTCGCCCGTTTCTCCCATCAGCCCGATCAGTCCGAGCCCGATCTCGGCACCGTCTTCGGATCAACCTCCGGTCGTGCCGGTGGAAGGACCTTCCCCGATTTCTCCCGGCAACTAAGCCGTTCCGCCCGTTTGTATCCAAAAAATGAGGACAGCCACCCTGGCCGCACCCAAAACGTCCGGATCCGCGCGCGGACATTTCGCGCTCAATCCGGCGGCGGTCATCGTGACGTGTGCGATCGCGCTCACTTTCCTAGGGCTGACGATCCTCTTTAGCGCGAGCGCCTCGTTTAAGCAGGGTCCGTATTATTATCTGAACAAACAGCTCATCGGCGTGGGGCTGGCGGGTGCGATCGCGTGGGTGGTCAGTCGCGTGGATCTGGAATACGTGCGGCGCTATGTCTGGATCATCGGCATTGGCGCGGGCCTCGCATTGATCGCGGTGTTGATTCCGCGGGTGGGCATCTCCGTCAACGGCAGCAGCCGCTGGCTGGGCATCGGCTCGCTGCGTTTCCAGGTGTCGGAGTTGGGGAAGTTCGCGATGGTCTTCTGCCTCGCGCATTACCTCGCGCTTAACCAGACGAAGATCGCCGATTTCAAACGCGGTTTTCTCATTCCTCTCGCGATGATCGGCGGGTTCGCCGGGCTCATTTTGCTGGAGCCCGATTTCGGCACAGCGGCGCTCGCGTTGTGCATCGGGCTCGTACTGCTGTTCCTCGCGGGCGCGCGCTGGCGCTACATCTTGTCCACGGCCGGCATGGCCGTCGCTGCGTTCACGGTGTTGGTGATGAACAATCCCAACCGGCTTCGCCGTTTCCTCGCGTTCCTCGATGTGGAGGAGAACAAACAAGGCGGTACGTATCAGCTTTATCAGTCGCTTGCGGCATTTGCGGCGGGTGGCGTCGATGGCGCGGGTCTTGGTCAGGGAAGGCAGCAAATCAACTTTCTGCCCGAAGCGCACACGGACTTTATCTTCGCGGTCGTGGGCGAGGAGCTCGGCATGATTTTCACGCTCGGCGTGGTGGGTCTGTTCATCACGATTTTTGTCGCGGGTGTGCTCCATCTGCGACGCGCGCCCAACCTTTTCCAGTTTCTCCTGGTGGCCGGCTGCGTGCTCCTGATCAGCCTCCAGGCGATCATCAATCTCGGCGTCGTCACCGGCATCTTTCCGACCAAGGGCATGTCGCTCCCGTTTATCAGCGCCGGACTTTCCAATCTGCTGCTGATGGGCGCTCTGATCGGCATCATCGTGAATACCCAGCGGAGCTGGCCGCGTTCCAAACTCTCGCGCAAACGCCGCACCATGCAGGAGGTGACGGGCATATGAGCGGCGAACTCCCCAGCACCAGATCCCAAACGCCAAATTCCCAAATGGTGTCGAGCGCTGGCGTGCGGTTTTCGTCGGGAGGTTTGTCGGCCGGGCGTTCTCTGGTGTCTGGAGTTTTGGCCTTTGAAATTTCTCCCCTGCGATGAATGACAAAAAAACATTCCTCATCGCCTGCGGCGGAACGGGTGGACATCTCTCGCCTGGCATCGCGCTCGCCGAAGGGCTGGTCGATGCGGGGCACCGCGTGGTGCTGCTGATCAGCCATAAAAAGGTGGATGCGAAGCTGGTCGAAAAATACCCGCATTTTCGTTTCGAGCGCATCCCGGGCGCGCCTTTCAGCTGGAAGCCCGCGGGGCTGCTCCGCTTCGTCTGGCAGCAACTGAAAGGCCTGGTCTTCGGCCTCAAGCTGGTACGTCGCGAGCGCCCGCATGCGATCGTCGGTTTCGGTGGATTCACGACGGCGAGCATCATCGTCGCGGGTGCGTTGCACCGTGTGCCGGTTGCCTTGCACGAGGCGAATCATGTGCCGGGGCGCGCGATCCGCCGCCTCAGCCGTTTTGCCCGCCGCATCTATCTCCCGCCGGGCGTCGAGCTGACCGGTGTATCCGGAAACAAACTACAGGCGCTGGGCATGCCGGTTCGTCGTGAGATCGCACGTGGAGACGCCGCGCCCGCGCGAAAATCCTTCGGACTCGATCCTTCGCTGCCGACGGTGGTCGTGCTCGGCGGCAGCCAGGGTGCGACCGCGCTCAATGACTGGGCTCGCCGTCACGCCGCTGCGCTCGCACAAGATGGAGTCCAGGTCTGTTGCGTGACAGGGCTCGGCAAGGATCCCGGCGAAACCGTCGAGTATGGTCGTCGCGATGGCGGAACGGCACTCGTGGTGTTTGTCCCCTTCTGCGATCGCATGGGTGAACTTTTGTCCGCCGCGGACCTGGTCGTGACCCGTGCGGGCGCCGGCACGCTCGCCGAACTCGCGCGCTGCGGCACGCCCGGTGTGCTGGTGCCGTTTCCGCACGCGGCCGATAATCATCAGGAAGCCAACGCGCGGTACTTCGCCCAACAAGGCGGCGGCGTGGTGGTGCCTCAGGCGGGCATCGACGAAATGGATTCGCTCGTTCGCGCGTTGCTCGCCGATCGCGAGGCGCTCGCGCGTTATCGCGAATCACTTCGCCGCCTGGATGAAGCCGATGCGCTCGGCCGGATGCTCGCCGATCTCGAAACCCTTTCGCTCCCGGTTCGCGGGAGCCACCGCGCCTGACCATGCCCGGCCCGTCGATACCTCTTTTCTCGCGCGAGATCACAGCCATCCACTGCGTCGGCGTAGCCGGCATGGGTCTCGGGCCGCTGGCAATTTATCTCGCGCGGCGCGGCGTGAAGGTAAGCGGTGAAGACGACTCCATGGCCGAGGCCATGCGCGTGCAGCTCGAGCGCGCCGGAGTCGTGCTCACGGCTCCGGGAACACTGCCGGAGGGCACCGACTTGGTGGCAATTTCATCGGCGGTTTCGTCGTCGCATCCGACGCTCGCCCAAGCGACTGCTCGCAAGCTCCCGGTCGTTCGTCGCGGTGAGTTGCTGGCGGAAATCGTCCGGGGAAAAAAACTCGTCGCGATCTGCGGCTCGCATGGGAAAACCACGACCACCGCGATGCTGATCACGGCGTTGCGAGCCGCGAGGTTTCCCGCCGGATACGTGCTTGGCGGATTATTTGGCGACGAGGCGATTCCGCCTGCCGCCGCGGGCGAAAACGAATGGCTCGTCGCGGAAATCGATGAGAGCGACGGCACCATTGTCCGATTCTCCCCGGCGATCACGGTGGTCGTGAATCTCGACTGGGATCATCCTGATTTCTACCGCCGGCAGGAGGATATGGAGGAAACTTTTGCCGCGCTGCTCAACCGCACGAGCCAGTCGATTCTCGTCAACGCAGCCTGTGCGCTCTCCGCACGCCTCATCGAAAAAAGCGGTAGTGAATCCGTGAATACATTTGGGCCGCGCGGCGATTTTCGCGCGTCGGTCGAGGTAGCGGAAGGTGACGGCCAGACCTTGGCGCTGGGCGGACTTTTTCCCGCGCAGAGTGCGGTCGTGCGCGCTCAAGGTGATTTTAACGCCCTCAATGCCACGGCGGCATTGGCGGCAGCAACTCTCGTGGGGGCCCCACTTTTGGCCTCCATGCTTGCTGACTACCCGGGAGTGCGGCGCCGGCAGACGGTGCTGCACTCCGCGGAGGGAGTAACCGTGATCGAGGACTACGCGCATCATCCGTCGGAGATCCGAGCGCTTCTCGAAAGTCTCCGCCGTCGCGCGGGCCAGGACGGCCGGTTGGTGGCGGTTTTCCAACCGCACCGTTTCAGCCGCACCGCACAGTTCAAGGCGGCGTTTGCGGAATCGCTGGCGCTGGCGGACAAGGTTCACCTGATGGATGTGTACCCGGCGGGCGAAGCGCGCATCGAAGACGGCACGACCACGGAGCTGTATGCCGGGATGAGGAGCGCGGGTGTGGTGAAATCGCTGTATTTCCATCCTGGATACAACACCACCTGGCTTGAAAGACTGGCCCGGCAGGCAAAGCCGGGCGACACGATCGCTTTTATTGGCGCGGGAGACATCGACCGCTCGGCGCGGGCATTGGTGGAGATTTTGAGCGGTCCCAAAAAAGATCGCTGGGATGAGCTGGCCGAAGCACTGGTCGCGCAACTCGCCCCCGGAACCAAGGTGCGACGTGAAGAGTCGCTCGCGGAGAAAACAACGCTCCGCGTGGGTGGTCCCGCGCGGGTGTATGTGGAACCGGCGGGCGCGGAGGATCTGCGCCGTGTGTTGAGTGAAGCGCGCCGCCGCGATGTGCCGGTACACCTCTTGGGACGCGGATCGAATCTCCTGATTCCGGACGACGGCGTGGACGGTGTGGTGATCGCGTTTCATCACGCGCACTGGCACGGATTCGAGGTTCTGCCGGATGGACGCGTGCGTGTCGGTGCAGGCCTGCGGTTGAAAAATCTCTGCGGGCTCGCGACGAAGGCGGGACTGGTCGGTTTCGAGTTTTTGGAAGGCATTCCGGGCAATGTCGGCGGTGCGTTGCGCATGAATGCCGGCGCGATGGACGGCTGGATGTTCGACGTGGTGGAGTCGGTGCGTCTCATGACGCGCGATGGCGAGGAGCGCATTCTTCAGCGGGCCGAGATGCATGTGGACTATCGACATTGCGCGGAGCTTCACGACGGCATCGCCTTGGAGGGGTGGTTGCGGCCCGCGGCGCTGGCGGAGGCGGACAGCATCGCGCTGCAGATCGATGTTTATCGGGACCAGCGCCACAAAACCCAGCCGCGCGAGCCGAGCGCGGGATGCATTTTCAAAAATCCTACCGGCAATTCCGCCGGACGACTCATCGATCAATCGGGCCTGAAAGGCGAACGCATCGGCGACGCCGAGGTCTCGCCCGTGCATGCCAATTTCATCGTCAATCGCGGACGCGCCACCAGCGCTGACGTGATCGCTCTCGTGCGCCGGATCCGCGCGCGGGTCGAGCGCGTCAAAGGCGTGAAACTCGAGCCGGAAGTGATCCTCTACGGATGCGTCTGGAAGGACGTGCTGTGATGTATCCAAATTTCCACGACACCCGTCCGCTTTCATCCCCATGAAAAACCCCGAACCCATCATCGCCGTGCTCGCAGGAGGCGTGTCTTCGGAGCGCGAAGTCTCGCTCGGCTCGGGTGCGGCCTGCGCACAGGCGCTGGCGCGCAGCTATCCGACGCGCCTCTTCCGGGTGGACGAAGAAGCGCTGCCCGCCGGACTCGATGCCGGGCGGCACGTGGTGTTTTCCACCCTGCACGGCACCTTCGGTGAAGATGGCGGGATGCAACGATTGCTCGAAGCCGCAGGTTTCGCGTACGCCGGCTGCGATCCGCAGAGCGCCGCGCTGACGATGGACAAGGCGTTGACTAAAGACACCGCCACGAGGAGTGGCGTACGCAGCGCGCCGGGAATCGCTTTTCACGCAGCGAAAAAGCCCGGCGCAGACGACGTCATCCGTGCGCTCGGTACGAGCACGGTGATGAAGCCCAATGATCAAGGCAGCAGCGTGGGGCTTCATTTGATTTCCACGCGTGTTGAACTTGAAACGGCGCTCGCGCAGGCGACCTCGGGAAACTGGTTGATCGAGAAACGCATCGTGGGTCGCGAGCTTTCGGTCGGCGTGATCGGTGGACGCGCGCTGGGCGTGGTGGAGATTCGGCCGAAGTCAGGCGTGTACGACTTCACCAGCAAATACACGAAAGGCATGACGGAGTACTTCGCGCCGGCGCCGTTGAGCGAAGAAAACACACGCGAAGCGCAGCGCGCCGCGGAGCTCGCATTCGAGGGATGCGGTTGTCGCGATTACGCGCGCGTGGACTTCATACTTTCTGAACAGGACGGCCTGTTTTTACTGGAAATAAACACACTGCCCGGCATGAAAGAAACCAGCCTGCTGCCGATGAGCGCGCGCTGCGCCGGTATGGATTTTTCGGCCTTGGTCAGAGAACTCGTGGCACCTGCGTTGGCGCGTTTTCGCGCGGCCGGTCATCTGCTGAATTCATGAACGCCTCCGCCAACATTCCTCCTCCGGCCCGCAGCTGGCGCGACATCCATCAGGACATCGCACCACGGGCCATGTCGGGCGAAGGTCGGAAGCGCCTCGCCTTCGCGACGCTCAAGACCATCGGGCTCATTTCGATCGGATGCGCGTCATTGTGGGGTGGATACGAGTTGTTCCGCCTGTGGAAGGACGATCCGGTGAAACTGCACGCTCCGGTGAAGAGCACACCGATGCGCGAACTCGTGCTGCAAAGCGACGGCTCCATCGATCACGACTGGGTGATGCGCACGCTGGAGCTGACTCATGAAGTGGATCTGATGGCGCTGGATTTGTATGCGCTGCGCGAACGCCTGCTCGCGCATCCGCAAGTCCGCACCGCGGTGGTGGCGCGTCGATTGCCCGACAAGCTTTTGGTCGTGCTGGAAGAACGCATGCCCGTCGCGCGCGTGCGCGTGCAAATGAGCAGCGGCGAAATGGCCGATCTGCTGGTGGCGCGCGATGGCGTGGTTTATGCGGGCATCAATTTAGCCGAAGAGGTCGCCTCGTCGTTGCCGTATCTCGACGGCATCACGCTGCGCAGGGCGGAGCAGGGCTTTGCCCCGGTTGAGGGCATGGAGACGGTCAGCGATCTGCTTCTCGCCGCGCGCGCCAATACCTTCGATCTTTATTCGGGCTGGCGGTCGGTCTCGCTCTCGCGTCTGCGTAGCGATGGCGTGCTGATTGTGCGTTCGTCGGAAGTGCCGGAAATCACCTTCGGGACGCGCGACGATTTTTATAAGCAACTCGCCCAGCTCGACCTCATCGTGGATCGCACGCGCCAGCGCGCGGATGGACTCACGCTCGCGTCGGTGAATCTCGCGGTCGGCCATTCCGCGAACGGCGTGTTGGTGCCCGTGGTCTATGCCGATCCGCCCGTGGCGGGCGCGGCGCCGAGTGCTCCCGGCCGGGGCACGCTCGGGCCGTCGAATCGCAGTCAGGCGAACCGTCCTTCCGCACTTTTTCAACCGCAGCGTCCTTCTCTTTTCTAAAACGTGACCGCAAAAACCCGTTACATCGGCGCCGTCGAAATCGGCACCTCCAAAGTCACCGTCCTCATTGGCGAAATTTCCCACGGCCGTTCGCTCTCGATCATCGGTTATGGCGAATGCCAGTCGCGCGGCGTGATCAAAGGAGCGGTGGTGGATTTCCGCGCGGCCAGCGATGCGACGCACAGTGCCCTTATGGCGGCCGAGCAGAGCGCCGGCGTGCGTATCGACGAAGTCTTCCTCGCACAGACGGGAGGACATCTCGAAGGGTTCTACAACGAAGCCACGGTAAATGTTTCCGCCGCGAACAACATGGTCAGCGCGATGGACATCGATACCGTTTGCCGGCTCGCGAAAGCGAAGAATCTCCCCGAAGGGCGCATGGTGGTGCACAACATCCGTCGTCCGTTCCGCCTGGACGGCCGCCTCGTCCCCGATCCCGAGCATCTCGTCGGACAACGACTCGACGTCGGTTACTGGACGGTGCACGGCCAGGAAAACAAGATCGCCGACAACATCCATGTGATCCGCGGCTTCAACGTGCCGGTCGCCGAGTTGATCCTGTCCAGTCTCGCGGCGGGCACGATGGTGACCTCGGCCGAGGATCGCCAGAATGGCGTGCTGGTGCTCGATATCGGCGCAGGCACGACCGACTATGTGCTGTATCGCGACGGCTGCGCGTTTCTCACGGGCGTGGTGCCGGTGGGCGGCAGCCATGTGACCAACGACCTGAGTCTCGGTCTGCGCCTCACGGAAGGACAGGCGGACAAGATGAAACAACGTTTTGCCCGAGCCACCATCACGACCCGCGACAAGGCCGAGAAGGTATGGCTCAACGGGGATTTCGCCATCGGCGACCGCCAGTTCCCGAAACAGATGATCGAGCAGATCGCGTCGTTGCGCGTCGCGGAAATTTTCGAAGTGGTGAAGAAGAAACTCGGCCCCGCGTTTGAGCCCGAACGCATCGCTGGCGGGGTGGTGGTGACGGGCGGCACGGCCCGCATGCCCGGCATCGCGGAGGCGGCTTCCAAGGTATTCGATGCAACCGCGCGTGTCGGGGAAGTACCCGGCTACATCAACGAAAGCCTGCGCGACCCCGGTTACGCGACCGCGCTTGGCCTGCTGTATTTCGGGCTCAACTCGAAGGCCGAAACCGCCGCCCCCGCGCGCCGCCGCAGCGGAGGGTTCTTCAGCAAACTCTTCGCCACGGCCTGAGCGCGCACGCCGATCACACTCACGCGCGTATCCATTCTTTAACTACTTTCCATGACTCCGAACGAACTTCCCCTGACCACCGAGATCCTGACGGACCGCAATATCGCGATCAAACTGGTCGGCGTCGGTGGCGCGGGCTCGAACGCCGTGGACCGCTTGAAGATGGAGAATCTCGATCGTCTCCAGATGGCGGTGATCAACACCGATTATCAGGCGCTCTCGACTTCGCCTGTGCAGGACAAGGTGCTCATCGGCACCGGCATCACGCGCGGTCTTGGTGCGGGCGGCGATCCGGAGTTGGGGCGCGAGGCGGCGGAGGCCGACCGCGAAAAAATCGCGGCGGTCGTGAAGGGCTGCGATCTCGTGTTTCTCATCGCCGGCATGGGCGGCGGCACGGGCAGCGGCGCCGCACCGATCGTCGCGGAAATTGCGGCTGAGGATGGCGCGCTCGTCATCGCATTTGCCACCATGCCTTTCAGTTTCGAAGGCGGCCGTCGCATCAAGCAGGCGGAGGATGGACTCAATGCGCTGCGCAAAGTGTGCGACGCGGTCATTCCGTTGCCCAACGACATGCTGCTGCAGGAAGCGGAGGAAGGGGAGACGGCGCTCGATTCCTTCGCGCGGGCCGATGCCTGGATCGGGCGCGGCGTACGTTCGATCTGGTCGATGCTGTTTCGCACCGGACTCATCAATCTCGACTTCTCGGCGCTGCGTCAGGTGTTCAATCAACGCGGCGGAAAAACGCTTTTCGGACTCGCCAATGGTTCAGGCGAAAACGCCGTCGCGGATGCGATCGAGAATCTCAAGCTCTGCCCGCTGCTGCACACGCCGGAGTTTTCGCGCAAAGCCGATCGCCTGCTCGTCAACATCATCGGCGGCACCGATCTCACGCTTCCGAAGGTCAATGAAATCATGACCGCGGTGACGGATCAGTTTGGCCGCGATTCGCACATCATCATGGGCGCGGTGATCGATGAGAGCCTGCAAAACGAGGTGGAAATCTGCGTCATCGGCGCGACCGATCTCGGCACGCGCGGGATCACGCCGCGTCGCGCTGCTCCCGCGGCACGCACCCGCCAGACTGTGGCGCCGGTTGCGCCGGCGAAGGATTTGAGCGACGAGCTCGGGACTTCATCGCCCGTTGCTTCGAACGGTCGAAAAGCTCCGTCGGTCACGGGCGAATTGCCGTTGCAAGCGCATGCCGCGAAACCGGCGCAGGACGAGTTCCTGTTTGGCGAACTCGAACGCCGCGGCTTCTTCGACAAGACGGATCGCAACCTTTTCGAAGGCCAGGATCTCGATGTGCCGACGTATCTGCGCAAAGGCATCAAGATTTCCTTCTGAGCTGTTCACCTTGACGGGAAAGGCGGGATGAAACGCCTTTCGCTGGCAAAACCGGCGAATCGTTTCACTGCGGCTGGATTGTGCCGATAAGGCGGGGCCACGTATGTTGTTCCGAGATGGTTTCCCGCTCCCTGCGCTGCGACTTCCTGCCGCGCATGCTATTGGTTTGTGTCCGTGAATCCATCCCCGTGTAAATCTCCGCCATGTTCATCGACGAGTGTGTCATCAAGGTTCAGGCCGGCGACGGCGGACGCGGCTGCATAAGCTTCCGCCGCGAAAAATATGAGCCGTGGGGCGGACCCAATGGCGGCGACGGCGGGCGGGGCGGCGATGTCGTCCTCGTCGGCGATGACGACACCAACAACTTGGTGGACTATAAGTTTCAGCCGCACTGGAAAGGCGAACGCGGCGAGCACGGACAAGGTGCTGATTGTCACGGTCGCGACGGAAAACCGGCGCGCCTGAGACTTCCTTTGGGCACCGTCGTGACCGACGAAGCGACGGGCAAAGTGGTCGCCGAGGTCATCGAAGATGGCGAGGAAATCGTGCTGTGCAAAGGCGGCAACGGAGGTTGGGGCAATACGCGTTTCAAGACCTCCACCAATCGTGCGCCCAAGCGCGCCAATCCCGGCCAGCTGGGCGAGGGCGGCACCTTCCGCCTCGTGCTCAAAAGCATCGCCGATGTGGGGCTCGTCGGGTTTCCCAACGCCGGCAAATCCTCGCTCACCAAAAAAATCACCAAGGCGCGTCCCAAGACAGCCGCGTATCCTTTCACCACGCTGCATCCGCAGATCGGCGTGATCGAGTATCCAAAAAAGTACGACAGACTGCTGCTCGCCGATGTGCCCGGCCTCATCGAGGGCGCGAGCGAGAATCGCGGGCTCGGCCATCGGTTTTTGCGCCACATCGAGCGTTGCGCGCTGCTCATGTTCCTCGTGGACATGGCCGGAGTGGATGACCGCGACCCGCGCGACGATTACGCGACGCTCGTCAAGGAGTTGAAACTCTACGATCCCGCGCTGCTCAAGAAACCGCGCCTTGTGGTGGCCAACAAAATGGATCTCGAAGGCGCCAAGGCCAACCTCGCGAAGTTTCGCCGTCGCCACAAAGTCGATATCCTCCAGATCTCCTGCGAAACCGGCGACGGGCTGGATAAACTCAAAGAAGAATTGCGCCGCCGCGTCCGGGCCAAACGTCCCGCGGCGATCAAGAAGCCGGCCGCCAGTTAGTTTCCCTTTCGATCATGTCTTCCGAACACCGTCCGCTCCTCATGCGCGCCAATCGTCTGCTTGGCGCCAGCCTGGTTGAGCAGAACCTCGTGAAAATCGAGGATCTCGAAAATGCCAACGAGCAGTTGCTCGAACTGGTTGCCGGCGAGCATCCCCGCCAGACCACCGTGCTCGGCATTCTTGCGTACAAGCTGAAGGCATTGCGCGAGGAGGACGTGTTGCAGCATCTGGTCGATGAGCACGGCCTCGGCTTGGTGGACTTGCGCAATTACGAGGCCTCGGAGGAGTTGAAGAAGACGATGGATATCGGCGCGTGCTGGGCGACGTGGAGCGTGCCCTTTGACCGCGAAGACGACTTTCACCTGGTGGCGACCGCTTATTATCTCAGCCCGGCGGTGCGCACGTATTGGGAGAAAAAATTTGAAGGGCCGATCATTTGGTACGGCACCACGTTGGAGATGATCGGGGATTTTCTCGAAAAGCTCGAGAGCTCCGGCCGCAACCGCTGATCACGCACTGCCATGGCACTCGGAAAATTTCAGTTACAGATCGTCACCAAGCTCGTCGAGATGGACCGGCTCTCGGAAGAGCAGCGGGACAAAATCGCGGAGATGCCGGAGGAGCTCAACGGCGACCAGCTCGACAAGCTCCTGCAGGAGGAATACCGCGTCTCGTCGTTTCAATTGCTGACGGCGAAGGGGCGCGCCTTCGGGCTCGCGCCGTTTAATGTCGCGCGCTTCCGCACCGCCGCTTCGACCTTCGAGCGGCTGCCGCAGGAGTTTTGTCAGGAGCACCAAATCCTGCCGGTCGGCATCGTGGGCGACTTCATGCTGGTCGCGTTTGCGAACCCGTTCGAAGTTTCGCTGCCGGCAAAGATCCAGGAAATGACCGGTATGCGCGTGGTGCGCATGCTCGGGCGCGAGAAAGACATCAAAGAAAAGTTCACGGTTTCGACACAGGCTGCCGGTTTCGACGATGTCGTTTCGAAGATCGGCGAAGAATTCGGCGTGAACGAGGGTGACCTCGAAATCACGGACGAAGGCGCCGAGGAGTCGGGCCCGATCATCCAGCTTTCGAACCGCATCATCGAGGACGCGTATTACGCCGGCACGAGCGATATTCATATCGAGCCGGCGGAAAAGGAAGTCGTCGTCCGCTACCGTATCGACGGTGTGTGCGTGGAGAAACTGCGTCTGCCCTCGAAGGTAGGTCCCGCGCTCGTCGCGCGTCTCAAGATCATGTGCAACCTCGACATCGCCGAACGCCGGTTGCCGCAGGATGGACGTATCGTTTTCAAGCAGTTCACCAAAAAATCGATCGATATCGACCTGCGTGTTTCAACCGCGCCGCTCAATCACGGTGAAGGCGTCGTGATGCGTATTCTCGACAAGCAGAAGTCCACGCTTCCGCTGCCGATGCTCGGTTTCTCCGAGGAAAATCTCGCCCGGTATCGCGAGGTGATCCGTCAGCCGTACGGCATGATCCTGCATTGCGGACCGACCGGCTCGGGTAAGTCGATGACGCTTTATTCCGCGCTGAACGAAATCAATTCGCCCGAGATCGTCATCCGCACCGCCGAAGATCCGATCGAATACACGCTGGCCGGCATCAACCAGATGCAGATGCACCGCCAGATCGGGCTCACGTTTGCGACCGCGCTGCGCGCCTTTCTCCGTCAGGATCCCGACATCATTCTCGTCGGTGAAATTCGAGACAAGGAAACCGCCAACATCGCCGTCGAAGCCGCGCTCACCGGTCACTTGCTCATCAGCACGCTGCACACGAATGACGCGCCGAGCACGATCGCGCGTCTGACCGACATGGGCATCGAGCCCTTCATGATTTCTTCGTCGCTCCTGTGCGTCTGCGCGCAGCGCCTCATGCGCCGCGTCTGCAAGACGTGCAAACAGGAGGTCGATCCTTCACCACGCGAAGCCGAGATCCTCGAACGCGCCATCGGCTGGAGCGGACGCATCCCGAAGGCGAACCCTTCCGGCTGTCCGAAATGTGGCGGCACCGGCTACAAGGGCCGCGTCGGTATCCACGAACTCATGACGGTCAACGAGGAGTTGATCGAGGGCATCAACAAGGAGATGGAGTCCGCCGAGTTGAAGAAAATCGCGATGCGCAACGGCATGAAGACGCTTCACCAAGACAGCATGCTCAAGGTGAAGGAAGGTCTCACGACGATGGAAGAAGCGATTGCCACCGTGCCGCCCGATCTTTGATGATCTCCGCCTTTATGCGTCTTTCCAGCCTGCTCATTATTCTTGCTCTGATCGTCCCGCTTTCCGCGTGCAAACGGAAGGACAGCGAGGATCAGAAACAAACGAAGGCCGAAGCCTTGTACCTCGCCTCCGAGGCCCGCGTGAACTTCACGCTGCGCGATTACAAGGACGCGGAAAAAGGATATGCCCGTGCGACCGAACTCGACCCGGAGGAGCCCGCGTACTGGTTTCAACTCGGCTTCACGCGTATGAAGCTCGGCGACAAATCGGGCGCGATCGCCGCGTACAAACGCGAACTCACGCTCCGCGAGAAAACCGCGAAGCAATCGCCCGAGGACATCGAGGCTGCGATGGAGCCGGTTGCCACGCTGGTGCGTCTCGGACGCGCCGACGATGCGCGCAAGCTCGTCGATAAGGTCATGAAGCAATTTCCCAACAACCCCGCGGTGATCCAGCTGCGCGGCACCAATATCGTCGATGACATGCTGAAAGATCCGGCGATGAAAGAGGCGATCGCTCGCTGAGCGTTGACGACATTTTCTCGAATCGAAAGCCGTGCCCTTGAGCACGGCTTTTTTGTTGCCGCATCCTGCGTTCCCCGAGGAGTTCGCCTCCGGGAGATCAGACGCCGGTGGCGATGCCGGAAACGACGAGCGATTTCCAGCGCGCGACGATGCGCTGGTAATTGTCTTCGGGGGAGAGCTTGTAGGAGGCGCGCAGCGTTTCCACCGAGCTGCCATGCTCCACAAATGTATCCGGCCAACCAATACGCTCGACCGCGGCCGGGCGGTTGGCGTCCTGCAGCGCCTCTATCACCGCGCTTCCGAAACCACCCGCCAGCACATGGTCTTCCATCGTGACGATGAGGGACGCCGAGGCGGCCTGGTTGAGCAGCAATTCGCGGTCGAGCGGCTTGACGAAACGCGCATTCACGACACCGACCGAAAGCTGGTGCTCGGTGGCGAGACGTTCCGCGAGCGCAAGCGCCTCGGGAATCATCGGCCCAAGCGCCCAAAGCTGGATCTGTGAACCCTCGCGAAGCACCTCGGCCTGGCCGATGGGCAGCATGGCCGGGGATTCCTTGATGTTCACGCCGGTGCCGGCTCCGCGCGGATAACGGATGAACGTGGGCGCCTTGGTCTGAAGGCTCGTGTGGAGCATATCGACCAATTCGTCCTCATCCATCGGCTGCATGACGATCGCGTTCGGGACGCAGCGCAGATACGAGAGATCGAAAAGACCGTGGTGCGTCGCACCGTCATTCGGCGAGAGACCTGCTCGATCCATGCAGAACGTGACGGGCAGGTTTTGCAGGCAGACATCGTGCACGACCTGATCGAAGCCGCGCTGCAGGAAGGTCGAATAAATCGCGCACACCGGATGGATGCCCTTGGTGGCGAGACCGGCGGCAAACAGCACCGCGTGCTCCTCGGCGATGCCGACATCGAAGAACTGGCGCGGGCATTCGGCGGCGAGGTAGTTCAGGCTCGTGCCGCTGGGCATCGCGCCGGTGATGCCGACGATGTGGGTATTGGCCTTCGCGAAGCGTACGAGCGCGCGGCCGAAAACCTCCTGGTAATTGGGCGGGGTGGGCGAGGCGGGTTTCTTGGTTTCACCCGTGGCGGGATCGTAGGGACTCGCGCCGTGAAAACGTTCGGGATGGTCGATCGCGGCGCGAAGACCGCGGCCCTTCTTGGTGAGCACGTGAAGGACGACCGGGCCATCGGCGTTCTTGGCGAACTCGAGGTTTTTCACGAGCTCGTCGAAATTGTGTCCATCGATCGGGCCGATGTAGCGGAGGCCGAATTTCTCGAAGAGGCTCGATTCGACGAAGAAGTCCTTGGTCTCGCGTTTCCACTTGAGCCACAGACGATGCATCTCCGGTCCGTGCGGGAGGCCGGTGAAGAACCGTTCGAGGTCGTTGTGGATCTTGTTGTAAGTGGGATTCGTGCTGAGGCGGTTGAGGTACTTCGCGATGGCGCCGACGTTTTTGGCGATGGACCATTCGTTGTCGTTGAGGATGACGACGAGCCGCTTCGTGGAGGTGACGATGTTGTTGAGTGCCTCGAGGGTGACGCCGCAGGTGAAGGCAGCATCGCCGCAGAGGGCGACGACGTGTTCGGAGGTGCCGCGCAAATCGCGCGCGGTGGCCATGCCGAGAGCGGCGCTGAGGGCGGTGCCCGCGTGGCCGGCGCCGAAGGCATCGTGCGGACTTTCGGCGCGGCTGAGGAAGCCGGAGGCGCCGTCGGTCTGGCGGAGTTTGCGGAAAAATTCGCCGCCGCGGCCGGTGAGGAGCTTGTGCACGTAGCCTTGATGGGCGACGTCGAACACGAACTGGTCGGCGGGTGTGTTGAACACGCGGTGGAGCGCGATGGTGAGTTCGACGACGCCGAGATTCGGGCCGACGTGACCGCCATTGCGCGCGGTGACCTGGATGATCTCGTCGCGGATTTCCTGGGCGAGCTGCGGGAGCTGGGTGGCTCCGAGGCGTTTCAGGTCTTCCGGGCCGCGAATGGAATCGAGCAGGCGAGGCAAGGACGTGGCGGGAGCTGCGGACGCGTCGGCGGGAGGATTCATCGAGTCGGATTCGGAAGCGGAGAGGCGTGGCGACAGGCGCTCAGCTCTCGGAGGGCGAAACGAAGGGCGCAAAGGAGGCGCCGTCCGCTTGTTTTTTGAGAAGCTCGATTTTGAGTTCGGCCTCCTTGAGGCGAGCTTCGCAGATTTTGAGCAGTTTGGTGCCGTCTTCAAATTGGGCCATCAAATCGGCCAGGGGCACGTCGCCGGTCTCCATCGCTTCGACGATGGATTCCAACTGCGAAAGTGCCGCCTCGAAGGAAGGCGCCTGTGTTTTTTTGTCTGCCACAACGGGTGAGAATGAGAGGCCGCGGACGGGCATTTCAACAACTAGTTTGGCGGAGCGCCCGTGGGGCGCCGCGCCGCCCGCCAATAAAAAAGGCGGCCGTGGGGCCGCCTGAAAATGGGAGGAGCGGTGCGGTGGCTCAGGCTTCGTCGAATTTGCGGGCGAAGAGCTGTTCGAGCTCGTTGAGCATCTGGGGCGCGTCTTCGCCGGTGGCGAGGAACTTGACCTTCGAGCCTTTGCCCGCGGCGAGCATCATCAGACCCATGATGCTTTTGCCGTTCACCTGTTCATCGTCCTTCTCGACGAAAACGTCGGCTTTGAACTTGTTGGTGATGCGCACGATCATGGCTGCGGGCCGGGCGTGGATGCCCATTTTGTTTTGGACCACCAGCTCTTTGGAAAGAGGCTTTCCGGCCGTCGTGACGTCGTTTTTATCCATTCGTTCTATTTGAGATGCCCGGGATCGTCGCTTCCCCTGCGGGCGGCTTGCAACTCCAAAAACCACCATCAGCCTCACTGCTCCCATGCCGTTGACCGCCATCATCGTTCCCTGCCGGCTCGAATCGACGCGTTTCCCCCGCAAGCTGCTGCATCCCATCAAGGGCAAGCCCTTGCTGCTCTGGGTGGCGGAGCGCATCGCGCGCGAAGCACCGGAGTTTCCGCTGTATTTCGCGGTGGACGATCCCTTGCTCGCCGAGCCGCTGACGCGCGCGGGTTTTCGCTCGATCGCGACGAGTGTCGCGCATCAAAGCGGGACCGACCGTATCGCGGAGGCGAACCGCTCGATCGGCGCGGCCCATGTGATCAACGTGCAGGCGGACGAGCCTCTTGTATCCGGTGCGCAAATACGCCAGCTCGCCACGTTGATCGCCGGTCCCGTTGCCATGGCCACGCTCGCGACGCCGTTCACGACGGCGGCGGATTTCGCCAATCCAAACCAGGTGAAGGTCGTGCTGCGCAACGACGGGCGCGCGCTTTATTTTTCGCGTTCGCCGATGCCGTATGCGCGCGATTTCGGCGGACAGGTCCAGGACGACTGGGTGCGCGCCAACGGCTGTCTGCGTCATCTGGGACTCTACGCGTACAAGGCGGATTTGCTGGAGCGTTTCGCGAGTTTGCCGGTTGGGCGTCTCGAACGCATCGAAAAACTCGAGCAACTGCGGGTGCTGGAAAACGGCTTCGATATCGCCGTGGGCGCGACGACGGATCCGACCATCGGCGTGGATACGCCGGAAGATGCGATGAAGTTCGAGAGCGCGCTGGGTTGAGAGACGGGTGGACGATGAGCCGGGGAGTTTGGAACGGATTAGAGCGCTTCAAATAAACTGTGGCCAACTATCGGAGCGGCTTTACGCCGAGATCCCTTCGCCGCGCCAGGCGCCTCGATCCGTTTTTAACCACTGATGCACACTGATGGGCACTGATGGTAAAAGCCCATGCCAGCCGGTGGCCGCGAGCGCGTAGCGGGTGGAACGCGCCGTCCCGGCGCGTTATTCGTCATCGCCCGCTTGAGTGCGGTTTGAAGTGAACGATAGCCGGATCGAGCCGTGCCGCTGATGAGGCGGCGAGCAAGCTCGCGCCCTTCGCGCAAAGCGCGGGTCAGAGTTTTTTTCGCGCGACGGAGGTGGCCCAAATGATTTCACAGGCGCCGCCGCCGGTGTCGTCGCGCGTGAGCGATGAGCGCCAGGAGCCACCGTCGGACGAGGACGCTTCGACGAGATAACCTTCGAGCGTGACCAAGTCGTGGCGTTTGATGGCGAGGAGTTGGCGGCGGATCTTGTCGTTGGCGGGGACGCAGTGCGTGTTGGCGGAGTTTTGCGCGATCTGCAGCGGCTCGAGCGGTGCTTCGTTTTTCCAGCGGTAGAAATAGAAACGGCCGTGCTGGGAGAACTTCAGCTCGTTGATCGCGTAGGCCATCGACATCGGACCCCAGCCGAGCGCGAGGTCGAGCGGGCAGAGGTCGGATTGCGGGGCGAAGCGGTAGCGTTCGCCGCGGAGCACGACGGCGGTGATCTGGTAATTGGCGAGGGGTTTGATCGTGTAGTCGCCGTGGCGAAACGCGGGCGGAAGTCCGGCGGTGGTTTGCATGGGCTGGCGCGCAGCGGGGACGCCTTTCCAGCGGGCGGGAGTTTCGCGGATGAATAAAAACCAGACGGCGAAACCCAGCAGGAGGAGGATCAGGCATTTTTTCATGCGAAGGGGCATCTGGATATCGGCACGAACGGCTTGCGGAATAAATGCGAGGCGCGGGGCTGGGAGTGCGCTGGACGCGGACACAAAAAAGCCCGGCGCCAAAAGCGGCCGGGCTGGAAGAGGGACGAAGCGTGAACGCGACGTGGCGGCGGGCTCAGATTTTACCCGCTTTGCGCGCTTCGATCATCCTGTAGAAATCGACGAAGAGCGGATCGGCGTCGTTCGGGCCGGGAGCGGCTTCGGGATGGTACTGGACCGAGAAGGCGGGGAGACGCGTGTGGCGCAGACCTTCGACGGTTTCGTCGTTGAGATTGATCTCGGTGACCTTGCCGCCGGCTTTTTCGATCGATTTCGCATCGGTGGCGAAACCGTGGTTTTGCGCGGTGATCGAGACCTTGCCGGTTTCGAGGTTTTTCACCGGTTGGTTGCCGCCGCGATGGCCGAACTTGAGTTTATAGGTCGTGCCGCCGAGCGCGTGCGTGAGCATCTGGTGGCCGAGGCAGATGCCGAAGATGGGATAATTCGGCAGGAGATCAGTCACCGTCTTATGGATGTACGGCAGCGCAGCCGGGTCGCCGGGGCCGTTGGAGAGGAAGACCGCGTCGGGTTTGTGTTCGGCGATCTGCTCGGCCGTGAAGGTTGACGGAAACACCTGCACATCGAAACCGTGGCGGACGAGTTTGCGGAAAATGGTGTGTTTGGCGCCGAAATCGAAGGCGGCCACGCGGAAGCGTTTTTCCGGGATGGCGGGCGCGTTCATCGTGGTGCCGACCGGGAGAAACGCGGCGTTGAAATTGGCGGGATCGTCGGGACGCCAGATGTAAGGTTCCTTGGCGGAGACCTCCTTCACGTAGTCGGCACCGGAGATATCGCGGCCGGCTTTGGCGCGGCGGATGGCTTCTTCTTCGGAGAGGGGAAGCGTGCTCAGGCAACACTTCATCGCGCCTTCGACGCGGAGCTTTTTGGTGAGCGTGCGGGTGTCGATCTCGCTCAAGCCGGGAATGCCGTATTTCAGGAGATAGTCGTGCAGGGCGATCTGGCCGCGCCAATTGCTCACGATCGGGGAAAGTTCGCGCACCACCAAGCCGGCGCAAACAGGGAGGTGAGACTCATCGTCCTCGGCGGTGATGCCATAGTTGCCGATCTGAGGAGCGGTCATGGTCACGATCTGACCGAAATAGGACGGATCGGTGATGATCTCCTGATAACCGGTCATCGAGGTGTTGAACACACATTCGCCCGTGATCGTGGCGTCGGCGCCAAAAGCGATGCCGCGGAAAATAGATCCGTCTTCGAGAGCGAGTATTCCTTGCTTGGGTGAGGACATTAAAGCCAAACGAAAAGCGCTCGGGTGGCGCCTGCCAAGCGGTTTTGTGGAGATTATGCGATGAGGCCCGGGCGCGGTGTGTGAAACGCGAATGCGTTTGCGCAGAGGACCGGCTGGTTAGCGTTTGCGCGCGGGTGCTTTACACGACGGGTCGCACCGCCAGCCAGCCATAGGCGCCTGTGTAGAGCGCACACTGAGTAAGAAGCAGTCCGTAGCCGAGACGCAGGAGCGGAGTGGTGAGGGTGGATTGGACGCGGAGCCACGGGAGGACAATCAGCCGTCCTCCCCAGAAGAGAGCGATGAGCGCGCAGAGAACGCGTGCGAGTGGTTCGCCGGTGATCAGATGCGGCGCGAAAAAAAGGCTGACCAAGCCAAGCGCCGCGATGGTGGCGCCGATGGAGAAATTTTGAGCGATCGCGAAACGGCGGTGGATCGGCGGGAGTGCGGCGAGGTTTTTATCCCAGTCGGGCGGGATTGGCGTGAAGCAGGCGAGGGTGAGCGTCACGAGGTGAAACGCGCCGGCGAGACGCAGGCCGAGAATCCAGAGATCGGGCGACATGGGGGAGGAATGACCAATGAACAATGAACAATGACCAGTGGGAATGCGCGAGGGGCGGGTCAGTAGTGGAGAGTGCGGAGTTCGGTGGTTTTGCCCGAGCCGTTGCATTTCGTGCAGCGGACGTGGGCGTACGAGCGGACGGTGGTGGTCGTGGTCTCGGTGCCGGTTTCGCGCCAGGTGGTGCCGAGCGTGGAGGTGTAGGTGCGGGTGTACGGGCTGGAGGATTTGACGACTTGCGTGGTGGGCGTGCCGACGAAGCCGCGGCCGGCGCATTCGGGGCAGTTGAAGCGAAGGTGTTCGGGCTTCACTGTGGCGCTGCACACTTGGAGCGAGCCGTGGAGGATTTCGCCGTCGGAGAGCGCGACGGCGTTGTAAGTGGGCTCGGAGACGATGCGCACGATCTTGCCGTTGTAGGCGATGAAATCGCCGCGGCGGTAATACTGGAGTTGTTGGCGGCTGTTGAGATTGGCCTGGGCACCGTTGGTGGCGCGGCCGGAGCGGTTGCGGTCGTAGGCGTAGATTTTTTCCTGGAAGGCGGCAGCCTCTTTGGCGCGTTGGAGGGCTTCCTGAGCGGCGCGCTCGCTAGCAAGGCGGGCTTCCTCGGCGAGGCGGGCCTGCTCGGCTTCGCGTTCGCGGCGCTGGCGTGCGAAGACGGCGTTGCTGACAGAGGTCTCTTGCGCGGTTTTTTCCAGCAGCGGAGCGAGGCGGGCTTCGAGGTCGGCGATCACATCGACGTAGGTCGTGGCGGCGAGCGTGGCCTCGATGTCGGCGGGGACCTCGGAGTGGGCGCGACGCGCGAAGGGTTTGGTGACATCGCCGGGCTGGAACTGGCCGTACGGTTGTATCCAAGGACTGAATTCCTTGGCGGATACCGGGACGCGGCCGATGCCGGTGGCGCGGTTGCCCTGGAAGAAGCCGAGGTAAACGGGGAGCTGCTGGGTTTTGTGGTCGGCGAGAATTTTGTGCTGGAGGGCGAGACCGAAGCGGAGTTCGCCGGCTTCGAACCAGCCTTCGACGGTGCCGAAGAAGCCGTTGTTGATGACGATTTTGGTTTTGGGATCGACGAGAAGGACGCGTGCGATGCCGCGACCGTGGGGGCGGAGTTGGGCGTCGAGCGGGCCGGTGTATTCGAAGCGGAGGTTGGGCGCGGGTGAGTAGGTCTTGGCAACGAGGATGGCCTGGCCAGCGGCCCAGGTGCCGGTGACGAGGTCGTCGCCTTTTTTCCAGGTGCCTTCGCCGTGCCTCTGATCGGCGGACCAATCGCCGCGGTAGGTGGAGCCGTCGGGCCAGGTGCAGAGGCCGTAGCCGTGGCGTTGGCCGTCGAGGGTTTCGCCGAGGTAGGTGGCGTCGCCGAAGGTGTGCTCGGCGGCGGTGGGGAGGAAAAATTCGCTGCGGGTTTCCTTCGCGACGAGGTCGAAGACGTGGAAGCGGGCGAGGCGGTAATCGGCGGGCGGTTCTTTGTCGCTGACGAGGATGAGGCCGCCACCGGGCATCAGGTGAACGTCGTAACGTTGCGGAAGTTTCGCGGTGATGACGTGTTCCTCGGCGGGCTTTTTACCGGCGGGATCGAGGACGGTGACGCGGACCTGGTCGGCGGGTTCTTTGTTGAAAGTGATGAGGTGGTTGCGGAAGCCGTCGTAGCGAACCTCGAAGTGGTCGAGCGCGCCCATCTGTGTGCTGTGGGGCGGGTAGAGGGCGGTGATATCGCGCTCTTCGCCGAGGATGTTGCGGAAAATTTTCTGGTGCGGGAGAGGGCGGGGCTGGCTGAAGAGGGTGAGCCAGCCGCGGCCGGTGGGGTCGATGAAGTTGATGCGGACGAGGCGGGCGGCGTCGGCTGTAGTCAGTTTTTGGATACGGGTGGATTTGCGGGTGGCGAGGTCGAGGCGGTGGAGTTCGTTGTTCCAAAGATGGATGAGGACGGAGCAGTCGGGGGAGAACCAGGCTTTGGCCGGGTCGAAGGCTTTGAGGACGCGCGCGGATTTTTGCGCAGGGTCGTCGAGATCGAGTTCGACGAGGGCGGCGGTGTTTTTTTCGGCGACGCCCTTATAGAGGTAGCGGCCGGAGCGGATGGCGCGGAGCCAGGTCTCGGGGCCGGCGAGCTTAACGGTGTGGGTGCGGCTGGTGAGGGTGTCGGTCAGCGTGAGGGTGCGGATGTAGCCTTCGCGGCCGGTCTGGGCGGAGTACCAGAGGCGGTCGCCGCGTTCGAGGAGCGTGGACGACTTGGGAGCTTCGCCGAGGGGAAAGAGGGTGGCGGTCTCGAAATCGCGGCCCCAGAGGCGGCCGCTTTCGTCGGGGGTATCCGAATACGCGTGGGGCCGGTCGGGAGCGAAGCGGTAGGCGGCATAGGCCGCGGGCGGTGCGAATGCGCCGGCGAAAACGAGCAGAAGGACGATGCGGGCGATGGCGATGCGCGGGAATGCACGGGCCGGACGGGGTAAGCGGGGAAGCATTGCCGGAAAGCATCGGACGAGTTGGCGGCGGGCCAAGGATTTTTGTGCAGAGTGTCTGGGGTGGCGCGGGAGGGAGTAGCGAGTAGTGAGTAGAGGGTAGCGAGCGGGGCGGAAGGGTGAGTTGCCCGTGAATTGATTCGGTCCGCTTGCTGGCGCTCGCGGCTACCGGTTACGGAAGGGGCGCGTGGCGACTTGGCCCACGCGCGATGTAGGAGCGCAGACTTTCAGCCAAGCCGCCGCCGCGGTTTTGTTGTTTTCGGCGTCTTGCCGGTGCGGGCGCTGGATTTGGCTTCGCTGACGACTGGCTGAAATGACTCCACGTCGTGATCGAAGTGGAGCAGTTCCCAAGGCTCCACGCCGCAGGCCTCGGCGAGCTTGATCAAGGTTGAGAACTGGATGTTGGGCTTACGACCGGCTTCGACGGACTGGTAATGTTTGTATTTGAGCCCGGCGCGTTCGGCAAAGGCCTCCTGGGTCAGCCCAAGTTTTTCGCGGAGGCGTTTCACGCGCTCCATCAGCCGTTGTGCCATGTCGTTGCTCACGTCGGAGACTAGTCATGGCGAGCCAAGTCATGAACCCCTCTGGCGGTAGTGAAGACTCGACACCCCTCCGCTGGTGGTGCAAAGCCTGCGACGGTCCTGCTCCGTGTCTCTCTTTTCCACAATGCCTCATGTCTCAGAACGAAGCGTTTTCGCGTGTTCTCATTGATCGTGCATTGACCGATAGCGGCTGGGATTTGCTCGATTCACGGCAAGTTCGTTTCGAGCACAATTCGAGTTCGGGTCGGGCGGACTATCTGCTGCTCGATTCGCTCGGTCGCGTGCTTTGCGTTTTGGAGGCGAAGCGCGAGGACTTTGACCCTTATGACGCGAAAGATCAGGCGCGTGGTTATGCGGAGAATCTAAAAGCTCCCTTTGTCCTGCTTTCGAACGGTTGCGAGCACTGGTTCTGGAACTATGCTCGTGCGGACCACCGCGACGCCTATCGCATCGAGCGATTGCCGTCTTGTGATGATCTAGATCGGATGCGTTTGCGGAATTTACAGCCACCGCGTCCGCTGCTGACCGAACAAATTGGGCCAGACTATCTGCGTTGGCTAAAACCGGACGTCACTCTTCGCGGCTACCAACTTTGCGCAATGGATGCAGTCGCCCGAGGCTTTGATGAACGGGGATTGCGAAAGTTTCTTCTAGAGATGGCGACCGGCACCGGGAAGACGCTTCTTTGCGCTGCGCTCATCCGTCACTTCCTCGCCACGCGTCAGGCCGAGCGCGTTCTCTTCATTGTCGATCGCATCGAGCTGGCGAAGCAAACGATGGAGGACTTCAACATCATCCTCGCTGAGTATAAGCCGGTTATCTTCAAAACCGCCCGTCGCACCGGCGATCTGCTCGGTTCCTGCGTCGTCGTCGCCACGATCCAATCGCTGATGGTGGATCGGCGCTATCGTGAGGAGTTCACGCCGTTTTATTTCGATCTAGTCATCAACGATGAGGCGCATCGTTCGATCTATGGCGATGCGCGTGAAGTCGTGCAGTTTTTCCAATCCACGCGGATTGGCCTTACTGCGACGCCGAAGGCCTACTTGAAGAATCTGAATCTCCGGCAGCTTGCGGTCGATGATCCGCAAGCACTGGAGGCGCGTCAGCTTCGCGATACTTATCACTACTTCGGCTGTGAGCCCGGTCAGCCCACCTATCGCTACGATATCGTCGATGCCGTCCAGGATCCCGAAGGGCCGTTTCTCTGTTTGCCTAAAATCATCGACTGCCGGTCCGATATTACGACGCAGGCGCTGCAGGAAGCTGGCTGGTCCGTTCTCATCAACGAGCAGGAGGAGAATTTCAAAATTCAGGACTTGGAGCGGAAGATATTCACGCCGCATCGCAATCGCGTGATGTGTGATGCTGTTCTACGCGAAGCGCAGCGCGATCCTACGGGCGAGATCGGGCGCACGATCATTTTTGCTGTCAATCAGACCCACGCCACCGCGATCACCAAGATCCTCAACGAGCTGAAGCCCGGCATCGCCCTCACAATCACCTCGCGCATTCCTGACTCAGCGTCGCTCGCTAAAGAGTTTCGCGACCGTAAGCGTCCTGAGCGAATCGCCGTGTCGGTCGATATGCTGAGCACCGGCTACAACTGCCGCGACTTGCTGAATGTCGTGCTCATGCGGCCCGTGTTTTCCCCGACCGAGTACATTCAGATCAAGGGACGTGGTACGCGCCGTTTCACGTTCGTGGTCGGCAACACCGAATACGAGAAGAAGCATTTCTCGCTTCTCGATTTCTGCGCTGTCGCTGAGTTCTTCGAAGAGAACTATGACTACTCAGCGCCTCTCAAATTGCCGCGGCCGGGTGAGAAGCGCCCTGCGCCGGTTCGCTATAATTCGGATGAGCCGCGCACCTGGCAGGTAGGCGAAGACAGCGCCCCCGGCGAAACGACTCCGGGGCAACCCCGCCGCGAAATTCCCGTTTGGGAAGGCGCCGACCGGATTGTGAGCCAGGAAGTGCGCATCGTCGGTCCCAATGGCGAGAAGGTGGACATCATGACCTTCCGCGGTTCCTTCGAACGCGATCTCAAGGAATTTGCCGAGGAGAACGATGATCTTCGCGAGGCAGTCGCTGCCGAAGATGACGATACCATCGAGACGATTTTGCAGGAGCGGTTCTACCATCGTCCCGACATGTTTTATTCGCCCGATAAACTCGTCGTGTCTTACGGCGTCCCTGCGCCGACTCCGGCTTTTGTCTACAACGCGCTCGGCAGACGATCGCTGCCGACCAAGGACAAAGTGATCGGCGATACCGTCGATTCCATCGCGGCGCGTTTCAATCTTCGGTACGTTGACACCAAGTGGCTTCACAAGACTGCTGAGCTTGTCGCTGACGATCAGCAGGCGCTCGCTGATTTTTTGGCGGGCCGTTACCAGCGGCTCTTCGAGCGCAGCCAGTTTCGCACGCTTGGAGGACTTCCCGCACTCGCGCGTTTTTCTGAGCGAGATCCGGTCTTTGAGGCGCTGCGGCAGTCATCCCTCGTCGAGTGCTCCCGTCATGCTTTGAAGCACGCCTCTTAATTTTCCATGCCCGAAACCGCGCACGCTAATTTCTTCTCCTCCGGTCTCCGCCCAAAAGTGGATCAGCTCATGAACACCCTCTGGGCGGGTGGCGTGAACAACCCGATGGATTCCATCGAGCAGTGTTCCTACCTGATCTTTCTTCGCCTGCTTTCCGACCGCGACGAACAGGCCGCTTTGATCGAGCGCGGCTACCAGCGCATTTTCTCCGGAGATTGGTCGCGATACGCGTGGGGTAACTTCGTTACGCTGACCGGCAGCGATCTTTTCGACGCGCTGCGTGGAGCCATTGAAAAACTTCACGAACTGCCCGGTCTTTCCACCACGGGACAGATGCTTTTCCGCAACGCTACGTTGAAGATCTACGACCGCCCTACGCTCAAGGCCGTCGTCGAGACCATCAATAAGCTGGAACTCGGTACTGGCGACGGACCCGATGTGAAAGGCGACATGTACGAGTACTTGCTGAGCAAGCTCTCGCAGTCCGGCACCAATGGTCAGTTCCGCACGCCCCGACACATCATCGATCTGATCGTCGCGCTCGTTGCACCGCAGCCCGGCTGGCGTATCTGCGATCCTGCCTGCGGTACCGCCGGATTTCTCATTTCCGCTTATCAGCACATTCTCCGAAAACACACGAAGCCTGCGGATCTCGCACGCGGTGTTGTCGATGGCAGCCAGCTCAAGCCCAAGCAGTGGGACTTCCTCAACGAGCACGCGTTCACCGGCTACGACAATGACGCCAACATGGTGAAGATCGCGATCCTCAATCTCTACCTGCACCAGCTCGATCGCGCCCGCATCCAGCATTTCAATCCACTGACCACGAAGCAAAATGGCCAGTATCCGGGCCAGCTTTTCGATGCCATTCTCGCCAATCCTCCGTTCGCAGGTCGCGTGCAGAAGGAGAGCATCCTTGCCGACATCTCGCTCGAAACCCGTGACACCGAACTGCTCTTCTTAAAATGGGTTCTCGATCATCTCGCCGTTGGTGGACGTGCCGGTGTGATCGTGCCCAATGGCGTACTGTTTGGCTCGGGAAAAGCGGACCGCAAGGTGCGCGAACTTCTGCTCACGAGCTGTGATCTGCAGGCGGTGATTGCACTGCCGTCCGGCGTGTTTAAGCCATACTCCGGCGTCGGAACAGCGATCCTTATCTTCCAGAAAGTGCGTGAAATTGAGAGCAAGCCCAGCGACGCAGCTCTGCAGCCTGCCACGCAATCCGTATGGTTCTACGAACTCACAGCCGACGGTTACTCGCTTGACGATAAACGCACCGATACGCCCGATAAAAATGACATTCCGGACATACTCTCGAAGTGGCGTGGTCGCGAGGAAGGTCCCAATAGTTTTCGAGTGTCGGTGGGGAAGATTCGTGACAATGGCTGGCAGCTCATACCTGGCCGATACAAGGCTGTAGAATTCGATGCGCAGGTGCGAGATCGACCCAGAGAAATTTTATCCGATTTTGTTCGTTTGGGTAAGCGAACTTTGGATCAAGCGATGGGGATACATCTGGTTACTAAGCGCGGAAGGAATTCGTGGCCTGTTCAATCGATTAGTGAACTGCTTTCACTCGAATATGGTAAGTCTTTGCCCGAAGCGGTCCGTGAAGATAGCGGCAGTGTGTTAGTTGTTGGCTCGAATGGAGTCCAAGGTAAGCATTCCAAGTACTTGGTGAAGGGCCCCGGAATTGTGATTGGCCGCAAAGGTTCGGCCGGTGAAGTGAATTGGTACGAAGAGAATTTTTGGCCGATTGACACCACCTACTTTGTCGTTCCCGCGAGGAAAATAAACATGCGTTGGCTGTATTACACATTACGTGTTTTACCTCTTAAGAAATACGCTACCGCAACAGGCGTTCCCGGTCTCAATAGAAATGATGTCTATGCACTCGTGGTTCCGGTGCCTCCTCCCGAAGAGCAAACGAGGATTGTCGCTATTTTAGATGAGGTACGATCGCTGGAGTTAGTTCAGACAGCTGCGTGTCAGCGGCTTGGTGATCTGTCTCAAGCTTTGCTCTACAGTGCCTTTAAGGGAGAGCTATGACAGGCAGTTTTCTTACAGCTTGGGTGTACACGTCTACCGATCTATGGGAACCGCTCGCGGCCTACGCTAGCCCGGATATTTCGTGAAATAGGTATCGCGTAGCCCTTAAGTCTCTGCTAAA
>CAZNJG010000032.1:0-40043 GCA_964573305.1 uncultured Opitutaceae bacterium
ACATGCTCAAGGGCAAGGGCGGCCGCTTCCGCCAGAACCTGCTCGGCAAGCGCGTCGACTACTCGGGCCGCTCCGTCATCGTCATCGGTCCCGACCTCAAGCTGCACCAGTGCGGTCTTCCCAAGAAGATGGCGCTCGTCCTCTTCGAGCCCTTCATCATCCGCCGCCTCAAGGAACTCGGCTTCGTGCACACCGTCCGCGGTGCCCGCAAGATGATCGAGAAAAAGTCCCCGGAAGTCTGGGACATCCTCGAAGAAGTCACCAAGGGGCACCCGGTTCTCCTCAATCGCGCGCCCACGCTGCACCGTCTCTCGATCCAGGCTTTCGAGCCCGTGTTGATTGAAGGCGAAGCCATTCGCGTTCACCCGCTCGTGTGTACGGCCTACAACGCCGACTTCGACGGCGACCAGATGGCCGTGCACGTGCCGCTCTCGCTCGAAGCCGTGATGGAGTGCAAACTCCTCATGATGGCGACGAACAACATCTTCTCGCCGTCCTCCGGCAAGCCGATCCTCACGCCCTCGCAGGACATCGTTCTCGGTGCGTATTACCTGACTGTCGAGCCGCGCAAGAAGCCCGCCAAGGGCGATCATGTGCCGCTCCTCGCCGGCCTTCAGGAAGTCCTTTTCGCCAAGGCCGACGGCGCCCTCAAGGTGCACGATTGGGTCGATGTGCCCAATCCCGACCTCGGCACGGACACCGTTTACGGCAACCGTGATCGCAAGGTTCTTCGTACCACGGTCGGCCGCGTGATCTTTAACGAAATCTGGCCCGACGCCCTCGGCTTTGTGAACTTCCCCGTTCCGAAGGGCAAACTCGGCGACCTCATCCTCAACACCTACAAGGTCGCGGGCGATGCCGTCACCGTTGAGACCCTCGACAAGCTCAAGGAACTCGGCTTCCAGACCGCCTTCCAAGCCGGTATCTCCATCGGTATCGACGACATGATCATCCCTGAAGAAAAGAAGGATATCGTCGCCGACTCCCGTAAGAAGATCTCCGAAGTCGAAGGCCAGTTCTCCAAGGGTATCATCACCGACGGCGAACGTTACAACAAGGTCGTCGACATCTGGACTGGCGCCACCGACAAGATCGCCAAGGCCGTGTTCTCGAAGCTCGAGAACAACGATGGCCGCACGGAAGTGAACCCGGTTTACATCATGATGGATTCCGGTGCTCGCGGTAACAAACAGCAGGTTCGTCAGCTGTGCGGTACCCGCGGCCTCATGGCCAAGCCCTCCGGCGAAATTATCGAACGCCCGATTCTGTCGTCCTTCCGCGAAGGTCTCACCGTTCTCGAATACTTCATCTCGACGCACGGCGCCCGCAAGGGTCTCGCCGACACCGCGCTCAAGACCGCGGACGCTGGTTACCTCACCCGTAAACTGTGCGACGTGGCCATGGACGTGGTCATCGCCGAAGACGATTGCGGCACCCGCGATGGCGTCTGGAAAAAGGCGATCTTTGAAGGCGATGACGAAATCGTCGGCCTCCGCGAACGTATCGTCGGCCGCTGCTCCAGCGACGACGTCTACAATCCGCTGAACCCGAGCGAACTGCTAGTCGGTTCCGGCGACCTCATCACCGAGGAAATCGCCTCCTCGATCGAAGACTCCGGCATCGAACGCGTGAAAGTCATGTCGCCGCTCACCTCGACCAGCCGCCACGGCATCGACGCGAAGAGCTACGGCATCAATCCCGCCACCAACCGCGTCGCCAAGACCGGCGACTCCATCGGCATCATCGCCGCCCAGTCCATCGGTGAACCCGGCACGCAGCTCACCATGCGTACCTTCCACATCGGTGGTGTCGCGACCGGCGGTTTCAAGACCCCCGAGATCCGCGTCCGCTCCAGCGGTACCGTCAAGTACCGCGGCCTCCGCCTCGTGGAAACGGCCGACGGCGCCGCCATCGTGCTCAACAAGACCGGCTCGATCCAGATCGTGGACGCCGAAGATCACGAACTCGAAAGCTACAACATCGTGGTCGGCTCCTTCCTCACCATCGGTGACGGCGAACAGATCGAAAAAGGCGCGGTCCTGGCCCAGTGGGATCCGTACAACATTCCCGTTCTCTCCGAGAAGGGCGGTACGCTTGTCTTCAAGGACATGATCCCCGGTGTCACCGTGAAGCGCGAACTCGACGAGTCGTCGGGCCGCATCGCCACGGTCGTCATCGAGCACAAGGAAGACCTCAATCCTCAGATCGAAGTTCGCGACGCTTCCAACAAGCCGCTCGCGGCCTACTCGGTGCCCGTCGGTGCGCAGATCGCCGTCAACGAAGGCGACATCATCGCCCCTGGTGCGCTGCTCGCCAAGACCCCGCGTCAGGCGTCCAAGACCAAGGACATCACCGGTGGTCTCCCGCGTATCGCCGAGCTCTTCGAAGCCCGCCGCCCGAAGGATGCCGCCGAAATGGCCCGCATCGACGGCGTCGTCTCGTTCGAAGGCACCATCCGCGGCAAGCGCAAGCTGGTCGTGAAAAACGAAGAGACTGCGCAGGAAGAGGAACATCTCATCCCCGCCGGCAAGCACATCATCGTGCAGCCCGGCGACGTGGTCCACAAAGGCCAGCACCTCACCGAAGGCTCCGCCGACCCGCACGAAATCCTCGAGATCCTCGGGCCGTCCGCGCTGTACGACTTCCTTATCTCCCAAGTGCAGGAAGTCTATCGCCTCCAAGGTGTGACGATTAACGACAAGCACATCGAAATCATCATCCGCCAGATGCTCCGCAAGGTGCGCATCACCGATCCGGGTGACACCGAATGGTTCTGGGGTGAGCAGGTCGATCGCACGACCTTCATCGCGACCAACCGCCGCATCGAAGAAGCGGGTGGAAAGCCCGCCGAAGCCGAGCCGATCCTCCTGGGTATCACCAAGGCTTCGCTCGAAACGGAGAGCTTCATCTCGGCCGCTTCCTTCCAGGAAACGACCCGCGTGCTCACCGATGCTTCCACGCTCGGCAAGGTCGATATGCTCAAGGGCTTCAAGGAAAACGTCATCATGGGTCACCTGATTCCTGCTGGCACCGGTCTCCCGACCTACAAGAAGCTCAAAGTCACGCTGCCCTTCGGCGACGACATCCCCGAGGCGGCTCCGGCCAGCCCGGTCGCTTCCTGAAGCGCGTCCCGCCTCACCAGCGTTAGTTAGTTTTCAAAACCGCCGGGCAATCATGCCCGGCGGTTTTTTCTTTGTAGGACCGGCCTTACGCCGCGACTTCTCCGCGAGCACCCGCGGATTTTTCCTTCGAGCGACTTCCCTCGCGTCGTAAAGCCGCTCCCACCGCTTCGCCTGTTTGCCTTTTCCACGCGCCACCGCACGCTGCGCCTCATGGTCAAAAAACTTCTGCACACCCGCATGCGCGTGAACGATCTCGAGCGCACCGTGAAGTTCTACGAACACGCGCTCGGCCTCAAAGTTTCGCGCCGCCATACCTCGCCGCGCGGCGCGCAACTTGCCTTTATTGCGACGCCCAACAGCGACGAAGAAATCGAAATCTGCCAGATGCCTCCAGGCGCCGAACCGGTGAAAGTGCAGCCCGATCTGATGCACCTCGCATTCGAGGTCGAAGATCTCACCGCCTTCGCAGAGGAACTGAAGAAACGCGGCTATGAACTCAGCGACGGCCCCACACAAAGTGGCAGCGGCGTTATCGCCTTCATCGACGCGCCCGAAGGCTACGAAGTGGAACTCATCGAGCGTTCGAAGTAACGCGCTTCGGCAAACCTGTCTGAACCGGTCGTTACTGCGAGCCTCCGGTCGCCAGACAGGTTTAGACGGAAGGCTGTTCTCTCTTTGCTGCTCGCTCGAATGCGAAAAGAAACTGCTGGGCTAAGCCCGCGGCTGTGCCGAAATGCGCGCGGCCGAATTGAGCTACCTGCGCGGGTTTCCAGCCGGTGAGGCCGTAGCGGCGTTCGAGGGTTTTTAAGATCCAGACGTCTACGGGGAACGCTTCTAGTTTTCCCGCGCCGAAGAGCAGCACGCAGTCGGCGACTTTTTCGCCGACTCCCGGCAGCGAGCACAGGCGCTCCTTCGCTTCGGAGTAGGGCAGCGTCTCCGTTTCTTCGAGCCAGCCGGGATGAGCGGCGATGAATTGGGCGGTGTCGTGGATGTAACGGGCGCGAAAACCAAGAAGGCATTCCCGTAGTTGATTTTCGGATACGGAAGCGAGTGTGCTCCAATCTGGCAGCCGATGGATGATGCGTGCGGTGCCGCCGGTGTCGGACGGAAGGACGGCAAGCGGCGTCCCATGTCGCGCCGCGAGCAGCTCCATCATTTGCTTGATCTGCACGATCTGCTTGGTCGCGCTGCACAGGAATCCGAGGAGCGTTTCGCCGAACGGTTGGCGCAGGATGCGCAGCCCCGGGAACGCGTTCATGCAGCGCGCGAGATGATTGTCCGATCGCCACGGAAGCGCATCGACCAGGCGTGTGAATGTCGCGGTGTCGCCGAGATAGGTTCGGAGCGCCAGCGCGGTCTGCGTCGGTTTCGATACCGTGGTTCTCCATTCGATCCGCGAATCTGTGTGCAGGCGGATTTGCACGACATGATCGGCCCACACGCCGAGCCAGCTTTCGTCCGGGAGTCGGTTCCAACGGAAGGCTTGTCCGCCGTCCAGAAGCTCCGCGAGTGTGCGTGGTGAGAGAGGCGGGAAATCAGTCAACACGGTCCACGCGGACCATGGAGCAGGCGAGGGCATGTTACCGATGTCAGCGAGCACCGGCGGCAAGTCCAGCTCGCGTCCACGTCACGCGGAAACGGGTGTTTCGAATTCGGCAGATGCTTCCACGTTGAATTCGTCGAGTAGGTCCGGGTCGGAATGGAGCGGATAACGAATGCGGAAGTTTGCGAAGTCGATCAGCTCGAAGCGACCGTCGTGGTGTTCCACGATGGCGGTGAGCGATTCCACCCAGTCGCCTGAATTCAAATAGTGGATACCGTCGATCATGTGATCGGCGGGTGTGTGAATGTGGCCACAAATGACACCGATGCAGCCGCGACTGCGGGCGAGACGGGTGATGTGTTGTTCGAAGTTCGAGACGTGGTTGACGGCCTTTTTCACCCGCGCCTTCACGGCCTTGCTGAGCGAGTAGTATTCCTTCCCGCGCCAGGTGCGCCAGCGGTTGTAGAGCCGGTTGAACCGCATGAGTGTGCGGTAGCCCCAGTCGCCGACGTAGGCGAGGAAGACGAAGTTTTTGGTGACCGTGTCGAAGACATCGCCGTGGAGCACGAGGTAGCGACCGCGTGCTGTGTCGTGAACGAAATCTTCCTGGATCTTGAGCTGGTCGAACGCGATCGGGAGGAAGCGCGTGAGCACGTCGTCGTGGTTTCCGCGGAGGTAGATGACCTCGGTGTCACGTTTCTCCAGTTTCTTCAGGATGAGTCGCACGAAACGCGTGTGTGGTTTTGGCCAGCGTCCGGTCCTTTTCAGTCTCCACGCATCGATGATGTCGCCATTGAGGATGAGGCGTTCGCATCGCGTGTGTTTGAGGAAGTGATTCACTTCATCGATCTTGCAGTCCGCCGTGCCGAGATGGACGTCGGAGATGATGACGGTGCGAACGTTGAGCGGCTTGGAATCCACGCGCTGGATCGTAGCGGTTTTTCAACGACACCACCATAGGCGTTGCGAAAACGTCACCGAGTTGACGCAAACGTCACGCGACGAGCGCTGCCGCGCGGGGCGGAGCCATGATGCGCAGACTGCGCGGATGGATCGTTACCTCGACGCGTGCGTCCGTGAGGTGCGTTTCGCCATCGGTGTGAATCAAGCCCGGTGCCGGCCGGTCGATGGTGAAATGGGTGCCGACCATGCGCTGAACGCTCGAGCTTTGATCGATGGACTTGGTGAAAAGGCGCAGCGCCATCGGCAGGACGTTGAAGAGATGGATCGACTTCATCACCGTGAGATTGAGGCGGCCGTCGTCCACGCTGGCACCCGGCGCGATGAAGCAGTCGTTGCCGTACTGGTCGGAATTGGCGACGGAGATGATGAAGGCGTCGGTCGCGATCGAGAGATCCGCGGAGCGGATGACGTAAGTCTGCCGGCGGAAGCGGACGATGGTGCCGAGGGCAGTCCGGATGTAGGCGGGAAGTCCGCGACGAGAGAGGCGGTTGAACCGATCGCTGATCTCCGCGTCGAAACCGATGCCCATCGTATTGAAAAACCGGATACCGTTGGCGGAGCCGGTGTCGATCGTGCGCGGCTCGCCGGCGATCAGCGTCTGAAAAGCATTCTCCGCGGAGCCGGCGAGGCCGAGGTGGCGGCCGAGGCCGTTGCCCGAGCCGCAGGGGACCAGACCGAAGACAGCCGGTGTGCCGACCAGCGCGGAGGCGACTTCGTTCATCGTGCCGTCGCCACCGATGGCGACGATGAGATCGCAGCCGTCGTCGAGGGCTCGCAGCGCGAGTTCGGTGGCGTGACGCGGACGCTCGGTGGGAGCGAGGATGGCGTCGGGCGCGTGCGTGGCGATGAAGTGCCGCGCGTAATCCAGAAGGTGCGGATTGCGCCGGTTGTAGCCGGAGCGGGGGTTGTAGATGAAGCGCGCTTTCACGGCGGGAAGCGCGACCATAAGGCATGTCTTGCGGAAAAGGAAACCGCGATCGCGGCCCGATGGCTCAGTTCACACGAAAGTTTCGAATCTCGATCTTCGAGAGCACGGTGCGGAATCCGAACCATCCGCTCGTGAGTGGATCAGGATCGCGGAAGCTGAGGATGACTTCGCCATCGCGGAGGAATTCCGCGAGGCCGTCCTTGAAGCGGACTTCGATGCGGTAAGTGCGGCCGGGCTCGAGCATGACGGCGGGGGCGGTGAGATCGTGTTCCGGCAGGAGTGGGCGCGCGCCTGATCCATCGTAGCGGCGAAAGCGCGTGGTGGTGTTGGTGTTGGCGCCGTAACCGACATAGTAAGTCTGGAGCGAGTCGTAGGTGGCGAAAGCACCGGTGCGAGTGTGGCCTTGAAAGAAAAGATCGTCCGGATGCTTGGGGTCGCTGGCCATCCAGAAGCAGTTGAGGTCGGAAACGCGCCCATCGGCGCGAACGGTGGCGTCGTAGGAAATGGAGACGGGCGCGTTCAGTTTGTGGCGGAACCAGACGGTGCAACCGCCGACGTCGTCGATCAGCAGGATGCCGTCGCGCGCCTCGACGCGGCCGCCGGGTTGTTGTTCGACGACCCATTGACCGAGGCCATTGCGGAAGTCGTCCTGATAGCGCGGTTCGGCGGGGCGGCTGCAAGCGGCGAGAAGACCTGCGACAAACGAAAGGAGGAGCTTGGCCGGAAGGGATTTCATGCGCAGAATGATAGGCTCCCATGAACGAGACCGCCAAAAAAAATCTGCACATTATCACCGGCCCGACCGCCGTGGGTAAGACGGAACTGGCGTTGCAATGGGCGGAGAGGAACAACGCCGAGATCGTGTCGTGCGATTCGCTGTTGTTTTATCGCGGGATGAATATCGGCACGGCCAAGCCGACGCCGGAAGAACGTGCGCGCGTGCCGCATCATCTCATCGATGTGCGCCCGGTGCGGGAGCGCATGGATGTGACGCTCTACGTGGCGCTGGCGCGCGAAGCGGTGGATGGCATCCTGGCGCGCGGGCGGCGAGTGATGGTGACGGGTGGCAGTGGTTTTTATTTGAAGACGTTTCTCGGACCGGTGGCCGATGATGTGTCGGTGCCGGAAGGGATCCGTGCGGAGGTCAGCGCACAACTGGAACGCGACGGCCTGCCCGCGCTGGTGAAACGGCTGCGACTGCTGAATCCCGATGGTATCGGAAATCTGGATACGGCGAATCCGCGCCGCGTGACGCGGGCCCTGGAGCGTTGTCTGGCATCGGGCCGCACGCTGACGGCGCTGGCGGAGGAGTTTGCGCGCAAGCCGGGCGCGTTTGCGGATTTTGTTCCGCAGGTGATCCAGCTTGACCGTGGTGCGTCGGCGTTGGGCGCGCGGATCGAAGCGCGCATCGAGCAGATGCTGAAGGCCGGGCTGATCGAGGAGGTCCGCCGTCTGCGGGAGGAAGGCTTGGAGGAAAACACCAGTGCGGCGGGCGCGATCGGCTACCGTGAGACGTTGCAGTTTCTCGATGGAAAACTCCCGCGCGAACAACTCGTCGCCGAGATCGCGAAGAACACGCGGGCGCTGGTGAAGAAGCAGCGCACCTGGTTTCGCACGCAGTTGCCGGAGCATCGAATCGTCGATGCGGAAACGGCGACGCCGGAGATGCTGTTTGAGATGGAGGGGCGGAGGCAGTGGCCAATGATGAATGACCAGTGACCAGTGACCAATGACCAATGAGTTCGGAAATTCCGAATTCCGAATGCCGAATTCCGAAGCGGAAGGCCGAAGGCGGAGCGGGGTGATTTAGAGCGTAAAATAAAAGGCCCGTCGGGTGAGGACGGGCCGTGGAAACGGGGATGTGCAGCTTCACGCTGCGTAGATCACGGTTCGAGCGTGACGCGGTAGCGTGTGAGCGAGCTGGCTTCGAGGCGGGCGAGATCAGCGAGTGCGTTGCGAAGATTGAGCAACGCCTGCAGTTCGTTGATGCGCGCGGTGTCGAGATCTTCCTTCGCTTCTTGCACGCGGCGGAAGGTGCTGACGCCTTCGTCATAGCGGGTCTTTTCGGCTTCGTACTGTTGTTCGCTGAGCTGAACAGCGAGCGTGGCGATGGAGAGATTTTCGCGATTGGTTTCGACGGAGCGAATGGCGGCGCGCACGAGCACGAGGACGTCTTGATCAACTTGCTGAAGACGGAGTCGTTCGCGGTTCAGGCTGCTGACGCTCTGGCGGTAACGGGCCTTGTCGGCGCGGAGTCCCCAAGGAAGATTGAGCGAGGCGTCGATCTGCCATTTGTAGCCATCGCTGCCCCAGACGTCGGATGCGGCTTCGCCGGCGGAGCCTTTGCGGGTGTTGTAACCGAGGGCGGCGCCGACATCGAGGGTGGGCAGGCGGTTGCGGCGCGCGGCCTCGGCGTCGAGTTTCAGTTGTTCGACGGAGAGCTGGGTGGACGCGAGGGTCGGATTGTTGTCGCGGGCGAGTTTGTACGAAAGGTCGAAGGAGACAGAAACGTTCTCGATCGGCGGGACGGCGAGAGGGCCGGGAGCGACGTCGAACTCGAAGGGATTGATGAGCGCGAGGAGATTGTCGGCGGCGTTTTGCTCGGTCTGTTCGGCGAGGAGCAGGGCGCGGCGGGCGTTGGCGAGTCCGACCTCGGCTTGAAGGACGTCGAGTTCGATTCCGACGCCGACTTCGAGCAAGGTGCGGTTTTCTTCGAGGAGTTGTTCGGCGACCTGCACGCTGAAGCGTCGGACCTCGAGCTGGGAGCGGGCGAACGAAAGGGTGTAGTAGGCGGACTCGACGGAGCGGATCAGCGCGAGCACGGTGTCCTTGAACTCGTAACCGGCGCGGGTGATGCCGAGGCGGGCGCGTTCGATCGCGGCGCGGTTGGCGGCGAAACCGCCGTTCTTGAGCAGGGGCTGGCGGACGGAAAAAGCGACGTCGCTCGCGTATACGGGATTGAGGCTGGCGGTGAGCAGCGGGCGGTTGCGTGTGCGGTCGAGGCTGCCGCTGCCGCTGACGGTGGCGCCGGTGGCGAGACGCTGTGAAGCGCCGAGGCGGGTGTCGAAGCCGCTCTGGCTGGTGACGCCGTCCGTGGATTGCGCGTAGGAGCGGGCGGTGGAGAGCGTGAGGGTGGGATCGAACGCGGCGTCGGCGATGATGAAGGAATCTTCCGCGCTTTCGGTGACGAGGCGCTGGATCTTGAGATCGAAATTTTTATCCAGCGCGAGGGCGATGGCGTCTTCGAGGCGCAACGGACGTTCCGCGGGCGTGGATTCGGGCGACGTTTGGGCGCGGAGAGCGGCGGTGAGGAGGACGGCGAGAAGAAGGATGCGAACGCGCATGGAGAAAGGCTGGGACGTCGGAGAAGCGGACTTGAATGAGAACACGGTGGACGGAAAAAAGTTGCGAGCGGGAAGAAAAGCGGCGGGGAAACAGTCCTCTCCGGCCTTTGGTCGCTGGCAGGAATGACGGAGGACAGGGGGGAAGGTTACGGGCGCACGAAGCGGGGCGGTCAAGAGAGGGCAAAAAAAAACCGCCCGGAAATCCGGGCGGTGAAAGATGCAGGGGCGAATCAGTTTTCGAGGGCGCCCGATTTGGCGAGCTCCTGTTCGACGAGATTGCGGAAGAACGCGTAGCCGTTGGCCGAGGCGTTGCTCTGCGCGATGCGCGTGCGGAGCTCGGCGTACTGGGGATTGTTTTCGGTGAGATCGGGCAGGGTCTTCGCTTGGGCGTAGGCGATCACGCCTTTGTCGCTGGCGACGGCCATTTCAGATACGTCACCTTGGTTGAGGCTTTCGAGGAGACGATAGATCGAGGGATCGAAATCCTGCGGCGGCTGGCGAAGGGTGAATGCGGGCAGGGTCTTGGTCTCGACTTTGACGCTGGCTGCGCTCGCGGTGGTGGCCACGGCTTTGTCGAACGATTCGCCCGCTTTCATACGGGATTGGATACCGGCGCGAAGTGTGCGGCCGAGTTCGACGAAGCGCTGTTCTTTTTGCTGCGCGATGTAGTCGGCGGAAACTTTGGCGCGCGCTTCGGCGAAGTCGGGCTGGCGCGACGGGACGGAATCTTTCCAGAAGAGCACAACGCTGCCGTTTTCGGTGGGGATCGCGTCGGATACGGGGCGCTCGGCGCTGAGGCGGAGAGCGGCGGCGGGGACCGCGGGATTGCGGCCGAGCTCGGCGGGTACGTTGTCATAGCTGAAGGCGCCTGTGTCTTTCAACGTGACGTTGTGCTGGGCCAGGAGCGCATTGAGTTCGGGCGAAGCGGCGGTGATTTTGTTTTCGTAGAGGGCGACGGCGAAGTTGTCGGCGGCCTGGCTGGCGACGCGCGCGGCGGCGGCGGCCTTGAGGGCTTTTTCCACGTCGGCGCGGACGGCGGCGAAATCCGCGTCGGGGTTGGGCAGCTCACCGGCTTTGCGTTCGGCGACGGGGAAACGGGCGGGGTTGCTGTCGTAGAAATTGCGCACGTCCTGCTCGGAAGGAGTGGGGAGGGCGGCGGCGTAGTTGTCGGCGAGGAAAGCGGCGTAGCTGACGGCGACTTGGGCCGGGATGGTGTAGCGAAGGGCGTTTTCCTCGAAGAAGCGGGTGAGGTCGGCTTCGCTGGGCGTGATCGAGGGATTGAAGCTCGTGCGGTCGATCGTGGCGGTGGCGAGCGTCCAGGAAGTTTCGGCGAGGGCGAGTTCGCGTTTCACATCGGCGGGGAGCGCATAGCCGGGACCGACGATGAGACGCGTGGCGCGTTCGATGCGGACATCGTCGGCGAGGACGCGGAAGACCTGACCTTGGGAAGGCCCGCCGTTTTTGCCGAGTTGATTGCGGAATTCCGCGTAGCGGGTCGCGTCGAACTCGCCGTTTTCACCGGCGAAGACGCGCAGGGTTTTGATGTGTTGTTCGAGCTCGAACTGGTTGGGCTGGGGAACGCGAAGCTGGTCGGCCATGTAGAGACCGGCGTAGCGGGAGAGGGCAAATTGTTCGAACTGGGGAACGGAGCCGGCGGGCATGCCGAACTGGAGTTCGATCGCGATCTGCGCATCGCGGTAGATTTTTTCCACATCGGCCTTTGTGCCGAGATTGCGGTCGAAGAAGGGCGTGTTGCGCACCTTTTGATCCGCGTGACCAAAACCGGAGGAGGCATTGGTGATGAAAACGAACGAAATGATGATAAGGATCAGCAGAATGCCGAAGACGATGCGGTAGTGCTGCTGAAGATTTTTCTGGATCCAGGAAATCATGTGGGGAAAAGGCGCGACGGTAGAATGGCCGCCGGGTGTGTCAATGAAGGAGGCAGGCGCTGCGGCCGGGGATTTGCGGCCCACGCCGCGCTCAGGCCTTGTCGGGGCGCTGTCCGAGCGCAAAAGGCGGGGTCGAATCGTCGAACGTGTGTTCGGTGAAGAGATCCTGGAGCGACTTGGCGAAGAGTTCTTTTTCGCACAGGGAATGGATGGTCTCGTGATAGCGGCCGATCAACGGATCCAGCCGATCAATGCCTTCGCTGGAGGGATCATTGCCGAGGGATTCGAACTGCTCCTTGAACTCGGCCAGCGTGATGTGGCTGAGCGGCCGCGCGGGCTGATAGGCGAACTCGGTGGTGGCGGTGTCCTCGGCAGCCGGGACCGGGCTGACGAGGTGCAAATCGATGAGGCGGTTGAGCGCTTCGTTGATGATCTGCGTGGGAACTTTGATGGCGCTGCCGAGTTGCGCGACTGTGCAAGGCGGCAGGCAGGCTTGGAAACGCCGGCTGATCGTGAGCAGCACGCCGAGCGTGAGGCGTTCGCGGGTGGAGGCGCTGAGGTTGTTCCACGCAGCCTGGCTGTTGCGGTAGTGGACGTTTTGGACGGCGTAGCTGATTTGTCCGCCGATGAGGACGACGAGCCAGAAAATGTAGAGGCCGAACATCAGGATCATCGGCAGGGCCAGCGACCCGTAGAGGCTTCTGGTGAGTTCGACGCGGCTGAGGTAGGCGGAGGCGAGGAGATTGTTACAGGCGATTATTAGTCCGACAACGACGGCTCCGACGAGGGCAGCGCGCCAGAAGACGCGGGTGTTGGGGATATAGCGGTAGAAGAGGGTGAGGACGCCAATGAGGAGAATGATGGAGGACGAGCGGAGCGCGATGATGAGAAGGTTTGCAACCTCTTCGCCGAGGTAGGTTTTGAGCGTATTGGCGAAGTTGGATACGGCGATGGCGCTGAGGGCGCCGAAGAAAAGGACCGCGCCGAGGGTGAGGATCGTCCAGTAGAAGACGATGCGGACGACCCACGAGCGGCCGCGGCGCACGCCCCAGATGTCGTTAAAAACGCCTTCGATGTTAGTGAATAGAATGAGGATGATAACGATGAGCGAGATGGCGCTGGTGATCCCACCGCTGGCAGCGTTGGAGCGAGTGGCGCTGATGAAGTTGTTGATATGGGTGACGAGCTCGGGATTGACGTGGGGCGAGGCGGCGGAGATCGCGGCGGCGTGGGCATCGCCTTCGGGGGTGTCTTTAGCTTTGTTGGCTTCGTACTGGTTGAGCTGGGGCGCGACGTAAGCGATGAGGTCGTTGAGTTTTCGTGCTACGAGATCGGAGTCTGCTTTGCCGGCTGCGAAACCGGCGATGAGTACGGCCATGCCGATGAGCGGGCCGATACCGAGCAGACTGCTGAAGGCGAGCGCGGCGGCGCGGCTGGTGGCGCGCGTTTCCTGCAAGCCCGTCCACGTGATCGAGATCACGCGCAAGGTAGCGTACATCGCGCCGCGGAATGAGCGCTCCGCGAGGTAGGCGGGTTGCCAGATGTCTTTTTGGACCAGCTTTACGAACTGTCGAAAGAGAACGAGGAGTCGCAGCATGCGCGGCAACAGTGCACTGACGCGGCGCGCTTGGCCAGCGTCAGTTCGTCAGCATGTAATACGCGAAGCCCAACGAGCCCGCCAGGCCGACACCCACGGCGACGCCGAGGGCCAGATAACTGACGAAAACAGTCGAGAGATAAAGTCCCACCGAAGCCGCCGCCGCCACGAGCACGGGTACGAAAGGATTGGGCATCTGCATCCAAAACATGACGCCGAGAAAACCGAGCCCGAGCGCGGCCCGGAAGCGGACAAACGGATACACGGAGACCGCACCGAGCCCGAGCATCAGCGCGAGGAAAAGATCGATCAGGCCGAAATACACGTACGGATGTCCGGCGATTTTCCCGAGATCGAATTCGACGAGCAGGTCGATGGAAGGAGCCAGCAGGGAAACCGCCTGGATCAGCAACATCGCGATCGTGGCGTAGCGCCCGATGCGGGCGGCGCGCTCGAAGGCGACGGTCTTGTCGCGTTTGTCGGCGGTGTCGGCGGTGCGGCCTTCGGCGGCGGCGAGCATCTCGTCAACGGTGATCGGCGGATGGGTGTCGGGGCCGGCGTTGAGCGTTGCGATGCGATCCTTGGGTTTGATCGTGAGGCGCTTCTTTTCGGGGAAAACGGCGGCGCGGAGTTCAGCGTTGGTTCCGAGTGCGATCCACTGTTCGGTCGCGGCTTCGTAATAAAGGGTCTGCGGATCGACCTTGCCGGCTTCGGCGAGGGAGACGAGTTGTTCCTGAGTGAAGGGGCCGTGCGCTTCAGTTTCGGAGGCAGTCCGGATGTAGAATTCCTGCGTGGCCATGGCGGGCATATGTGGGAGTACGGGAGGAGGGCGGCAAGTGTTTTGTCCCGCTTGGACCGCGAGTTGCGAGTGCGGTTTGCGCAGGAACGGCCCTGCGGCGCTTTTTGATGAAATGCTTACGGGGCGCGCGGTGTGACTGTGCGATTGATAAAGCTGCGTTCGGGTGAATGCAGCTGCGGAGGCATCGCGCGAGCGCGAGCCCTACAAGGGGGGCCCTGCAAGGGGCCTACAGAGGTCACATCCGCTGGAGCGTGCGCAGTCCGAGGAGGTGCAATCCCGTCTCGAGGATCAGCAACGTGCGCGCGCAGAGCAGAACACGGCGGGCGCGCGTGGCGGGATCGTCCACGATGACTTTTTCCGCGGCGTAGAACGCACTGAACTCACCGGCGAGTTCGTAAAGATAAAGACCGAGGAAGTGCGGGCGCAGATTGCCGGTCGCGAGCCCGAGGGCATCGGAGAAGTGCACGAGTTTGCGTGCGAGCGAAAGCTCGGCGGGCGATTCAGGAGCGGTGGCGTTTTTCTCCAGTGTGACGAGTGTATCCGATCCGGGGATACCGAGCTGGCCGCGGCGAAAAATGGAGTGCACCCGGGCGACGGCGTAGAGGAGGTAGGGCGCGGTGTTGCCTTCGAGCGCGAGCATCTTGTCCCACGAGAAGACGTAATTGCTGCTACGGTTCTGCGAGAGGTCGGCGTACTGGACGGCGCCAATGCCGACCGCGCGGGCGATCTCGCGGCATTCGTTCTCCGAAAAACGCTCGGCCTCGGGGCGTTCGGCGTTTTTGGCGGAGACGACTGCGAGGGCGCGCTCTTCAGCTTCGTCGAGGAGCGCCTTGAGTTTGATGGTGCCGCCGTCGCGGGTTTTGAGCGCTTTGCCATCTTCGCCCGTTACCGCGCCGAAGGTCACGTGGTGCAGCTCGGGCAGGCGGTAGTTTTTGGCCGCGAACCATTTCTTCAAGGTGAGGAAGAGCTGTTCGAAGTGATCGGACTGGCGGAAATCGGTGACGACGACGATGCCATCGGCGTTGAAATGTTCGACGCGGTAGAGCGCGGTCGCGAGGTCGGTCGAGGCGTAGCCGCTGGCGCCGTCGGCTTTGCGGACCATGAACGGATTGGGGCGCTCGGCGTCGCGTTTGAAGCGCGGGTGTTCGTCGTGGAAAACGACGAGCGCGTCGTTGCTGATCTCGGCGATGCCGGTCTCGGTGAGCTCGCGGTAAACGCGCTCGACCTTGTCGTTGTAGAACGACTCGCCGAGGTTGTGATCGAAGCGGATGCCAAGGCGGTCGTAGATCTGTTGAAATGCGGCGAGCGAGACGTCGGAAAATTTCTGCCAGAGTGCGACGGACTCGGGATCGCCGGACTGGAGTTTCACGAGTTCGCGGCGGGCCTCGTCGAGTTCGGGCGAACCCTCGGGCGTCGCGTCGTTGCCGAGTTTATAGAGACGTTCGAGTTCCTCGATCGGTTCGCGCTTGAGCGCTTCCTGATCGGCCCAGCGTTTGTAGCCGAAGATGAGTTTGCCGAACTGTGTGCCCCAGTCGCCGAGGTGATTGTCGCGAATGACTTTGGCGCCGCTGAACGCGAGCAGGCGGCAGATGGCCTCGCCGATCACCGCCGAGCGCAGATGGCCGACGTGCATCTGCTTCGCGGTGTTGGGCGAGCTGTAGTCGACGACCCACGTCTGGCCGGCGTAGGCGGTGGCAGCGCCGGCGGTGAGCGAGGCGCAGTCGTGAAATGTTTTCAGCCACGCCAGCAAAGCGGCGGGTTTCAGCGTGAAATTGATAAAACCGGGACCCGCGATCGCGGTGTCGAATTGCGCGCGCAGCGAGTCGGGGAGGGCGGCGAGGAGTTTCTCGGCAGTCGCACGCGGGTTTTGTTTTTCGCGTTTGGCGTAAGCGAGCACGCCGTTGGCCTGATAATCGCCGTGGCGCGGATCGGCCGCGCGAACATCAGGCGCAAACGCTGCGGCATCGAAGCCGGCGGCAGACGCGGCGGATTTCAGGGCGGTCTCGATATGGGCCGCAAGGTTGAACGGGACGTGCATCCGCTCACACAACCGGCGTGGCGCGCGGCCCGGCAAGACTCAATTTCCGCAGCGGCGGAGCCGTTGCAGGTCAAGGACAAGGGGCAGCCCAAAAGCGCCGCTGCCACCGAAAAAGCTGGCTAACCCCCACAAGCTCGGGGGAGTTTTGGCTCGACTTTTGTACGAGGGAGGTTTGGCTCGTAAACTTTGCTGCCCGCCGGACGGGCTTTTTCCTTTTACGCTGTATCACAAATGACAAAACGCACGCTGCCTCCGAGGAGGTTTATCAAACCGACGTTCGAATTCTTGATCGAGAAGAAGCGCGACGGCGGTGAGTTCACCCAAGAGGAAATCCGCTACATCATCGACAGCACGCTCGACGGGGACATGCCCCAGCATCAGCTGGCTGCGTTGGCGATGGCCATCTATTTCACCGGCATGTCGGCGCAAGAGACGGCCGACCTCACCGAAGAAATGATGCTCTCGGGCGAAGTGATCGACCTGTCGCACATCGCCAAGCCGAAGATCGACAAATACTCGACCGGCGGCGTGGGCGACAAAACCTCGCTCGTGCTCGTGCCGCTCGCGATGGCCAGCGGCGTGGTTGTCCCGATGATGTGCGGTGTGGAGCACGATTACGTGATCAACACGCTCGAGAAGCTCGCGGCGATCCCCGGCTTCAAGGGCAATCTGAGCAACGACCAGTTCTCCAACCAGCTTTCCAAGATCGGCGGCGCGATCGTCGCGCAGACCGAGGACCTCGCTCCGGTCGAAGGCAAGCTCTACGATCTGCGCAAGGAAACCGGTACCATCCCGAGCCTTCCGCTCATCACCGGTTCGGTCCTTTCCAAGAAGCTCGCCGAAGGTTCGGAAGGTCTCGTGATCGATGTGAAGTGGGGCAACGGCTCCTTCATCAAGGATCTCGAGCAAGCCAAACAACTCGCCCGCTCGATGACGCGTGTCGGTCGTTCCATGAAACGCCGCTGCGTGGCGCTCGTGACCGACATGAACCAGCCGCTCGGCGACACCGTCGGCACCGCGCTCGAAATCAAGGAAGCGATCCAACTCCTCAAGGGTGAGGGCCCGGAAGACATCAAGGAACTCGTCCTCAAGCTCGGCATGGAAATCGTCCGTCTCGCGGGCGTTGCCGGCTCGACGCTTTCGGCCAAGCAGACCGTGCAGCGTCATCTCACGGACGGCTCCGCGCTCGAAAAGTTCAAGGAGCTCGTGAAAGCCCAGGGCGGCGATCCGTCGTTCATCGACCATCCGGAAAAATTCCCGCAGGCGAAACACGTCCGCAAACTGCCCGCCCCGAAGCGCGGCTATGTGCACACCATCAGCGCGGCGATGATCGCGCACGGCGTGCATCTGCTCGGCGCCGGCAAGACCGGTGCACACGACAAGGTCGATTTCTCCGTCGGTGTTTCCGAGATCAAGAAAGTCGGCACCCAGGTAAAACAGGGCGAGCCGCTCATGATGATCCACTACAACGACGAGTCGAAGCTCGAGCAGGCGCTTGAGTATTTCAAGAACGCCTACCGTCTCGCGCCGAAGCGCCCGACCCCGCCGCCGCTGGTGGTGGAACGCGTCGCCTAAAGCAGACGATCGAATCTCCAGAATACAAAAGCCGACCGGATTTCCGGTCGGCTTTTTTGTGGGGCCAGTGGGACGGAGTGCGGCGGATGCAACCGCGCCCGAAAACTTATAGGACCTATAGGTCTTATGGGTCCTATAGGTCCTATAAAGATAACGCGGCAGGCTGTATCCGCGAAATCACTACTTAAGCGGTGTCAGCGTGATCGGACCGAGCAGGCCGGCGGGCATGACGGGCCAGCTGGCAGCATCCATTTTCTTGTAGTTCACGTTGACCACGTTGGCGTCGTAGAAGTTGGCCCACTTTTCGCCGCGTGTATCCATGTATCGAATACGGTTGGCGGCGAGGTTGGTGACTTCGATGGCGAGGGTGTTGCGGCCGGCCTTGAGGTGTTTGGCCTCGATGCGCGTGTGGAAGGGAAGTGACCAGAGCAGATCGACCTCGGTGCCGTTGACGAACACACGGGCGGTTTCGCGGACATCGCCGAGATCGAGGAGCCAGTCGCCGCTGGCGTCGGCGGGCGTCGCAGGAAGATCGAAGTCGATCTGGTAACGGGCGGTGCCGGCGAAACGCTCATGCGCTGGGCTCTGCTCGGTCCACGAAGCGAGCTTGGAACCGGTGATGTTAAATGCGGCCGGCAGTTCGGGCCCGCCGCGGAGGAAGGTTACGCGCCAGTCGGGGATTTTCGATTTTGGATTTTCGATTCTCGATTCGTCGGAGGCCGCGGCCGCGGCGCCGGCCAGCACCAACGGCTCGCCGACGGGATCGAGATATTTCCAAGCGGGAGCGATGATGTTTTCTTTTGTGAACGTGCGGACGAAGATGGATTCGCCCGGAGCGAGCTGGATGCGAAGTGTAAACGGCTCAGCTGCTCCGGCGGGGAGTTGGTTCAATGTCGGTCGGGTTTTTGCAGCAACTCCAGTCATGCCGGAACGAGCGTCGAGGAAGACCGCCGATTCGTCATAGTGAGGAAAACTCACGGGGCCGTCGAAGGGGCGACTGGTGAGATTGGAAATAAAGAGCAAGCGACCGTCATCCAATCGTCGGCGAAGGATATTGAGGCCATGTTCTGTATAGAACGCCGGCGGAGTGAAGGTTTCCTCCAAAAGCTGTTCAAGGTTGTTGCTTATAGCGATCGCGCCCTGGCCGATCCGGGCGGTGCGGACAGGAGAACGGTCGTCGAACTTCAGTTTCGCGATGGCGCTGGAGAACTCCTTGCGACGTTCTTCAAGTTTCGCGAAGCGGGGAACATCCTGGGGCAGTTCGCCCGAGAACAGGATGATCGCACCCTGTTCGGCCAGATCGACGAGGTGGCGGATTGTCTGCGCGGGCATCAGAGACGCTTGGGGAACAAGGATGCGTGTATAACGGGCTCCGCTTTTGGTGATGATCACCCGGTCTGCAACCGAGGCTTCGTGTAGTTGGGTGTCGGATACAAAGTCGAAGAGATAGTTCCGGTCGATGAGTTGCTGCGCGAGTTTTCCTGTCGAGGTTTCCGTGAGCCACTCCTTGCCGTGCATGGAGAATTTGCGTTCCCAGCCGTCGGCTTTGTGGAGCAAGTCGTGGAAGGGCCAATACACGAGGACGTCGGCGTCGGGCTCGCCGCTTTGCAGGAGCGACTGGGCGCGGGTGATGTAGGTGTTGAGGCCGTCGGCGATGTCGCGCCAGAGCGGGTTGCGGTTGTTATACTGGGTCGAGGCGTAGAAGAGCCAGCCGGGCCAGGGTGCGTCGGCTGGCGAATAGGCGGTGCCGTGATAGAAGACGTGGTTGATGCCGGTGAGAAAAAGCTGGTCGAGCTCGGGCTTCAGTTGGGAAGGCGCTTCGTGGAAGTGTTCGCGGGCCCAGGTGAAAGTTTCGGAGGAGATGAGTTTTTTGCCGGTGACGTGGGCGGCGGAGGAGGCGAAGCGGTTGATGAGCGGCTGCGTTTCGTTGTAGCTGATTTCGCCGGGGGTGAATCGGTAATAAGGTATCGGGAAATTCGTGGCGCCGAAGACCTCGGTTTCGGGCACGTCGGCCAGCGCGTAGAGGTCGAGGAGATTGGCGGGGGCGCCGTGACCTTGATTGCGGACGACACCGCCATGACTGCGGACCCAGTCGCCCCACGTGTGCATGTAGTCCATGTGGAGCTGCGCGAGGACCTCGCGATAATCGGATTTGATGCGGGCGATTGTATCCGGATTTCCACTACCGTTGAGTTCGTCGATGTGCGCGGCGAGGTCGTAGCCGTGCGTCTCCTTGAATTTTTCGAGGAGGGCAGGCGTCCAGTTGGCGGTGTATTCGAAGGAGTCGTGGAAGTGGCCGTGAATCGCACCGCGCGGGAGTGGGGCGAGGGCTTTGTCGAAGTGCGCGAGGTAGCGTTTGATCGCTTCGGGCGAATACGGATCGAGTACCAGGCCGGCGGCGCCGGGGGCGGCGCGTTTGACTTTGAAGCCGGTGGAGCGTGGGGCGAACTGACCGTCCTTGATTTCGATTTTCAGCTCGGCGTCTTCCTGCGGCGTAAAGGATCCGCCGAAGGGCCAGCCGGTGCCGGTGGCCATGTCGATCGCGATGCCGAGTCGTTTGCCCTCGGCTGCGGTGTGCGCGAGCATCTCGACGTATTTCGGCGAGAGGAAATCGATGAAGCGGTCTTCGTAGCCCTTGGCGCCGTAGATGGGCGTGATCTCGACGCCGCCGAGTCCGGCCTGGGCGAATTCCGTGAGTTCGCGCGTGAGGTTTTCTTTGTCCACCGCGGAGCCCATCCACCACCAGCGGGTCCAAGGTTTATTCTCCTGTTTTACCTCGGGCCAGGCGAGTGGGTTGTCGGTGATGCGAGCGGGTTCGTTGGAACCCAGGGCGGACACCGCAAAGGCGGAGATCAGAGCGGTCGCGAGTAGCGACGAGGAAAGGTTGGGGCGCATGATTGAGTGCAATTTCGACCGGCGCTCAGGGCAACGGGCAATTGGCGGGGCAATGGACAGTCAACGCGCGTTCCGCAGCCATCGGGGAATGGCCCGGTAGGATTTGCGGGAGCACCGTTGCGGGCACGCGAGGTCCATTTGTTCATCATGCGTTCACAGAAAAGGTCATCTGCGAGCCGTTCCCGGCGGTGGTGGCGCCGGAGTCGCACGGCGCTGGTGCTGGTGGTTTTGGCGTTGGTGGCGCTGCGCATCGCGCTGCCGTATGTACTCGAGTCGGTGATCAACCGTCGTCTGCAAAACATCCCCGATTATTCGGGAAGCGTGCGGGATATTGATCTCCATTTGTGGCGCGGCGCGTATCAACTCGAGGAGGTCGAGATTCGCAAGACGAGTGGAGCATTGTCGGAGCCGTTGTTTGCCGCGAAGAAGATCGATTTCTCGCTCGCGTGGCGGGATCTGTTTCGCGGACGCATCGTGGGTGATATCGAGCTGGATGAGGCTGCGTTGACGCTGGTGAGCGGACCCACGGCGGAAAGCAGTCAGAAGGAAGGCGACCGGCGCTGGCAGGATGTGATCGAGGATCTTTTCCCGATCGAAATCACACGGCTGGAGATCGACGACAGCGTTATCCGTTTTTTGGATACAACCGCCGATCCCAAGGTGGATATCGAGATCCACGATTTGGATGCGACGATCACGGGTTTAAGAAATCGCCGGAAAGCGACGGAGGAGGGAATGCCTGCGCATGTGATGATCGAAGGCACGACGATCGGTGACGGTGATCTGCGGCTGATGGGCGGTGTGGATCTGCTGGCGGAGCAGCCGCGCTTTAAATTGGACCTTGAGTTGCGCGACGTGGATCTACGCGAGCTAAACGAGTTCCTGCTCGCGTACGCGAATGTCGATGTGTCGCGCGGCAAGTTTCAGCTCTTTCTCGAAGTAGCTGCGGGCGATGGGCGCTACGAAGGTTATATCAAACCGTTTTTTGAGGACCTCGATTTCAAGAACGTCACCGATGAAAACAAACCCGTCACCCAGCGTATTTGGGAAAACATCGTCGGCGCGCTCGCGCATCTGGTGAAAAACAAACCACGCGATCAGGTGGCCACGCGGATTCCGTTTGCCGGAGAGTTTGGCGATGCGGACGTCGGGCTGCTCGCGGCGATCGGCAATTTATTGCGCCATGGTTTCGGGCAGGCGCTGGCGGAACGGCTCGAAGGCGACCTCTTCACGCCCGACGAAGGCGGCGTCTTGAAACCCTCCGAGGACACCAAAGAGCGATCGGTCGAGGAACCACTGGATCCGAGGAACGAAGACGCGCCACCGCTGAGGCCGGAAGGCAGACCGTGACGGCTGGTCCGTAGTGGAAATGCCACTACGGCGTCGCGCAGTCAGTCGCCGGCGTGTTCGCGGTCCTGAGGTTCGACGTGGGCGAGGTCTTGCTCGCGACCGGGAGTCTTCAGCACGCGATAGATGCACCAGCCGAACAGGGTGAGTACGCTGCCGACGGAAAGGATGAGATTTATCCAGCCACCGATGGTCATGGGGAATGTCAGTTGCGATCTGATCGGGGAGGGCGAGCAGCCCAGTTTTTTCCGGCCAGATGGGTGAGGATGAAGGTGAATATGAACAGGATCGCGATGAGCAGTACGCCCAGGCGCGCGACTTGGTTGGGATTGGGGCCGATGAGGTCGCGCACGTAGCCTGTGGGCTCGAACCGGGCGGCTTCGCCGAAGGCAAAGTTCCAGCCGAAAACATTATTCAGCAGGAACAGCCCGAAGACCGAGAGAAGGAAGGTGGGAGTGATGTACTTGATGATGAATTTGAAGATCGCGGGTGCGCGGATCGCGGCGCCCTCGTGCATGAGTTTCCAGCCTTTCTCCATGCCGATACCCCACGCGAAAACGACGATGAGAATGGTCGCTTGCACAAAGATCATCATGGTGCCGGCCCAGAAATCGAGTGTGTCGAGCGCCTTGAGGTCTTTGGAGAAATACCAGACGAACAACGATCCGCAGGCGGTGACGAGACCGAGGAAGGTCACGGAGACTTTTCGTTTCAGTCCGAAGCCTTCCTCCAGAAACGCGATGCCCGGCTGGAGCATGGAGAGTGAGCTCGTGATCGCTGCGAGGAACAGGAGAATGAAAAAGATCGTGGCGAACACCTCGCCGCCCGGCATGCGTGCGAACACCTGCGGCAGGACTTGGAAACCGAGGCTGAACGTGCCCTGACCGACGATGCCGGCGGCACCGAGAAACATGAAGGCCGCCGGGATGGTGATGAGCCCGCCGAGGCCGACTTCGCACACTTCGTTGGTGGCGCAGGCGGTGAGCGAGCTGAGCACGACATCGTCTTTTCGCGTCAGATAACTGGAATAAGTGATGATGACGCCGAAACCGATCGAGAGCGTGAAAAATATCTGCCCGGCGGCGGCGAGCCAGAGCTGCGGGTTCTTCAAACCCTCCGCGATGTCGCGCGGATTCCACATGAAGCCCAGGCCGTTGAGGACGTTTTGATCAGGCTTGGCGGCATCGGGCGTGCCGAGTGTGAGCACACGCACGAGGACGATCACGCCGATGAGGATGAGAGCCGGCATCGCGTATTTGCAGACCGTCTCGATGCCCCGCGAGATGCCGCGGTAGATGAAGTAGAAATTGAGCGCAAAAACGATGAGGACAAAAATGCCGACATCGTAGATGCCGAAGCGCAGCGCGATGCCGTCGTTGGTCGCGCCCGTGAATTGGGCGAAGAAATCGCCATGATTGATGCCCGGTGCGGACAAGTTGCCGACGGCGGCGTTGAGCGCGTAGCCGAGACACCAGGCCTCCACGTAACAATAATAGGTGTAGATGACGACCGGGATCACCAAGCCGGTGGCGCCGAGAAACTTTCCGTAACGATGGTTCACCACTGCGTGGAATATGCCGGGAGAAGAACGGTACCCGAGGCTCCCGCCGTGCCGGCCAAACGTCCATTCCGCCCAGCCGATCGGAATGCCGATCAGCAGGAAGGAAATGAAGTACGCGATCATGAACGCGCCGCCCCCGTATTGGGCGGCGAGACCGGGGAATCGAAGAAAGTTGCCCAGACCGACGGCACTGCCGGCTACGGCGAGAATGATGCCGAGGCGGGAAGACCAGGCCTCTTTGGGGTGAGACATGGCGTCCGAGCTAGCAGCGGAGCGGCCAACTGCAACGGGGATTTTTCGCATCAGGCGTATCCATCTGCGGATACGCGGACGCGGCCGGCGGAAACAGATGCAAGCGCGCTATTGCCACGCCGCCGCAGGTTGCTGAATTGGCCGCACATTGAACCTGATCGACCGGCATGTTTTGCGCGAATGGCTGGGCATCTTCGGGCTGGTGCTTCTCGCCACGCTCGGGCTGTTGCTCATCCAGACAATGTACGACGACTTCGAGGACCTGATGCGGTACGACGCGGGGTTCACGAATGCGGTCATGTATTTCGCGATCAAGATCCCGAGCTTCCTGGCGGTGGTGCTGCCGGTGGTGCTGCTGGTGTCGTTGTTGTACGCGCTGGGCCAGCTGCACCGGGCAAATGAAATCACGGCGATGCGGGCGGCCGGGCTCGGCGTTTTCCGGATCACGCGTTCGATCTGGGCCGCGGGTGTTTTGTTGTGCGGCGCGATGTGGGGACTCAACGCGAGTGTGGTGCCTTGGTCGGTCGAGGAGTCCGCGTCGTTGATGGACTACTTGAAATACCGCCACGAGACCGCCGCCGGCGAAGTGAAGACAGGCGGGATGTCGCAGGTCGTGACCTTCGACAATCAGCGGCAGGGACGCATGTGGGTGATGAACCGCTATAACCGGTATGCGTATCGTGGATACGGCGTGACCGTGTCGGAGCTCGATCTGCAGCGGCGCGAAAAACTGCGCTTGTACGGCGCCGAGGCGAAGTACGATCCCGCGCAGAGCGCGTGGACCTTTTATCGTGGACGCGAGACGATGTTCGATCCTGCGACCGGCGATGTGATCAGCAGCCGGCCTTTTGAAGAGAGAACGTTTTCCTATTACACCGAAGATCCCTCGTTGATGATGGTCTTCGACGTGAAGCCGAAGGACCTTTCTTTTTTCCAGCTCCGCCGGATCATCGACTACTTCCGCGTGGAGGATAACCCGAAGGTCACGATCTACGCCGTGCGCTACTTCGGGTTGCTTGCCGATACGCTGGTGCCGTTGATCGTGATCGCGCTGGCGATCCCGTTTGCGGTGAGCGGTGTGCGCGTGAATCCCGCGGTTGGCGTCTCGAAGTCGCTCGGATTGTTCCTCGCTTACTACGCGTTGCTGCAATTCGCCAACGCGCTCGGCCTGCGTGGCACGATCGATCCGTTGACGGCGGCGTGTCTGCCGAGTGCGGCGATGTTGCTCGTGGGCGCGTGGCTGACGTTGAGGATGCGGTGAGCGGCGGGCTCAGCGTTTCCACATTTCCTCGCTGCGAACGAGGACGGTGTAGGCGGACAACTCGCCTTCGGGCGAAACGAAGAAGACATCGCGAAAGGCGCCGGGAGGAACTTCGAGTTGATAAAAGTACGGGCTGTTGGGCGTGGTTTCGCCGCGCATGCGAAATGAGCAGGCGATCTCTGCCGGAAGCGGGCGATCGCTGACATTGCGGATGCGCGCCCAGATGCGGAGGCGACCATCGTGCAGCGGATGCGCTTCAACTTTGAGGAGGCGTACCTCCGACGTGTAGGCTTTGGCGAGGGCGGCATTCACCGGCACGAGGACGATACCTGTCCAGTCGCGCACCACGAGTTCCGTGGAGTTGCCATCGGCAGTCAGTCCGGTGGGTGGAGGAAGATTGGCGGCGGTGGCACCCTCGATGCGCGGCGCGGTGGCGCCGGGATGTAGAGACGCGAGCGCGGAGGGAAACCCGGTGGACTCGGCGAGATCGTGGACGGTGTTTCCGCCGACGCCGTGCGTGAAGCGATAGACAACCGCTTCGACTTCCGGCGAGAGCTTGAGCGGCACGATCGGAGGCGTGGCCGTCAACGCGGGCTCCGCGGTTGGCGCGCTCGACGTGGAGCCGGGAGCCGACGAGGAAGGCGCGGAAAGTTGTCCGCCCAAACCCGTGGCGTGCGGGAGTGTTGGCGCGAGCGTCGACGAGCCCGTGGCGGCTGCCGACGAAGATGTTTCCCTTGAGGATTCGGAGGAGGCGCAACCGGCGAAGACGAGAACTGCGAGAGGCGGAAGAAAGGTGAGAAATTTCATGCGAATGATCGAGTCTGACGCGACGTGCGCGTTTGCGTGTGCGTGATGAATCGAGTCGCGAAAGTCGCGCGCGAGAAGCGCGGAATTGGCGAATGCCGTGAGAAATCCGTGAAAAGTATTTTGCCCCGGCGCCTTCCACCGCGCGTGGACGATCACTCGCCGGTGAATTGTCCGACGAGGCGCCTCCATGCGCCCGTGCCGGGCCAGAGCAGGATCGCCCAAATAATCACGCAGTTGAGGTAGCTGATGAAAACGGCGGCGCTGGCCATGTCTTTGACGCGCTTGGCGAGCGGGTGAAACTCGGGGCGCAGATAATCGAGCGTCCACTCGATGGCGGAGTTGAGCAGCTCGACGATGACGATCATCAGCAGCGAGCCGATCATCAACGCGGTCGAGACCGCATTGACGGGGAGGATGATCGCGAACGGCACGAGCGCCGCCACGAAAAGAAGATCTTCGCGGAAAGACGGTTCATGCCGGACCGCTTCGCGAAAGCCGTCGATCGCGTAGCGGATCGAGGCGAGAAAGTTTCGAAACGTGCGCCGCTTCTGAACGGCCGTGGCAATCGTCGGATCGGTGGCTGGAGGCGGGGTATCCACGCCAACGAGTTCAGCGCGAATCGCGGAAACGGGAAAGAGCGAAGTCGGTGAAGTCGTTCACCACATCGGGGTAGGGGCGGTCCTGTTTGTAGATTTGGAGGATGCGCGCGTGCTCGTAGTCCGTGGTGGGAAAAATGCGGGCCGGCTCGCCGGGGAGGAAGATCGCGGTGAAGGCACGTTCGCGATCGACGAGGCGGCGGATGACGATCATGGGGTGTATCCGATTAACGGATACTCGTCGCGGTCACGGCGCCGGCGGTTGTCCCGTTTGCCGGACGGGAACGAGCGTCACGGTGCGGGTTTCCTTCTTGCCGTCGATCTGGAGGGTGAGCGTGACCGGGATCTCCTGACCACTGACGCCGAGAAGCGAAACCATCGGGTCGGGCTGGCCGGACTCGCCGCTGGCGATGGTGATGACTTCTGGCTGCACGACGAAGTTGCCCAGATAGGAGCGGCATTCGAGGAAGCTGACGGCGACGGGCTCGGTGCCGAGATTGTGGACGCGCACGCGGAGGGCGACGGGCGGCAGCGTGCTGTTGCGCATGCGGGGGAGGAAGAGACCTTGTTCCTCTTCTTCGGCGATCTCGCGGGCGAACTGATCGGTGTAGATGACCGTGGCGAAGGCGTTCTCGCCGTCCGGGCGCGGCTTGAAACCGGGTTTGACCATGCGCGGGCGGAAGCCGCGGCCGAGGTTCACTTCCACGAGGAGGCGATCTTCGAAGAACGTGGTCTCGGCGAGCATCGTGGGCGGTTGAGGCTTGGAGGCTTCCGCGATGCTGGCTTCATCCGCGATTTTCCGGTCGCTGACGCAGCCGGAAAGAAGGGCGGCGCTGGCGATGAGGGACAGGAGGGCGGGGAGTCGGAGGCGGGACAGGGCAGGCATGGACAAGAACGAAGAGGGTTGGGGGGCGCGCAGGAAGGACAAGAACGGAAGTCAGGCCCAGTTATAGTTAAAGCTGATGCTGATCCGCTCGTCGTCCACGCGATTCGAGGGGACTTCGTGGCGGAGCCAGCTTTCGAAGAGGATGATGTTACCCGCTTCGGCGGGGTAGGTGACATGGACGCGATTCTCGTCGCGGGCGTTGGCGACTTTGGGTGGCGCGGCCATGAAGCGGTCGAGGCGGGGATCTTCGAATTTGAGGCCGGGGCAGCCCTTGGGCGTGCGCACATAATAAGTGCCGCTGAGGAACGCCAGCGGATGCAGGTGCAGGCTGTGCGCGGCGGTGGGCGGCATGATGTTTACCCAGCAATCCGTCATGTGGATTTCGCGACCGCGCAGATCCATGTCGAGGGCCTTGGCAAATGCGCGCACATGGCGGCCGATCTTTTTTTCCAATGCGGCGAACGAGGAGGAGAAATGGTGCAGCTTATTCATCGAAGCGTAGCTGGTGTAGCCACCGGGGTAGTTGGCGGCGCTCCATTTGCGGCCCGCTTCATCGAAGTCGCGGATGCGGGCGCACTCGTCGGCGAGATCGTCGTTGAGGCGGGCGATCCCGGTTTTCTGCAGTTTCTCGCAATACAGATAGGTGGGGAACCAAGCGCGGAGGGACATGCGCTGAAAAGATGGTGCGGCTTTGGGATTCGGGGAAAGCGGAAAAATTGGTTTCTACGCGGACGCCTCAGCGGGGGACGACGGCGTGGTGGTGAGCGAACAACAAAAAGCCGCGCTCCTTTCGAAGCGCGGCGAAGCGTTGATACGGAGAGAGAAATCAGGCGGCGGGGGCAGCCTTCTTGGCCTTGTAGCGGCGATGCGCGATGAGGCCGAGGAGAGCGGCCGCGCCCATGAGACCGTAGGTGGAAGGCTCGGGAGTGGCGGGGAGATCGCCATCCGACGGGGGGCGAAAGCCGCCGAGGCCTTTGTCCCAGCCGCCGTTGGGCGTACGGGTCTTGGTGACGTCCTTCCATTGTCCCCACTTATTCTTTTCACGAGTCGTGTAGGTTTCGGTCACGTCGCGCCAGTAAACGGAGATGAAGTTATCGCCGAAGAACTCCTTGTAGTTGTTCTGGGTGATATCGTTGTTTTTGAACGTGAAGGTGAAGGTGGCGATTTCGCCGTAGCGGATGCCTTGATTGACATTGTCGAGGCCGGCTGCGTCCGCGGAAGGCGTGTCTTTCGTGGAAACACCGAAGTCTTGGTCGTAGGTCGTGCCTTGGTGGGCGAGGGTGTACTTGGCGTGCTCTTCCCAGAACGTGCTGCTGCTGCCGTTGATGACGCGCGAGGTGAGAGGAACCTGCGTGTGGCCGGAGTTTCGTTGATTCCAGACAACCGAGGTGTCCACCCGGGAGGTCGTGAGGCCGCTAAAAGGGGTGTTGAAACCGAAACTGACGATCGTGCCCTTGGTGCCCAACCCTTGGTTGTTGAGGGCGATGGTGTTGTCCACCCGGATGGTCAGCGTATTGGTATCCAGATCGATCTGGTAATAAAAGCGGGCGGTCACGCCGGTGCCGAAATCGCCCTTAACATCCTGTGTGTGCAGGTAGACCTGCGCCTTAACGGCAGGGGCGATCGCGAGCCCGAGCAGGCCAAGGAAGAGGAGTGAGCGTACAAATTTCATAGGTTTCCCTTTGTTGAAGGAAACTCTATGGCATTTAGGGAGATCGCGGTATCAGGGTCTCCCCTAATGCACACGGCGGGTTTCCCGCGTTTCTTTTGCGATATCGGGATTTCCGATCTGGCCGTTCTTGGATCTCTCTATCGCAAATGATTTATCTTCAATAGTGTGGCGATCTTCGGTGCGCTGATGTCCCCCTTGGTTTTCCGAGGTGATTTACTGGGGGAGATTCCTGTGGAATTTTAGGGTGGTGCATGAAACACCACCTGTGTGCCTCGGTGGGCGCGGCTTTAATGGTGCGTGGCGACCTTGGCGCCTTTGGGTTGACCGATGGCGGTGAGGAGGTCCCCGAACCACGGGGCATCGAGATCGAACGGTTTTCCACCCTTGATGCGGGGGAATTCGATGGCGCGGAGAATACCGCCTTTATCTTCGTCGTGACCGATGACGCCGCTCTCGCGACGGAGGGCGCATTCCACCGCGAGATCGGTGCAGCTTTTGATGAGACGCAAATCGTCGATGTTCGCGGCGGCGGCGCGGGCATAATAGCCGGATTTTTGAACGAGGACCTTTTCCGCACCGAGGGCTTTGGCGAATTGTTCGCCGAACCATTTCCCGGGGTTCACGGCGTCGAGCTTGATGTGTCCGAACGCATCGCGTGGCACTTCCTGTCCCTTGGCCTGCATCTCGGCGACGATACTTTCGACGCCGGCGCCTTCGGAGATGAAGATGTTTACGTTGTCGGTCTTATCCATGATCGCCTTGAGCCGGGCGGCTTCGGCGGCGAGATCGACGGCCATCTCGGGAATATACACTGCGTGCACGTCGTGGCATTCGCGAGCGAGGCCGATGCCGGGAACGAACTCCTGATGCGCGATCAACTCCCGGTAGGCCCGTGCGGTGGCGGCGGTCAGCCAGCCGCAATTGCGCCCCATCACCTCGTGGATGATGAGCATGCGCGGATTGGCGTTATGCTCGGCGACGACGTTCTTGAAATAACGCGCGCCCTCCTCGGCAGCGGTCCAGGCGCCGAGCGACTGGCGGATGGGAAACACGTCGTTGTCGATCGTCTTCGGGAGGCCGATGACGGTGAGGCCGTAATTGTTTTTCGCGAGGAAGGCCGCGAGATCGGCCGCGGCGGTGTTGGTATCGTCGCCACCGATCGTGTGAAGAATGTCCACACCGTCTTTCACGAGTTGGTCGGCGGCGACCTTTTGCGGATCCTGACCTTCTTTCACGAGACCGCGCTTCACGCAGTCTTTGACATTGGTGAGTTTGACGCGGGAGTTGCCGATCGGTGAACCGCCGTAGCGATGGAGGATGTGCGCCTTGGCGCGAACCTCGGGCGTGATCTTGTAGCTGTCGCCGAGCAGCAGGCCTTTGTAGCCGCCGTGGTAAGCGATGATTTCGATGTCGGGCGCTATTTCGGTGTAGCGTTCGATGAGGCCGCCGACAGCGGAGCTGAGGCAGGGTGCGAGGCCACCGGCGGTGAGCAGCGCGACTTTTTTCGGACGGGCGGGCGTGGTCATGACGAAAGAAATCAGAAAACGGACACGTCGGGTTTAATAGGAACTCAGAAAAATCGCCGCCCAGTCTGGAGCGAAGGCCGTCGCGGCGGCGAGTCGCGAGGCCGCGCGGCTCTTGGCAAAAAATGTGCGCCCTTTGGCGGCGACTCAGTTGTTGCCGAACATGAAACCGGCACCGGCACCGACTGCTTCCTGCTCCTCGGCTTCTTCCGCCGGGAGTTCTTCGAGCGGGGCAAAACGTTCCGACGTGAAACCGAGCTCCTGCTGGCCGGCATGAAAAGGATCAGGCGGGTTGACGAGTTCGACGAGGAGCAAACCGACCGTGGCGGTATCGCCACCTTTGACGACCTTCTCGCGACCGAGGAAAACCTCGCGAATGGTGTACGTGACACCCTTGACCGGGAGCTGTTTATAGATCGCGCGGATGAACTCGTTGAAGGTGTCGTTGATGCAGACGACTTTCTGGCCTTTGACCATGATGTGCAGAAAATGAAACGCGGGCGTGCGTTTCCGCAATCGCGGAAGTGACTGCCCGCCACGCGACCGCAAAAAAGGCGCGCCCCGAAGGACGCGCCTTTGAAAACCATGAACGAAAAACGCGCGGCGTGAGCGGAGACTCAGGCGCCGTTGGCGACGTATTGGGCGAGGAGGTTTTCGAGGTACTCCTGACGGCCGCTGCGGGGCGTGGGTTCGCCGAGCTTGGTGAGGACGAGTTTCTCCAGTTCCTTGAAGCCGACTTTGCCCTTCTCGATGTCCTTGCCGTATCCAGAATCGTAGGACGAATAACGATCGTCCACGAAACGGTCGAACTTGCCATCGGCGATGATCTTTCGCGCGAGTTTGAACGCGAGGGCGTACGCATCCATTCCACCGATGTGCGCGTGGAAAAGATCTTCCAAATCGATCGAAGGACGGCGCAGCTTGGCGTCGAAATTGAACCCGCCCGAGCCGAGACCCCCGGCCTTGAGGATCGAGATCATCGCGAGGGTGAGTTCGCGCGCATCGGTGTTGAACTGATCGGTATCCCAGCCGAGGAGCGGATCGCCGGTGTTGGCGTCGATCGAGCCGAGCATGCCGGCGGCGGCAGCGACCTCGATTTCGTGCTGGAACGTGTGACCGGCGAGCGTGGCGTGGTTGGTCTCGATGTTGAACTTGAAGTGCTTCGCGAGGCCGTAGGTTTTCAGGAAGGCGATGCAGGTGGCGCAGTCGAAATCGTACTGATGTTTCGTCGGCTCCTTGGGTTTCGGCTCGATGAGGAACTGGCCTTCGAAGCCGATCTCCTTTGCGTAATCGACGGCCATGCCGAGGAAGCGCGCGAGGTGATCCTGTTCGCGTTTGAGGTTGGTGTTGAGAAGCGTTTCGTAGCCCTCGCGGCCGCCCCAGAAGACGTAGTTTTCACCGCCGAGCTCGAGCGTGACCTCGAGCGCTTTCTTCACCTGCGCAGCCGCGTAAGCGAAGACATGCGCATCGGGATTGGTGGAAGCGCCGGCTTGGAAACGCGGGTTGCTGAACAGATTCGCGGTGCCCCAAAGCAATTTGATGCCCGTGGCTTTCTGCAGCTGCTTCGCGTGCGCGATGATCGCGTCGAGATGCTTGTTGGATTCCGCGAGGCTCTTGCCTTCGGGCGCGATGTCGCGGTCGTGGAAACACCAGAACGGCGCGCGGATCTTTTGAAAAAACTCAAACGCCGCATCCATGCGTAGTTTCGCGACGGATACAGGATCCTTGCCGCGTTCCCACGGCCGGTCGATGGTGGCCGAGCCGAAGGGATCGGAGCCCGCGCCGCGAAAGGCGTGCCAGTAGGCGATGCCGAAGCGGAGATGTTCCGAGAGGGTTTTGCCGTCGATGACCTCGTCGGGATTATAGTGTTTGAACGACAGCGCGTTGTCGCTGCGGGGACCTTCGTAAGCGATCGTGGAAATCGCCGGGAAGTGAGCTTTGGCTTTTTTCATGGCTGAGTGTGTTTGAGGGGAAATGGATTTGAAAACGCGCGGTTTATTGCGGCGGCGGACCGAGCGTGTCACCGGGCACGAAAGTTGTTTCGACGAGGATTTTTCGCGGCAGCGAACGCGGTTGCAGAAGCCGGCTCACGAGACGCGCCACGGTGGAGGCGCCGAGTTCTTCGTTGGGCACCCGCAACGTCGCGAGCGCGGGGAGGCCGGGCGGCGCGTCGTTGCCGTCGAACCCCGTGATCGAGCAATCGCGTGGAACGTCGATGCCGCGCGCGCGCAGATCGGCGATGAGTTGATACGCCTGGTGATCCGCCGCGCAAACCCACGCCGTGACGCCAGCGCGCCGTGTGGCGGCGGCGGCGGCATCGGCCAGTGTATCCGTCGAAACATGACGCGGCTGGGCGGCGTGAAGATTGAAAGTCCAGCGCGGATCGAGTGGCAGCCCGTGTTCGAACAACGCTTCCGCGTACGCGCCAAAACGCCGTGAAGCCCACACACCGCCGGTTGCGTAAGCCCAGGAAACAAAGCCGATGCGTTGATGCCCGAGCTCGACGAGGCGGCTCACGAGCCCGCGCACGCCACCGTGATCGGTGTCGATGACATCGAGCGGCGCGTCGCGATATTCGGTGAGGATCGAGACGGCGGTGAGTTTGCGCGCGATCATTTTCACCGCTTCGATCGGAAACGGATAAACGAGAATCACACCGCGCCAACCGGCCTTGCGAATCTGGCGGAAAAGTTCGCGCCGGCCGGAATCGTGCGTGAGCGACGCGGGATCGATCGACAGCACATCCACCGCGAGATGTTCGATCGCCGCGCGCTGACGGATGCCCTGCAGCACGAGAGGAAACGTCGCGCGATCGGCTGCGACCAAGGGCGATCCGATCAACACCCCGACCGTCAATGGAGCGGCATGTCGCGAGCGGCGCACGCTGCGTGTGGGAGCCCGGCCGTAACCGGCGGCGGATGCGGCGGCGAGCACTCGCTCACGCGTTTCTGCACTGATCGCCGGGTGATTGGAAAGACTGCGAGAGACGGTGGTGCGCGAGATTTTCAGCTTTCGAGCGAGAGACTGCTGATTCACGGGGCGCATGGCGGGCGGGAAATTTCACTTCATCGCCAGCGGTGTTGCCCGGGCAAGCGATAAGTTATGCACATAATTCTGCTATCCAGCGTACAATAGGCCTAAATCACCTATGAAAGTAACAGTTAAAAAACTGTGCACATAAATCTGCATCTGGCGGGAATTTCGTGCGCAGTTCGCTTGCGTCGCCACGGCACAAGCGGCGAAAAGAACGCGAAATTCAGCGGTGCGGTGGAAAAAGAAATCGATGTGCGGAGGAGGGTGACGAAAAAGCGTGTGTTGACGGTGGCGGTGGGTGTCTGATTTTGCGGACGCTTTTCAAAAGCAGAAACCTCATGGACGAATCCGCCGCCTCCGCTCCCAACCCAAAGATCGCCGAAGCCCTCGCATTCCTGCAGGCGGCGGAGCAATCGGCCGCGACGGGAGATCCCTCGCGGCTCGCCTGGACGTTGCAGCAGTTCGACGAAGGGCTCGCGCGGCTGCGTCCTTTCGCGGAGCAAGGCGGCGATCCGTTGCGCTGGTTCTCGCTGGCCCTGCTCGGTCGCGCGAATGTGCTGCGCAGTCGCGGTTCCGAAGGTCTCACCGACGCGCTCGCGGGATACGATGAGGCGATCCGCGTGATGGAAGCGACGTCTGCCACAGGCCCGTCGGAAGATGTTCGCCGCGACGATCTGGCGAACGTCCGGCTCAATCGAGGACTCGCGCTGCTCGCGTCCGGCGTGCCGGAAAAACTGACGGAGGCGGTGAAAGATTTCGATGCGTGCGTCGCATTGCGCCGCGATCTGCCGGCGGGGCCGAATCATCAATTTCATTTTGGTCTGGTCGCTGGCTGGATGAATCGCGCGGATGCGCTGACGCGGCTCGGCACGCCTGAGGCGCTGGCCGAGGCGTTGCGCAGTTACGACGAGGCACTGGCGTTGTTGAAAACTCTGCCGGTCGATGAAAACGACTGGTTCCGTCATCGCCTCGCCGTGGCGTGGATGAACCGTGCGATCACGCGGCAAACGCTCGGTGGCGAAGGCGCCGTGACTGAAACGCTCGCGGGTTTCGATGAAGCGATCGCGTTGTTGAAAGATCATCGCCTGCTCGAACGTCCGGAAGGCCGTCACTTGTACGCCTGCGTATGGTTGAATCGCGCGGGATTGTTCCTGGCGCAGGCGCCGGAACGTGTGGCGGAGGCGCGCGAATCGGCGATCGCCGCCCGCGATGTGCTGCGTCCGTTGGAGCGCGAACAACCCGGGCTCACCGACGTGGCGCTCAAGGCGCGTCATGCGATCTGTCGCGCGCTGGCGACCGAACTGGCGGCAGCGCCGGCCGGCACGGATCTTCGCGAAAAAATCGGCGAAGCGACCGATGCGGTGGACGAAGGTCTCGCGCTCGCGCGTGTGTGGGAAGAACGCGGGGTGACGATTTTCAAGCCGGTCGAAGCCGAGTTGTTTCGTTTCGGCACGGAGCTGTTCCAGAAACATCAGCCGCATTTTCTCGCCGAGTTCGTGCTGGAAAATCTCGATCCGGAACGTTCGCCGGCGGCGGCTCGCGCGAGTGCGCCGATGTTCCAGGCGGGCTTCGAAAGTCTCGGGCGGAGTTTGCAGGAATTGCAGGCGCGCGGCTTCGCAGAAATGGGCGGCCCGGGCATGGAGCGCGTGCTGGAGACCTTGAAGGATTTGCGCGCAGCCGAAGAACGTTTGCGCCAGCTCCGCATGAAGGCGCGTCCGCGCGCATGAGCGACGCATTGACCGGCTGGCGTAACGGGGCTTTAACGCTCCGCTTATGTCAGCCACATTGACCGTCAATCTCAGCGAGCGCAGTTATCCGATCTATTTCGCGGCCGAACTGGCTGGCGTGGTCAGGGAAAAACTCGATGAACTGCTCGCCGGCGGGCGGCAGGTGGTGGTGCTGACCGATGCGAATCTGATGACGCATCAAGGCGCGGTTGTGCGTGCCATGGTCGGCGATGCGCCGGTGCTTGTGGTGGAGCCGGGCGAGCAGGCGAAGTCGCTTTCCGAGTTGGGAAAAGTCTGGGACTTCCTGGCGGAACATCGGGTGGATCGCGCCGGGGCGCTCGTCGCGATCGGTGGCGGTGTGATCGGCGATCTCGGCGGCTTTGCCGCGGCGTCTTTTTTGCGCGGCATCGAATTTTATCAAATCCCCACCACGCTCCTCGCGATGGTGGACAGCTCGGTGGGCGGAAAGACGGGCATCAATTTGAAGGCGGGAAAAAATCTCGTCGGCGCGTTTCATCAACCGCGCGCGGTGTATATCGCGACGGCGTTGCTTGAGACGCTGCCGCCGCGCGAATTCGCCGCCGGCATGGCCGAGGTGATCAAGTACGGACTGCTCGGCGATGCGGAATTGTTCGCGCGCCTGGAGCGTTCGCCGCTCGGCGTGCGCAGCCCCGGGCTGACGGAGACGATCCATCGCTGCTGCGCCATCAAGGCGCGCGTGGTCGAGGCGGACGAACGCGAACTCGCGAAGGAAGGCGGCCGTGCGTTGCTCAATCTCGGACATACCTTCGGTCACGCCATCGAGCAGGTGACGGGCTACGGCGTGTATCTGCACGGCGAGGCCGTCGCGATCGGTTTGGCGGCTGCGGGACGTTTGTCACAGAAACTTGGATACATCAGCGCGGCCGACGCGGCGCGTATCGAGGATGTGCTCACGCGTCACGCGCTTCCCGTGAGGTTGAAAGAATCGCTGTCGTTGACGGCGCTGATGGCGGCGGCGGCGCGAGACAAGAAAGTGCGCGCGGGGATGCCGCGCTTTGTGGTGCTGCATTCGCTGGGCGAAGCGGCGACGCACAGCGGCATAGAACCGGCGCTGGTGGAGGCGTGCTTCAAGGAAGTGGGCGCGGTGTGATTTCCGTTTTGGGTCTTCGATTCTCGATGGTCGCTTTGCGATGAGGCGGAGCCGGATGGTTTGTCTCGCGAGACTGCGCAGGATTCGCTAACGGTTCACGGCAGTCGAATGTCGTCGCGACCACTCCTCGGAAGTCGAGAATCGAGAATCGAAAATTTCTTTCCCCGCCATGTCCGCCATCGATGAAGGTATCGTCCGCGAGTATTTCGAGCAGAACGGATTTCTGGTCCGCCAGCTGCGCAAATACGATGTGCAGGCGCGCCGCAAAACCGGCGAGGAAGAGATCGATCTTTTGGTGTATAATCCGGCCTTTCGACGCGATCAGCGGAAGCCGGATTTTTTTCTGTTTTCGAGTGAGCTCGCCTACATCCACCGTGCGATCGTCGTTGTGAAGCCGTGGCACACGGGACGTTTCACACCGAAGATGCTGCAGAGCAGTCCGGAGGTATTTCGTTTCCTCGAGGAGAACGTGCTGAAGGAAGTGCCTAAGTTGTTTCCGTCCGATGCCGCGGCGTTGGAGGAGGATGAAACCTTGCCGACGAAGATCCTGGTGCTGCCGAGTCTGCCGACGGCCGAACCGTTTCGCTCGCAAAGTCTCCAACTCCTCAAGGAGCGGGGCGTCGATGCGATCATTTCGTTTCGTGCGATGCTGCTGGATTTGATCGAGAAGATTGAGCCCAACCGCAGCTACGGGAAAAGCGACACGCTCCAGGTGATTCGCATCCTGAAAAATTATGATCTGCTGAAAGAAGCGCAGTTGGACCTCCTGCAAACGCGAGCACCGCTGGCGCGCAGCAAAGGCTTGGGCCCGAGCGAAAAATAACGAAAGCGCGCGCACCTCACGAATCATCGCGTGGCTCTGGTCGGCGGCTGGGTGGCGGAATCATGACCGCTGGTTTGCGATTGAGGGGGATGAATCGAATCTTGGCGCACCCGTCATACGACGGTTTTTACCCTATGAAACTCATCATGCCCCTGTTCGCGCTCGCGTTCGTTGCTCCCATCATCGCGACCGCCAAAGATACGTGGAAAGCTGATCCGCCGCATTCGAGACTTTCGTTCTCCGTCGTCCATCTCGGCATCAACGAAGTGAGCGGTGTTTTTAATCAATTCGAAGCCACCATCACGGCGACGAAACCGGATTTCAGTGACGCGCAATTCGCGCTCACGGTGGATGTCGCCTCGATCAATACCGAAGTTGAAAAACGCGACGATCATCTGCGCAGCGCGGATTTTTTCGAAGTGTCGAAATATCCGACGATGACCTTCAAAAGCGCGTCGCTGAGGCCGGCGGGCGATGGTCGCTATAAACTGTCTGGCGAATTGACGATGCGCGGAGTGACTCGCTCCGTGGTGATGGACCTTTGGTATCGCGGCACGACATTAAATCAGGAGAAGCACACGGCAGGATTTCAACTGACCGGCACGCTCAAACGCTCCGACTTCGGCATCGGTCCGAAGTTTCCCACCGCAGCGATCGGCGACGAAATCGCGATCAAGGCCGACGGCGAATTCATCAAAGAGTAGTCCCGGCGTGTCGTGAGAAATCTCGAACTCGGCGCAACGATGCCGCGTTGCGAGTGGTGAAAACAAAAACGGTGACGGGCCGGCTTGCGACCACGTCACCGTTTATGAACGCCGGGGTGTGAGGACCGGCGTGAGGGATCAGCGCGCGAGTTTTGCGCGGATGAGATCGCGAAGGACGTCGTGCAGTTCTTCGCTCTCGAGTTTGCCCAGAACCTCTTCGAAGAAACCGAAGACGAGAAGCTCGTGCGCTTGCGCGGGTTTGATGCCGCGGGACTCGAGATAAAACTCCTGCTCGGCGGGAACGCGGGCGCTGGTGGCGCCGTGCGTGCAGCGGACGTCGTTGGCTTCGATTTCGAGGCCGGGGAGGCTGTTGGCCTCGGCGTCGTCGCTGAGCATGAGGTTGCGATTGCTCTGGTACGCGTCGGTTTTCTGCGCGTCTTTTTCGACGACGATCAATCCGGAGAAGATCGTGCGGGCTGTGTCGAGCAGTGCATTTTTGTAGAGCAGGTTGGAGCTCGTGTTGGGCGCCTGATGCGTTTGCAGCGTGCGCTGATCGAACTCTTGCGCGCCCTGTGCGACGGTGAGCGCCAGCATCTCGGAGTGCGCACCCGGGCCTTGCAGGCGGCTGTGCGATTCGTGGCGCGCTTGCTTGCCGCCGAGGTGGATGTTGAGCGAGACGACGCGCGCGTCTTTTTGCGCGACGATGCTGTTGCTGTGGATCGCGAGCGACGTGTCGGACCAGTTTTGCGCACCGATGTAGGTGAGCTGCGCGCCGGTGCTCGCATGGAGGTCGTTCACGCCCGAGGCAAAGTTGCGGACGGACGCTTCCGCGCTGGCGAAAAACTCGATGACGGTTGCCTGGGCCTGATCTTCGAGGATCACGAGCGTGTGCGGGAAGATGGCTTTGTTTTCGCCGCTGACGATGTGCTGCACCGCGAATGGTTCAGTGATTTCGACGCCCTTGGGTACGAAGAGAAATGCGCCGCTGGAGGCGAGGGCGGTGTTTAGGCTGGCGAACTTTTCGCCGCCGAGGGCCGCGGGATGTTTTTGGAAATAGGCGCGGACGATGTCGCCGTGTTTCACGAGCGCTTCTTCGAGCGGGCTGAAGATCACGCCCTTGGCGGCGAGATCGGCGGGCAGCGCGGTGCGGGAAGCGAGGTGATTGTTGGCGAAGATGAGTTCGGCTGTGCGGCTAAACGACGGGAGGGCAGGCGCAGCGGGTGAACCGGCGGCGGGCTCGGAAATTTCGAGACCGTCGAGCGACGCGAAACCCTGGATGTTCGAGAAGCGCCAGAGCTCGTCCTTGCGCGTCGGATACGGGCGCGCGACGAACTCGTTCCACGCAGCTTGTTTCGCATCGAGCCACCATTTCGGGAGGTTGTTGCGTTGCGCGACATGGGCACCGAAGCGAGCGGCGTTGAGGCCGGTGGCGGAGGATTGAACGGGAAGAGGAGAGGCAGACATTTTTTGAGAATGACCAATGACCAATGAACAATGACCAGTGTCGGAGTTTCGGAGGTACCGAGTGACTTCCGACCATTGGGAAAATGGTCATGGGTCACTCGGTCATTCCGTCGGCGTCAGCCGACGGAGCCTTCCATTTCGAGGTCGATGAGGCGCTTGAGCTCGACCGAGTATTCCATGGGGAACTGGCGGGCGAGGTCGTTGATGAAGCCGTTGACCGCGAGGCTCATGGCCTGAGCTTCGGTGAGGCCGCGTTGCTGCATGTAGAAGATCATGTCTTCGCTGACCTTCGACACACTCGCTTCGTGCTGGGTGGCGTGTTTGTCGCCGCGCACGGTGATCGCGGGATAGGTGTCGGTGCGGCTGTTGGTGTTGATCAGCAGCGCGTCGCACTCGGTGTTGTTTTTGCAACCCTTCAAGTGCTTCGGGATGTGGATCTGTCCGCGATAGGTGGCGCGACCCTGGCCGACGGAGATGGATTTCGAGACGATCGTGGAGGTCGTTTCGTCGGCGGCGTGGATCATCTTCGCGCCGGTGTCCTGATGCTGGCCGTCGTTGG
>CAZNJG010000033.1:0-31891 GCA_964573305.1 uncultured Opitutaceae bacterium
TTCCGCCTGATCCGCAGCCCGACTTCGACGGCAACCCCGTCGTGTTCGGTTTCGTGGCCGGCAGCACCACGGACACGATCGATGAGTGCACCAGCACGCAGGTCGGGGTCCGCGCGGCGATGCCGCCGTCCACCATCGGCGCTTTCGTCGGCGCACCGCCGAGCGCTGGCGTTACTGTCGTGTCAATAGAGACCACGGGTGTGTGTGAAGGCCCTCAGCCCCTGTTCTTTTTCGTCGCTTTTGGCGCACCAACGCCTTCACCCCAGCTTTATGACGGTGCCACGGTGCGCCTCTATGACGCCTTTGGCGTCCTGGTGGCCACGGCTACCGGGCATCTGGACATTGATTTGCTCGGCATCGGGACCATCGACGCTCCGCTCACCGACGGCGCCACCTACTACGTCACGATCACTCCGCAGCCCTGGGTTCCGCCTGATCCGCAGCCCGACTTCGACGGCAACCCCGTCGTGTTCGGTTTCGTAGCCGGCAGCACCACGGCCACGATCGGTGAGTGCACCAGCACGCAGGTCGGTGTCAGCCCGGCGGCGGTGCCGCCTGCGGGCGCTTTCGTCGGCACCCCGCCGAGTGCCACGGCTGTTGTCGCGTCGGTGTACTCGGAGGGGACCTGTGAGGTCCCGCCGCTGATCTTTACCGCGATTTTTTCCGAGGCGACGCCTTCGCCCCTGCTTTATGACGGTGCCACGGTGCACCTCTATGACGCCTCTGGCGTCCTGGTGGCCACGGCTGTCCTGGAGTGGATAGAGGCTTTCGGGCTGATCGCCCACATGCCCGTCGACGCTTCGCTCACCGACGGCGTCACCTACTACGTCACGGTCACGCCTTTGCCGGACCTGTTCGTGCTCTCCGGCACCCCGCCCGTCGGCGAGGTGGACTCGCCCTACGCCTTCATCCCGACCATCACCGGCGGCACCTCGCCCTTCACGTTCGCCGGCAGCACCACCGCGCCCGGGCTGGCGGTCGACCCGGCGCTGGCGGTCACCGGCACGCCGACCACCGCGGGCACGTACAGCCTGACGATTACCGCCACCGACGATGACGGTCTCACCTCGCCGCCCTACACCGCGCTCCTGGTCGTGGGTCCCCTGCCTCCGCCGCCCCCGCCCCAGCCGCTGTTCGACGGCAACCCCGTCGTGTTCTCGTTCGTGGCCCAGGCCGGCGTCGTCCCCGACGGCGACTGCACCTACGACGTGATCGGCCTGGTGGCCGGCGACGGCCCGCCTGCGCCCATCGGCACGCCCATCGGCGATGTGCCCGACGCTCCGTTCACGGTGGCCGTCAGCGCGGTGCCCACCGGCGGCCCGTGCGCGCAGCCGCTCGGCATCGGCATCCAGTTCTACGGGGTGCTCCCGGCCGCTGCCGCCTACGAGGGCGCCATCGCCACGCTGCACGCCGCCGGCGGCGCGGTCCTGGCCTCCGGCCCGCTGGTGGCCGAGCCGACCCCGCTGGGGGCGCTGGTGTTCACCGAGGCCACGCCCACCACGCTGGTCCCCGGCAGCGTTTACTATGTCACCGTCACCCCACCCTGATACCCAAAGGAGAACCGCAATGCACACCCAGAACCCGCTGGCCCTGGTCGACCGTGATGGCGTGGTGTGGCCGTGGGACGGCCGCGAGCCCAACGAGTACCTGCTGGAGAAGGGCAGCCGCTACCTCTACACCGACGAGGAGGTCCACGCGGCGCGCGACGCCTACAAGGCCACCCTCAAGTCGCTGGGCCAGCGCCGCCTGACCACCGCCAACGACCCCAGCGCCAAGCCGGCCAAGCGCAAGCGCGTGGGCACCTCCAAGGATGTGCGCGGCGCAGTCCTGTCCGCTTCGGCACAGGCCCCGCTGGCCACCCTGGACTGACCCATGGCGAAGCTGCGCGAAGTCGTCGAGCAGGTGTCGACCTACCTCGTGGACCAGGAGGAGTGCTTCGAGTTCACCCACTGGTCCGAGGACGAGGTCCTGACCTACCTGCAGGACGCCGTGCGCATCCTGGCCCTGAACCTCAAGCACCTGTTCACCGTGGACAAGGTGGTCACGTTGCAGCCGGGCAGCTACCAGAAGCTGGGGGCCGGCTGCAGCGAGCTGCGGGGGATCACCGGGTCGGTCGATCGCAACGGCCAGCTGACCTCGTTCGCCCACCGCACCTCGCTGCGGGCGGCCACCACCATCAACCGGCCGGTGTGCCAGTCCAGGGGCGGCTGGAAGATCAGCAGCTACCAGCTCGACGCCGGCAACCTCCAGGGCTTCTACGTGTCCCCGCCGGTGCCCGACACCGGGACCTACCGGATCATGGTCAGCTGCTACGACGTGCCGACCTTCGTGTCGCTGGATGAGGAGCTGCCGCTGCCGGAGGAGACCATCCCGATCCTCAAGGAGTTCATGCTGTACTATGCCTGGGGCCGGGACCTGGAGTCGGTCACCACCCGGGAGCACCGGGACAAGCACTGGGCCAACGGCGTGGCGCTCATGGGCGCCTACAAGGCCAACCCGACGATGGTCCCGACCGTGGCGCAGCAGCCTGCCGAGGTGCCCGTGTGAGCAAGACCGTCGCCGACTTGGAGGACTTCGTCGCGCTGCATGCGCCCGACGCCCCGTCGGTGGTGCTCCAGCACGTGCTGCGCGAGGCGATCGTGCGGTTCATGCGCGAGTCGCAGATTTTCCAGGACGAGATCACCGTGGAGGCCCAGTGCCAGGTCCGCGACTACCCGCTGGTCCTGCCGCACTGCCAGCAGCTGGTCACGATCGAGTCGGTCGAGACCGGCGAGGGCTGCCTGCAGCACCCCGGCACCGTGACCGGGGCCAAGTTCTGGGACTGGCACCGCGACGGCATGGAGCCGGTGCTGGTGATGCGCTGGATGCCGCGCGACGGCTCCCTGCTGGTCGTACGCTACGCCTGGGCCATCGCCCGCGACGACTGCGAGCTGCCGCGCCACCTCTACGAGCAGTGGATGGAGGCGGTCAAGTGCGGGGCCCTGGCCGAGCTGCTGCGCATGCCCAAGCAGGAATGGAGCAACCTGGGCCTGGCCGACCAGTACGAGCGCTTCTACAACGTGGAGCTGGTCAAGGCCAAGAACCGGCGCTGGTCGAACTACTCGCGGGGGCCGATGATGATGGTCAACCGCCCGTTCCTGCAGCCGAGGTGAGCCATGGTCGACCGTGTCATCTCCCTGTTCGGCACCCATGCGCGGCGCAACTGCTTCCCCGAGGCCCCGGACATCGGCGGCTGCGACCCGTGCTGCCAGCCGGTGTGCGAGCCGCGCTGCTGCCCGCCCAAGGCGCGCGCCCGCGACGCCATCACCATGCTGCCGCGCGAGGTCCAGCGCAGCTTCGTGCTGTCGGAGCTGGGCTGCGACCCGGCGCGCATCCCCATGGTCGTCACCAAGGTGGCCATGAACCTGCGCCGGCGCGGCCTGTGCAACATCCTGATCTGCATCTCGCCCAGCGCCACCAACCTGGACGGGTCGGTCACCTTCGCCTGGCCCGACTGCTTCCTGGAGGCGCCGGCCGGCCAGTTCGAGGGCGACGTATTCATCAACGACTGCGAGGTGGGGACGGTGCTGCTGGTCAAGCCGTTCGCCAAGGCGGTCATCCAGACCGATGGGGCGACCCAGGACGACTGGCCTTGCGGGACCTGTGGCCAGTGCCTGACCATGTGCAGCTGCGGGCCGATGTGCGGCGACTTCCCCGACCTGGTCGAGGAGCTGCCGCTGACCCAGGAAGTGGACTGCGGAGGATGTCAGACATGTCCCTGAGCACAACCCAGTGGGGCCGCACCTCGGTCCTGTCCAGCGCAGCCACCGCCGACGACACGACCCTGTCGATCGCGCCGGCGGATGCGGCGGGCCTGGCCGTGGCGCCGGGTACGCACTACTACCTGACCCTGCGCAGCGGCAGCCGGCGCGAGGTGGTGCGGGTGGTGGGCAGCGTGGCCACCGAGCTGCTGGTCGAGCGTGGGCAGGACGGCACCACCCCCCAGTCCTGGCCGATCCTGACCTGCGTGGTGGTGGAGTGGAACCCGCTGCAGCTGCGCGAGTTCATCGAGTCCATCGGCGCTGGCACCGAGCCGACCGGGGTGGCCCCGGGCACCTATTGTGTGGACTGCACCACGTGCCTGACCATCAATGCCGCCGGCCAGATCACCGCCGTGGACGGCGCCGGAGGTTGCGCATGAGCGTCAAGAACCTGGACAACTACCGCACCACCATCGCCCGCGGCATGCGGCAGACCGACGTGGAGGTCGCCCTGCGCCGGGGTGATGCGATCCTCCTGAACGTCACCGGCGTGGGCAACCACGTCTACCTGACCCTGCGCGACCGGATCAAATCCGAGGTGGTGCGCTACGACCACATCGCCGACTGGGATGCCACCGACCCGACCACGGTCATGGTCCCGGTTACGCGCGACGTGTCGGGCCTGGGGCCGCGTTCGTTCGCCTTCGGCACCTGCATCCAGGGCGAGGTCACCAGCTTCTACGTGGACGACAAGATCGCCCAGACTCTGGGGAGCTGACATGGCCTGCCCTGTCCGCTATCCCGCCCTGCCATGCTCCCTCAGTGGTGTCGGCTACACGGCGCAGCCGGTGCCACTGGGGGCAGCATCTATCCAGCTGCAGACCGACCACGGCATGCAGTTCCCGGTGCTCACCACCGGGCAGTTCTTCTACGCCACCCTGGTGGATGCGTGCGGCGACTGCTGCGAGACGGTGCGGGTGGTGGCCACCAACGGCGACATGTTCGACATCGTCCGCGACAACCCCACCTGCGACTGCTTCACCAGCAACAGCCGCCTGCGCTACGACGCCACCACCCGCGACGCGGTCCTGGCTATCGCCAGCGAGGCCCCCTTCGAGGTGGTCGACCCGCTGGTGTGGGACTGCCAGACCCGGACCCTGAGCATCGACTGCGCCAAGCTGGTGGAGATGGTGGCCTCCGGCTGCGGTGGTGGTGGCGGTGGCGGTGGCGGAGGTGGTGGCGACGGTGCGGCGTGTGGCACGGAGGTCGTCTCGCTGGCCACCACCGAGGGGCCGGCCCTGCCGACCACCGTCATCGGCGCCCGCGACGCCCTGATGGGGCGGCCGGACGGCTACATGCTGATGTGCCCCGGCGTCCTGTTCCCCTTCTTCAGGACCTGACCATGCCCCGGCTGACCACCTTCGACGGGATGGCGCCAAAGATCGACGGACAGGACCTCCCGCCCAACGCGGCCGAGCTGGCCGAGAACTGCGACCTGTACGGCGCCCGCATCGACCCGCTGCCCGGCCTGGGTGACGCGGGCATTGTCGTGGGCGTGGACGGGCTGCCGCTGACCGGGCCGGTGGCCACCCTGTACCGGGCCGGGCCGGTGTGGGTCGGGTTCCCCGAGGCGACCTACGTCGTCCCCGACCCGTCCGAGCGCGGCGGGCAGTCGGCGTTCCTGTTCGTGCGCGATGGGCGCCTGTGGCGCTCCAGTGCGTCGTGGGTGATCGACAAGGAAGGGCCGGTGCTGGTGGGCATCGAGCCCCCGGCCGCCCCGCCCGTGGCCGCTGTGGCGGTCGGGCAGGCCCCGGCGGTCCAGTTCCCCACCCTGAACTGCGAGGCGGCGCCCAACCCCAACGACATCGCCTGCGCCCCGGGGGCCGACGCGCCCGAGGCGCGGTCGTACGTGTTCACCTACGTGACCCAGTGCGAGGAGGAGTCGGCCCCGTCCCTGCCCTCCCAGATCGTGGACGTGCGCAACGGCGATGCGGTGGCCCTGCTGGACAACGCGCCGGCGCCGGCCAACGCGGTGGCCCGCCGCTGGTACCGCGCGGTGGCCGCCAGCGACGGCCTGGCCGCCTGGCTGTTCGTCGCCCAGACCCCGATCGTCCAGGTCGGCTACGTTGACCAGATGCCCTCGCTGGCGCTGGGCGAGGCGCTGATGACCGAGGACCACTACCCCCCGCCGGAGTGCCTGGAAGGGGTGGCGGTGCTGGGCAACCAGATGGTGGCGGTGTGGGCCGGCGACCAGTTCTGGCTGTCCGAGCCCCGCCAGCCCCACGCCTACCCGCCGTTGTGGCGCAAGCGCGTGCGCTTCCCGATCCTGGGGATGTACGGGGTGACGGCCGACGTGGAGGGCCAGGAGACCTACCTGGGCTACGTGGTGACCGAGGGCACGCCCTACTTCCTGTCGGGCGCCGCGCCCGAGGCGGTGACCCCGCGCGAGTACAGCGTGTGGGAGCCCGGTGCCTCCCGGCACTGCGGCACGGTCATGGAGGGCAGCCTGGTCTACGCCTCGATCCACGGGCTGATGCAGCTGGGCGGCCCGGAGGCGCAGTCGATCCTGGCCCTGGAGAGCACCGACCTGGAGTGGCAGGACTTCGACCCGGCCGGGCTGCGGCTGGCGTACTGGAACGGCCGGCTGTGGGGCTTCGCGCCGCGGCGCGCGTTCGTGCTGCCCGGCAGCCACTACCGTCAGGACCGGGGCCGCTACCTGGCCCTGCTGACCCTGCGCGCCAGCGCGCTGTACGCCGCCCCGGACACGGCGCTGACGGTCGTCCAGGCCGACGAGAACGGGGCGCGGCTGCGGCAGTTCGGGGCCGGCGTGGGGGTCCAGCGCAGCCGCTGGCGCAGCCGGGTGTTCACGATGCCGGGCTGGTGGTGGCCGGCGGCGGCCAAGGTGGTGGCCGACTTCCCGCGCGAGGACCCCAAGGTCACCCGCGCCCGGGCCATGCTGCGAGCCTGGAACGACCGCCACGGCGACTGCCACGAGGACGCCTTCTTCGACGCCAACCCGAACCTGCGCTGTTTCGAGCCGCAGCTGCGGGGCATCCGCCCGTTCGTGACCTTCCGCCTGCTGGCCGACGGCCAGGAGTATTTCAGCCGCTCGGTGTTCTCCAGCGAGCCGTTCCGCGTGCCGGCCCGGCGCGGGATCGACTGGCAGTTCGAGGTCGCCGGCGGCGTATCGATCCGTGAGGTACACTTCGAGACCTCGATCCAGGACCTGACCCAACTGGGCCTGGGCGTGGGCAACAGCGTCTAGGAGGTGAGCCATGGCTGACTGCATGACCCAGCAGGCCGAGACCGGCAATGCCTCCGCGTCTGCGCCCAATGCTGTCTCCATCTCCTCGCCCCACATCTCCCAGGTGCGCGTGCCGCGCCGGGACGACGGGCGCTGGCTCAGCATCGGCTCGCTGATCGGCACGGTCATCGGCAAGTTCGCCAACCAGGACCAGATCGACCAGGCCGAGGAAGCCGAGCAGGTGTGGCGCGAGCTGACCGACAAGATGATGGAGGTCGGGCTGGAGGAGTTCACCACCCACGCCCAGGCCATCCGCGAGTGCAACGACAATATCTGGCAGAAGTTCTGCGACTACGTCATGTGCGGCTACAAGCCGGACTACGACGGCATCCTGTCGCGCGTGCGCGCCGACGCCTCGATGGTCACCGCCTCCAAGAAGGCCGAGGCCTGCCGCATCGCCAAGCGCTACAACGTGGGCATCAACGCCAACGTGATGTGCGACCTGCTGCGCACCGAGGTGCTGGCCACTGTGGGCGCGGCCAATGCAGCGCGCGAGAGCGAGCGGCAGATGATGTGGAAGGCCAACACCGAGCTGATCGGCAACGCCGCCATCCGCTTCGAGCAGGCCTACCAGGGCCGCATCGACCTGGGCGCCAAGCTGATGTCCTCGGCCGGCGAGAACTATGCCTTCCTGGCCGAGTCGCTGCGGCGCACGGCCGAGAAGAACATCAGCGACCTGGCCCTGCTGGGCAGCTTGCTGGCCTCGCTGCTGCAGATTTTCTTCAACCCGCCGCAAGACAACTGTGGGTGCGCGTGATGGCTGACTTCGACCTGACCCCGTCCTGGTACACCGACACGCTGCAGGCGCCCACGCGGCTGGGCACGCCCAGCACCAACTTCCGGCGCTCCCCGTTCGGTGACCTGCTCAACCCGACTGTCCCGTCGGCCGCACCGTTCGTGCCGCCGGCCCGGCAGGCCGAACTCAGCGAGGATGTGATGGACGCTTACGTGCCGGGAGGTGTCTGATGGCTGTCTACAGTTTCGCTCCGCAGCCCACGTCGTACTTCGGCGGCAGCAGCCTGTTTGGCGGCGGCATGGGCCAGGCGCTCTACGGCGGCCTGCTCGGCGGCATCGACATCAACAACCGCATGCGCCAGATGCAGGACGCCAACGCGATCAGTCCGTATGCGGTGTCCGGCGCGCAGGCACGGCTGACGGCCGACCGCATCAACTCGTTGTCCGACGCCACCATCAACCAGAGTGACTTGGAGAGTCTGCTTGCGATGCTGGACGAGCAGCGCAACCGGCAGATGGGTACGCCGCAGCCGACCAGCTCGGTCGCCCTGGCCAGCGCAACTGACCCGACGATGGCCGCTTTCGAGGGGACTGACGCGCTCGCGCGGATGTTCGGCAACAATGCGGTGGTCACGCCCAGTCCGCTCTCCCAGTCGGGCATGTCGCGGGCGTCGCAGCTGCTGAACCTGCCCCGCTACTCCTTCAACCAGCCGCTGGGCATGAACATGTCGTGGGGGTTCTGATGGCAACGCGACCGCTTACCGCAGACGAGATCGCCGCGCAGCGTGCAGCAGGCTGGCTCAACCAGGCTGGCGGCAACCTGTCGGACCTGCTGGAGCTGACGGGCTATGGCCTGGCGGCGGGCACCGCGCAGGGCGTTGACCTGCTCACCCGGAACCCGCGCCGCGCGTTGAACTTCGCCAACAACATCGGCCTGTCGTCCAGCGGCCAGCCCACGCAGGCGTTCAATCCCTATCCGGCGCTCGACATGGTGAACTCGTGGGGGCCGCCGGAGATCGCGCGCACCATGGGCCTGGCGCCAGCAGCCGGTGCGCCGGCCACGGCGGCGGGTGTGCCTGCTGTTGCCGCTGGGCGCGCCGCGCCCATCCAGCAGATGGCCCCGGTAGAAGCGGTCATTGACACGGTCAACCCGTTCAACCTGCCGGCATCGATCGACAACACGCCCGGCGGCATGCCGATGGCCAACGACTTCGATCTGTACCAGGCAGCCAACCCGATCGTGGCGCCGGGCAGCTCGCCGGCAGGCGGCGGCACGCAGGTCACGGCCATGTCGCCTGCCGTGGCACAGGCGCTGACTGCGCTGGCGCTTGACCCGGCTGTGGCAGCGCGCGTGCCGGTACAGCCGCGGCCGACCGGCGTGTCCTTCCGGCCGGAAATCCAGGCGGGCAACTTCTACGCCAACGCGACCCAGTCGGGCCTGGCCCGTTCGCTGCCGGCGGGTGAGTCCGAGCTTGATCGCTGGTCGCGCGCGCGTGTCGAGCAGCGGCTGCTGCCGGGCGGTCGTGCTGCGTTGACGGCACGGGACGTGGCGGCCCGCGCAGACGCGGTCCAGCAGCTGCGGCAGACCCCGCAGTACCTGGCTCAGTTCCTGGCGGCGCGCCAGAACACCGGCGGCGACAGCGCCGCGGCGCAGGCGCTTGTCGACCAGCAGTTCCTGGGCGCAGCCGAAGACCCGAACCTGGCGCTGGGCCTGGTCGAGAACAACACCACGCCTGCACTGGATGCCGCCCTGTCGCGGCAGGCCGCTGCGGCGCTCGCTTCGGGTCAGGCCCAGCTGCCGGTCCGTCTTTCGTCGGCAGCGGCCGACGCGGGGTACTACGGCTCGGGCATCCTGCCCTATGGGACCGCGCCGAACGCCCCGGCCTATCTGGCACCGGGCGTGGGTGGCCCGGCTGCAATCACCGGGCTGCCCAACGTGCCCGAGTCGTTCTCGGCTCCGGCGCTGACCCAGGCTGGCGGTGCGCAGGCGACGCAGGCGCGCGCCGACGCCGGTGAGCAGGCGATCCAGCGGTTGCTTGCTGCGGCGGCGGGTTCTGGTTCGACGGCAGCCTTGCGTTTGCTGGAGGCACAGCGGACCTTGGCCAGCAATGACCCGGCCGTGCAGTTCCAGGACGAGTTCATCCGCCAGTACCTGCGCAACTACTTCCGCAACCAGCCCGGGGCGATCCCGGGTCTGTCTGGTGGTGCTGCGCCCGGTGGCAACATCTCCTTGTCCATGGTATTGGGCCCGGACGACCAGTAATGGCCGGTTACACTGAAAAGCTGCAGAACGAGGCGCTCCAGCGCCGGCGCGCGCAGTACCTGCCGCTGGTGCAGCAGGCAGCGGCTGAGTACGGCATCCCGTGGCAGATGCTTGATGCCCTGGTGATTCGTGAGTCGAGCTATGACCCGAAGGCTACCAGCGTTGCTGGTGCACGCGGGCTGGGTCAGCTGATGCCGGGCACCGCCAAGATGCTTGGGGTGGACTGGAACAACATCGAGGACCCCAACACGAACCTGCGTGGGGCAGCCAACTATCTGGCGGGGGCGCACCGACTTGCTGGGGGTGACTGGGGCCAGGCCGGGGTGGGCTACTACGCAGGGCACGGCCGCATCGGCAGGGACAGCTTCCTGCAGCGCAACCCGGACGTGCAGGACTACGCGAACTACATGGCTGCCGCGCAGGCAGCGGTTGGCGGTGGAGCGATGCCTGTGGCTCCGGTGGCTCCGGCGGCTCCGTCAGCCCAGCCCGCTCCGCCCCGACCGATGACGTCCATCGCCCTCGGCCTGGGCGCGGATTTCACTGGTGTAGACTACCCCCAGATCGCGCCGCTCCAGACCGCCAGCACGGCCCCGGTCGTGCCGCAGGTCCAAGCGCCGCCCCCCCGTCGGCAGCTGTCCCTGAGCGAGCTATTCCGCTATGCCAATTACGAACCCCCTGCTGGCTGGGTCGCGTGAGGTCCCGATCGTCGGGACGATCCCTGTCGATCCGTCCCAGATGCCCGGTGCACGCCAGGTAGGTGGCGTCACGGTCAACCCCCTGATCGCTTCCACGATCACCGGCCTGGCCGAACAGCAGGCGGCCAACCAGCAGGCCCAGCTTGACGCGCTGGCCGAAGCGCAGCGCCAGCAGCTGGCGGCCCGGCAGGCGTCGGCCAATGCGCTGATGATGCGGCTCACGGCCGAGCAGCAGGCCGGGGCGGAAGCGGCGACCGAGCCGGCGCAGGGCACCGGTTTCGCGGTGCCCTCCTCGGTGCTGGCCGGCGGCCTGGAAACCATTGGCTCCATCGCTGGTGTCGTGGGTGGCGCGCTGGAGACGATCCTGCGCGACCCTTCTGGCACCGACCGCCGGCGGGTGTTCGACGAGAACCGCGCGGCTGGCAACGGCATGCTGGTCTCCCTGACCGACTCGATCCTGCAGACCTCGCCGTGGTCGCGTGACGTGATGCTGGGCCTGTTCGATTCGGCCGAGGAGATGACGGCTGATTCGTCGCAGGACTGGACCTCGGCAGCGGGCATCACCAACGGTATCGCCCGGCTGCTGCCGGGCCTGGTCGGGTCGGTGGGCGTGGGCACCGCGCTCAAGTACGGCACCAAGACGGCGGTCAAGCGGACGTTGTCCGAAGCTGCGGCGCGCAACCTGCTGATCCAGTCGCCGGCTGCAGCCCAGGCGGCTGCTACCAGCGTCAACCACGCGCTCCAGGCTGGGGCCACGCCCGCCGAGGCGCTGGCGTCGGGCGCGGTGCAGTTCGCCGTCGACTCGCCCCTGAACCTGCTGCCGATCTCCGCCGGCGGTGGCCTGGTCCGTCGCGCGACCACCGGTGCTGCGCTGGGCGCAGGCAGCAATGTGCTGAGCCAGGCGGCTGGCAACACCCAGCTCCCGGAAGGCGCGCGCGGTGACCTGGGTGGTGCGGCCCTGGCCGGCGGTGGCATCCAGGGAGCGCTCGCGCTCCTGCTGGGCCGCCGCGCCCGTGGCGCCCGGACCGACGCCGAGCTGGACCCGTCGCGCCCGCCGGAAGCGGAGCCCGAAGCGGCGCCCGAAGGCGGCCCCCCCGCTGCCCCCGATACGCAGGCTATCCCCACCACGCTGGAGACCGACATCGAGCCGGTCGTCCCGACGGGGCTGGACGCACTCACCCCGGTGGAGCGCGGCAGCTTCACCACCCGCACCACCCGGGCGCTGGCCAAGGTCAACGCCGGGCTGGCCAAGGTCAACGCCAAGACGCTGGCCGAGGACGGCGCCACGCTGACCGACCAGGACTACCGGGTCGAAGCGGCCGACTTCCTGCGCGCCCCCGAGCGCATCATCGACGGGGTCGCCGACTGGGGCGTGTCCCCGGCCGACCTCATCACCATCCGCGACGACCTGGCCGCGTTGACCCCGGTGGCCGAGCGCCGCGCGGCGATCGACCTGGCCATCGACGATGCGTTCGTGGCGAACTTCCGCCGGCTGGACGCGACGCAGCGCAATGCGTTCGCCGAAGCGCTGGGCTGGTCGACCGAGGAGATCGACGACGCCCTGGCCCGCCGGCCGGCCAACCCCCCGCTGCGGCCGGTGCCGCGTGCCCTGACCCAGCAGGTGACGGACGCCTTCGGCCAGGTCCGCGAGGACGCACGCGCCGCCTACGCGGCCGAGCAGCAGCGGCTGGAGGTCGAGCGTGCGCAGCGGCGCGCTGAGACCGTCACCGAGACCGAGCGCCAGCGCCTGTTCGAGGAGCAGCGTGCGGCCGAGGAGCAGGCCCGGGTGGCTGCAGCTGATGCCGAGGCTGCCGGGGATGCGTTCCTGCGCGCGCCCACGCCCGGCGCACGGGCCACGGCCGAGGCTGCCCAGGCCCAGGCTGCGCGGGCCCAGGCGGACTTCCTGCGCGCTCCGGTGGCTGATCCGATCCCGCCCGGAGTCCAGCGCTTCATCGCCGACGACCCCCTGGTCAACGCCCAGCTGCAGGCGGCCTACGCCAGCAACAGCGTGGGCCGGGTGCGCGACGTACTCGACCGCCTGGGCCGCACCGGCGGCGGGCGTTCGGTCCAGGCCCGGGCGGCCAAGGCAGCCCTCGCCGAGCTGGACGCGGCGGTGCGAGCGGAGGGCAGTCCGCCCCCAAAAGCGTGAGGGCTCTCCGCAGCGACGCGGAGGGCCCGGCGAACCGGGGCCGGCCGGTGGAAGTCTCCGACCAGCTGGCCCGGGGTAACTCCACGGCTGGCTTCGAGCTGGCCCGCATGGCGCGCCTGACCGACAACCCGGTCGTGAAGGCGCTGGCGGCGCTGGCCCACGAGCACGGCCTGGCCACCCAGGTGCGGGTCGTGCCGCGCGCCGAGCTGGACGCGATGGTCGCCCGGCGGGGCCGTGACATGGAAGGACGTACCGGCCGCACCAACGGCATCTATCGCTCCGACGACGTGATCTTCGTGGCTGACGACCTGGTCGGCACCCAGCACGGCGACAAGGTGATCGCCCATGAAGCAGCCCACGCGCTGACGGCCGACGCCATCCACCAGGTCCAGCGGGCTGACGCCGAGGGCACCGGCCGCAACATCTCCGGTCGCACCCGCGGCTACGTTCGCCGGCTGGAGAGCCTGTTCGAGGAGGCCAAGGCCGCGCTCCCGGACAATGGCCAGTATTGGCGCACCAACCTGGACGAGTTCGTGGCCGAGGCCTGGTCCAACGAGGCGTTCCAGCGGCAGCTGGCCAACACCCCCAGCGCGCGCCCGACCCGGTCGATCTGGGACCAGCTGGTGCAGGCGGTGCGTCGCTACTTCAAGACCCCCGAGGGCCAGCGCTCGCTGCTGGAAGAAGTGCTCGAAGCCACCCCGGGCGTGATCGAGGACTCGCGCCGGCTGGCGGAGCGGTCCGGCGGCGTGCGCGGGCGGGTGCTGCGGTCGGCCGACGAGTCCCCCGCGCAGCGGGTGTGGCGGCAGATTCGTGAGCGCCAGCGCAACGTGGACATCCCGCGCGCCGCTGACGATCCGGTCAACCAGGCCGACGTGCAGCTGGCCCAGGACCTGGCCGACAACTCCGCACGCGACGCCTACTACGGCGAGCAGATCGTCGGCGGCCGGATGACCAAGCGCGGCGCGGCGCTGCCGATGAGCGACGGCACCTACCGGGTGACCACCACCGACGGGTTCGACGGGGTCGCAAACACGGCCGACGAGGCCCGGCGGATGCTGCAGGACAACGGCATCCGCGCCCGCAAGAGCAGCGACGTCAACCCCTCGGTCGAGGGCCAGGCGTTCGTAGACCAGTACGCCAAGGCCTCGCCGATCATCCGCGGTATCGCCCAGACCGTGCGCAACACGGTGGCCCGGGTCAACCCGGACGCGGCCGAGCTGGCTGGCACCCGCACCTTGGACATGCTCGGGAAGTTCATGACCGACTACGGGTCGCAGTGGTACTTCCTGGACAAGATGGACAACGCAGCCGAAGCGCTCAGCGGGGTCAACCCGCAGCTGTCGCTGCGCGTGCGCAACACCATGCGCCGGCTCGGCGCGGTCGGCCGCTTCGACACCCTGGGCGACCTGGGCCGCAAGATCGCCACTACGATCAACGAGTCGGGCGTGACCAACCTGGCCGAGGCGTCGCAGTACCTGGTCGCCCGGCACGTGGTCGAGCGCAATGCGCGTCTGCGCGGCAAGCCGATCCCGGGCGGCGCGGGCAACTATGGTGACGACGTGACCGGCTTCACCTTCGACGGCAAGTCGGGCGACGCGGCGGCCACCGCCTTCATCGAGTCGCTGACCCCGGCCAAGCGCACCGTGCTGGACGCGGTGGCCGACAGCTACGACAAGGCCAAGCAGTACACGCTGGGCTACCAGCTACAGTCGGGCATGATCTCCGAGGCGCAGTACAAGTCGCTGGGCGGCCAGCAGGCCGACGGCACCATCGTCGACGGTGCGTGGGGGAAGTACATCCCGCTCAAGGACTGGCGGTCGGACCTGGTGGGCAAGCCCGGCGGGCGCATGGGCAGCGGCCAGGGCGGGCGCACCGTGGACTACAGCAAGCAGCTGATGGTGGCCTTCGCCGACCTGGAGCAGCAGGTCAAGGCTGCGCACCGCAACTCGGCCTACGCCGAGATCGCGCGCACCGCCCGTGCCTACCCGCAGCTGATGGACGCGCGGGTGGAGGCCAAGCAGGCCTCGCCGGCACGCTCGGGGCGCGCGGGTGACGATGTCACCTGGCGCGAGGAGGACTTCCACGGCGAGAACTCGCTGGTGTTCTTCGAGGACGGCACCCGCAAGACCATCACCTTCTCCGATCCGCACGTGCAGCAGTTCCTCAAGGCCCGTCGTGCGACCCCGGGCCTGGCGGTGCGCACGATGGGTGCGGTGACGCACCTGATGGCCGCTACGCGCACGACCTTCGCCCCGGCGTTCTGGACCCAGGCGGTGGCCTGGGACACCACCATGGCCACGCTGGGCATGGAGGCGGCAGCGCGCGGCATGCTGACCTCGCGTGAGGCGCTCCAGGTCTCGCAGCGCACGCTGGCGCTGATGCCGGGCAACCTGAGCAAGCTGGCCGGGCGCGCTGCCACCAACGCCACCGACGATCCGTTCCTCAAGCTCTACGGGCTGCACGGTGGTGGCGTGGCGCCTGGCTCGCGCTCGGGCCTGGAGGATGTGACCACCCGCTTCCAGGAAGCACTCAACCCCCTGGCTGCGGCTGGTGATGCGTCCGCACGCGGCAAGGCCAGCGCGTCGCGCTTCCTCAACGTGCTGCACTCCACCGAGGACATGGCCCGCTTCTCGGCCTTCCAGGCCTACATCGAGTTCAAGGCGGGCAAGAAGTTCGAGTCGTACGACTCGTTGACCAACTACGTCACCCAGAACCCCGGCACGCTCGACCAGGCCCTGGACGTGTCGCGCCGGATCACCGGCGACTTCTCCGACCGTGGCGCTGCGGCGTGGCCGCGGGCGATGTTCATGTTCTTCAACCCGGCCGTGGCCGGCGCTCGCCAGCTCACCAGCATCGCCCAGACCCGCAGCGGCCAGCTCGGGCTGACCTCGTTGTTTGCGCTGGGCGTGAGCCTGGCCGGTGGCTACCTGGGTGACGAGGAGGACATCGACGAGGACGGCGGCAGCCGCTACCTGCGCCGGCAGAACGCCGGGCGGGCGATCCCGCTGACCGACAGCCTGGCCTTCCCGCTGGCGCCGGAAGCGCGTGCGGCGTTCACCGCCGGCGAGTCGGTCGTAGCTGCGAGCATGGGCAAGATGAGCTGGGGCGATGCGATCAGCCGTACGGCTGGCTCCATCATCGACACCTTCGCCCCGCTCAACATCCCCGACGCCGACGCGCCGATCGAGAGCTACGCCTACGGCCTGGCCCCGGCGATCACCCAGCCGCTGATCGTGGCCGCTTTCGGCGTGGACTCGTGGGGCAACGACACCGAGATCGACGCCAACCTGGCCCGCGGCCCGAACGGCGAGCGTATCCCTTTCGCCTCCAACGCCGAGCGCGGTCGCTCGCGCGACCCGCAGTGGGTCAAGGACGCAGCGGTGTGGGCGCAGGACAACCTGGGGCTGGACATGTACCCGGGCCGCTTGTGGGAGACCGCGCGCGTGGCCGGCGGCAGCACCCTGACCTTCCTGCAGCGGTCGGCAACCGAGGGCCCGGGTAGCGCGATCACCCGTTCCTACCAGAACCGCTACGACGAGTTCGCCATCCGCGACGACTACACCCAGCAGGCCGCTGAATACGAGCAGGCCCTGCGCGCGGCCCAGCGCACTGGCAACGCACTGCGCGTGGACCCGGGCACCGCGCGCAACCTGTCGGTCATGCGCAGCGCCGAGAACATGATCGACCAGGTGCGGGTCAACGGCTACTCGTTGTCGCAGCTGTACCGGGCGCGCGACTACTACCGCGCCGCCGGCAGCGACGAGGGCGTGCTGGCCGTGGAGCAGTTGATAAGCAATGCCCAGCAGGTCCAGAATAAAATCCGGGCGTCGGCCCTGCAGGCCGTGAGGACGAACCAACCATGAGCGAGCATGAAGAACCGGGGCCGATCAAGAAGGTCCTGTGTGGCGAGCACAGCCCGCTTGGCGCAGTGGCCGAGGCCCTGGCGGGCGACGCCAAGACCTGCTGGTGCTGCAGCTTCTGGCGCGGCCTGGGCATCGGCGTGGGCCTGACGCTGGGACTGGTGTTCATCGTGGCGGGGATGGTGTGACCCTGCTGGGGCACCCCAACGAGCTGCCGGCGGCGTGGGACGCGGTGTCGCCGGAGTGGCTGGTGGCCGCCATGGGCTGCGCGATCGAGCGTGCGCGGTTCGCGGCGCAGCCGCTGGCCCGTGCGCTGCACGCCTTCGGCCTGACCGACCGCAACACCATTGCCCACTTCATCACCCAGGTCGGCCACCAGACCGACTCGCTGGTCACGGTGGAGGCGGTGTGGGAGCCGACCCTGGCCCAGCGCCGGCACGAGCGCAGCTACACCACCCGCTGGACCGCGCGCGACCCGATCAACCACGAGGCGTTCCGGCTGGGGAACCACCGGGCCGGCGACGGCAAGCTCTATCGCGCCCGCGGCTGGCTGCCGGTGCTGGGGCGGCACGACTACGATCGCACGACCTGGCACCTGCAGCGCAAGTTCGAGGACACGCCCGACTTCGGCCAGTACCCGCAGATGCTGGCACTGCCCAAGTGGGCGGCGCTGGCGGCGGCCGACCGCTGGTCGTGGGCCGGGCTCAACCAGCTGGTGCACGGCTACGACGTGGATGCGGTGGCCGAACGGCTGGGCCACGCCTACGACCACAGCGGTGGCCTCCAGGCCCGACTGGTGCGTGCCAGCCGGGCCGCCCAGGACCTACCGGATTTTCTGCCCTGAGATCACGTCGTAGGCGTCCACCCCGAAGCCCACCGCATCGAAGCGCTTGCAGTCGACCACCAGCTCCACCGCCTCGGCCGCGTTCTTGCCAGCCAGCATCGCCCCCATCACCGCGCCGCGCGCGTTGCGCTCGCCGGCCACGTAGGGCACGCCGAACTCGTGGTAGGGCACGACCGACTGCATGTACAGCCGGGGCAGGTAGTTCGGCGAGATGACCAGGTGCTCGCTGTCCATGTCGGGGTTGGTGCACGAGGCGGGGAAGTCGCCAGCCATGGCGCCGCACTGCAGCCACTGGCGGAACTCCAGCACCGCCTTCCACGCGCCGACCGAGGCCACCCAGTGCGAGCCGCCGTGGCAGTCCTCCAGGTGGACCAGCTTGCAGACCTTGTCGGTCATGCCGCAGTTGAACACGGCCTTGTCAGCAGCCACGATGCGGCCGTCGTATGCGATGACACTCATGCGTCTGCCCCCTTCACGAAGGCCGACAGGTCGGTCATCACGAACGGCAGCTTGAGGGTGAAGCCCGCCGCGTGCTTGTGGCCACCGCCCCCGTACATGCGCGCGATCTCGCTCACGTCCAGGCCCACGCCTTCCTGCGAGCGCAGGCTGTAGTAGCGCGCACCGTCGCGCTCGTACCAGGTGGCGGCGAACGGACGGTCCACGCACAACAGGTTGCCCGCCTCGCTGGCGTAGAAGTACGGGGCGTTGAGCACCGGCACTTCCCAGCCACCGATCACCTGCCAGTCCACGCCGTTGGCGATCATCTCCTCGATGTCCTTGATGTGCTTACGCTGCAGCGCGATGCCGTGGCGGATGATCTCGTCCAGCGTGTCCTCGTCCTCCATGGACAGGTAGAGCTGCTCCCACAGCGAGAAGTCGTAGTGGTGACTGAACAGGACCAGGTTGACCTCGCGGCTGCCATCGATCTGGAAGCGCCACAGGTCGCGGTCCTGCACGAAGGCCACCAGCCGCGGCGTGTCCAGCTCGGGCCAGAAGAACGACCACGCGATGCCAGCGCCAGAGCGCTCCATGTCGAAGATCACCGACACGGTCGGGTGGACGAAGCCTTCCAGTTCGGCCTGCGCGCTCTTGTGGTGGTCGACGATGACGATCTTCTTGCCGCTGGATGCGATCAGCTCGGCCAGTTTCTCCAGCACATCGCGCTTGGGGCAGATGTCCAGGAAGTAGATGTCCTCACCCATCCAGTGGCCGTCGACCATTTCCAGCGACTCGGTCAGCGTCTCCAGATCAGCGTGGCTGACACCGATGTACTCCCAGTCCGGGTGCTTGCGCCACGCGCACCAGGCGGCGGTGAAGCCGTCCGCACAGGGGTAGTGGAAGAACACGAGCGGCTGGCTCTTGTCGGGCGTGGCCTGCGCTGCGTCAGGCATGATGATGCGGCTACCCATAAATCTCTCCTTCGTTGTCGTTCTCGTCGTCCGGTGGTGCCACGATCCCGGCTTTGATGGGGTCGATGGCGATGGCGTACTGCTGGCCTGAAATTCCGTGGCCCTTGCCTAGGCTGACCTTGATGCCCTTGTGCAGGACACAGCGGGTGCGCTTGAGGTATTCGTCCAGTGTGTTGAGGTTGACGCGGTTGTCGGCGCAGAACGCGCGCAGCTCCGCACGCAGCAGGTACAGCCGGTTGTAGTCGACCTCCCAGCGCCCGACCAGCGGGTCGCGCGGGGGGCGGCTGCCGTAGGGCACCGGCTTGCCGTTGATGTGCTTGACCATGGCGAACTGGCTGGCATGCAGGCGGATGTACTCGTTGAGCAGGGTGTCCGGGTCCGACGACGTGCTCTCCTTGCGCGCTGCGTGTTGGGCCACGATCGCATCGACGATGCACGCCTCGATCGGCGGCCACTGGTAATCGACCAGTCCGATGCGCGTGGCCACCTCCCACGCTGCGCGTGCGATGGCCAGCTTGGCCACGATGAAGCGTTCGCGGGTGGAGTGGCGGTAGGTGTAGTCCACCATCAGCTCCTCGATCCGCGCCTTGATCGTGTCGAAGTCGGCGAAGTACGCCTCCAGCAGCGCCTCGCCGGCGACCCCGTAGTTGTTGGGCAGCACGTTGGTGAGAATCTGCTTGCGCCTGGCCAGCTCCGTGCGGGCGATGCCCGCGGACTCGAAGTTACTGATGAACGGCATCGTGTTGCCGTCCAGGTCCAGCGTTCGCGCCCGCTCGGCATCGCCGGAACGGTTGGCGTCGGAGGCGAAGATCGTCTCGATGGGTGCGTTGGCCGTGGCCAGCAGGAAGGTGTCCCACGAACCGGACTCGCGCAGCCCATCGGCCGAGCTTTTCAGGCGGGTCTTGCCGCGCCCCTGGGTGGAGTTGTAGATGAACTGGCGCAGCGCCGCCTGTGAGCGCTTGCGGTCGACGCCGCCGCTGGTGATCGACCCGGTGATCTCGTCCAGTCCCACCGGCAGCGAGTTGGCCTGGGTCAGCTTGAACTCCCCGCCCATGTCGGTCTTGTCGCCGATCAGCAAGGTCTCGGCGTTGGTGTTGTCGGCCACCCCGCTCCACACCGATAGCGCGGTCTTGAGGACCGACGACTTGCCGTAGCCAGAGCCTTCCGAATACAGGTTGACCACGCCACCGATCTCGCCGGTGAGTGCGTGCAGCGGTGCACCCATGGACATCAGGATCATCGCCTGCGCCGGGGCGTACTCGGGTCCTTCGTAGAGCGCCGGCAGCTTCTTCCACAGCTCCAGCGTGCCGCGCGGCTTGGTGCTCTTGGCCAGCTCGGCCACGCGCGGGGAGAACTGCACCGGGTGCTTGTCGCCGTAGATGTCCCAGGCGGTGTTGCCTACCACGAACGTGCGGTCGTCCTCCACGCCGTGCCAGCCCAGGGCGGTCAACCGGTCGGTTGCCTTCTTGTTCTGGATCAGGGTCTTGCCCTGTTCGATCAGGTATCGGGTCATGAGTTTCCATCCATGCGCGCCGTTGATGAAGATGCTGCGCGCGCTCAAGGCTTCGGCTGTCTTGGCGATCGAGCTGGTGATGGACGCCGGCAGGTTGAACACCTCCATGCCTGCGCACGGCTCGATCTTGACCACGCTCAACGAGTGCTCGCCCTTGTCCTCGGTCACGCGGTCGGCCAGGAACACGTCGATGTCGACGAACTTGAACCACTCGAACTCGGTCTCGGCTTCGTTGAAGTCGGCCCCGCCTTCGTCCACCGAGGCGATGCGCGCCCAGATGCCCGGCTCGCCTTCCTTGCGCATGAACCCTTTGGGCAGCTTGGGCAGCACGTAGGTCTGCTCGCCCTTGCCGGGGTGCTTGACCGCTATGACCTGGCCGCCTTCGGACTCGATGCGCGACTCGCGCTCGTCCAGAAATCGCAGGGCGTCATCGCCCGACTCCTCCCGCGCCCAGGCGATCAGCGACGCACAGGTGATGCGGCGGGTGCTGGTGCCGTTGTCGGACTCCCACACCTTGCGCAGCTCGCTCTCCCACGGCTTGGCCCACTGGGTGTCCGACAGCGCGCACCAGCGCTCCAGCAGCTCGTAGGCGCAGTCCCAGCCGGTGTCCTTCACCGCCCAGATCACGTCGCGCCACTCCTCGTAGGCCAGGTCCGAGCCGCGCGAGATCAGCATGTTCCAGACCAGCTTGATGTTGTAGTCGGTGTCCTTGGGCGGGGGCAGCTTCTCGGTTTTGGCCGCCCGCTCCAGCGAGCGCGTCAGCGCGCCCTGCGGCACGGCGATGCCGCCGATCATCATGGACGGGGACTGCTTGGCCGTGCGCGGCGGGGCGCCGGCGGGGACCACGTGCGAGGCCTTGAGCTGGGCCACGAACGCTTCGGGGTCCATCGGTTCGGACAGCTTGCCCAGCAACCGACCGCGTATCTCGTCGTCGAGCCGGTCGCTCTCGCCCCAGTGGATCGACCCGGGCAGGCGCATGATCGAGGCCGCGTCCCGGGACCGGGCCCGGTCCAGCCGCAGCCCGGCGGTGAGCAGGGTGTCGCGCAGGCGCTCGGCGATCCGGGTCCACAGGTCCACCGGGATGCCCCACTCCATGCACCAGTACAGGTGGATGCCCGCCCCGGAGTCGACGATGTAGGTGGGGTCAGACAGGGTGCCCACGGCCTCCAGCGCCGCCTGCACGCCGTCCAGGGCCTTGGCCTTGGTCCGGTAGAGGCCGGCCCGCTTCGCCTCGCCTGCGGCCTCCCACTTCGCAGGACCGGCATCGATGTCGACCCAGAAGGACTGGATGGCCTGGACGTTGTCGCGCAGCCGGCCGCGGGTGCGGCCCAGCTTGCCGCGCTCGCCCTTGGCCACGTGGCGCACGATGCGCCCGCCGTAGCTGGCCGGGGTGAAGTAGACATCGGCCCCGGCCAGGTTGATGTCGTCGGCCTGCAGCAGGGCGGCCCGGAACGCGGCGGGGTCGGACAGGTCGACCCACTTGTGGACGAGGGGGGTGCCCTCGTCGCGTGCGGCAAAGACGAAAGCGCCCTTGCCCTGGCTTCCCAGCACATCGGCGAAGAAGGCCATGACGCCCCCTATTCTTCGACGGGCAGGTCGTAGCTCTTGACGGTGTCCGCGTCCACAGGGCCTTCGCCCAGAGCCTGGACGACCAGCCCCTTGAGGGTGGCCACGTTGGTCAGGGCCTGGTCGCGCTCGGCTTTGAGCTCCAGGCAGCGCACCAGCAGGTGCAGCACCGGGCCGATGCGGTAGCCGTCGGTCACCGGCAGCACGTCCATCTTGTGGCCGATGGCGATGGCGTTGTGCAGCAGGACCACGCGCGGCAGTACGGCTTCACGACCGGAGGTCATCTCGCCGTCGGCGATCCAGTTGACCAGCCCGGTGTAGCTCAGGCCGATACCATCGGCCAGGGCCTGCAGCGGGATGTTGGCACCGACCGCTGCGCTGAGCAGCTGGCGCAGGGCCGAGTGGGTGTGTTCGTTGAGGGCCTCGGACATGCGCTCCAGGGTGGCGCGCGACTTGGTGCTGAGGCGGTAGTGACTTGATGCGGGGCGGCCCTGGACTGCGGGCGCCTTGGTGGACTTGGGCATTGGGGTCTCCTTTGAGCCCCCCGGGGGCGTACCCCCGGGGGGATTCCACGTTACTCAATCAGATGTCGTTGAGCAAGCCAGCCAGGCGCTTGGCGCGGCTGGGCGGCGCATCGTCCTCGTCGTCGGCCGGGCGCTTGGCCTTGGCCTTCTTCGGGGGCGGTGCTTCTTCCTCGTCTTCATCCTCGTCTTCGTCGACAGGCGGCTTGGCCTTGGCCTTGGCCTTCTTCGGCGGGGGAGTTTCCTCCTCGTCCTCCTCGTCCTCCTCCACGGGCGCAGCCTTCTTCACCACCTTCTTGGCCTTGGGCGGCGGGGCCTCGTCTTCGTCTTCGTCCTCGTCCTCCTCGACCGGTGCCTTCTTTACCGCTTTCTTAACAGCCTTCTTCGGCGGCTCGTCCTCGTCGTCCTCCTCGTCGACCACCTTCTTGGCAGTCTTCTTGGCGGGCTTCTTGGCCGGGGCGTCATCGTCGGCGTCGGGCATCTGCACGGTGGGTTCGAGCGGTTCGTACTCGGACTCGTCGCGGTCGTCAGCCACCAGCAGCTCGTACATCGGGCTGCCCTCCCAGTTGACCGCACGGCGCAGGGTCTCCTGGATCACGTTCTTGCTGCGGCCCTTCTCGTACTCGCCCTCGATGTAGAGCGAGTCCCACATCTCCAGCGTCGGGCTGTCCCAGAAGAACAGCAGCACCTCCGACAACGGGTCGGCCACGGCGATCTCGGTCAGCTCGCCGTCCTCGTCCTCCTCGAACGGGGGCTCGATCGTGTAGTTACCGCCCTTGGGCTTGAGCCTGGCCACCGTGATCTCGCGGCCCTGGGCCTCGAAGGTGTGGTGGTAGACCTTGCCGATGAACGCATCGCCGATCATCTGCGCGATGTGCGACTTGGTGTCCTCCGGGTCCATCTGCCTGCGCAGCTGGAACAGGGTGGCACGTTCGCTCAGCGACTCGGTCAGCTCGATCTTGATGCGGCGCGGCACCTCGGTGCCGTCCTCCAGGGTCAGCGGCGGGTGCTTCTTGCGGTTGACCAGCTCGAACACCAGCTGGACCTTGTTGCGCTCGCGCGGACGTCCCTGGAACAGCTCGACCTGGCGGCCCTGTTCGACGTAGCCGATGAAGCGCAGCTTGGCCTTGCCTGCGGCGGGCGGGTCGAAGCCACCACCCTTCTCAGCGATGCGCTGGTCGGGCTTGCCCTTGGTCAGCTTGGCTGCCATTGCTTTTGCCGCAGCGATCGCGGCATTGCTCTTTGCCATGTGAGTTTCCTCGTTGTGTGCCTTTCGGCGTGGTGGCCTTTACGGCCGGTGTATGGCTAGGGGTTTCCCCGTCGCCTACTTCTGTCGTGCCGGAGAATTGTACAACTCCTCCAGCTCAAGCGGGTACACGCCCGGCGGCATTTCGCCGTGCGCTTCGATGTAGGCTTTCACGCCCGTGCTCGACAAGGCCATGGTCAACAGCTCGGGGTTGTCGGTGGACAGCGCGTACTCGCGCACCTGCGGCAGGTCGTCGGTCTTGTAGACCGTGCGCGTGCGGAAGCCCACCGTGCCCTCGGTGACCTTGACCGCTTCCAGTTTCTCCTCGTGCATGGCGTCGGCCAGGGCCTGTTCGATCAGGGCGATGTCCTCCTTGATCGCCTTCTGCTCGGCCTCGTGCTGGGTGGCCAGGTCCTTGAGCTTCTTCTTGCGGCGGAAGTAGGCGGTGGCCAGTTGGCTGGCGGTGTATTTCTCACTCATCTTTGAGCCCTCCTTTCAAGAGCTTGCGGTAAAGGGACAACACGGTCTTTTCGTAGTGGAGTGTGTCGCGCTGGGACTCGTACAGCTGGCGCTCGATGGGGTGCGCGGTCAGGTGGCTGACCGTCATCGGCAGCTGCTGGCCCTTGCGCTCGATGCGCGCGCAGGCCTGGACGTAGGTCTCGTTGCGGGCGGTGGGCATGAACCACACGATCGACGATGCGGCCGTGGCGGTCACGCCGTGGGACATGGTGCTGGGCACGGCCAGGATCACCTGCTCCTCGTCGGTGCGCTGGAACGACTTGAAGATCGCCTCGCGTTCGGACAGCGGCACGTCGCCGTGGATCACGGAGTGGGTGATGTGGTGCTTGCGCAGCGCCTGGCTGATCTGTTCGAGCACGTGGCGGAACGGGGCGTAGACGATGGTCTTGCTGTTGGACTGCTCGATCAGGGACAGCATCTCGTTGACCCGGGGACGCACGTCGCACGCCACCACGTTGCCTTCGTCGTCGTACACCGCGCCGCCGGCGATCTGCAACAGCTTGGACATCTTCACCGCTGCGTTGACCGCCGTGATCTTGCTGCCCTCCACCTCGGCCAGCTGCTCCTTGCGTACCTTCTCGAACAGCGCCTTCTGTGTGCGGGTCATCTCCACCTGGCGGAAGGTGTAGGTGATCGGCGGCAGGTCGTGCAGCACGTCACGCCGGGCGATGTACAGGGCCGGGGACAGGCAGTCCTTGACCTTCTGCGCTGCTTCCTTGCGTGGCTTCCAGATGTAAGGGGCGACCTGGACCAGGACCTCGTCGCGGAAGCGCGCGGAGGTCTTGGGCAGGATCACGTTGCCCATCAGCTTGGCCTGGCCGTAGGCGTCCATCGGCCCCTGCGGGATGGGCGTGCCGGTCTGCTGGACCAGGTGGGCCATGGGCGGGACGACAGCGTTGATGTTCTTCCAGCGGTCGGTCGAGGGGTTCTTCACCGCCGTGCTTTCGTCGATCAATATGAAGTCATATTGGTTGTCGATCAGCTCGTCGCGGATGGTGGCCACGCCATCGAAGTTGATGATGTGGACCAGGTGGTTGTTGGCCACCAGCTTGCGGCGTTTCGGTGCGCTGCCGTAGAGGATCGACCAGGACAGGTGTGGCAGGTGCGTGCGCAGCGTGTCGCCCCAGGTCTCGCGCACGATCGACAGCGGGCAGATGATGAGCACCCGGGAGATGTCCTGTATCTGCAACAGGTAGTCGAACGCCCATGCCGCAGCCAGGGTCTTGCCGGTGCCGGCCTCGGCGAAGATGTAGGCGCGACGATGCCGGCAGATGAAGTCGGCGATGCGTACCTGGTGGGGCATGTCGCGCAGGTTGTTGCCGGGGAAGTCGTAGTCCCGGGCGATGGTCGACACCGACGGCAGCTTGAGCGCGGTCAGGCGGCGGGCGTTGTCCATCGTCCACGGCACGAACAGCGAGGACTCGAACGAGCGCCCGTCCGGGAACGAGCCGGTGGCCTGCCGGGCGGCGCGGCCTTTCAGCTCCAGCCACCTGTCGTCGTGGACCGACAGCAGGCTCATGGCTGGGTCTTCCCGAACAGCGCCAGGACCTCGGCGTCGGTCTTGCCCTCGGTCGCCTCGGGCGCGTGGTGGCGCAGGGTCTTGATGATCTCGCCCAGGCCAGTGGACTCCAGGTCGCTCTTGAGCTGGTAGTGGGTGTCCATCGCCTTCAACTGTTCGAGCGTGATCTTCACCACCTCCAGGTCACGCTGGATGGTCTCCAGCGTGGCGATGGCGATGTCGCCGCGCATCTTGTACAGCTCCTCCAGGGACACGGTGCGGGCGTTCATCAGTGCACCGACTGGTTGGCAGCCACGGGCATCGCGTCCATGTTGTCCAACATGGTCTCGCTCATCTCGATGGCAACACGCAGCTGGTCCAGGGTGTAGACCGGCTCGATCGGTATCGTCTCGGCCCAGCGCTCGAACAGCCAGAACAGGACCTGCGTGGTGGAGTAGCTGTCGCCGTCCATCAGCTCGATCATGGGGTGGTCACCGATCTGGTCGGTCATCACGCCCGGCTGCGCCCACTCGGCGTTGTCCAGCAGCTCCTCGAACTCGCTGTACCGGCGACCGGTCAGCGAGAACGCCAGGGTCATCAGCCGCATCGAATACAGCCGGTCGATGCCCTCGGTGTGGTGCAGCTGCAGCACCGAGCACATGCGTTCGAGCTCGCCTTCCGCATGCACCTCACCGTTGGGCAGCGGCAGGCCGGACAGCAGGTTGTACAGCGGACCGAGTGTCACCAGTCCGAAGTGGGTGATGTTCTTTGCCACGGTTCCTCCTATTTCTTTCGGGGGGGCGACCAGTTCTTGCAGTCGGTCACCGGACACCACGGGCACAGCGGCCCTTTCTGCAACGGGAACACGCCGCGCTCCATCGCCACGTCGATCTCGGCGCACTCGGCCAGGACCTGGTCCTGGTAGTCAGCCAGATACTCCCGGCTGAACTCGGCCGGCACGATCGTGCCGTGATCCACGAATACCAGCGCGGCCTTGATGTAGTCCACGGTCGGGTAGTGTGCGAACACACAGATCGCGTTGTCCACCAGCTGGTCGATGTCGGGGTAGGAATCCTTGCCGGTCTTCCAGTCCCACACCGAAGCGGTAGCGCCGTCCGGCCACAGGTTCAGGTAGTCGATGATGCCGCGCGAGTACACGTCATCAGCGAAGTAGTCGCACGCCGTGCCGTCCTTGCGGATACCCAGCCGCTGCTCGACCAGCTTCCTGCCGGGCCGCTTCTTGGCGGCCTCGGCGATGGGACGCAGCTCGGCCATCGAGTCGTGGATGATGATGCTGCGGCCAATGAAGCCAGCCAGCGCTGCGTGCACAGCATCACCACGCTTGGCCTCCGGCCCCTGCACGAACGGGTACAGGCGCTGCACCCGGTCCTTGTGGAACAAGTCGGGGCACTGACGAAATTTCTTCCGCGCGCTGAAGCTGTGGACGAAGGTGCTCACAGCAGGTCGTCCACCACCAGCGACGGGGGCGCCGTGTCGTCCTCGCTCTCGTACTTGCCGGGCTCGTCAACGTAGTCGTCCTCGTCGTCGATCTCCAGCTGCTCCAGCTCGGCAGCGGTCAGCGGGCTGGGGCCGTCGTACTGGACCAGGGTGTTCATCATGACCTGCGGCGGCACCTTGTTGGTGGCCTTGCCGCCCGGGCCCAGCTTCTTGCCGCCCGTGATCGGGGTGACCGTACCGTCGTGGGCGATGAAGGCGTCCGCCTTGCCTTCGTCTTCGCCCATCAGCCGGGTCACGCGCGCCCCGAACAGGTCCAGGCTCACGCCGTAGCAGCGTGCCAACAGCGCCGCTTCGGAAAAGTGCATGGTGCCGGCGTTACGCTCGTAGGCCTCGATCGACCAGGTGCGCAGGCCGGTGATCTGCGCCACGTCCTGCACCGACAGGTCGGCCAGCTCACGCAGCTGCTGCAGGTACTGGGCCAGGGTCTGCTCGACGTTGATGGCCGGGGCCAGCTTGGGCACGAACTCGCGCCCGTCGATCATCACTTTCGGGTATGCCATTGGGTCCTCCTTTGGGTCGTTCACTTGATGCGCCCGGCCATCAGGCCAGTGGGTTTCTTCTCGGGGTAGGGCACGAAGGCGTGCTGCTGGGACGACTTGATCTTGCCCTTGCGCTTGGCCCAGCTCAGGGCGTTGCGCAGCCGGCGCTCCAGCGTGCGGTGGGTCGGGGCGCCCTCGTCGAAGGCCACGAAGAACGACTGGCCGACCTGGAGCTGGTCCCAGGGGTAGAGCTGCTTGCGGCCACGGACACGGTCGGGCGGGACGCGGCCGACCAGCGACACGTCCTCGATGCGGTAGGGGTTCTGCTGCATGGGTGTCTCCTTAAACGTCAGCGTAGGTGGGGCCGGACCCGAACTCGCAGTCCAGCGGGACATCGGGGAGCCACGGTGGGGCGGTGCGCATCCAGCACACGAGGATGTCACGCCAATACTCCTCGTCGCCTTCGTCCCCAATATACCCCAGTTCATCGTGCGTGAACAAGACCAGGTGCTCGCCGTAGTTCTTGAGTATCTGCACGGCCTGCCAGATCAGGATGTCGTAGGCCACGGCCTGCACGATGTTCTCGCACAGCCGGCCGTCGTACAGGTACTTGCGCGCCCCGGTGAATTTGTCGGTGTAGCTGTACTCGGTGAAGCCGTTGTCCTCGTTGAGCTGGCTGGTGCAGTCCCGGTACTCCAGTCTGCGACCCGACGGCAGGGTCAGCCAGCCGTGCTCGGCGACCAGGTTGTTGTGGACGCCGAAGGTGTAGGCACTGCGCTCGCCGGCCAGTGCCCGGACCGCTTCGCGGCACTGCTTCCAGAACACGCCGATGTGGTAGTGGCGGTCACGGTAGGCGTCGATGGTCTGCTCGGCCAGCGGCAGGTCGATGTCGATGCCGTTGCGCTTGCAGTGCGATCGGAACCCCTTGCCTCCCTGCTTGAACTGCGCGGCCAGGATCGCCGCCTTGTTGACGTTGCGCTCGAACTTATCGGCGCGGGTGATCTGCCGGCGGAACAGGGTCGGGCCCAGGCCCAGGTAGGGGTCGGCTGCCTCGACCCGGTCGTGCCAGTGCTTGGCCGTCTCCAGGTCGCCTGCCGCCAGGGCCTCCAGCTCCTTGTCGCGCGCGCGTGCACCGCGCCGGAACACCTTGAGCAGCACGTCCTCACCGGCCAGCTCGGCCAGCGTGCGCACCTCCACCTGCGAGGAGTCGGCGGCGTACCAGCGCTGGCCCGGGCCTGCCTGCATGCCCACGCGCAGGGCGTTGCGGGCGTTGGCCCGCTTGGGCACGTTGTGCAGCTGGCACTTGTGGATGCCCCCGTCAGCCGCCGCACGGCCCGTGTGCGCCCCGTGGATGCGCATGGCCGCCGGCAGCGTGCCCCGGCTGGCCACGTCCAGGAACCGCTCCAGGCGGCTTTCCATGATGGTCGAGCGCAGGCCCACGCGCAGGGCGGTGACCTCGGCCAGCAGCTCGTCGTCGGACTCCAGGAACTCCTGCATCTCCGGGTCGGTCTTGGCGAAGGCGAAGGTCGGCTTGCCGGTGGTCTTGCTGATCTTCATCGGGATCGGCTCGACCCCCAGCTCCTCCAGGATCAGGGCGAACTTGGGGTTGGACATCACCGCCGAGCGCAGCAGCCTGGGCTCGATGCCGATCTGCTCGGCCAGCTGGTCGACCTTGTTCTTCTTGTTGGCCCGCTCCTCCACCAGCGCGGCTTGCAGCAGCGGCACGTCCAGGTGGATGCGCGGCACGGCCGACATGTGCGCCAGCAGGTGCATGGCAGTGAAGTCGTCGGGCTTGAACCACGATGCCTCGCGCTCGAATATCTCCAGCATCAGGTCGGTGTCGTGCGCGCAGTAGTGGCCGTAGCGCGCCAGCTCCACCCCATTGAAGTCGGCCAGGGTCTTGCCGTTGGCATGGACGATCTCGTCGCCCTTGGCCGGCAGGTTGTGGTAGCGGGCCAGCGCCGCCAAGCCGTTGCCCTGCCCGCCAGGGCCGGCCTTGCCGTAGCGCCAGCGTGACATCTGCAAGGTGTCGACCATGCGCCACGGCACGATCCCGTGTATCCACGACAGGATCATGAAGTCGAACGCCGCCCCGTTGTGCGCCACCACGATGGTGCCAGGCTCATCGAGCTTGAGCGACAGCAGCCACTGGTGCATGCCCTTCCAGTTGCGCGCGTCGTACCACTGCGTGGGCACCGGGCGCTTGTCGCCCAGCACCTTGGCCTTGGCCGACCAGCCGATCTCGTGGAAGCGACGGTCGCGGATGTAGGCTTCGGCGCCCATGCTGGTGAGGCTGAACTTGATGGCGGTGTCATAGAAACTTTCAGCGTCCACGCCCACCAGACGGGTGCTCACTGCGCCTCCTTCGTCAGCTTGCGCGAGCGGTGTGTCTTGCGCGTGAGTCTTCCATCCCGGTAGTCACGCGCCTCGCGGATGGCGTTCTGCAGGGCCACCGGCGAGGACGGCGACACGCTCAGGACCTGCTGCCACTCGTTGTCGCCGTGCTTGCAGCGCATCAGCAGGTGCTTGCGCTTGTGCTCCATCGAGATCACCTCGATGCCCAGCTCCTTGAGCCCGGCGATGACATCGCGTCGCCACTTGGTCGTTCCGTAGTTGCCCATGTGCTGCTCCAATATGAATTCATATCGCCCTGTCTGGCAGTGGTGCCACGCGCCCGGCCACGGTATTGCGCGACTGCTCGATGTACCGGTCACGAACCTCGTTGAGGCCGCGCAGGTCCAGGGTGTGGTCCGGGTCCGGCGTCGTTATCCGGGCCGGTGGATTCATCCCTCGGTGGCACCGCTGGATCATGTTGCTGACCAGGCTCGCGCCGAAGCGTGTCACGGATGGTGTCGTCTTCATGGATCGGTCCTCCGTACAGGCGGCCCATCAGGCCGCGCTTGAAACCCATGCGGGTGAGAAAGCTCACGTCTTGTCTCCTTCGAGGGTACGCAGCAGGCGCAGCCGGTTCTTGATGAGCTTGTTCAGCCAGGCCATCCGCTGCTGGCCTGTGCGCACGAGCTGTCGTGTTTCGTTGCGCTGCTTGCGCAGCACGTTGAGCGTGGTGTCGTCGGGGAACTGCTCCGGTTCGGGTCGCTTGCCAGTCACGTCAGTCCTCCTTCAACAGCTCGCGCAGCAGCGCCTTGGTCTTGCGCAGCTCGTCGCCTGCGCTGCCGGCCTTGTCGATCTCGGCTACCACCGCCAGTGCAGTATCGTCCAGGCGGTCGGCCAGGGTGGACAGCGTGCCGCTGAGTATGCGCACATCAGCCGCCAGCGAGGCCAGGAACGACAGCGGGTCGCTGATGGGTACGTTGGTGGGGGTGATGGTAGTGGTAGTAGCCGGCGTGGTCTTGGGCAGCGGCGGGTCACCGATGATGACGCTGGTGTCCTGCACCAGGTGCACCGGGGGCCGGACGGCGGTGTTGTACTGCGAGCGGTAGGTGCGCCCCTTGCCCATGCCCAGTACCTTGATCGCGCCGATCTCCTGGAGCTGTGCAAGGGTGCCCTCGACTACATCCAGCTCGTACGCGAACCCTTGCCGTTTCAGTTCGGCACCGATCTGGTGGACGGTCCAGTCCTCGGCCAGGGGAACGGCGCCGAGCACCTTGGTGGCCACGCCGTTCAATCCGGCCACGGCGCTGCGTAGCGTTTTCTGTGACATCAGGAACTCCTTTGGGTTGGGGATACCAGCCAGCCGCGCACCTTCGAGCATGCCCCGCCCGAACACACGCTGCACTTTCTTGCGCTCGTCGTGGTCGACGGGCGATTCGTTCATGTCAGTCCTCCTTGGTCAGGGCGGCGATCCAGACGCGACTGCCATCGCTGTTCTTGGCCCATACACCCGGTACGCCGTCACGACCCGTATGCCTCTCGATGGTCCAGCCATCCACCTCCCGCACCTCGGCCGCTGGCAGGCGGGCGGCGGTCAGGGCAGCGCGCATGGCTTCGTGGTACACCTCGTAGCTGGTGTTTCCGTACATGCGGCCAGCAGCGGCGCGGCCCTGCGCGCGGGCGAATGCCTGCTCTGCCCGC
>CAZNJG010000034.1:0-29953 GCA_964573305.1 uncultured Opitutaceae bacterium
CCACAGTGAGGCCCGTGCTGCCAGACGCGCCTACGCTGGTGACTGTGCCCGCAGGTATGGCTGGGAATGTCGCCAGCGAACCGTCGCCGCGTATGTATTGGGCCGTCGTGCCCGCAGGCGTGTTGAATTTAGAAGCGGGGGCTATGCCGCTCCACGCCTGCAAGTTCGCCGACAGCGTGTAGGTCAGCGACCCGCTGCCAGTGATCGGACCCCCGGATGCGGTCAAGCCCGTGGTGCTGGTCAGGTTGACGCTTGTGACGGTTCCTGTATTGGCCGTAGCCCCGTCTGCTACGTTCAGTATTGTGCGCGCCTGTGCAGCAGTCAGGTCAGTCGGGTCACCCGTGCCTGCGCCTGCTGCACGACCCTTGATCGTCGCCTGCGCCATGTCGGCCAGCTTGGCGTTCGTCACCGCATTGTTGGCGATGACGGTAGCGTTGCTGTTGGCAGATGCGGTCACATCACCAGTGAGCGCCGCGCGCTGCACCTGGTTACCGACGATGGTGTTGGTCGTGCTGGTGACGTACGTCCCGGCTGGACCGGTATCACCCTGCGGTCCCTGGATGCCCTGCGGTCCCTGGATGCCCTGCGGCCCCTGCTCGCCTGCCGGACCCTGCGGACCCTCGGGGCCCTGGATGCCCTGCGGGCCCTGGATGTTGCCCACGTTCTCCCAGGCCCCGCTGACGTCGTCCCACACGTACAGGTCGCCCTCGACCAGGTAGGCGTCGCCGGGGCTGCCGGTGGGGTGGGCTGCAACCAGGTCCTCGTAGGTCGGGTACGAGCCCAGGATCGTCACGCCCGTGCCGTCGGCACCGGCCGGACCCTGCGGGCCGGTGGCACCGGCCGGACCCTGCGGGCCGGTGGCACCGGTGGGGCCCTGCTCGCCGGTCGGACCCTGGATGCCCTGCGCGCCAGTGGCTCCCTGCGGGCCCTGGGGGCCAGCCTCGCCCTGTGGGCCGGCAGGACCCTGGGGGCCTGCCACGCCGTCAGCTCCGGGCGGCCCGGGCGGGCCCTCGGGGCCCGGTTCGCACTGGCAGTCGGCGTTGCCGCACTGCGGGCAGCTGGAGGTCGGACAGGACACGTCGCACGGCATCGAGCGCCGCATCCATGCCGGGAGATTGTCGTGGGCCATCGCGGTCTCCTGTCCCCGGAAGAAAACGGGGGCCTCAGCTTGCGCCTTGGCCCCCGCGGTTACTACTCCCCGGCGCCGATCACTCCGCGGCGATCACCACGGTGACCTGCAGGCCGCCCGAAGCGGTGTTGGCGTCGGTCGCGTTCACCGTGAAGGTGTACGAACCGGCCGTGCTCGGCGTGCCCGCCAGGACACCGGTGCTGGTGTTCAGCGTCAGGCCCGGGGGGACCGTGCCGCCGCTGACCGACCACACGTACGGGGTCGCGCCACCGGATGCGGCGAACGTGGTGGTGTAAGCCACCGCCACGGTACCGGCCGGCGGGGTGCCGGTGACGGTGATCGTCGCATCCGAGCCGGCGATGCCCGTGCCGGCCTGGTCGTCGGCACCCGGCAGACCGGCCGGAGCGCAGTTCGGGTCCGGGAACTCGGCACCGCACGGGGCGATGACGCAGTCGCAAGCGTGGCCATCGAGCAGCTGGACCAGGGAGGCCAGCAGGCCGAAGCAGCTGTAGCTCGCGTCGCCCTCGTCCAGGCGCACCACCAGGAAGCCGTTGGTCGGGATGAACACGTCCACGCCGATGAACGGGATGTAGCCCAGGGAGTCCAGGGTCACGTCGCCGAAGGAGTGGAGGACCGTGCCGTCCTCGGCCTGCACCTCGATGGTGAAGGTCGGCGGGGTCGGCGGCGGATCGCCGCCCACGCCCACGGTCGGCGGGATGCCCTTGGACTGCACCGCGAAGTGCTCCAGGACCGTGCCCGGGCCGAACAGGTGCGTGACCAGCTCGTCGCCGACCTCCAGCTTGCCGGTCGGCAGGGTGTCCTGGACCCACTGGTTGAAGACGGTGTTGCTGAAATCAATGTGGTAGCGCAGGACCTTGTGGAAGTTCGTCAGGTGCGCCGAGTAGCGCACCAGGTACGACGGGTCGATGCCGCTGTTGCGGTCGTTCTCCCACGGGTAGAGCCGCAGGTTGCCGCCGTCGAAAATGGAGTAGCGTGCCATGGGAATCTCCTATCAGGTACCGGCGGCGGTGTCGAACTGGAAGGTCGCGTAGAGCACGGCCACGGCCTTGGGGTCCAGCAGCTTGAAGCCGTACAGGGTCAGACCGCGCCAGTATTTGGAGAAGCTGCGCGGGTCCTTGTCGATCACTTCCTGGTCGTTGAGCTGCGCCACGAAGCCGGTCGCGTCCTTGCGGCCGGCCAGCAGGGTGAAGGTCTGCTCGCCGGTGGACGGGTCGGTGTAGATCGGGGTGGTGTTGCTGAAGATCAGGTCGAAACCCAGGATCGAGGGGATCGCCTCGCCGTTGGTCAGGATGATCGACTTGCTCATGCCCGAGGCGCAGGCGTTGGCCAGGATCGGGTTGGCCCAGAACAGCGGCTTGGCCGAGGTGGGCAGGATGAAGTACAGCCCGCTGCCACCACCGCTGGTCACGTTCTGCTCGGCGATCACCGCCGCCAGCCGGCCCAGCACGTCCGGGATGTTGTCCTTGGTCACCACCACCGGGGCACCCAGGGTGCCCAGGTTGAACGCGCCGGTGCGCACGCCCGCGTTGGGGCCCTTGTTGTGGCAGTCCACCTGGTGGGGCAGCTCGACCTGCAGCTCGTAGTCGGTGACCTGCGCCAGCTTCTGGGTGGCGTCCTCGATGAACGCATTGACCCAGGTGCGCACGTCGGGAATCTGCTTCTCGTCGACGCGGTCGAGCTTGAGGTTGAAGTAGTACGCCCGGTCGATGGTCATGACCATCGAGGTCGTGTTGAGCTGGCTGACCTCCAGGTCCTGGTTCTTCTGGTACTTGAAGATTTCAGCTTCGGGCTTGCCGCGGAAGATCACCTGGTCGCCGTGCTGCTTGATCTCCGACGGGACGATGTCCGAGGACGTGATGCGTCCGGTCACCGTGGTCGGGTAGTAGCGGGCGATGAAGGTGCGGGCCAGGATCGGATTCTTGAGCGCCGCATATACGCGGTACCCGGAAGCCGCAGGCAAGGTAGCCGGACGTGCGGACGAGGGCATGATCGTAACTCCCTATGGGGTTTTGAGAATCCGTGGCCCCACGGCGAGAGGCCACGAGTTTATAGCACTAGGCCGTATAGTCCACAAGGCCCGCTTCATGCGCGTCCATGTACGCATCGGCGATCTTCTGGTACTTGTTCGGGTCCATTTTTCCCTTCGACATCAGCTCGGTGGCAGCCTCGAACTTGCTGTAGGGCAGCATGGTCGGACGGTCGCCCCCGCGCTTCACCGAGGCGGCCACCGACGCCGGCGCACCACCGCGGGACTGGCCGGGCGCGGCGGCGCGGGCAGGCTTGACGGCGGGGGCCGGCGGCTGGAAGCCGCGCACGATCTCCAGGGCCAGGTCCACGTCGCGGGTCTCGTTGACCGCCTGGTGGAGGAGCTGGCCGAACGTGGCGCCGCCACGGTAGGGCACCGGCTGGGACAGGTAGGCCTGCCACTCCGGGGTCTTGACCCGCATGTCCAGGTCCGGGACCTGGGCGCGCAGGACTGCGGCGAAGGCCGCGTCGGTAGAGCGGGCCACCGCCGGCTGGACCGCGCCGATCTGCTGGCGCAGCTCCTCCAGGGTCTGGGCCACGCGCGGCTGGGCGGTGGCGTGGTAGCGGTTGAGCTCGGCGCGCACCAGCTTCTCGATCACCGAACGGGAGGCCGCGTACTGGGTCTCCTCCTCGGGGGTCAGGGCCAGGCTGGCCGGGTCGTAGACCGGCTCGACCGTGTTGCGACGGGTGGTCTCCTCGGCGTGCCGGGCGGCCTCGCGGGCCTCGTGCTCGCGCTGCTCGCGCGCCAGCAGGGTGGCCGCCAGCTGGCTGATCGCCTCGCTGCCCGGGGGCGCCTGGGCCGGCGCGGGCGGCGGGGTCTGGACCGGCTGCTTGGGCGCCTTGGCGACCGGCTGGCCATCGGCCCCGATCTCCTCCTCGTCGCCGCCGTCATCGTCGTCCTTCTTGCCGCCGATGAACTCGGCGACCTCCGGGTCCAGCTCGGCCACGACGGTGTCGTCGTCATCCTCACCGCCCTGGATGAAGTCCATCAGCTCGTCGAGCCCATCTTCGCCCGGGTCCTTGCCCGCACGCGGGTACCGCACATCGGCGCTGGTATTCATGGTGCTTTCCTCTTTCCGCCCTCGAAGAACTCCGCCCATTCACGGAGCATGTTGACCCGGCCGCGCACGTACTCGCTGGCCGCATGGTTCTCGTACAGCTCGCGCTCCTTGTCCAGCTCGCTGCGCAGGAACGCGGTGATGTCGCGCTGCAGCGGGCTGCCGGCGATGAGCGCCTGCAGGTTGGGATTGTGGGTCAGCGCCATCAGGCACCCCCCGGCAGGGCCACGTTGTCGATCGCGGCGCCGATGCTGACCTGGAACGGGGGACCGACCACCGCATCGGCGCGCTCATTGAGGTCGCCGTCGGGCAGCAGCCGGTAGAAACCCGGGCGCCACAGGGTCAGGGGGTTGTGGGTCTCATCCAGGACGACCTGCACGCCGTTCTCGTGGTAGGCCGCGTAGTTGGCGTCGGCCGGGCAGCAGCCCAGGTCCAGCGCGAACTCCAGCAGGTACTGCTCGCCCGGGAACAGGCCCAGGGCCAGGATGTTGCGTGCGGTGCCGGCGGTCACCTGGACGCTCTTGGACGGGGTGGCCATCTCAGTTCTCCTGCACGATGTCGTCGACGAACAGCATGTTGTAGGCGGTCTTGATCTCCAGGACCCGGTAGCGCAGCTCGTCGTCGGCCGGGGTGGTCAGCTCGTACACGTCGCGGGCGGCCTCCAGCTGGCGCTCCAGTGCAGCCTTGACCCGCGGCGCAAAAGGCGACCGACGCAGCGCCAGCAACGCCTTGGCGTCCTCTTTGCTCAGGTGGATGCTGGGCATCGTGCTCTCCTACGAAGCGGACATCATACTGGAAGTCAAGCCGGCGGGTCCGTTTCCGCGCAGCACAGGTTGACCAGGGTCAGGGTGCCGTCGCCGTTGTCGATGATCTGCACGCCCGTGCCTGCTTCGATGAGTGCCAGCAGGTTGACCAGCGACGGCGCCAGGGTATCCCCGGCCGCGAACGGCAGGTGCTCGCCGGCTTCGTACTTGAGCGGAGTCTTGTCAGCCATGATGGCAGTTCCTCACGTTGGCTTGCCTGGTGGTCATTCCGGTCTACAGCAGGTCCCACGTCAACGTCACGGACCAGTCCACGTTCACCGTCGACGTGCCATCGGAGACAACCGTGCGCGCCGTGCCGAAGCGGGTGAGCGGGCCGTTGACGTCCCACGTCGAGGTGACCCCCGGCTGGAAGGACATCGTGTCCGTAAGCGTGATGCCGGTGCCCCCCGACAACCACGACGTGCTGTACGAATACGAGCCGTCGCCGCCGGTCGCCGTGATGACGGTGTTGCCGGCCAGGGTGCCCGGGCCGAGCATGTCCATGTTGAGCGGGTTCGGCGACGCACTGGCCTCCAGGAACCCGCAGTCGCTCTCGGACGCGCCGGGGCCGTTGAACGCGCGCAGGTTGACCGCCGCGGAGGTGGCCAGCACCGCCGCGTCGCTGATCCGGCGCACCTCGAAGATGCCCTGCAGGGTGGAGGTGGTGTCGCCCGGGGTGGCGGCCGGGTCGGTGCCCGACACATTGAAGCTGACCGTCGCGCCCAGCGGGTGCCACACCCCGGCCGCCGCGCCGGTGACCACGGTCGGACCGGTGGCCGTGTAGGCGCTGGCGGTGAAGCGCACCTCGTACTGGGCCGGGTTGAACGTCCCGGTGACCCAGGTGCCTGCCGAAGTCTGGTCGCAGGTGTCGAAGGTGTGCGCGCGCATGACCAGGCTGCCGTCGGCGGCGAACACCACCGAACTCTCCGAGAGGCTGGCATCGACGTCGGTCACCGCGCAGCACAGGGCGACCCCGTCGGGCAGCACGAAGGCCACCGAGGCGGTGTCCTGGGACACGACCGTGGCCGATACCGGCGAGGCAGTGCTGGCCAGGCGCGGGTTGGGCGTGATGGTGGCGGTGAGGGTGGTGTTGGGGCCGCCGGCGTTGTCGTTGATGGTGGTCACCGGGTGCGCGCCGTTGAGCGCGCCGACGGGGATGGTGATGTTGACCGGCGAGGGGTAGCTGTGCGCGTCCTGCTCGGTCCCGGAGAACGTCAGCTCGACGACCAGCGGCTCCACGGTCACCGACGAGAGCAGGTTCACGGTGAAGGTGAACGTGCTGCCCTCGGCGTCCGAGCCGGGGTTGACGGAGGCGAACGCATTGTGGATCGAAGGCTGCGGCGGCTCGGTGCAGCAGTCGTTGTCGATGCGGATGCGCCCGCCCGACAGCGGCGTGATCGTGAACCCTCCCCCCGGCAGGATGCGCGACGCCAGGGCCAGCGACTCCGGCGACACGGTGTCGCCGGCCGCGAACGGCCGGTGCGCGCCGCCCTCGTACTTGAGTGGGTTCTTCTCGGCCACAGGTCAGCCCTCAGTTCCAGTACGGCACGCGCTTGCCGCCGACGTTCATCCAGCCGTCGGGGCCGCCCAGCAGGAAGTCGCGGTCGCCGTACACGGTGGTGGACAGCTCCGGCGCTTCGGTGGACGAAGCGGCGGTGGTGTCGATCGGCACCAGGGAGTCGGTGTCCCCGTTCAGGCTCAGGAACGGCTCGATGCAGGCCGCTGCCGCCTCGCAGTCGAAGCCCAGCGGGGTGTTGAGGGTGCCGTTGCCGGTGAGCACCGGGCCGGTCACCACGATCGGCAGCAGCGTGGACAGGTCCACGGTGAAGGTCTCGTACGGACCGCCGTCCGGGCCGACCTCCAGGGTCAGGGTGTGGGTGGCCGGGTCGTAGTTGACCACCCGCAGGAACGAGTCCTGGGAGATGAACCAGGCCGGGCTGACCCGCAGCGGGTCGCAGCTGGTGCCGGCGCCGAGCAGGCTGTCGTCGTGGGCCACCTGCATGAGCGGGCCGCACGGCCACAGCTCGTTGAACAGGTCGTTGACCGTGTCGCGCACGAAGCTGTCCAGGTCCACCGACAGGGTGGAGCCGTCGCCCTTGGTGAGCACCAGGTCGCCGCTGGCCTCGATCGCCATGGTCAGGATGCGGGTGGCGTCCAGCTGGGCCTGGACCGCGTCGATCTGCGCCACCAGGTCGATGGCAAGCGCCTCGTCAGCAGCCTCCAGCTCGTCGCGCATGGCCTCCATGGAGACGGCGACCTCGGCCAGGATCGTGCTCAGGTTGACCGTCCAGCTCTGGCTGACGGTCTCCAGGGTCAGCTCGTGGGTGACCGGGTCCCAGGTGAAGTCCACGACCCGGCTGACCAGGCCATCCTCGACCAGGTCGCCGGCCAGGCCCGGCAGGGCGTCGCAGGTGACCAGCTTGGTCTCGTGCCCGATCCAGTTGCAGTCGCATGCCTTCACGCCCGACTGCAGGGTGTGGTCCTGCAGCATCTTGAAGACCGCGTTGCGGACGATCAGTTCCAGCAGAGCCGTGTCTACGCAGTTGGAAGCCATGGTCGAATCCTCAGCAGTCGCAGCACGGCGAGCCGCCGCGCGAAGAAATATTCAGGGCGGCCACGTAGTCGTCGCCCACCGGCTCCAGCAGCACCATGACCTCCACCTCGGTGCCCGGCTCCAGCGGATAGGCGCTCTGGGCCGGCACGTAAATATCGTACACCCCCGGCGGCAGGACCGTGACCGGGCAGGCCTGCGGCCAGCAGTACACGAACTCCTCGACCCCGCACTCCTTCATGCAGTTGACCACCCGGTCCACCCGGACCGACAGGCACTGGCTGTCGGTGTTGGTCTGGTCATGCAGGACGTGGTAGCCGGTCAGGCGCACGCGCCACTTCTCGGTCTCGTCGAAGCAGGCCTGGGCCGAGGGCACCGGCGGGGGAGTCGGCACGTAGGGGGTGTCGCACAGGCACTCGGACGGGTCCGGCGCCTCCACGGTGACGGTCACCAGCGCGGTGTCGGTGGACAGCGGGGCGACCTCGACAGTGACGAGTGCGGTAGGCATGGCTCAGCCGCAGAACCAGGTCAAGTCTGCCAGGAAGCTCACCACGCCTTCGCCCTGGCTGACGGTCACGACCTGCTCGGTCGGGCAACACCCCGGGGGCGTGCCGGTGCCCTCCGAATACACCCAGGTGGGCTCCGGGTCGTCAACGTATTCGTAGTAGGCCGTCCAGCCATCGCCGGTGGCCAGGATGCCCGTGGTGGCCGAGAACCCGTCCGGCGGGTCGCCGTAGAAGACCAGGCTGCTGAACTCGTCGACCGCGCAAAACACGTTCAGCTGAGCTACTGGCGGCGCCACCTCGGTGATGCGGTACACGAATGTGTCGGTGCCGCTGAACCCGGCGTTGGGGGTGTAGGTGATGGTGCCGTCGGAGTTGATCTCCACCGTGCCGTTGCCCGGCGCGGTCTCGATGCTCATCGTGACGTCCTCGACCGGCACCGGCGCGACGCCGTCGATGGTGTCGTTGTCCAGGACCGGGACGACCACGGGCGTCTGGTAGGGCGTGGTGGCGCTGTCGTCGTTGGCGATGAGGTCGGCCATGGCGGTGCTCTCGGAAGGCGGTCAGGGCGCCGGGGGCGGGATGGGGTCGGGCAGGGGCGGGAACGGCTCGATCGGCGGCACCGGCACCGGATCGTCGCACTCACGGGCGGTGAGGCGGAAGCGGTAGACCAGGCAGCGTTGGACGTTGGCGGACATGGGCTACCCCAGCGAGTTCATGTTGTCGATGGCGTTGATGGCGTTGGCCGACCGCCCATCGAGGGTAGCACCAGACGGCCCTTCCAGCGAGGGGGTGGGCTGGGCCTGGGGCGCCCCGCCCGGCGGCAGCCCGCCGGCCTGGACGTCGGCGCCCAGCGCGGCCTGCGCGTCGAAGTCGGGCAGGATGCCCTCGGTGTCGATGCCGTTGGCCTGGAACAGGGCGTACAGCAGGCGGGTGGCGGCCTCCGGCGGGACCAGGCCGGCCTGGACCATCGGGCCGATGGACTGCAGGGCCCAGGCCAGGCGCTCGCGCTGGCTCTCGCGCTCCAGGATGCCCGACACCCCGCGGGCGTAGGCCCGGGCGTCGCCCTTGATGGTCTCGTCGTCGGAGTACATGTTGTTGCGGTCGATGAACCCCTGCACGACCGGCACGATGATCCCGCTCTCCACCGAGCGCAGGGCGTCCTTGAGGGTCTTGGAGGCCTGGTTCATGACCATGGAGATGCCCCCCGACGTGCGCCCGATCGTGCCCAGCCCGTCGGTGCCGCCGAAGGCGATGCGCGGGATACCCAGCATCTCGTAGCCCAGGGCATGGAACTTGTCGAACACGGCCACCAGCTCGGCGGCGTGGCTGTTGACGTCGTGGAAGGTGTAGGCCGGCCCGGCGTTGCCCGCCCGGGAGGCGTTGACCAGGCGGATGATGTGAGCCTGGAGCACGCGCGGGTCGTCGTCGTCGGCCAGGCGGTCGGCCTGGACCTCGCCGATGACCCCGGAGGACAGGGCCATGTTGCGCACCAGCGCGCGGATGGCCGCCCGGCACACCCGCTGGACGTCCTGCAGCTTCAGGGCCGGGCTCTTGCCGGCGATCTGGCCAGGCGCGGCGTCGTAGGAGGCGATCTGGAAGGGGCGGTTGCCGGCCGGGTCCGGGTTGAGGGCGACCTTGAACGGGATGTCGTTGACGGTCCACACCTCGGCCTCGTACCAGCGCCGCTCGTCGTCGACCTCGATCCCGAACTCCTTGAGGAACTCGCCCTTGATGCGCCCGTAGAAGCCGATGGCGTCGTAGTAGCCGACCTGGGCCGGCTCGACCGCGTCGGTGACCTCGCCCTCCACGTCCTTGATGACCGGCGGGATGGTGCCGCCGTTGTCGTAGGGCTCGTCGAACCCGTCAGGCAGCTTGTCGAAGATGTGGTCGATCATCTCCGAGTCGTAGGTATCCTCGCCGGCGTAGTCCAGCAGCTCGTCGGCGCCGATGCGCCGGCGCTCCCACAGGAACTCGGCAGTGGCGATGGAGGTGGCGTTGGGCGACCAGCCGAAGTCGAACGGGGAGATGTTCTCGCACATGTCCACCAGGCGGGCGGAGAACACCAGCCGGTCGCCGGCCCACTCCTTCCACTGGATCACCTGCGGGCTGGGCGACTTGATGACTGCATAGGGGTAGATGCAGAAGTTCATCAGGAAGTCGTCGAAAGCCGAGGCCCACTGGGCGTCGTGCATGTCGTCCTTGACCTTGGCCTCCATCTTGCGCGCCCGGCGGGTGCCCTCGCGGTTCATGGCCAGCACCGCCGAGTTGCGGGCGATCTGCAGGAACCGGTCCAGCTGCTCGGTGGACTGGATGTAGGGGGCCACCTCGGGCAGACGCTGGGCGATGCCCTGGACCAGACGGGCCTCCACGTCGGCCGGCAGGTCGGTGTGCGGGGAGGCCTGGACGGTGAACGGCTCGTCGGCGCTGTTACCCAGGATGTCGCGCAGCAGCCCCTTCACCCCGCGCACGATGGGCGGGATGATGTTGACGTCCACGTCGACCCCGTCGGCGTCCGGGGCATGGTCGCCGTCCATCAGCCGCACGCAGTCGGTCAGTATCCCGAACAGCTCCTGCCGGGCCTCGGTGGACAGCGTGTAGCGCTGCCGCACGTAGGCCCCCAGCTTGGTGGCGATGTTCTTCTTGCGCCGGTTCATGGGCGGGCGGGGGCAACGGGACGGGCGCGGTCAGCGCTTGGTGGCGCGGTGGGTAGCAGCCGGGCAACCACGCGATCCACAGCGGGCCTGGTACATGGCGTTCTCCTGGCGAGGCGGGGGCCGCCGGGAGCATAGCACCGGCGCGGCGGTCACGCCCAGCGCCGCGGCAGCTCCGGCAGCGGCGCGCGCTCGCGCTGGCGGGCGAAGGACAGGGGGTGGTAGAGGGCGGCGTACTGGACCTGGTCGGCCAGGTCGCTGACCCAGTTGACGTGGCTCTTGGTGGGCTTGTCACGCACGATGTCGTGCACGAGCGACACCTGCTCGTAGATGTAGTTGCGCGACAGGCTCTCGATGGTGAAGGTGCAGTTCTCCCTGATCTGCAGCATGGGGTGGCCGCCATGCTCGATCCGCGACAGGCGCGCGTTGACCGCCTCCAGGCGCGGCTCCAGGCGGTTGGACCCCGGGCTCTCGATCGGTATCCCCAGGTCCCACAGGACCTGGAACGGGGTCATGTCCACGTTGTCGCGCCCGTCGGCACCGGACGGGTCGCCGGTGGCCCAGCCCACCCGCGAGGTGCGGTAGCGCTTGGCCAGCATCGGCTTGACATGGGAGCGCACCAGGCCCTCGATCGAGCTGCCATCGGCCATGACCTCCTCGATCTGGACCAGCCGGCCGGAGGCGGTCATCACCCAGACCCCGCACACCGGGGTGCGGCCGAAGTCGAACGACAAGCCGAGCTCGATGCCCTCGGGCAGGTACAGGTCGTCCATGGCCACGACGTGGCGGTCGCGGCGGAAGCCCGGGAACACCAGCTTGCCCTTCTTCAAGGGCGCGAACTGGCCTTCGACGAAGGCGATGACCTTGGCGTCATCGGGGTCGGCGAGCATGGAGAAGTAGTAGCCGTACCCGCCGGGCAGGTTGTCCACGTTCTCGGCCCGCGGGTTGGGGGTCCAGTCGTCCTCGTTGGGGCTGCCTGGGATGTGGGAGGGGCGCAGCAGGGCCGGCGGCTGGGCGAAGGCGTGGAAGTAGGGACGGGACGTGCCGCTCTCGACGGCCAGCTTGGCCAGCAGCTCGCGGTTCTCCCCCAGCTCCCAGCGGTGCAGCCAGTGGCCCTCGATGGGACCGTTGGTCACCCCGATCAGGCCGGTCCAGGTGGGGCTGCCGTGCTGGCCGGAGGGGTAGCGGCCCAGGCGGCGCATGACCGCATGGACGACCGCCTCGGGCATCTCGCTGATCTCGTCCAGGAACCCGCCGGTGGACTCGAAGCCCAGCAGCTTCTGGAAGGCGTCGTCGCCCTCCAGGGACAGGAACTCGAACTCGGTCTCCACCCGGGAGCCGTCGGCCAGGGCGAAGGCCCCGCTGATGGACGGCGGGATCGACTCGCGCACCTTGAACGCCGGGCCCAGGGTGTTGCGGGCGGTCTCCAGGGTGGCGGAAATGAGCACCTGGTAGGTGTTGCGGCCGACCAGCCACTTGGTCCGGCGCACCCCGTCGCTGCCGGGGGCCTGCTGGCAGGCCCGGCGCAGCAGCTCCACGAACGCCCAGGTGGTCTTGGCGCTGCCGGCCGGCCCGCGGATGGTGCGGATCACCGCATTGGACAGGCTGGCGGCCTTGAGCGTGGGGTAGTGGTCCAGGTTGAAGTCGATGCTGTGCATGACGTGGGGTAGGGGGCGGGACGTCTGGGGTTATGGGCCGACTTCGTCGTCGCGGATGTGCTCGATCACGTTGACCGGCCGCGGCAGGTCGACCACTTCGCCCGAGGGCAGGGTGGCGGTGAAGGTCGCAGGGGAGGGGTGGGCGGCGCCGGGGGAACCGGGCGGGGGGAGCGAGCCCAGGTTGAGCTGCAGGACCACGCCGGCGTTGGGGGAGGTCTTGGCGTCGCGGGGCATCGCGTTGGCCAGCTCGGAGACCAGCCGCATCGCGTTGATCCGGTCCTTGGGCTCGATGGCGTGGTCCTGGATCAGGGCCGACATGTTGACCAGGTTGCCCTCCACCACGGAGGCGGCCTTCATGCGGATGATCGCGGCCGGGTCCTGCTCGATCTGCTTCTTGAGCTGGGCGATCTTGCGGCGCAGCGGCGCGGAGGTGGCCAGCAGCGCCTCCAGGTCGACCTCGTCCAGGCCGTGGGCGCGCATCACGCCCTCCAGGTCCTCGTTGCCGAACAGGACCAGGTCCTGTGCGAGAGCGGCGTAATTGAGCCTGCGGCGGGTGCGGGTGGCAACGTCGGTCATACTGGTCTCCTTCGCGGCGAGCCTAGCACAGGGGTCGACATGGCCGGCCAGATCATCCAGAACCAGACCCTGTCGGGCACGATCACCGATGCCGACGCCAACACCTACATCAACTGCCTGTTCACCGAGGGGACGATCATCACCGGCGACGGGATTGTCTTCGTCAATTGCGTGTTCGAGGGCAACTGCGCCGACAGCAACCTGATCTACGTGCTCGGTACCGGCTCCGTCCTTTCTGGGGGCGCCTCGTACTGCACCGTCTTCGGCGTGGCCACGGTGGTAGGCTATACCCACGTCTTCGCCTCTGTGGCTGGACCCTTCTCCAACATCTACGGCGGCATGTACACCCAGAACGCCCCTGTGGTCGACACCACCTGTCCTGCTTCGCAGGAGACGGGCGGGTCGTCGCCGCCGACCGTGCGTCAGTTCTGCTGGTCGCAGGACAAGACCGACGACATCGCCTCCGATACCGGCTCGCGCACGTAAAAAGACCCCCGGCAAGCTGGGCGTAGCCTACCGGGGGTCCCCCGAGTCCGGTCGAAAGGAGGAACGACTGGACCGGGGCCGAGTGTGCCTATTCACCGGGGTCAGCGCAAGCCTGTCCATAGGGTCCCCGCGTCTCCCCAGAGAGTGAACAACATAGAGCATCTCCGCTGCTCTCTCACAGAGAGCGGCCGGCCAGGATTCCTGGGACGAAGTCGGCACACACGGGGACTGGCCCTTCTTCTGCGCGCGCCCGCCGGCGCCGCCCCCATGTTCCATTGGGGGGTGCCTCGCTCTGCCCTGCCCCGGCTCCCGCCGGCCGCTCCCTGCCCCGCCGCCCGCGCCGCCCGCGCCGCTGGCAATATGACTTCACATTAACCCCGATGGATCGCTTGACGTTTGCCGGACAATGGCTTTATAATGCTCCTGCCCGCCGGCATTCCGCCCAAGGCATACCAAAGGAAAACAGCCATGACCGCTAAAAAGATCGTCCGCACCGCCAAGGCCGCTCCGGCCGCTCCGACCGCCAAGGCGACCGCCGCCCGTGCCGTCGCCGTCGCCAAGCTCGGCAACAGCGCCGCCAAGCTCCGCGAGGCCATTCGGGCAGCCATCGCCGCCGGGGACGCGCGCAAGCCCTTCATGCTCGCGGTCCGGGCCGCGCTGAAGATTGACGCGGCCGTTTCGGAGAAGGAAGCCCGCGCCGGAAGCGACGCTTTCGATTCCGTCGTAAACGCGTGGAACTACTGCAATCGCAAGGCCAAGGGCTTGACCGGCCCGAAGAAGCGCAAGGTTCGCGCCGGTAAGGAAGAGGCCGCGCCGGCCGCCGCGCCGGCCGCTGGCGAGCCGCTGGCAAAGGCACTGGCCGCGTGGGCTGGCGAGATGCCACCGGCAGCGATCGCAAAAGTTCTGGCGGACAATATGCTCGTGACCAAGCTGCGCAAAGTCATCGCCGAGATGGAAAAGCTGGCAAAGTAATCCGCGACACCGCGACACCCGAGCCCGGCGCAAGCCGGGCTTTTTTATGCCTGTCATCCGGGCCGGCCGGCCGAGCTGCTGCGGCCCCGCCCACAGCCGTCTGTGCGGGCGCCCGCGACCCGCGTCCGTGCAGGCCGGTATCCCTGTACCGGGGCGGCGGGACGGCCCGCCGCGGGCCGGACTGGCGGCCAGCCATGTCCCGCGGGACAATGCGGCAGGGTACGGGCCGGGCCGATGTGAATTCATACTGCGGCGCAGCACGTGCTCCCTGTCGGGGAGCTCACACGTCTCACCAAATTGGAAGCTCACACACCCCAACAATTTGGAAGCTCACACGTTTCACCAATTTGGAAGGACGGTTCTGTTCTCTGTCGTGGAGTAACCGGCGAAATAGCACAAAATTTTTTTGATAGTTTTTTTTGCCAATTTCATTGCCAAATTTCTGAACGAGCCATTCATGAAGTCATCGCGCATTTGTATCGAGCCGAGGCCCGCTAGGCAACGTCGGGAGTTGAGAGGTCGAAAAAAGTAGAAAAAGAAGAAAAAATAATAATAAATAATAAATATAAATTTGGTTGGAGAAAAAGTCAGTGCTTGATATTATACGCTCCAGCTTTGGGGGGTCCGTTTCCAGCTGGCGAAATTTTGGCCAGCACCCGAGCTTCCAATTTTGGAGACGCCGCCCGCTCGCACCGACCGCCTGAAACGGACCCCCCACATTTTCTGCTTTTGCCGTTCCGGCTTTTGCTTTTTCTACCAATCGCCCAGCCGACCCTTTCTGCTCTACCTCGTGGCCTAACAGCCGATTTTTTACCCCGATTTTTGCCCTCTAACTCCCGACAGAGCCCCCAGCAAACTAGCAATTTTTTGTCTTTAAAAATTGGTGATTTTCAAAACATACGCTTTTTTGCTATTCGTACAAATGCATGGTCCGGGATGAGAACGGTTCTCACACTTTCCGCCGCACCGCACCACACCCTCGCGCCCGCGCTCTTGCCTTTGCTCTTGCCCTTCAAGCCTGTCGGCCCATCCCCGCGCCCGCTCCGCCCTGCCTCAACCCCACGAAAATCTTGCTCCCGACGTAGCCTAACTCCCTAACTCCCGACGTTCGATTGCAATTCGCGCGATGCGCGGCAATGGGCTTGACATCCTCCTCCCAATTTGAGACAATAGCTCCATCGTGGGAAAAGCCTAAAGCGCCCGCCCGGTTCCCTACTGTGAGGGTCCGGTGTTCTCAAAAAACTCAAAGCGACACCGCGCAGCGGTACGCAGTATGAATTCACATCGGACAGTCGGCAGCCTCTAACGGGACCGACGCCCGGCGCCCCATCCCCAGCCCGCCCGGCACACTCCGAAGGGAGACCGGTCCGGCGAAGGCTCTAGGCCAGCCACCCGATGCCGTCGATCAAGCCCGTCGGGCATCCGTAAAGGAGCCCCCGCCCGGCGGCCGGCCCAGCCGGCCACGATCGGCCCGCGTTCATCCTGTTGGCCTTGGCACCGCCACCCGCCCGCGCACCGTCCCGAACCCATAGTCCAGTCCCGGCACCTGATCCCGCCGGGGGAACTGAGGGACGTTAATGGATCAAGCGCAATGGATAGGACCCGCCGGCCCGATCTTTGCGTGCACCCACCTGCGACCCGGCATGAACCCCGGCCGCGACGCCGCCCAACGGGCGGTCGGTCGAGCCACGGCCATGCTGATTGCCGCCAGTCGCAGGAAGTGCACGGACGCCCCGCCAGACATAGCGGGGCGCAGAGGAAACCGCCCCAGTAGTCCGACTCTCTAGCACGGTACGCCGTGGAACCCGCCCGCGAGGGTGTGAGGCACACACGGAACCGGCTACGGCGCTGGCAACGCACCCGCAATAAAAGCGGCGTGCGGCTGCCCCTTGCCTGTGGGCGCCACAGGACCAGCTTCGCTGGGCCTCAGGCGCGTGGAGGACAACAGGGGGCAGCACCGCACCGCTTTATAGTATGAATTCACATCGACCCACCCGTTCCACCGCGTCACCCACTCGACCCACCGCCCCAGGAGGGCATCATGTCGAACAAGCTCCCGAAGTACCGGACCCGCACCAGTCCCCACTCCGTCAAGACCATCGTGCGCACGGCCGACGGCCGCACTTTCAAGGTGCCCGAGCACAAGGCCCAGCGGTTCCTCGACCACATGAACGACCGCAAGGCCACGCCCACCCGCAGCGCCACGCGCAACCAGTGGTCGGCCACCGGCAAGGGGTACGGCGATGGCCGCTAAGACTACCCAGACCCCGGAGAACCTCACCGGCGCGCAGTACCGCGCGCTGCGGAAGGCCAAGCTCGACGCGGACTGGCACGCCAAGTGGCCCGAAGGCGCCTACTACCTGATCGTGCTGGACACCGGCGCGATCTTCGGCCATCTGACCCGTCGGCCGACCAGCGTAATCCAGCGGGTCCGGGAGCATGGCTCCACGGCGCCGGGCTGGTCGGGCTGGTACGTGGGCCGCGACTTCGTCAGGCACAAGGGCCTGCGCCACCACAAGCTGTACCCCACCCGGGACGCATGGCTGGCCGCCCGCGCCAAGTATGGCGCCCCGCTCCAACAGGAGAACGATGATGACCGTTGACCGCGCCACTCCCGACCCGCCGGCCCCGCGCATGTTCGACTACCCGACCGGTGCCCGCCCCGACCCCTCGCCGCAGGCCCCGCCGGCCCAGCCCACCCGCCGCATCGGCCGCGCCGACTTCACGGTACTGGCCTGGCACCTGGCCCAGGTCGCCATCGCCAACCGCAACCACCGCCGCTCCCGGTCCGTGCGCCTTGGGCTGGCGCAAGCCGTGTCGGCCGTAGCCGATGCCTGCCAGCAGATCGACCCGACGTTCGATCGTCGCGCGTTCATCATCGCCTGCGATGTACCGGAGGCGCTGTGATGGACGGTCTCGACCAGCTCGACGGCCACCCCACCCGCTACACCGTGGTCGTGCGCAAGCGGGTGGAGGTCAACACCGACCCGCAGCGCCGCTGCTACAACGGCTGCTACTTCAGCTCGGAGATGACGTGGACGCCGTGGCAGGAGCTGGGCAATCCGGCCACGCGCGCCGACGGCGAGGACACCATCGCCGCGTTCCAGAAGATCAACCCGCAGCGGGAGTACGCACTGCTGCCGCCGACCAACGGAGAACCCCGATGACCATGACCCGCAAGGACTTCGAGGCCATCGCCTTGGTCATGCGCAATGCGCGGGTCCGGCACAGTGACCCGCCGGGCTGGCACAGCACGGTCGACCAGCTGGCCCTCGTGCTGGCACGCACCAACCCGCGCTTCGACCACGAGCGGTTCGTGCGGGCGTGCGAGGGCCGGCCCGATGCGGTCGAGCCCACCACGGCGGCCGAGCCCTACGATCCGTCGCTGGCCCTGCGCTCGGTCCAGTTCTGATGTGACTTCACATCGCCCAAAGGAGGGCACCATGAGCACCACCCGCACACCCTTCCAGCTGCGCCTGACCAATGGCTACCCGCACCCCTACGACCTCGACGCCGACAGCGAGCAGGTCGACCAGTGGGCCGAGGAAGCTGGCGGCAACGCGCGCATCGTCAGCGGTGTCGTCCACTTCCAGTGGCTGCACACCGTCACGGTCGAGTTCGCCAGCGTCAGGGACGCCGAGGCTGCCGTCGCCCGGTTCCCCGAGTGGACGCAGTACGGCAGGGCCGAGGACCTGATCCTCGAAATTCCGCAGGACGCCGACGAGGGCTACGCCCACCCCGCACTGATCGCCGGCGGCATGGCGTGGTGTGGATTCATATTGGAGCCCGAAGCATGAGCATCGACCGCAGCGAGGCTATCGCCATCGAGCACACGCCCGAGCCGTGGCACCAGTGCGCTGAACCTGAGCTTGGCGCGCTGATTCTGGATGGGAAGCAGCGGGCGATCGGCGACTGCGACGGGCCGCCCAACGCACACGAGAACGCCCGCCGCATCGTGGCCTGCGTCAACGCCTGCGCGGGCATTCCGACCGAAGAACTGGAAGGCCACCGCTGGGCACAGCCGTCGGTCAACCGTGTGGATGTCTACGTACTGGAGCGCACGCCATGAACGACAACCCCTTCCGCTTCGAGCTCGGCGACAACGTCATCGCCCGTCACCACTCCGGCCACGTATGGCGTGGGCAGGTGACCTACCGTGCGGTGATCGAGCACGGCCCCGACAACGAGGCAGTGGTCGAGTACGAGGTGTCCGGTGCGCCGGTCGATCGTCAGGAGTTCTCGCGCGAGCACTACCCCGACAGCGCGTGGCTGTTCGAGACACCGGGCATGCGCTGGCGCCCGCTGCTGTGGGACGAGGAGGTGTTCCCCGACGACGGCCAGCCGATCGACCCGCCCAACCCACCCTCCGTGGAGGACCCGTCATGAGCCTGCGCCATGAACGCAAGCACCCGTCCCTGCCACCGGAGCCCGACCATGACGACTCGGTCATCGTGCCCCGGGCTGCGCGCCGGCGCGTGCGCCTGTCGCACCGCCTGCGACGGGCATGGGCCAGGCTCGTCCACGGCCTGCTCGACAACACCGACGCCACGCTGGACCTGGTGCTGGACGTGGCCATGATCGGCCTGTTGGCCGGGCTGATGATGATCGCCACCGCTGCGTGGGCGGCGATCGTCATCACCGCGCTGGGCTTCGTGTTCCCGTGAGCCACCCGTGACCCATCCGAAGGAGGACACCATGCGCTACCCCGACATGAACATCACCAACCTGGCCGCCTACACCCCCTTGCAGATCGCCCACGAGGCCATCGAGCGGCTGCTGGACCAGGGCTGCCTCGCCTACGACCGCGAGCTGGCGGCGTGCAGGTACCGCACCCTCAACGGCAGGGCCTGCGTAGTCGGCGGGCTGATCCCCGACGACGTCTACGACGAGGCCATCGAGGGCGACAACGCCCTCTCCGTGGCCGTCAGCTTCGGTCTGGATGCCGACAGCGAGCAGGTCGAGGTGCTCAACATGCTCCAGACCATCCACGACGGCATCGACGGTGGGGTGTTCGACGACATCGGTCGCCTGCCGCAGGCCCTCATGTTGCGCCAGACCCACACCTGCATCGACGCCTTCTCCGCACGCAAGGTCGTCGACCGCGTGCTCGACAACATCATCACCGCCCTGGAGCTGGCGCAGTCGTCCGACCCGGCCAGCCCCGCCGCCTGATGTGAATTCATACCACCCACCCGTCGTCCAAAGGAGGACACGATGAACGCCACGACGCACACCGAGCCGTCGAGGAAACAGTGGCAGAAAGACTGGGCCTACGACCCGCCCGAGCTGGCCGAAGGCGGCACCATCCGGCTGCTTCGGAGCACCATCCCGGCCTACGCTGGCGAGACGTACGTCAACAACGGCGTCCGCTCCGAAGCGGTCTTCGGCCCGAACGGGCCGGTCGCCCCGGTCGAACGGGTCATCCTCGGTGGCATGGGGTTCTCCGTGCCGGCCGACGACGTCCGCCCGCTGGGCGAGAAGCATCCGTTCGTGGGCCTGTACATCAACGACCGGGTCGTGGTCGCACGGTCGTTCATCGACGACCACAACAGCCCGGTCGGAAGCGTCGGCACGGTGATCGGCTTCATCAGCCAGCACGGTGCGCCGCTGTGTCCGGTGCTCGGCACGGCGGCAGCCGCCAGTATGGAGTGGGCCCACCCGGCACTGCCCTCGGACTCCACGCCGCTGCCCCATGCCTACCCCAACTACGTGCTGGTCCACTTCGACGATCCTCCCAGCACCCACCACCCCCACCCCGGCGGGGACGCCACCCACTGGTGGAGCCGGGGCTGGCTGGTGCCGGTCACCTGCCTGGACTTCCTGGTCTACCCCGATGCCAACGGCACGGTGCCGTCCAGGCCGGTCGCCACGCCCGCGCAGCTGGCGACTGGCTTCAACGACTACTACCAGCTGTCGCCGCCCGACGAGGACGACGAGGACGACGAGGAAGACGAGGAAGACGAGGACGTGGAGCGCTGCGGCGAGTGCGAGTTTCCCGTCGACAACTGCCAGTGCTGCCCCGAGTGCGAGCAGTACCCGTGCCAGTGCTGCGCGGACTGCGGGCGTCAGCACTGCATCTGCGACGACGACGAAGACGACGACGGCGGCGGCCTGCTCGGCAGCTACCACGACTGCGACCGCACCAGCAGCCGCGCCAGCCGCTGGGTACCCGAAGGACCGGGCACGCCGGTGTTCGGGATCGAGATGGAGTACGAGGCCGACGGCTACAACGCACGCCAGGACCTGCTCGGATGCCTGGACGCCAAGGACCTGATCGGCTACAACGCCTTCCACTGCGAGAGGGACGGCTCGCTGTCCGACTCCCGTGGCTTCGAGCTGATTGCCCCGCCGTCCACGCTGGCCGAACTGACCGACACCACCCACCCGTGGTACTCGATCATGGACTGCGCCGACGGGGAGGTGATCGCCGACAACTACGATGCGGGCATGCACGTGAACATGGACCGGCTGCGGTCCTTCGGCAACGACGACCAGCGCGTGGCCCGGTTCGTGTGTTTCTTCAACTGCTTCCCGTTCAGCGTCTGGCTGGCACGCCGTAACAACGGCGAGTACGCACAGATCGACCCGTCGATGACGTTCGACACGGCATGGGAGCACGCCACCGGTTCCTCGCCCAAGTACCGTGCCGTGCACGTGACCGGCGCCCGGGTGGAGGTGCGCAGCTTCGCCTGCACCACCGACCCGGACCTGTTCCTGTCGCGCGTCCAGTACGTCGATGCGCTGGCGCGCTGGTGTGTGGACAACCACGTGCCCAGCCGGGACGACAGCAGCTACGGTCGCAACGGGACGCTCAAGAGGATGGGGGAGTTCTTCAACTGGGTCCACGAGGACGCCAGCCTGTCGGCCCTGCACGAACAGATGCGCAGCTACGCCCACACCGTGGCCAGCAACAGCAACATGAGCGCCTTCAACGAGGTGTTCTGGCTCATCCCGCCCACCCCGTCCCCCGTCCCGGCCACCGATGTGAATCCATACCAGCGTGAGGAGGTGGTGCTGTGAACAACTACGACTTCGACAGGATGCTCAAGGCGCTGGACATCATTGCGTCCAGGCTGTTCTGGTTCGTGCTCGGTGCGTGCGTGATGGTCATTGCCCTGCGCTGCATCCAGGCCTATGACTACATCACGATGTGCATTCCGTAATCCCTTTCGCCCGCAAGGGCGACACTCCCGCCGTTGCACTGGGGCACACGGCGGTCCATCCCAGCCCCGCCACTCTCCAAAGGAGAACTTCATGAAGATCAACATCACCATCGGCACCCTCAACGTCCGCCTGGGCGACGACACCATCGGCCTGGATGACCTGGGTGCGCTGGGCCAGTTCCTGTCGGCCACCGTCAGCGTCGGCCCCGGTCCGGCCGACGTCCCCGACCCGGAAGCGCACGGCTTCACCGAAGCCGGCGACCCGTCCGAGCCGCAGCCGCTGGCCGAGCTGGACCCGCAGCCGCAGGCCGAGTCGGCCGTCACCCCGTCGCTGGACGTGGACGAGACCGACGCCCCGCCGTGTGCCCTCTCGCAGGCCACCGACGGCTGGTCGGACAAGGACGACACCGAGCTGAACGTGGCGGCCTTCGGCAGCGAGGGCAAGAACAAGGCCAAGCTGGCCTGGGCGCTGCGCGCGCAGTACGACAGCGACAACGGGGACATCGTGGGTGGAGGCGGTGACTACCGCATCGTCCTGTCCACCGACCCGGCGGCCACCGCCTACGGCAACCTGTACCGTGAGCGTGACGGCTACGCCAAGCTGGGCAGCGTGCTGCACAGCACCGAGCGTCGCGCCCGCCAGATGGCCAGCCACAGCAACTTCATCGACGTGGTCGGCCTGGTCCGCATCGCCTGATGTGAATCCATATCGCCCCGGGGCAACCCGGGGCGGTGTGTCCCGCAACCACAAGGAGAACCATTCATGTGCCTGATCGCAGTAGTACCCCCCCGTGCCGAGCGTGAGCCGGTCACCGACCAGTGGCTGGCCGACATCTACAAGCGCAACGACGATGGCTTCGGATTCATGTGGCACACCCGCAAGAAGGGTCCGCAGACCTACAAGGCCGTGGGCAAGGTCGCCGACTTCATCGCTGCCTATCGGCAGATGGAGCGCCACGCCAACGGCTTCGCCGTGCACGTGCGCATGGCCACCCATGGCAAGGTCGAGCAGGCCATGTCCCATCCCTACCCGGTCGACGACCAGGGCCAGCTGTACATGATGCACAACGGCATCCTGGCCTGCGGCAACACCGCCGACGCCAGCAAGTCCGACACCTGGCACTACATCAACGACGTGATCCGTCCGATGTACGAGGACATGGGCACCAAGATGTTCAAGGACTACATGCTGGAGCTGATCGGCGAGGCCATCGGCAACAACCGCTTCGTGTTCATCGACAAGGAAGGCAAGCTGCACATCGTCAACGAGCACCAGGGCCTGACCTGGTCGAACATGTGGCTGTCCAACACCTACGCCTGGCCGGCGTCGTCCTACGGGGTGAAGATGCCCCGCTATGGCAGGTCCCAGCTGTGGGACTACGACGATGACTATGTCGGTGGTACCAGCAAGGGCAAGGGCCTGACCGTGGTCGGCGGCACCGGCCGGGACGCCGTTGTGTACGGGGACGAGGAGGACACCCCCAGCGCCGGCTCGGTCCTGTCCTGGACCGAGGCCAACGCACTGGCCGAGGAGTTCCGGGTGGTCCTGGTCCGGGCCGGCTACGTGGAAGCCAACAAGGAGCTGTGGACCTGGGAAATCACCCAGGCCTACCTGCGCAGCGAGCAGGACATGGAGGACCTGGAGGCAGCGCTGGAGTGGCACCTGCCCACCGACGTGTTGACTGCCGACATGGTCAGCGAGGCCGACGTGATCGAGTTCGTGCGCCACGGCACCCTCGGCGGCGAGCAGCCCGTCTTCGTCGACCCGCCCATCGAAGGCGCGGTCATCGGCGACCTGGTCGGCGGCGAGGAGGAGGACACCCACACCGTGGCCATCATCGACGGCGACGAGCAGCTGCGCAAGGAAATCAACCAGGCCCTGGGCGAAGGCATGGGGCACGACCGCTACCCGTTGGCACAGGAGGGCTGAACCATGGCCAGCAAGCAAGAGCGTGCGGCGCTGTTGCGCCGGTACTACAGCGAGCACACCACCCGGACCCTGATGCTGGGCACGGCCCGCTCCGGCCTGGCCGGGACGCAAAACAGGCTGGAGTACGACAGTCAGTGGCCACGCCTGACGGGCAGGCTTCGGGCACGCAACAGGGCGTTGATCCAGGAGGTGCGACGGCGGCGCCGGCGCGGCGAGACGGTGTTGCTGGACCGGGAGCAGACCCAGCTGGTGATCCGGCTGGCCAAGGAGGCCAAGTGCTCGGCGGCCACCTTCGTGGAGTTCTGGAACAAGAGCACCGGGTTCGACCAGTTCGTGGTCCTGGGCGGGCACACGACCGCCCCCGAAGACAGGGCCTCGCACGTCCAGCAAACGCGCAACGTAGCCGTGGCCTCGGCGATCCATGACGAGGTGGTCCTGGCCTGGGTCTGGTCGGCCCGCCGGTATGACTGGGTCCAGGCCTGGGTCCGGCGCGAGGACGTCTTTGGGCTGTTGCCCACCAACAGCGATGACTTCCGCTACTTCCTCCCGCCGGGGCGCTACGCCGGCGGTCACGGGGTGAGCATACGCATGTACTGCGACTCGCTGCGCACCGGCTCGACGACCGAAAAGGCCATCTACCAGCCCAAGGGCAGCCTGCTGGAGAAGCTGGGGATGTGCCTGTACACCGACGCGGACCTGTATGAGCTGATGGGCAGCCAGTGCCAGGACCAGGGCCTGGACCCGGTGGTCCTGCATGGGAGCGGCGGTGACGGCAGCAGCCAGTTCATCTGCGCCCCCGAGCACCTGGGGTCGGTGGCCCGCCTGCGCCTGGGCAACAACCTGCGCGATCGGCTGCCGGTGGAGCGGGCGCACTACCACCAGTCCCGGGGCATGATCGTAGGCAGCGCCGAGGGCAGCGGGCGCTACACCCTGGGCATGGAGTGGGAGGTCGAGCCGGTGCCGTGCGACAGGGCCGACGAGTGGCTGCGTGGCAAGGAGTACGTGGAGCGGCTGTGCCCGGGGATCATCGGCGACACGCTGGCCACGTCCCTGCACATGGTCGTGGGCGCCATGCGCAAGGCTGCCGGCATCGCCAGCTACGTGCACGCCGAGCGTGACAGCACCATCGAGGCCGGCTACGAGCTGGTGTTCGCCTACCGCACCTTGGACCGGCACCAGCAGACCATCGAGCGGGCCATGACACTGGACGACGAGCACCCGTGGATGGACACGCTGTGCTCGGCCTGCAACGGTGGCATCCATGTCCACATCGGACGCAAGCGCACCGACGGCACGCGCATGAGCGCGCAGTTCATCACGGCCATGGCCAACTTCGTCCACTACGCCCACAACGATGCCTTCATCACCGCCCTGGCCGGGCGTGCCATCGGCACCAGCCGCTACGTGCGCAGGCCCAGCAGCGACGGACTGCTGGGCATCCGCCACGGCGACATGTCCTCGCAGCTGAGCGACCACTACCTGGCCGTCAACGCGCGCGACACCACCGTGGAGCTGCGCATCTTCGACTCCACCGGCAACCCGGGCGACCTGCTGCGGGCGCTGGAGTTCACCGAGGCGTTGGCCCACTACGTGGAGACGCTGGAGGATGACGGTGCCCGCTTCTTCTACCGCAGCTTCTCCAAGCTGGACTGGCGGCAGCTGCGTGAGTTCGTGCTGGCGAACGCCTTGTCCGGTCGCTGGCCGAGGCTGTGCGTGTGGATGGACAGCGACAAGGTCCGGCACCTGGTCGCCGAGCACCGGGACCTGTCGGACGCAGTCGAAGTGGCTGTCGCCGATGACGACGACAGCATCGACGCCCTCCTCGACACGTACACCATCACCAGCACCACCGGCGTCAACCCGTTCCTGGCTGCGCTCAACGCCACGGTCCTGACCGGCACGGAGCATCGTGCACTGCTGGACCGGGTGCAGCGCTCGATCGACGAGACCAGCGAAGCGGTCCGGGCGGGGGGTATCTGATGGCAGCCACCCCCGAGAGCAAGGTCAAGGACCGCATCCGCCTGGCGCTGGACGCGGTGGGCGCGCGCTGGGTGTCGCCCATCGGGTCGGGCTACGGCAAGTCCGACCAGTGCGACTTCATCGCCTGCCTGCGTGGGCGCTACATCGAGATCGAAGCCAAGGCCACGCGCCACGACGAGCCCACTGCGTTGCAGTGGGATGCGCTGCGGGCCACGATGATGGCCGGTGGCATCGCACTGGTGATCCACGCCGACAACCTGCTGGACCTGCACGAGACACTGGCGCAGGTGATGGGCGTGGACGTGGGCACCGTGTATACGATCGTGGCTGCGCACACCGAGCACCTGAAAGAACGCAAACGCAACCGGGGCAAGCACGTCGTGCACCTCAAGGAGGACGATTGAACTACCAATATGAATTCACACTGCATCCCAAGTGGCTGAAGGTGACCGTCTACGTCGGGCTGGACAGCGAGTTCGAGCTGGCCTTCCCGCACCTGTGGACCGGGGCCGACCAGGCCGAGCTGTGGTTCCCCCCGGCCAGCCTGCCGCTGGCCCATTCAGACGTCGCCCACGAGGGCGTGCACCTGGTCGTGTGGGGGGTGGAATCCCTGACGCCGAGCGAATATGATGCGCTCGTGCCACGACGCGATATGGCACGCACAAAGGGGAGGGGCGCAGTGCGCGAAGAAGCCATGGCCAGGATGATGGACCGCTATATCGACACCTTCTACCGGCAGGCCGACGAGCACGGGCTCGTGGTCATCGGGCCGGAAGTGCCGGCGTCCAGCCTGCGGCTGACCCTGCGTGACTGAACGGAGAACGGGGACATGCCAGTACGCGCGTCACTGTCGGCGGTCGTCGCTTCGGCGATGCTGGCCTCGTGCCTGCCGGCCGTTCCCGACAGGCCCGCCCCGGGCCTCTATGCCAACCCACGTTGCGTGAGCAACTGCACCACGACAGTCACCACGACCGTCACCACCCCGGCGCCTGCCCCAGGGAAGGGAGAGGCGCCCGCCACACCACCCACACCACCACACTAGGGGAACACCATGCGCCTCACCTTCCTCGTCGTCGCCATGCTCATCGCAGGCGGCGCACACGCCCAGGCCATCGTCGGCCAGACCAGCCACTCCAACAGCGAGGCCAACTCCAACTCGGCTTCCTCGTCGGGTGCGATCAGCGACCAGCAGCAGGGCCAGTCGCAGGGCCTGCAGAACAGCAACGCCAACACCACCACCGCCCAGCAGGGCAACCAGCAGGCCACCCACCTGACCTTCGAGGCCAGCACGATCCCTACCGACACGACCGTGCGCTGGAAGGGCAACACCACGGTCGCGCTGGCTGCTGGCGTGTCGTTCTCTTCGGACTACTGCGGTGGCACCGCCAGTGCTGGCGCCTCTGCCGCTGGCGTGTCCATCGGTGCAGCCAAGCCGATCATGGACGGTAACTGCCAGGCGCTGCGCCGCGCCGAGAAGTTCGGCGTGGCCGCCGCCAACGCCTACAACATGGGCCACATGGCCCTGTCGTCCAAGCTGTTGGCCATGCAGGTGTACGAGACGTGCATGTCGGGCAACGATGCCGACGTGTCCATGACCGCTGACGCCTGCAAGCTGCTGGGCCTGGTCGACGGTGACCTCAACCACCACCCGGCCAACCACGTCGCCCCGCCGTCGGCACCGGCCGAACGCAAGGCCAGTGCGGACGTGACCGTCACCGGCAGCGACGGACGCAGCACCACGCTGCCGGCCGCTGCGACCCGGTAACGGCCATGAACATCCTCGCACTTGTACTGGTGGCCTCGGCGCCCTGCGCACCGCAGCCGCCCCAGCAACCGCAACCTCCCACCCTGGCCACCCAGCGCACGGCGGCCGACCAGGCCATGACCGAGATCGACCGTGCCGTCGAGCTGGCCAAGGCTGACAAAGCCCGACGGGCACAGTCGCCGCCGGACGACTGGACCCTGTAACCGAATCCGGTCGTGGCTATGGGGCAACCACGACCGGCACCCTCGCCCCTTGAACTAGGAGATACACCAATGCGCAAGTCCATCATCACCGTGGCCCTGGCTGCCGCTTCGCTCGTCGCCTTCAACGCTGCCGCCATCGACCTGGGCGTGGGCGTGGGTGCCCACCAGACCGGCGCGCAGTCGCAGGCTGGTTCGCAGTCCGTGGGCGGCTCGCTGGCCACCCTGGCCGGCATCACCGCGCAGGGTTCGCAGGCCTCGGCGTCCAACACCAGCTTCGCCGGCGCTGCGTTCAGCGGCAACAACGCGATCAACGTGTCCGGTTCGCAGGGCAACTCCGCGCAGAGCGGTGCAGCCTTCGCCCTGGGCGGCGCGATCAGCGCCAACCAGAACCAGGCCGTGCAGCAGGGCGTGGGCCAGTCCCAGTCCCAGTTCGTCGGCACCTGGATTTTCCTGCAGCCGTAATGGCTGTGCGTGGCGGGGGGCAACCCCCGCTGCGCTTTTGCGGTACACCCTTGACGTGACGGCATGCACACACGCAGCCGCACGAAGGCTCGACCCCTTCCAATCAGCGCCTTACCCCAGGCGCCCCTGTGCGTCGCAACCCAGGAGGTCGTGCTGGCCCGCCGTGAGGCGGCCCATCGAGGGTGTACCGCCAAAGTGCACCCAAAGGAGAAAGGAGATGGACGGACTTGTGGTAGGCATCATCGGTGGGGTGCTCTTGGCACTGTCCATCGGCAGCACGATCGCCGCCGGCGAGCTGTCGTCGGACGACCTGCGTCACGCAACCAACATGTGCGCCAGCAACGGCGGCATCCATAGCATCCGCCCCCGCAGCTTCTACCACCAGCGCCTGGTGACGTGCGTCAACGGCGCCACGTTCAAGGGGACGTCGTCATGACCGACATCATCGAACTGCTGGCTGCGGTCAAGGACAAGTTCCCTCCGGCCAGCGAGGAGCGCCGCATCCTGTGGAACGCGATCACCGAAATCCGACAGCTGCGTGCCGATCGAGTCGAGGTCGCCGACGGGCTGACCGTGTCCTACATGGCGGGCATGGAGCAGGCACACAAGAACCGTCGTGGTGTGCTGCTCGAAGCGCGCCGTGTATGGATGGCAGAGAACCCCTGCGAGGACGGTCACGACCACGTGACCCCGTTCGACCAGTTCCTTTACAAGGAGAACGACCATGAATGACCACATCAGGTTGAACCAGATGCTGCTGGCTCTGGTGATGTACTGCGCCAGCCGGAGTAACGACCATGCCCGATAACCAGAACAGCAGCGAGTGGGAGCCCCGACCAATGGCGAGTGATGTGGAGAAGCGAATCGCTAAGGCGCTGCTGTCCGCGAGGACGCATATCGGATCGTGCCGACCTGACTACGACGAGGACGACGCTGCGTGGTGGGATGAGCTGACCGAGTTGGCCGCGCTGGTCACCCAACCTGCGGCATCGGGGGAGGTGGCTTGCGCGCACGAGTATCGCTACGGCGCCGGTATCGATCCGTACTGCATCCACTGCGGGATCAATGAGGCTGAGTTCGATTCCGCCACCCCGCAGCCATCCGAGGACACCGTGCGGCTGGACTGGCTGGCCGATAATCTCGTGATCGAAGGTTTCGTAAACGTGAAGGCTGACGTTTACAAGTTCGCTACCACAGCGGCCGAAGAAAACGGCCGCGAGGAGCCGACGAAAGACGATGTACGTATCGGTCTGCGCCGGCTGATCGACGCCGCCATCACCGGAGAGAAGCTGTGACTCAGGATGACGCAGAGCGTGTTCTTAGCGATTTCTACCACGGGCGTAAAAATCAGGTCGGCGACTATTGGGGGCGCGATGCCATCAAGGAAGCCATCGAGACGCTGCTTGGCAGGAAGCTGAAAGGAGAGAAGCCATGACCCCCTCGCTTGATCGTGCAGTGGAGGCGTTGAAGGCCGTAGTCGAAGCTGACGGTGGAATGGATCGCTATCACCACGAGGATGACGATGTAGGTGAGCGGGCTTGCTGCGGAGTGGTGAGCTACAAACCACACGAGCCTGACTGCTACGTCACCAAGTGCGCTACGGCACTCGCCGCCCTTCCGCACCTGTCGCCGGGGGTGGAGCCCGCGCCCGCCATGCTCAACGGGGTGGAGGATCTGGTATGGAGGTGGAGGGGAGTCGCGTCCACTAGCCCGCATCCGCTCATCACCGAGACGTACAACCGATTCGCCGACGAACTGGAAGCCGCCCTCCGCGCAGCCGACAACCGCGACGCTGCTGGGGTGGAATGCCACTGCGGCACCTGCACCTGCCATCCCGGCATGACGAAGGCGATCCGCTACGACACCGCGCCGGCGGGGCACGAGGCCGCGATCCGCGAGCACTTGATCGGGCTCGGCTGGACGCCGCCCGGCGACACCCCCACTGCGGCGCCTGCGGGAGAGGCTGTGGCGTGGACAACGACGAAGCCGACCGTGCCAGGTGCGTACTGGGTCA
>CAZNJG010000035.1:0-29220 GCA_964573305.1 uncultured Opitutaceae bacterium
GAAATCTGGTCCTACGGTTCGGGCTATGGCGGCAACGCGCTTGTCGGGAAAAAATGTTTCGCTCTGCGCATCGCCTCCAATCTCGCGCGCGACGAAGGCTGGATGGCCGAGCACATGCTCATCCTCGGCGTGGAGAATCCCGAAGGCGAAAAAACCTACGTCGCCGCGGCGTTCCCGAGCGCGTGCGGAAAAACGAATTTCGCGATGATGATTCCGCCGCCGCATTTCCGAAAGGAAGGGTGGAAAATCACCACCGTCGGCGACGATATCGCGTGGATAAAACCCGATGCGGAAGGACGTCTGCGCGCGTTGAATCCAGAAGCCGGCTTCTTCGGCGTGGCGCTTGGCACGTCGTTGAAAACAAATCCCAACGCGATGGCCGCGCTGGCGAAGAACACGATCTTCACCAACGTCGCGCTCACGCCCGAAGGCGGCGTGTGGTGGGAAGGCATGACCGAAGAACCGCCCGCGGAGTGCCTCGACTGGCGGGGCCAACGGTGGACGCCTGAGATCGCTCGCGAGACGGGACGCAAGGCGGCGCACGCCAACTCGCGTTTCACGGCGCCCGCCTCGCAATGCCCGACCATCGATCCCGAGTGGGAAAATCCCCACGGTGTGCCTTTGAGCGCGATCATTTTTGGCGGACGCCGTGCGACCACCGTGCCCTTGGCTTTCCAAGCCTTCAATTGGTCCGGCGGCGTGTATGTCGGCGCGACGATGGGTTCGGAAACAACTGCGGCCGCCGTCGGCGAAGCGGGCAAAGTTCGCCGCGATCCGATGGCGATGCGTCCGTTCTGTGGCTATCACATGGCCGATTATTTTCGCCACTGGATCAAGATGCAGCGCGGGCTCACGGAGACGCCGCGCGTGTTTCACGTGAACTGGTTTCGCAAAGGCGCCGACGGGCGTTTCTTGTGGCCGGGCTTTGGCGAAAATATGCGCGTGCTCAAATGGATCGTGGAGCGCGCGCGCGGACGTGCGATCGGTCGCGAGACGCCGCTTGGCTGGATGCCGCGCTATGAGGACATCGATTGGAACGGGCTCGATTTCCCACGCGCGACTTTCGATGCGCTCATGACGATCGATCGCGCGGCGTGGCGTCGCGAGATCATGGAACACGAAGAGTTGTTTCTCGATCTGCACGCGCACCTGCCGAAAGAAATGGTGTATGAACGCGAGCTCCTGATCTGCCGCTTGTGAACGTGTGCAGGTGACAAACGGACGACGCGCGCGCCGCATGCTTGCTGTGCGCGCGTGGAACGTCACGGTAGGCGGCCATGCTAGCGATCCGCGGATTGAAGAAGTCCTTTGTTTCGCCCGAAGGCGTGCAGACGCCGGTGGTGGATGTCGCCGATTTCCACCTCGAAGCGGGCTCGCAACTCGCGTTGCGGGGCGAGAGCGGTTCGGGCAAGACGACGTTTCTGCATCTCGTCGCCGGTATCCTCGCGGCGGATACAGGCACGATCGAAATCGACGGTTCCGCGATGACGTCCATGGGCGAAGCCGGGCGCGACAAGCTCCGCGCGGCGAAGATCGGCTACATTTTTCAGACGTTTAATCTGCTGCAGGGGCTCAATGCCTTGGAGAACGTGATGACGGGGATGGCGTTTGGACCAGGCGTCGATCGCGAGCACGCGCGAGCGATGCTTGAACGCGTGGGACTTGGCGCGCGCCTGCGACATTTTCCACGACAACTTTCCACCGGCCAGCAGCAGCGCGTGGCCGTGGCGCGTGCGCTCGCGAATCGTCCGAAGCTCGTGCTCGCCGATGAACCCACGGGCAATCTCGATCGCAAGAACTCGCTCGAAGCGCTCGCGCTGATCCGCGAAACCTGTCGCGAAAGCGGCGCGGCGCTGCTGCTGGTGAGCCACGATGAGCACGTGCTCGCGCAGTTCGAAAACGTACGCGACTTCGCCGACATCAATGCCGCGCGATGACGCGCGGCAAATCGCAAAGGCCAAATGACAAATCCCAAAGAGGTTTCACGCAAACGAAGCGGAGAAGTGGAGTCGCTCTTCGATGAACTGAGCGCGATCAGCCCGGCCACGGCTGGGATTTCTTTGGCGTTTGGAATTTCTCCCACGTCATGATTCTGCCGCGTCTCGTTTATCGCAGTCTTCGTCAGCACGCGTTGTCCACGCTCGTGACCGCCGGCAGCATCGCGCTCGCTGCGGGATTGCTCATGACTGTGTGGACGGTGAAGGCGCAATCGCAGCGGGCCTTCACGGACTCGACCTCGGGTTTCGATGCGGTGCTCGGTGCGCGCAGCTCGAAACTGCAGCTCGTGCTCAACGCGGTTTTTCATCTCGAGGCGTCGCCGGGAAATGTAGCGTGGGCCGATTACGAATTCATCGCGCGACATCCCGCGGTGAAGACCGCGGTGCCGATCGCGGTAGGCGATAATTTCGAAGGCTGGCGCATCGTCGGCACGGTGCCGGAGATGTTCACGCAGGTGGAGCTCGCGCCCGGCGAGAAACACGCCTTCGCGGAAGGACAGTTGTTTACGGATGGTGCGCGCGAAGCGGTGGTGGGCAGTTTTGCAGCGCAGAAACTCGGCTGGAAGGTCGGGCAAACATTTCGTCCGTATCACGGACTCAACTACGATCCCGCGACACAGCACGAGGAGGAGTTTGTCGTGGTAGGGATTCTCGCGCCGACCAATACGCCGGCGGATCGCGTGATCTGGATTCCGCTCAAAGGCGTGCAGACGATGAGTGGTCACGATCCGCGAGCGGCGACGGATGTGAGCGCGGTGTTGCTGCAATTTCGCGCGCCGACGGCCGGGTTGATGCTCGACGTGATGTACAACAAGCAGGGCAATCGCCTCACGCTCGCGTATCCGGTCAGCACGATCATGGCGGATCTGTTTAACAAGATCAGTTGGTTCGATCGCGTGCTCGCGCTGGTGGCGTATCTCGTCGCGTTGGTGGCGGCGGGTTCGGTGCTCGCGGGCATCTACGCATCGATGAGTGCGCGGCGTCGCGATATCGCGATCTTGCGCTCACTCGGTGCGCGACGCCGCACGATCTTTGGCGCCGTGGTGGCGGAAGCGGCGACGATCGGTGCGCTCGGCGCGATCGCGGGTTTCGGGGTTTATCTCGGACTTTGGTACGGCGTCGCCGAAGTGATTCGCGCCGAAGCGGGCGTGGTGCTCACGTGGGGCGACGAACGAAACGTGTGGTGGATTTGCCCGCTCGCGATGACGGCGCTCTCCGCGCTCGGCGGCATCGTACCGGCGTTAAAAGCGTATCGCATCCCCGTCGCCGAGTCCCTCTCGCCGGTGTCCTAGAAGGCCACGCTTCCCGCTCATGGGCGCGTGCTTGCGGAAAAGTGTCACGTATTACGTGACACTTTTTTGGGGAGATTGGCTGGGAGGTGTGTGGCCGGGAGGGTGAAGCCGGATGGCACTGAAAATCGGCGTGTCGTTTGACTTCGGGGCGGGTGGTTTAGTGTTAAATCAAAAGTCTTCGGCCCGAATCACACCCCGGGCGGTGGTCTTTTTTTGCGCGCCGAATTACCCCGCCGGCGTGCGGTCTGCCTCGCCCATGGGCAGGCGTTGTTTGCGGGGCGCAACCCCTGAAACACTACCCCATGAGAACATTTTTTCGTTCTTATCTCTTCGCGGGCGCCGTGATGGCCGCCGCTTTGTCCTTCGTTTCCCAAGCACGTGCGCAAGCCTGGTATTCCACCGACCGGTGGGGCACGTGGAACAACGGCGGCTACACGCTCTACAACAACATCTGGGGATCCGGTTATGGCCCCCAGACGATCTGGGCGAACTCGTACAGCAACTGGGGCGTTTGGGCGAATCACCCGAACACCGGCGGCATCAAGTCGTATCCCAACGTGACGCGCTACATCGGCAAAAAGGTCAGCGCGATCAACACGCTGCGCGCGAGCTTCAGCGCGACCACGCCTCCGGGCGGCGCGTGGGTGTCGGCCTTCGATTTGTGGGACACGAACCACAATTACGAAATCATGCTCTGGATGAACTACACGGGCACGGCCAATGGCGGCGGAAACGTGAAGCCGATCTCCTACAACTGGAATTCCCAAGGCAACGCCGTGCCGGTGTACACGAACCTCTCCATCGGCGGACACACGTGGAATGTGTTTCGCGGGCACAACGGCGGGAACGAAGTTTTTTCGTTTTTGCGCACGACCAAAACCAACAACGCGACCGTGGACCTAAAAGCGGTCTTCAACTGGCTGCGGACCCAAGGCTGGATCGGCGATGTGACCGTGGGCGATGTGCAGTACGGTTTCGAAATCACGTCCACCAACGGCGGACAGGATTTCCGCGTGAACAGCTACTCGGTGACGTCGAACTGAGCGATGTGTAGTTGATTTCTGAATACGATGCGTCGTCCGCCCGCGGGCGGCGCATGTTTTCATCGGCAACGGAAGGAGGCCGATCCTGTTTCGAAACGAGTGCCGGGCGTTTGTTTCGCCGGTCAATCCGCGCCGTCGATGATTTCGCCTTGGGCGCGGTACTCGTTCAGTTTGTTGCGCAGCGTGCGGATGCTGATCTTGAGCAACTCCGCGGTCTTGGTGCGGTTGCCTCCCGTGGCTTTGAGCGCGGAGAGGATCGCCTGTTTCTCCATTTCATCCAATGGGATGATCGGGGCCGGATTTTCGGTTTTCGATTCTGGATTTTTGATTTCGGAATCGGGGTCGGGCGTCTCCCAAGGAGCGGTGGAGAGCGCGGTGCCGGCAGATGCGGGAGTGGTGGTCGGCACCATCGGAGGCGCGGAAAAATGCGACGAGTGCGGGAGGTCGGCCGGGCTCGCGGGCGAAGGCGCGGCGGGCGCGTGAAAAACCGGCGCGGGCGTCGGCGGCATCGGCGGCGAGGAGGAGGCGGTGGAAGAAACGGGAATCGCGGCGCCGACGATGTTACGCGCGAGATGCGGGAGGCCGAGGGCGGCGGTGGAGATCGGGCGTCCGGTCTCGGAGAGGATGACGGCGCGCTCGATGGTGTTTTGAAGTTCGCGCACGTTGCCCGGCCAGGGATACGCGGCGAGGGCGGCGATGGCGTGATCGGAGAAGCCGGGGATTTTCATCCCGTGCTTGCGGACGCAGCGTCGCAGAAATGCCTCGGCGAGCAGCACGATGTCTTCGGGGCGTTCGCGCAGCGGCGGCACTTGCACGGGAAAAACGTTGAGGCGGTAATACAAGTCCGAGCGGAAGTGGCCCTTCTCGACGAACTGCATGAGATCGCGGTTGGACGTGGCGAGGAGGCGCACGTTGACCTTGATGGTCTTGGTGCCGCCGACGCGCTCGAATTCGCGCTCCTGGAGTACGCGCAGGAGTTTTGCCTGAAGATTGGGCGGGATCTCGGAAACTTCGTCGAGGAGGAGCGTGCCGCGATTGGCGAGTTCGAAGCGGCCTTCGCGCCGGTCGGTCGCGCCGGTGAAGGAGCCTTTTTCGTGTCCGAAGAGTTCGCTCTCGATGAGGTTTTCCGAAAGCGCGGCGCAGTTGACCTTGATGTAAGGTTCGTTGCGGCGCGGCGAATGGCGGTAGAGTTCGCGGGCGATCATCTCCTTGCCCGTGCCGTTTTCGCCGGTGATGAGCACGGTGGCATCGGTGGGCGCCACGCGTTCGATGAGCTGGCGCAGGCGGATCATGGCCGGGCTGCGCCCGAGTAGATCGCCATCGCCGCCGTCCTGCTCGCTGAAGTAGCGGTTGACCTTGATGAGCTGGCGAAACGCTTCGGCCTTTTTGAGCGCGATCTCAATCTGGCCCGGGGAAAACGGTTTGATGAGATAATCGAAGGCGCCGGCTCGCATGCAGGACACAGCGCTTTCGATGGTACCGTGGCCGGTCATCATGACCACGAGCGGGCGATCGGGGAGGGCGCTGACGTGTTCGAGAAATTGCTGGCCGTCGCCATCGGGCAGGCGCACGTCGAGCATCACGAGGTCGAAGGTTTCCCGGGCGAGCGCGGCCGACGCCTCCGCGATGGTGCCGGCGATGGTGACCGAGAACTTTTTTCGTTTAAAGAGCTCGTCGAGGACTTTCTGGATGAGAGGTTCGTCGTCGAGAACGAGGATTCTTTCGAGAGACATGGGCCGGAGGACGCGAGTACGACAGGTGAAAGGGGATACGGTGGCTTGCGAGAGGCAGCGACGCAGAGCTGCCGCGTCGGGAAAGGCCGCTGGTTAACATTTGGGCCGGTGAAGCATTTGGCAATCGTTCAGACGCGTTCCGGTAAAGAAGGCCATCGGAAGAAGTCCGATGAGCGCGCCCGGGTGGCGGAGGATTGCAGGCCGCGTCGTCTCCCGCTTACTGGGCGCATCATGACGTTTCCCCTCCGCGTGTTTGCATGGCTGTCGATCGCGTGCGGTTTCACTGCGGCGCTCTCCGCGCAGATCACATTGTCCGCGACGCATCGCGGTTGGTACGATCACCGCGGCGATCCGGGAGGCTCGGCCAATATTTTTGTGGGCACGACCGACGGACTTACGGTGCGGAATTATTTTGTCTTCGATCGCGCGGGCTATCCGGAGCTGGCGGGAAAACCGGTGTCGCGTGCGACGCTGGAGGTTTTTTTGCCGAACGATGAAGCGGGCGCGTATTTTTCCGAGGACGCGGAGGACAACGGCGCCTTGTATTCACTTTCTGGATTCACGGGCGACCTCGCGGCGTTGATCGACGGCACGGGCGGGGTGGCTGCGTACGACGCATTGGGAGGCGGCGCGGGGCCGTGGTGGGGCGCGCACACGGTGTCGTGGGCGGACAATGCGCCGGGGCGGCTGCTGACGATCTCGCTGCTGCCGTCGTTTCTCGATTACTTCAACACGACGGACGGGATCTTTGCGATGGGCGGTGAACTCTCGGATCCGTTCGATGGACCGGAGAGTGGCGAGGACTACATGTTTGCTTTCACCGACCAGGCGACGGTGCGTTTGCGCCTGGAGTTTGGCGCGGTGCCCGAGCCGTCCACGTATGGACTCATGGGCGCGAGCGTGCTCGCTGTCTTGATCTGGCGTCGCAACCGCCGTGCGGTGCGTTAACGCGCTTCGGGCTTGGCGATGAGTTCGCGGATTTGCTTGAGCACCTTCGACGGCACGTAGGGCTTGGGCAAATACGCGACCGGCTCGGCGAGGCCGCGATGGCGATCGCCCGAGCGGAATGCGCCGCTTGCGATGAGCAAGGGCATGCCCGGCGCTTCGGCGCGAACTGCTTCGGTGACCTGCCAGCCGTCGAGCGAGGGAAGACCGATGTCGGTGAAGAGCAGCGCGATTTCCTCGCGATGCGCGCGGAAAAGACGCACCGCCTCGGCGCCATCGCGCGCCCAGAGTACGCGCCAGCCGTCGGCGGGCAGCAATTCGAGCCAGAGTGCGCCGATGTCTTGCTCGTCTTCGACGAGGAGGATGGTGCGGCGGTCGGTGGTGACGGAAAATGTTTCAGGCGGCGGTGTTGGCGCGGGCTCGATGGTGGCCGGTGCGCGCGGCAACAACAGATGCACGCTGGTGCCCTGGCCGGGTGCGCTGTCCACCTCGATCAAGCCGCGGTGCGCGCGCATGATGCCGTACACGACGGCGAGGCCGAGACCGCGGACCTCGGGGCCTTTATTGCGGGCAAAAAACGGTTCGAACATGCGGGCGCGCGTGGCGGCATCCATGCCGCGACCGTTGTCCTGGATGGATACGCGGAGAAAGTTTTTCGATTCGGCGGTGGTGGCGCCGGGGGCAAAGATCGATTGCCGCACCTCGGTGGTCGCGACCGTGAGTGTGCCGCCTTCGGCCATGGCGTCGCGTGCGTTTTCGAGGAGTTTCTGAATGGCCTGCGCGAACTGGATCGGATCGATGACGAGGCGCGAATCGGCTGCCCCGTAGTTGCGCGCGAGCGTGATCTGCTGGGGCCAGTCGGAGCAGGTGCGTGCGATGACATCGTCGAGCAACGCGTGGACATCGGTCGGTGCGAGATCGGCGTCCTGGGTGTTGGCGAAAAGTTGAAGCTGGCGGACGACCTCCGCGCCGCGGCGGCCGGCGTCGATGATGGTATCGGCGTAGTGGCCGAGGCGGGTCGGATCGTGTGCGGATTCGCGCAGCAGGCTCGCGTAGCCGAGGATGATCGCGAGCATGTTGTTAAAGTCATGCGCGATGCCGCCGGCGAGGGTACCGAGACTTTCGAGCTGGCTGGCCTCGTGGAGGCGGCTCTCCATTTTTTTGCGCGCGCGCAGATCGGCGACGATGACGAGCTGACCAGCTCCCGTCTCGAGCGGCACAACGGTGATCTCGGCGGGAAACGCATCGCCGCGGGCGCTGCGGCATTCGGCCTCGCACGGCGTGCCCTGGCTGATGCGGGCGCGGGCGAGTTCACGCGCGGGGAGCAAGGCGTCGGCATCGCGGCCGGCGACTTCCACGGACTTCACGCCGAAGAGCCGGCTGAAGGCGACATTGCACTGGGTCACGCGGCCATGCGGATCGATGAGGCAGAGGCCGAGCGGAACGGCTTCGTACACCGAATCGAGCAGGTTGTGCATGGCCTGGAGGCTGTCCTCGGCCATGCGACGGCGGGTGATGTCGCGCGTGGTGGAAACGATATCGACCGGCAGACCGGTCGTGGAGTCGCGGCGTGTCTTGCTGGTTGTTTCGGCCCAGACCTCGGTGCCGTCTTTGCGAAGAAGACGGTGGACGAGGATGCTCTCGTTGCGGCCGTTGAAATGGGCCTCAAAGTTTTCCTGCAACGCGGGCAAGTCCTCCGCGGGGATGATCGCGGCAAGCGGACGCCCGATGATGTCTTCCGGTTCGCGGCCCAGCAGAGTGCGGCTGGAAATGGACGCGTGGATGCAGATGCCGTCGGCGTTGGTGACGGTGATCAGATCGCGGATATATTCGGCGAGAAGCCGCTGCTGGGCTTCGCTCTGGCGAAGCGCTTCGCGCAGCTCCAGGTGATCCGTGACATCGGTGAAAGTGCCGACCCAATGCGTCGGGGCGCCATCGGGACCGAGCAACGGATAGAGATGCAGATCGGCCCAGAAAACGGTGTGATCCTTGCGCTGCGCAGGCAGCGCCTTGCGCCACGGTTGCTGGCTGCGCATGACGGCCTCGACGCGCTCCCACTCGAATTGACCGCCGGGCGGGCGTAGTAATTCCGATAATGAGCGGCCCGCACTATCGGCGGACGAGAAACCGGTGAGTTGGAAAAAAGTGGCGTTCGCGTGAATGACACGACGGTCCTGCACGGCCGCGCAAAGCACCACCGCTTGGGTGGATTCAGTGGCCACGCGCGACATGAGCGAATCGAGGCCTGCCGTGAGCGGCATGGAAGGAAACTGTTCGGGTGAAGCGGGCACGGACGGGGAACGGAGCGAGAATTGGTTCAGGGAGCGTTAAAAACTAATAAAAATGTGCAATGCCGGATCTCATCGGCTAAAAGATCGGGGAAACGCCCTTCAGATTACGCGGGGGCGGACCGATTTTATCAGGAGCTAATTAGCGAAAAACCATGGCACCTCGTTTGTTGTCTTTCCTCAGTTTGATCGAATCCGCATTGGGCAATCATGGCTCGGACTCGGTCGCACGTGGGCGTCCATCGCGGACGGTGAATTTTCACAAAGGACTGGCGAGGATGTCGTTTTCCGACGGCTCGGGCTCGATTTTGTTGCAGGGATTTACGCTGGCCGACGGTCAGATTTGCGTGAAGGCGGTGTTGGAGTGGACGGGCGCCGCACGGCCGGGAGTGCAAGCGGTGTATCCGACGGAGAATTTCAATTGGTCAGGGGCGGCTTTCCGGATCGCGGAAGCGTGGATGGATGGGCCGGCGGAAGTCGCGGCTCCTGCCGAGGCGACCGAGGAAGACCTGGCCGCTACAGGCTGAGCATCTGAGGGAAGGGTTATTTAAAACAAAAAGCGCCCGAGGGCGCTTTTTTTGTAGTTGTCCTCTGGATACGAGGACGGATCTTTCAACCCTGGCCGGCGAAGGAAAGGTGCGGCGCAGTGTCGGCGGCGGGTTTGCCGTAGGAAGGGCGGACTTTCGCGATGCGGATTTCGGCCGCGCGGATTTCGTCGAGTTGGGTCCGTGTCCCGGCGATGCGCTGGCCGAGGTTTTCAGATTGTTTTTGCTGCGCCGCGATCAGGCGCTGCGCGCGCGGACGAAAAGTTGCGGTGAGCGACGCAGGGAAGCCGGGCTCGGCAAGCAGTGCGACGATGCGGCGAACGAGGGGGATTTCGCGGGATTGCACGGCCACGGCCTCTGCGTAGAGGCCCTGATCGAGAAGATGGTGTTCTTCCTGGGTCAGCGTCTCGAGGGCGCCCAGAAGGCGATCGAGGGTGGTGGCGTCGGGCTGCATGAAGACGTGGCGCCGTTTAGGCGACGCCGCGGGCGACGTGCATGCCGCCGGCTTCCTGCGTGCGGAGCATCTCAGCCCAACCATCGCGCAGCTCGCGAACGAGTTTCTCCACTTCGATCAGCGGCTCGGCCTTCTTGTGAAGGTTGGCCTCGAAAAGTCGGCGGAGGTAGTAGTCGTACAACCGGTCCAGATTGGCGGCGTAGTCTCCACCGGCCTCGAGATTGAGGGATGCCTGCAGCTCGGCCAGGATGTTCTGGGCCTTGAGGATGTTCGTATTGATAATCTCAATACGACGCGGACTTTCCTCGGGGGCTTGGAGCGCATCGTGGGCGTGTCCGAGGAAGCGGAGGGCGCCATCGAAGAGCATCAATACGAGCTGGCCGGGGCTTGCTGTGAGCACGGCTTGCGCTTGGTAGGCACGCGCATAACCGCGGGAAACCATGGAAGACATGAGAGTTATTCGGTGGGTTCGCGGGAGTTGGTCATCAACTGAGCGAGACGCTCAATGAGTTCGCGAGGAGGGTAATTGGGATCGACCGCGAGTTTTTTGGCGTTTTCGACGACCTCGGGGCGTATTTCAGGCGTTTTGCTCAAGGCTTCGCGCAGGCTTTGGGTGTTGGCGCTGGAAAGACGCTCGCTATCGGTGGAGCCGGGCGTCTGGGCGGAGGCCGCTTTGGAGGAAAAACTTCCGGCGGTGTCCACTCGCGGATATCCGTGAAGATGTGACGTGGAATGTATCATGATTGTTCTGGGATGAACGGTCAGCCCGGAGAGGAAGCGATACAGGGAACGCCGTTGGTTGTCCTGATATCGTCCCGGAAAAGGACTGGCTTTAGCGAAATTTTCGTCAGGGCGCTTGCGGGGCGACCCCGGCGCGTGGTGGAAGGGTTTGAAACGTGGCTGAAGCTGCGTAACCGGCGAAACGCGCCGGGTTTTGAAGAATGGAGCGTTCGAGGTGCGGTGAGGAGCCGAGGGTGAGGGCGTAGCGTCGCGCGGAGTTGGCGACGGCGGGCTCGGCGGCGGAAAAAAGGAGGTCTGCTGCCCAGAGGATGTCGCTGTCGCGGACGTGTGCGAGTTTGGCGCGGATGCCGAGCGTGAGCGGGGGATAAGGCGCGTAGCTGGTGACATCGACCAGCAGAATGGCATCGGCCGCGTACTCGTTGTAGATGTTGAAGAGCCGGTCGAGGAAACCGGCGGGCATCTGCGCGGTGGACGGGAGCTGGCGTGCGCCGGTGAGACGGGCGAGGTGATCGCGGGAAAGGGTGACGGTTTCGAAACGGCCGGCGCGGTTCAATTCGGTGAGAAAAGCGGCGTGCAGACGATCGAGATTTTCCTCGGAGATGGTGGCGCCTTCCGCGGCGAGGGGGAGGAGCAGCACGCGGCGGATGTGGGCCGGGAGGGCAGGCGAGGCGGTGACGTTGGTCGGGGTGAAAAACGGGCCGGAGCGGGCGCCGTCGCGAAGTGGACGCTGGCTGGCGCACGCGGTCCAGCCAAAGGCCAGCGCGGCGAGAAGGAGAAAGCGAAGCGATGTCATTAAAAACTGAATACAGGCGCGAGCCCGCGCGGGATCACGAGGAGGTCGTGTTCTTGAAGGCGCTGGCGAGCTGCGACTGCATGTTGTTAATCGTAGCTTGTGCGGTTTCCATGGCAAGGAAGCCGGCTTCGAGGCGCGAACGCTCGGAAGCGATCTGGCGTTCGAGATTGGCGATCTGGGTATCGATGCTCGAGTTGCCCTTGTTGAGGGTTTCCTTCTGGGTGCCGAGGAGACCGCCGGTGCCGGTGAAGCCGACCAGCGTGGTCATGAAGCTGTCGAGGCGGGCGGCGAAGCCGGTGTTGGCGGTTTTGAAAAAGGCTTCGACCTCGGCTGGTTTGTCGCGGAGCGCGGCATCGAGTTTGGTGCTGTCTTTCACGGCGAGTTCGGCGGTGCCGGACGCGAAGTCGATTCCCAGGCTGTCGAGGCGGGTGATTGCACCGGAAAGTCCGCTCACCGCAGAAAACGCGGTGGAGCGCAGGGTGGTCTGCCACGCTTGAATCTCGCGGTTATTGCTCAGGAGGGCGGCGGAAACCTTGCCGTTGGTGGTCGTGATCTTCGTGGCGGCGTCGATGTATTGCTGCACCGCGTTAAACTTCTTAATGAACTCGTCCACCGCGCCGCGCATGGCGGTGGTGTTGCTGTCGACGTTCACGGTTTGCGAGGCCTCGGTGTTGGCGGTGACGGAGAGGCCGGTGATGCCGTGCGAGGCGGCGGAAAATGTGTTGGTGGCGCTGGTGAGGACGGGGCCGCCATTGACGGAGTATTGTGCGTCCTGGCCGCGCGTGAACGTGGCGCTGGCGCTCATGCCGATGGCGTCGAGAAATCCGCCGGCGGCTTCGCCGACATGGAGGCCGACATCGCCGGTGGTTTTGTTGGTGAAGACGACGCGATCGGCGGCGGCATCATAGGAGGCGGCCACGCCCGCCGAGGAATTGCTGATGCGACTCAGGACGGTGGACAGCGAGTCGGTGTTGATATTGTAGGCGACGGAAACGCCGTTGACGGTGAATGAGCCGTTGCCCTCGGCATCGACGGCGGTGATCGCCTGGCGGAGGCCGCTGCTTGCGAGCGGCGTATTCTGACTGAGGGTGCCGAGCGAGGTGCTGCTTTCGATGTTGCCGGTGTTGTTCCCGTTGGCGAGGCGCGCGACGGCGAGGAAGTTCGATGTGTCGTTGGCCGCGCCCAACGTGATGGTGGATCCAGAGGAGAGGGAAATTTTATCGGAGGTGGCGTCGTAGCTGGCGGTGACGTCGCCGCCGGTGGCGGTGGAGATTTTATCGAAGACGTCCTGAAGGGAGTCGGTGAGCTCGATGGAAACCTGGGCGCCATTCACGGTGAAGGTGCCGGCTTGCACCGCAGTGCCGGTGGAAAGCGAGGCGAGGGTGAGGCCGCTGACGTCGTTGGTGGCGCTCAAGCCGCGGCCGATATCGCCGCCGCCCGTGCGTTTGGCGGTGGTGGCGAGTTGATGGACATCGAAGGTGTACGCGCCGGTGGCGGTGCCGGAGCTGGCGCTGGCGTTCCAAGAGGAACCGCTGGTGGCGAAACTGGTGCTGCGGCCGGAGAAGAGTCCGTCGGCCTTGAGGGCGTTGGTGGCCGTCTGCAACTCGGTCAACCGGGTGCCGAGGTTATCAAGCGCGGAGATCTTGCTGTTGTTGGTGTTTTTTTCCGTCTGCAGCCGTGTGATGGGTGCGCGGTTGAGCACCATCATTTCGTCGAGAAAGGATTTCCAGTCGAAGCCAGAGACGAGGCCGGAGAGTTGGATGGTAGCCATGAGGAGCGGAGCAGGTTGTTACGTGCGGACGTAATGATTCCTATCTGGCATCGGCGGTGGGGCGAAAAACTTAAAGGTTTTGTGAGCCGCGCCGGGGAAGGGTGATGGGTGAAGGGGGGTAAATCCGAATGACGAATGGCCAATGACCTGTGGCGAAGGGCGAGGGTGTAGGGCCTGCGCTCGCGCAGTGCCGGGTTCGAAGATGGGAATTGTGCGTGGGTGGTGGGTGGCGGGGTCGCGCGAGCGCGAGCCCTACGGGTTGCGTCGCTGCCCGCACCGGCATCGCGCGAGCGCGTGGGTCTTGCACGGTTCGGTTTCGATGAATCGCTGCGACCTTGGGTGCCGGGTCCGTTCTCCGCCAGGCCGTCCTTTGCCACTGCGTTCTCCGCTTAAGGAGGCCTGAAAGCAACCGGGCTGAGCGAAGAAAAAGAAGAAGGCGCACCGCGCTTGAGCGGAATTTTTTGGGGTGTTTTCAGAGGAGAAAACGCCATTCCGCAGAATTTTTTCCTTTTCGCTTAAAGTTTGTTCGGGGGCGTTCCGTTTAATCCGGCATCTGCGAGACATCTCGTAGACGGAGCGACCCGGCTCCTCCTCTGGGTCCGTCGCCACACGGACGTGGTAGTTTAATCAAGGAAGATCCCATGTCAGTCGTCATCAACACGAACTATTCGGCCACGGTTGCCTCGAACAACCTCGCGGCCTCGAACCAGAACCTCCAGAAGAGCCTCAATCGTCTCTCCAGTGGTTCCAAGATTGTATCCCCGGCAGATGATGCCGGCGGTCTCGCCGTCTCCATGAAGCTGTCCGCCGCGGCTAAACGCTCGGGCGCCGCAGCGATCAATATCGGCAATTCCATCTCTTTCCTGCAGACGCAGGATGGTGCGCTCAAGGTCACCGGCAAGGTCCTCGATCGTATCAGCGAGCTCAAAACGCTCTACGCCGATCCGACCAAGAATGCCTCCGACAAGGCCAACTACGATTCGGAGTTTTCGCAGCTCAAGCAGCAGCTGACCTCCCTCGCCGGTGAAACGTTCAACGGTGTCAGCCTCTTCGGCAGCTCCACGCTCACCACCCAGGTTTCGCAAGACGGCACGCAAACCGTCACGCTTTCGGCCAAAAACATGGCCGCCGATGCGGGCGTCATTGCCATCGGCGCCGCGGCTGACCTCGGCGTGCTGAACTTGTCGAGCGTCACCGACGCGATCCAGGGCATCGCCACGATGCGCGCCTCCAACGGCGCCGAACAAAGCCGCCTCGGTTTCGCGAGCGAACTCCTCACCACGAACAAAGCCAATCTCGAAGCCGCCAGTTCCCGCATCGTCGATGTGGATGTGGCGGAAGAGTCCACGCAGCTGGCCAGGTGGAACACCTTGGTCCAGGCCGGCACCGCGATGCTCTCGCAGGCCAACCAAAGCGCGCAGACTGCGCTGCGACTCCTGCAGTAAGCTTAGTTTCCCGCCGATCCTCCTTCGCCAAACCCGCACGGTCCGTCCTGCGCCAAACAGACGGACCCATCAGCCGGGGGGAGTTCATCGAGCGTTGATTTGAAAAAGCGGGGGCGACTCGCGCCAAACGAACGCCCCGTCTGCAACGATAGTATACCGGAGCCACTCCGGATCGTTCCTTACTACCACTTTTCAGCAGCTAGCACCGGCCCGGCTCTCCTCGCGCGCACCCTCGTGGTTGCACGCGTCCATACGGGAGAGCCGGGCCAACCCCTCGCAGGGTGACACTTTTGGGGCGGATGCCCCGAACGGCTGGTCCTGGCCGTCCATAGGACTCGTCGCGACGACGGACGTCGCACTCATCAAGGAAAGATACCACCATGGCAGTTGTCATTAACACTAACTACTCGGCCACCGTTGCCTCCAACAACTTGGCTGCGTCGAACTCAATGCTGCAACGCAGCCTCAATCGTCTCTCCAGCGGCTCGAAGATCGTGACGCCGGCCGACGACGCGGGCGGTCTCGCGGTTTCGATGAAGCTCTCCGCCGCCGCCAAACGGTCGGGAGCTGCAGCGACGAACATCGGTAACTCGGTGTCCTATCTGCAGACGCAGGACGGCGCGCTCAAGGTCGCCGGCAAGGTTCTCGATCGCATCAGCGAACTCAAGACCCTCTACACCGACCCGACCAAGAACTCCTCCGACAAGGCCAACTACGACTCCGAGTTCTCCCAGTTGAAACTCCAGTTGACCTCGCTGGCGGCCGAAACCTTCAACGGCGTCAACCTCTTCAACACCGCCCTCACGACCCAGGTGTCGCAGGACGGCTCGCAGTCGGTTGCCCTCTCCTCGAAGGATCTGGCCGGCAACACCGGAGTCACGGCGGTCAACGGTGCCGCCGATCTCGGTGCGCTCAACTTGTCCAGCGTCACGGATGCTATCCAGGGCGTGGCCACGATGCGCGCGTCGAACGGCGCCGAGCAAAGCCGACTTGGCTTCGCGAGCGAACTGCTCACGACCAACAAGGCCAACCTCGAAGCCGCCAACAGCCGCATCGTCGATGTGGACGTCGCCGAGGAATCAACTCAGCTCGCACGTTGGAACACCCTCGTGCAGGCGGGCACCGCGATGCTCGCGCAAGCCAACGGTTCAGCGCAGACCGCTCTGCGTCTGATCTCGTAACGGCCAGCCTGATTGATGACCAACGTCTGATACGGAGTCTTCCGTACCCCGCGCGTGTTCGAGCACGCGCGGGGTTTTTTGTGTCTGCGTGCGACGATGTCGCGACCGGCGTTTTTGCATCGTCAATCCAGGCACGGACGGCCGCAATGGCTCGCCATGGGAAACCCGGAAACCCCGCGCCTTAGCCTCTGCATGATCGTCCGCAATGAGGAGAAAAACCTCCCATCGTGCCTCGATTCCGTGCGCGGACTGGCGGACGAAGTGATCATCGTCGATACCGGCTCTACCGATGCCACTCGCGACATCGCCCGCGACCGCGGCGCGCGTGTGATCGAGATCGTGTGGGAGAACCATTTCAGCCGCGCGCGAAACACCGGCCTCGAAGCAGCCCGGGGGAAATGGATCCTCGTGCTCGACGCCGACGAAACCCTCCCGGAAACCAGCCGCCAGCAGATCCGCCAGCTGATCGCCCAGCCCGCGAACCGGGCGTTTAACCTCGTGCAGAAAAACCTGCTGGACGGCGGAAAAAATCATGTATCCGTGCAGGCAGTACGGCTTTTCCCGAATCATCCACGGGTGCGCTACGAACGGGAGATTCACGAACAGGTGAACACCAGTCTCGAGCGCCAGCGTATTCCCATCGTGGATACAGCGATCGATTTTATCCACACCGGTTATGTGGAAGGAGCGGTGCTGCGAGGGAAGACGGAGCGCAACCGTGCGATCATCCACGCCGCGCTGGAACGCGAACCCGATGGTGATCCCAACCTGCGCTATTTTTATGCGTCATCGTTTTTCGATGCGCAGGAATTCGAACGCGCGGCCGAGGAATACGAAGAATGCGCGCGCCGCTCCGCGGCGAATTACAAGAAGCTCGAAGCCGCCGCGAAAATCAAAGCCGCGCAGGCATGGTTTTTAGCAGGGAAGCTGGAACGTGCGGCTGCGTTGTTACAGAGACTTGATCCCGGCGGTATGCATCCGCTCGCGGTCGAGCTGCTCGGGGAGATCGCCGCTAAACGAGGAAATATAGAAGAGGCGGTCCGCTGGCAGGAGCATCTACTTAGCGTGAAGGATGATGTTTATTTGCCGCCGGTGGCGTTGGGCCCCATGCAAGTCCAGGCACTCATGCAACTCGCGAACTACTGGGCGGGGAAGGGGAGAAAGGACACCGGTGTAAAACTACTGCGCCTGGCCCAGGAGGTGGCGGTTGGCGGGCGACCAGTCGGGCCGCAGGTGGGAGAGGCTTATCGTCACGCCATCCGCTGAGCGTCTACCGGCCGGTCAGGCGACGGAGATGGTCGGAAAGCTCAGTACTTCTCTGTCGGAATGAGGGGAGTAGAGATCGGTTCTGCCGGTGGTTACGAGCCAGTCGAGATAGACAAAGTCGTCCTCGGTATTGAGATCTACAGCCTCCAACCGCGAAACCGGATAGAAGTAGGGACAGGCTCCGATACGGGAGCGATAGTTTGCGAGGGCTGACCGTCGTATGCCGTAGAGCGCAGTGGTTTCTTCCACGATCGGCATCAGGTCTTGGCTACGGGGAAGGAGATTCGGCTGATAGCTGATTGGCATGCCTGCGCGCCAAAAAAAACCTCTGTGCTCGATCGACGTCAGCACAGAGTCGTGAACCGTCGACTCCACCAGCGCTGAGAATGCCCCTCGAATGCTTTCCACCTTCAAAAGCGGGGCGGTGGCAAACATCTGGAAATAAAAATCGAATCCAGGACGGATTTCCAAGTGGTGATTAAGCAGGTCGTTGCCGTTAGCCGAGGCAAGAGCGAGCTCGGGTTTGCGCTCAATGGGGGTCGCACCCGTGCGCGACGCAAACTCGGCCACTTCCGTGCTGTTGGTATCGACGAAGACTTCGTTGAAGCAGCCGCTCTCCAAGGCCTTTGAAATGACGATTTGGTATAACGGTTGATTGGCGCCGGCGACTACTCGGAAATTTTTTCCGGAGACGCGTTCGCTGACCTGTTTGATGGGAATAAAGCAGGCGGTTTTCATGGCCGTATGTGCGCATCTGAGGCGCTGGAATCTCAATCGGCCGAATCGGGAAGATCTTGAGTCTTTGCGTGGGGACTGGCGGGAAAAAGCGAGGTGAACTCGACACGCGGGATAGTGTTCAGATTTCCGCCGACGCCCGCATTGGCGAGGATGCGGCCGGCTTGTTTGAACTCGGCCAGCGCCACGCTCATGGCATCCAGCACTTTTGAAATGGGCATGTCGTTTTTCCGGCGCTGCTCGTATTCGCCCGTTCCGTATACATGCGTCTGTGCGCCGTGGTAATCGAGATCGCAACCGATGATATAAACCTCGGAGAAGCCCATCATATAAGCGAGCTGGATGGCATCCAAAACGACGGTGAATCCACGATATAGTCCACGCGCCGGATCTTTTGAGAAAAATCCCTCGTCCATGGTGGGTGTTCCGTGAAATGGGACGCGAATGGCATCTTCTCGGTCCGCTGCAGCAATGTATTCAGGCAGATCGTAGACATTGGCTTTGTAGAAACGTTGTCCCACATCAGCTTTGCGAATCTCCTGCCAATAAGCGCGGTAGGTGTGTGGATCGCCAATAACATGATACGTGAATTTGGGGAGTCCGTATGCGAACGCCAGATAGCCGCGGTTCACGCCAAACGTCCATTCGCCCTTGAGTAGCGAGAGATCCATCTGTCGGAGTGACGGGGCGCATCCAATCACAAAGCAGCGCTGGCTGTGATGTATGCCTTTATATGCCGCGAGGTCCACGGGGGCATTTAACTTCAAATGTGACTCTTGTGACATAATCAGGCTAAGATAATTACGATTATTACTGCAGCAGGCCATATTTTGCGCGTGCATTCATGGCGCTGCAAAGACCTTTGGTCTGTACCAATTCTTCCACCATGCGCGGATTCTGAAAATCATTCAAAGTCCATTGGTTTTCGACAAGGTAATGAAGATAGGCCAGCAGTGCAGTGTCCTCCATGGGAGGGGTCTGTAGCACGCGATCCAGCTCCTCGAATGAAGATGCGAAAGGGGGGCGGCTGGTATTGCGATTCCAGATCAATTTCCCGAGGCTGATGCACGGAATGCCCCATACGGCGGCTTCATGCAGCGTGTTGGAATTGATGCTGATCACTGCTTTGCATCGTCCGGTCGCGAAAATCTCGTGTGAAGAAATATCGACCGAGTTATCCAGGATCAGTGCATTGTTTCCGGCAATATTTTGGAGTCCCTGTGTGTGATCGAAAGGATGTTGCTTGAAAATAATAGGAAGACTTTTGACCGCAGCAGTTGCCTTTTCAATGCAGGCTTGGGCCAGCATTGTATTATTATTTCCGGTCGCCGAATAGTACTTTGAAAATTCTGTGTCTGAGAACTTTAGATTGAAGTCATTGGCAAGTTGAAGTGGAAACAGGATGAAGTCTTCGGTGAGCGCCGACGTGAGCTTTTTCAGCTTAATTGGGTTGATGGAGTGTGCGTAAATTGATCGTAGTTTCTTCAGGTATTCTGTGATGAAGGCGGTTTCACCGGGATTTAGATCGCGGAATTGATATGTCCGGGCGTAATGGCCCAGATAGTTTGAGCCAGTCGGGCTTATCTGATAATTCCACCTGGGGATCCAGCCGACCTCCATAATAATAGTCCTGTCTTGTTCGCTTTCCGGGACATGCTTTCCGGTCCAGAAGAAATTCAGATCACAGTTCTGAGGCGTAAAACTTCCGACGCAATGCCCTAGTTTGATCAGGCTTTGATATAGTAGGAAAAATGGTGCCCGTCGGTCGATCAGACTGAGCTTGCGATCACGATTGGATTCTTCATCGGCAAATAAAGGAAGCTCCTCGGAAAGGAGGTGCATGGGGAAATTAATCCTTAATTTGTTCATGGGTTTGCCAGTCGATCTCAACCTGTTTCGCTTTGGGGTATATTGCGCAAATATTAAGAAATCTGGAAGATGGTGGTTGCCTACGACTGCGCGAGGGTGGACATGATATCAATGACAGAAGCCTGTGATATCTTTTCAGTGCAAACCGAACATCTGAAGCGCGAGTAAAACAAATATAGTTTAAGCGGACAATTGCTGCTTTGTTCGGGGAGTCTGGATGTTGGGCTGTTGTTTTCCTGCGCCAGCCAATTCAGCAATAAGTGCGCAGGCGCGTTCATGGTCGGCGGAGGATTGCATTTGTAGAGCGGAGCTGGCGGCTAACTCCAAAAGGAAACGAGCTCGTCCTGCATCCAGTCGTGCGAGATGGGGCGCGATTTCCAGAAGGGCATCCAGCAAGACGCGCGGGTTTTTGCAGGTCTCCACGTCTTTGATGCCCTGCAGCATCATTTTGACGGCCATGCCATGCTGACCGGCCTGGCCCAAGGCGATTCCGGCTTCCAATTTTGAGCGCCACTTTATTGTCAGATCAGCCCAGATTTTGACTTCGGAGCGGTTTGTGCCGGTAAGGAAAGCGGCCTGAGCATATAACACCAGGTTTCTGAGTTCAGGATCAATTTTATCAAGATAAGGGCGGATGCTGCGCATGTAGTTGGGGTATTTGGGCAGCGAACGAATCATGCTTCCGGCGTTGGCCCGGTACCAGAATAGGAACTCTGGCACGACCTGCAGTTTAAAACCCTTAAGCAGGGCCTTCGCGTGGAATTCCCAATCTTCGTGAGTCACGCCATAGTCTTCCGTAAAGCCGCCAAGCGCTTCAAAGCACTGCCTGCGTATGAGGGCATTCGCGTCCCCAAATGAATTGATAAAGGCGCCGGCGGATACGCAGCCGCCAAGAGGAAGCCAGCGACCTTTGAGTTCGGTTTGGCGACCGGGAGCCTCTTCTCCGTGGAAATAATTCATCCCGCAGGACAAAATGTCGGCTCCTCCATGGAACATGGCTTTGACTAACGTGGTTACTTCGTGCGGCTCGGCATAGTTGTCATCATCCATGAACAGAAGAAAGTCGCCGGTGGCATGTTTTGCCCCGCAGTTTCTTGCTGCTCCGAGATAACGGTTTTCCTGGCGGATAATCTTCCATCCGCGATGTTCGAAAACGGGCTTGATCTGTGTGAGGTATGAAAGCGCGTCTGGTTGAGTGCTGCCGTCGTCAACGAGCACCACTTCGAGATTCGGATAGGTCAGCGCTGTGATAGATGCGATGGCCTGCTTGAGTAGTTTTGGCCTGTTAAAGGTGGTGAGACACAGACTGACTTTGGGCCATGTAACTGGTGCTGCTGATTGAGGTTTCGCGCGAATGCTTTCCGCCTGCTGTTCGTGCCAGGTTACCCATGTATACTCATTGGCATTGACGGATACGGATGCCTGGGCGGGGCGGAAGCCCTGGCTGAGTGCGGCTTCAAGTTTCGTAAAGAGTATGTTGGGCGTGGGCTCGAAGCAGACTCTGCTCGCATCTGCCGGCTCGATGAGCTCTGGAATGCCCCCTACATGGGAGGCGAGAAAGGCAACGCCCGCGCCGAGACATTCGAGGACCGTGTAGGGAGAGTTTTCGATCAATGAGGCAATGATCGCGAGACGGCCATCTCCGCGGAGATATTCCAACGCCTGCGGCTGGTTGCGATCCATCAAAAACTGAATCTTCCACGGCCAGGCTTTCGCGCGTTTTTGTATATAGACCTCGCCATGCTCATTTTCGACAAAAGCGCTTTTCCCGAGAAAGGTCACCTGCGTGAGCGTGTCGTGTTTGACCGTTGCGAGGCGATCCAGCGCGTCGCAGAAAAGTTGAACGCCTTTCCGTGTTTCTAGACGTCCGAAGAACACAAGCTCGTGGATGGCAGCAGATCCGGCGGATGCCCTGGTGCTGGGGCGGGCGGAGCGCGGCATAATGTTTTGCTGAACGTAGCAGCGATCTGGAAGCGTCCAGCCTCGTCCCGCGATCCAGTTGAGGAGATATTGGCTTGGGCTTACCAGGCTGTCGGCCAAGGCGACGGATTGCCTCTCCATGTGGTCAAGTTGAAGTTCGCTGATTTCAGCCAGATATTCGCGGTTGGCGAATTTCAGCCATTCCGTCATGCTATGCAGGCCAACGCAGAGATGCGTTTGTGCGAAAGCCAGACCCTGCTTTTTAGCCAATTGAGTGTAGTAGCCCAGCCCTTGCCATTCGGGAAAGTGGATAATGTCGAAGCGGTCGTTTTGTTTAAGCCATTCGTAAACTTCATATGAACGTATGGCATAGGGGGTGGCATCAATGGGGGCTGTCGCGCGTGGCAGGATGATCAGCTCCGTTTTTTGTGCGCGATAACTAGCGGTCCAATTCACAATATCGTCCGCGGAGCAGTCCGCCCCCTTGGTGTAGAGACAGGTGACTTCGTGCCCAGCCGCGCTTAAAGCTTCAGCCATGGCCGTATAGGCTGTGCCGATTCCGCCGCTAATGCCTGGTCCTACAAACTCAGGGCTGACCAGGCACACGCGCACGGTTGCTCTAGGCGTGGAGACCGGGCCGTTGACGACTGGCAACGATGGAAATGTACGGATGGGCGTGAGCGTGCTCATAGGCAGCGGTTGTATTTTCAGATTTTGGTGAAGAGTGTGAGGCAATCGCTGTCGCGGGCCTCCCAGCTGATGGGTTTGGACTCTATAATTTGCAGGCCCTCCTTTGTGCAGTAGTGGGCGAAAAGTGACTGAGACATATAATTGCGCCAGCCTTTGTTGTCATGCACGTCCCCGCCGGGATTTCCGACATAGTTGGAATGATGACAGAACCCCAGTCCACCCGGACGCAATACTCGATGAAATTCCCGCAGATAAGCACGGACCACATCGCTATCGAAATGCACCATGGCATCGAAACAGTAAGCCAGGGTGATGCTGTTGTTGGGAATCGGCTGCAGTGAGGTACCGTTGTTGCGGATGAAGACGAACCGGTTGTCGCCGGAAAAACGACGGCGACAGTAGTCGATATTCTTTTGGTTTATATCTACTACATAGATTCGCTTTGCGTGCTGACGAAGCTTCTGGCTGTTTCGTCCATGGCCTGCCGCCAGATCGAGCACGCAGCTGAAATCTGCCTTGGAGATAAATGGCCAGATATGTCCGCTCCATTGCTGCTCCATGTGTTTTTCGGCTTCATCGGAATAGGGACAATCCTTCCAGTCGTCGCCTACAAAGCGAGCGAGTTGATCAAGGGATGCCGGTTTGAGCCGCCGTTGCCCTGTTAATGTAGTTTTTGTATCTCCGAGATTTACGATTCCAGGAGATATTGTTCCAGCGACCGAAATCGGCTCCGTTTTCATATCCCGGTTGCGCCAGTGACCGAGCTCGGCTTGCAACTCGGCGAGCTTGTTCATGCGGAATACCGCATGCCCCGGGTAAAGGCAGGCCAGGTTGAAGCGATTTTCGGGGAAAGCATTTGTGCCCGGCGATGGAGAAAGGAGGTTGGGAGCGAAGGCTGGAAAATCGCCGCGAAGGCGTGCTTCCCGGCCTTGGTTGATCATCGTTGCCGCGAGCTGTGTGAGCCGGGGTGTGGCTGGTGAACTGCATTCCAGAGCATCATGCAGCACAATTTCCTGATGCAGAAGTTTGGCGGCTGGTGGATTGATAAGCTCCCCCACCACCGTCCCGATTTGGTTTGCAGCAGTTATTCGCCATGAAGGTTGAATATAATGTGGCAGATTGGAGAAATCTAAAACAGCAGTCGGCAGTCCGAGTAGCATCGCTTCCAGCAAGCCAGTCGAAGGGGAACTAATGACAGCGTCTACAGTGACGAGAATATCGGCCAACTCACGACCGGTAAGATCGTCTATTTTTGAAACCACCTCGATTTTTTCATCGAGTCCTTTGGTGAGACGCCACACGGGTTCGATTGGCAGGCCCGCCTCGGTGGCTGCCGCGAAAAAATCGCGCACCGCGATCAGTCCATCGCGAATGGCATCGTGCTGCTCATCGTTAAAATATGGCGTATTTGCCGTCATCACGAGAATACGCACGGGTTCGCTGGCATCTCTGATACGGCGTTTCATCCCATAATAGCGGTCGAAACGCGGTGCTCCCACGACTTCGCATTTGGCGGAGCTGCCCCATGCACTCAGCAGGCGGGCCTGCGCCTGGCCGAGACACGCGATTTTGTCACACAGTATCGGTTGAAAGAGTGGGAGTCCGTTTGCCTCCTGCGTGGAACGTGGATTTTCCCAGGTGTTTTTCCAGTCGATCACCCCATCGATTACATGAAGGGTCGGCACGCCTTTGAGCTTAAGATTGGAGATCGCCAGGCTGTTTTCCTCCCACCACTCGTCGCTCACGATCGCGAGATCAATGCCTGACGGAGGGGCGTCGAGTCCTGTGATCCACTCGGCATCCAGTGAGTTTCGCAGGTCGGCGTAAAGATGCCCGCGCGTTTCACCATCAATGAGCCAGACCTTGGGACGATCAGCGGGTATTGGCAGGAGGGGAGATGCCTTTTGAGCGGCGATGATCCACCATTCCGCATCTTCCAGCTGATCGGTCACGGGTAGTTGCACTGGACGCAGAACTGGTCCCGAGGTCGGGTTGCGCAACCAGCCACCAGCATTCTGCCTATATACGCCTGAGACATTTAGACGCCCGGCAAACAGTTGAAAAAATTTCGGGAGATCGAAGACGTGAAAATGCCAGGGGTTTGGATCCTTGCCAGTTTCGTCGAGCCAGAGATTTGGGACTGAACCGATGAACAGAGCGCCTGGTTTCATCCTGCGAATCGCCCCGGTCAGGAATTTTACAGGATCCGGCACGTGCTCGATGGTCTCAAAAGAAACCACGAGATCGACCGATTGCTCCGGAATCATCGATAGCTCGCAGGCATCAGCGATGTGGAATTCGAGATTGGGATATATGCTGGCAAAGTTCGCCCGCGCGTAATCGATGGCGTACTCACTTATATCAATGCCGATGATGCGCGCGTTGGGATACTGCCGGGCGAGCAGTGCGCTGCCGTAGCCAAGCCCGCAGGCGGCGTCGAGGATCACCTCGGCTCCTTTGGCATAAGTGGCACTGAGATGATAGCGCGCAATGTGGGCCTCCGCGCGCACTCCACTTTCGCGCAACATATCCATATGCAGATCGCGTTCGGCTTTGAGTGCTGCGAGTGGATAACGTTTCAAGGCCGCATCGGGAATCTTTTCGAAAAGGAGGGTGATGCAGCCCGACTCGTTTTCGATATCTTCAAATCCGACGACCTTTTGGATCAGAGGATGTTTGCGAAAGCCCGCCTCAAAAAAAAGTGATTCCCACCACCGGCGATCACGGCCCGGCGCCGGCTCAACCGCTATCCACAGGTTCAGTCTTGTGACCCGGTGTAATTCGTCCAGCCAGGCTGTGAGCGCAGCGTCCTCCAGTAGATTGATGGACCCTAAATTAAATAGTGTTTCAAAGGATCCGTTCTCAAAAGGGAGGCGCGGAGCCTGCACTGTTTTCGTGAGTGAATCCTGTGCAGCGGCGGAGTTGGCGGTCTCGTGATGAGTAAAGATCCCGCTGCCATCGGGGTTGAAGTCTATCTGGAGAATGCTGTCGCTCTGAAAAAACCGAGAGATCTGCTTGATGAAGTCAGCGAGTTGGGCGGTAGCAGGCATAGCCACTGGTAAGTGTATAACACTATTGGTTGTGAGTGAGGGCATGTGCTTAATGCAGTGGATTTATACGCCGGAAGGTATTGCGACAGGGAGTTTGAGCTTGTGGCGCAGTTGCGCCAGGCATGCGGTTTCATCCATGCGTGCGAGCGTGGCAGCGGGGATCTTGCAGATTTGACCGGTGACCGCGCGGATGGCGTGGCTGCGGGCGGTTTGCTGAAGCGGAGCGGAGATCGGGATCTCGCGGGCGAAATCGCGGCGGACGACCGTGAGCCGGGTGTCGTCGGAAATCACCGTGTACGGCGCGCGAGTAAACCACGGTCCCCACGGCATATAGGCGGCCACCACGACGTTGATCGTTTCGTGATAGGGAAGCTCCCGGTTGAGCAGCGCGTCTATATTGTCCGCCGCGGCGGGTTTCACATTGGCGACGCGGTCGTCGCTCGAATGATCGAGGAAGTTGAGGCGGTCGGGTGGTATTTCGCGGCGAGCGTGGCCGGCCGCGATGAGCCGGTCATAATAATCGACGTCGTCCCGTCCGTAGCGTCGGAGCAGTTCGGAGTACCCGTTTACCTGTTTCCACTGTGCTTTAGTAAATATACACTGACCGTTGACGCAGGCTTTGCCGAGTTTTTCTCCGCTTCGCCAATCGCCGGCATAAAAATGTCCGGCGGCTGGTATCAGTTGTGTCATTTCTGCGACAGGCAGGCAGTCGGCGTCGCATTTGATAATAATCTCTCCGCGCGCGTGCGCGATGCCGAGATTATAGGCGTAAGGCTGCACCCAGCGCGGTTCTTCTTCGGCGCGGATGATGCGGATGCGGGAATCGAGTGCGAGGAGGTCGGTAAAAGGTTCCTGAGTTGACCAGTCGACCAACACAATTTCGCCGATGTCAGGCAGCGCGAGCCACGCAGGCAGCGACTGGCGAAGGTGGCTTTCGCGGTTCATACATGTGGTCACGAGCGAGATCATGGCGGGCAACGAGGGCGATGCGTTCGGGCCGATTTAGCCGACGAGACGTTCGGCGAGGGCGGCGACTTGCGGGTGCTCGGGGGAGAGTTGCTTGAGCGCTTCGAGTGCGTCGCGTGCCAGATCGATCGCGCCGGCGCTTTCGGCGAGTTCGGCGAGCAGCAGCCACGCGTCGGTGTGCGCCTCATCCAGTCGCAGGCAGGTTTCCAAGGCGCTGATGGCTTCGGAGGTCTGGAGGTTGAGGTGCAGCGCTTGCGCGAGTGTGTACCAAGCACCGGCGTTGTCCGGCGTGGTTTGGACCGTCGCGAGCAGATAAGTGATGGCGCGGGCGGTATTGCCTTCGTTGAAAAGACAACGGCCGTATAAGAGACGTGCGGCGGTGTCGCGCGGGTTGGCTTTGAGCAGTTCTGCGGCAAACAGGCCGGCTTGATAAGTGTCTCCCGCCTCCAACGCAGCTTGCCCGGAGCGCAAGGTCTCGTCGGCGTTTGCCAGAAGGGAAATGACGAACGCCGCGGAGTTCTTGTGGAAGCGCGCGTGGCCGGCGGTGACAAGTTCGTCGTAAGTGATTTCCAGCAGCGCGGTGCAGGCGTCGGTGGCGGCGAGCGTGTCGGAAAACTCGGTGTAGTTTTCGACAGTTTCGCGGATTTGCTGCGCGGCTTGATGGCGTTCGTCAGCGTGCGTGAGGGCGTGGACCGCTGTCCGAATGAAATCCGTCGCATCGCGGGCGATCCATTCGGGTGCGTTGGCGGCCTTCAAGAGTGGCGCGGAAAGCGGCGCGGCGATGACGGGCAGCCCGAGGGCGAGCGCTTCGGCGGTCCAGCGGGGATCGGTATCGGTGAGCGGCTCCAGGTAAAGATCGCCCAAGCGCAGGATCGCGAGCATCTCGGGATGCGAACGAAAATCGGACAGCGCGAAACGGTCGGCCGCGATTCCGAACTCGGCCAAGGTTTGGCTAAATGCTGTGGTCACGGCGGCCGACGTCTGTGGATCGAGCGGGTTTTCCGTTTGCTGAACGATCAGAAGGGAGCCGGGCGTTTCCGCTAGGATGCGCGCCCAAGCGCGGCGGGTTTCCGCGGGCACCGGGCCGTTGATCGCGGCGACCAAAACCGGGGTGTCATCCGCGATGCCGAGTGCTTGCCGGGAAAAATCCTCCGTGGATTCAGGCGCGGGTTGAAGCATGAAAGCCGGTGCGTCGAGCGGCAGAACACCGAATCGTTCGCCGGTGCGGTTGTCCGAATCGGTTGCGGTCGATCGCGGTGAGAGCACTACGTCGATTTCGGGCAGGCCGGTCGTTTTTCCGGAAGGGCTGTATGCGACTTGCAGCGGCGCGATGCGATGAAGTGCGAGGCGGGTGAGGTCGTTGAGCGATGACGTCAACCGGTCGCGGAAAAACACGAGAACGTCCAGATGGGGGCCGCGGAGGACTTGCAGTTGATCTTGAGTCGAGCTCGGAAGCGTTTGCAGCGCGTGGCCGCGGCTGGCGCTGAGCTGGGCGAAGGAATCGTCGGCCGGTTCGAAGGCGAAGAGATGGATCTCCGCGCGGGCCGGATCGGCGTGTTCGAAAAACGGACGCAGGTTTTGCGCTTCGCTGGTCGGTGCAAACGTGTGCACGACGAAACCGATTTTGAGCGGGCGTCCCTCGCGCGGGAGCGGCGTGGAGGCGTAGCGGGTGACGTTTCTGAGGAAGAGGCTCGAAAGGATGCGGCCGCGCAGGGCGAGTTCTTCAGTGCTGAGCGTGCGGTCGTTGAGCGTTTCGCTGGCGAGAAAGGCGTCGGCTGCCTCGCGCACGCATTGCGCTCCGGGATTGCGTTCGATCCAGCGCGCGAGGGCGCCGAGGTGTTTTGCGCGTTGGGCGAATGGGGAGGCGGCTGACGCAAAAAGCCAGGCCGTGTAAACGCCCCACAACCCGTCGGGCACATCGTCGAGAAGCGGCGCCTGCTGTAGTTGAGACGCGGATACAAGTGTCATCGCGGCGAGCAAACCGGCGGGGCCCGTGGCGGCTTTTTCCGCGGCCCAAGCGATGGTTTCTTCGCCAACAGGGATATCTTGGGCGCCCTGCCGGTGCAGATCGCCGATGAGCTGGATGGCGCTGCGGGCGAACTCACCCTGAGTGTCCCGTTTGGACAAAGGGGCGAGGGCCTCTGCGAGCTGCCGGCGCGCGTCGCTCAGTGCGCGTTGATGGTCGGAAGAAGTGGGGTCGGCGCGAAAGCTGGCCAGCGCCTGTTGCAGGCCGTCGAGCAAGGCTTGGGATTCCGGGGTGAGCGATGAAGCGATCGTCATTTGGGCGCGACTATGCAAAAAGCGGGCCGGGTCGATTTTTAGTACTTTAAATCGTTATAAAACAAAAGAATGCGATACTATTTTCTTTTCAGAGGCTGCGCTGCTCGGCGTCGCCCGGTTGCTGCTAGGCATAATTTACCGGCCGCGCTGGGGTGTTTGCTCTAGCCCGGATATTTCATGAAGCGGATTTTGCCGGGTCATCTCTGCTTCGATAAG
>CAZNJG010000036.1:0-24367 GCA_964573305.1 uncultured Opitutaceae bacterium
CTTATCGAAGCAGAGATGACCCGGCAAAATCCGCTTCATGAAATATCCGGGTTAGCGGGGCGGCAGGTGGATGACGCTGCGTGGTTTTGCATGCCGACAGAGGTGACGCCCGCGGCGGCGACTCCGTTGGCGCGACGTGCGGTGGGCTGCTCAATAATGCGCAGCGAGTCCGCCCGTCGCCGCTGGCACGGGCGATGCTAAAACAAAGATGCAGCCGTCAGGAAGCTGCTCCGCCGAGAGGCGGCAAGGGTAACATGGATTGTCCGGCCGGAGAGTCGGACTGAGAAAAATATGGGCCCGCCGTTAGGGGTTACCGGCGGGCCCTTAAATTTTCGGAAAACGAAAACGCGGTTCAGTCTACGCCGCGGGCTTTCACGAGGATGTCGCCTTCGAAGGCGAGGCTGTGAACGACGAAACGGCTGGACCAGTACTTCCACAGATCGCCCTCGAGCGTGGGCGTTTCATGGCTCGGCGGATAACCGCGCGTGAGGAGCACTTGGGTCTTCGTCATGCCGAGGCGCAGGGTGCCGGTGCGAATGTGGTCGGCCATTTCTTTGCCGTACTTGTCGATGGCAGTGGGTTGTTCGGAAAGGAACTCTTTGGCGATCTGTTCGGTGGAACGCTTCGAGTGTTTGTCGAGATTTTCGATTTTAAGGATGGAGCCGCTGTCTACGAATTTGATCGTGAAGCTGTTTTTGCTGATGCCGACGAGCGTGACCGGCGTGTTGATGGCGACGGTTTCGCCGCGCGCGTAATTGGTGATGGGCCAGTCCTTGCCCTCGTACTTAAATGTGTAGCGCGTGAAATACTGCTGGCCGGCGACGGGATCGATCTCGGGCGGCAGCACCTCGTCATCGGCGACCTCGTTGGCGGCAACGCGCCGGTTTTCCGAGCTGCTGGAACTGGAGGCCGGCGCGGACGCAGTTTGTCCGCCGTTCTGTTTTTTCACCACGGTTTGGATGACTGCCTGGCTGACGCCTTTGTTCTTGAGATCGACGAGCCCATTGGCGGAGGTGTCGAAATCGGGTTCTTTGGCAGCGTTGATGGCGAGGATGATAGTGTCGTCATCAAGCTCGGCTTTCACCATCTTGATGACATCGGCATTATTCATCGCGGCAGCGATGGCGGCGCTGATGGCAAAAGCGATCAGCCCAAGGAGGGAACGGATGAGTTTCGTCATGGAGGGGAGAGGTAGGTTTTTGCGGGAAGTTGTTCCAAGGCAAATAATCAATGGCGCCGGTTCGGCAGGCTGCGCGCCATGTTAGCGCGTTAAATACAATCGAATCGACAGCCCGGGTTATACATCGATTACAGTTCGCCATGCCGGCGGGCCGGAATGCGGTGCGCCGGGAAAAGGGCTGGAGAACATAAAACAAAATTACCCCATGCGTATTGTATTACTCCTCTTGGTCGCTGTCTCGCTCTCTGTGCCGGTCGCTCGCGCGGACGATACGGCTTATGCGGATATCCTCAAAGAACGTGACGCGGTTTTGTCGCAGATCGTCACCGAGCGTGAAGCTGCGGCTCAAAGTGGTGCCGTGGATGCACGAGCCGTGATGGAAGCGCGTCTGGCGTTGTTATCATTCCGGCGCGAGACGGCGTCGTCCACGGCGGAAAAAATCGCGCAACAGAAGCAAATCGTGGGACTTCATGAGAAGGCGCTGGCCGTGAGCAAACAACGTCAGGAATTGGGTGTAGTGGTGAGGGAGGAACTCTTGTTAGCAACCGACGCATGGCTGCAAGCGAAGCAATTGCTCGAAGAGCTGAAACGCGCGGAGAAAGCGCAGTAACGAAAATGAAACGCGGTTCGTTTTCGAAACGATGAGGCGGGGCCGACGGGGACGTCGGCGCTCCCGGTGGTCAGGCTTTTTCGTCGAAGAGCCAGCCAGTCATCTCGTCGGCGGTGCGAAGGACTGCCGCGTTCGCTTGGGCAAGCGCCTCGGCCTCGATGAGGCCGATCATGTTGTCGACGTTGAGTTCACCCGCGGCGATGCGTTCGGCGGAGTCTGCCGCCTGCGCGAAGGCGCGCTGCATTCCCTGACGCGGCGCTTCAAATAATTCGAGCTGACCGTAGTGGGAGGAAGCGGCGATGGGCGAAATCATTTCCGTGATTATCGGCATTTCCCGGCCGGGAATGAATAGGGAGAAATGACCGAGTTTTTGATTCGTTTATTCTTCCGATTTGGCCGCCTGATCGTGAAACCACGGATAAGGAGGGATGCCGTTTGGTCCGAAATACTGTTTCAGTTCGTCACGGGTTCTTCGCTCAACCCGCAATGATGTTTCACCCGCAGCACCGTCGACCGTATAGGCGACTTCGAGGGAAATGAACGTGGCATAATTAGTCACTTTGATGCGGCCGACTTCGAGGCCGGTTCGTTCGCCGGGTAGTGCGATCAACTCGTTCTTTTGGATGTCTGTTCGGGATATGCTTTGAATTTTAAGCACGCGTTTTTCCGTATCCCGATTCCATGCGTAGACAGTAACCTGGCCTTCATATTCGTTTAGTTGATCGACGGCCACGCTCATTCCGAGGTGGCCAGGAATCAGCCAAACTCCCGCATCGTAGTATTTGGAGTAAACCTTTCGGACCGTTTTCCCGGTGACAGGATCTGGCGTCAGGGAGATCAGTGAAGTATGCGAGCAGCCCGGTAGGACAAACGACGCCAGCGTTATGAGGAGTGCGGCTTTCAGGCTCGAGTGCATTGGCGGGGCAGGAGCTCGCCTATTCACTTCACCGCGGCCCAGACGCGTTGGACGTCGTCGTGGTCTTCGAGGGCTTGCAGGAATTCGCCGACTTCGGCGCGGGCGTTATCGTCGAGGCCGGGAAAGTTTTTTGCGACGTAACCGATTTCCGCGGTGATCACGGTCCAGCCGTTCTGCTTCAACCAGACGGAGGCCGCGTGGACGGCGGTGCGATCGGTGAGGAAGCGGGCGCCGGCGACACCTTCGGGAACATCGTCGTTTTGCGCGTGTGTGAGCGCTTCGAATTCGTTGGCGCCGGCTTCGATGGCAGCGGCTTCGAGATCGCTGGCGTTGTCCGGATGATGCGCTTCGACGATGCCCACGTGGTCGAAGAGAAACTTGTTGGAGCCCGCGGCGCCGAGGATGCCTTTTTTGAAGAGCACGCGCATCTCGGGCGCGGTGCGTTGATGATTGTCGGTCATGCACTCGACGATGAGCGGCACCTTGTGCGGTGCGTAGCCTTCGAAGACAATGTGTTCGAGCACGAGTTTGTCGTCGCCGATGCCCGCGCCCTTCTTGATGGCGCGATCGATCACGTCGCGCGTGACGCTTTGTTTGCGGGCTTTTTCCACGGCCGTGGCGAGGCGCGCGTTGGCCGTGAGGTCGGCTCCGCCGAGCTTGGCTGCGACGGTGATTTCTTTGACGAGTTTGCCGACCGTCTGACCTTTTCTGAGGTTCACGATCGCGCGCTTAGCGTGGAGCCATTGACGTCCCATATGGAGAGTGTGTGGGCGACGGATTAGCGCCCGCGGCGAGGGCCGGCAATTTTTTTAACGGGAATGAATAAAGCCGATCGCGGACGGGCTGCCGCGTGAGGTCCCGGCCATGGCCGCCTCTCCGCGACTCCACTACAGCGCGGTGATGGCGGGGAGTTTTTGTTTCAACGTGAGCACGTCCGCGAAGAGATCGCCGTGGCGCTCGACGCGTTTGAGGACGTCCTTTGTTTCGAAGACGAGCAGCTGGGCGTTCTTCTTTTTATGCGCGGTGCGGACTTCGTCCCAAGTCACCGGCGTGGAGACGGTGGGGCGCTCCTTGGCGCGGAGGGAGTAGACGTTGACGGTGGTCTTGTGGTCGTCGTTTTGACTCCAATCCACGAGCACCTTTCCGCGCCGCAGGTTTTTCTGCATTCTGGAAACGACGAGTTTGGGCGCCTGCTCTTCGAGGACCTCGGCGAGGCGATGGGCGAAGGTTTTGGTCTTCTCGTAGGTCGCGGACGGTGTGTTGAGCGGCACGTACACCTGCAGGCCTTTGGAGCCGGAGGTTTTCGGAAACGACTTTAGCCCGAGCGAGTCGAACACGCCTTTGAGCAAGAGGCCTACTTCGCAGCATTGAAGGATGTCGGCCGGCGGGCCGGGATCGAGGTCGAACGCGATCGTGGTGGGGCGATGGATCGCGGGGGCTTTGTGGAGAAACGTGTGCAGCTCGAGATCGGCGAGATTGGCGGCCCAGACGAGCGCCGGCAGATCGTTCATCACGCAGTAGTGAATTTCGCCGCCGCGCGTTTTCGGCACGGTGGTTGTCTTCACCCATTTTGGGCGATGCGCGGGGCATTGTTTTTCGTAGAAGAAAAATCCATCCACGCCCTCCGGATAACGCTTCAACGTGATCGGCCGGTTCTTCAAGTGCGGCAATAGATACTCCGAGATGCGGATGTAATAATCGATGACGTCGCCCTTGGTGAATCCAGTTTTTGGATACATCATCTTCTGGAGATTGGAGACATCGACGGACGTGCCTTCGATATCGAGCGTGGTACGTTTCGAAGCGCTCATGATCACACAGGTTTTTCGCGGACGACTTCGGATGCGTCTTTATCTTCGCGCAGGCCGAGAAAAACGGGGTGGCGGAGACGACCGTCCTGCGTCCATTCGGTGAAACGCAGCTGGCAGACCAGGCGCGGTTTCACCCAGTGGCAGGTCTTCATGACGGATGCCGTGATGGCCTGGCCGTAGCGACGTTCGCGTTTGTCGGGCAGGTTGGTGAACGGGCACTTGTCGACGGCGATCTTTTTGAAACGCGCGTGAAGATCGCGGAGCATGGCTTGGTTGAAACCGGTGCCGACCTTGCCCGTGCAGAGGAGGTTTTTGCCTTCGTAAACCCCGACGATGAGCGCGCCGATGTGCTGGCGGCTGCCGCCGGGCGGCGTGTAACCGCCGATGACAAATTCCTGTTCGTGCGAGAGCTTGAGTTTGATCCACGCGCCGCTGCGCCGGCCGGCTTCGTAATGCGAATCGGGATGCTTCGCGATGAGGCCTTCGATGCCGAGTTCGCGCGCGTGATTCATGAGATCCTCGAACTCGCCTTCGAGAGCCGCGGAGAGGCGGATGAGTGCGGGCGGTTTGCGAAGCACTTTTGCGAGCTGAGCTTTGCGCGCGTCGAGCGTTTGAGAAAGCAGGCGTTTGCCGTCGAGCTGCAGAAGATCGAAGACGTAGAAATAAAGCGCGGGACGCTCGGCTTCATCGGCGCGCTGCAAGAGTTGAAACGATGAGCGGCCCTTCGGATCGAGTGCCACGATCTCGCCATCGAGAATGACATCGTCCACATCGAGCGCGGCGACCGCCTCTGCGATCTCAGGAAACTTTTCGGAGAGATCTTTGTTATTTCGCGAAAGCAGATGGACGACGTTGCCGCGCTTGAAGGCGAGTGCGCGAAAACCGTCGAATTTGATTTCGTAACGCCATTCGCCCGGGCCGGGTGCGGACGCGAGCAACGCTTTCATCGGTTCGATGAACGCGGGTGCGCGTCCGGATTTCCGGCGCTTTGGCGCAGAGGGCGCGGATGCTTGCGCGGCCCTTTGAAGCCGCGTGCGCAGAGCAGATTTCTCCTTGGGTTTCGATTCCCACACATCGTCGCTCTTCGCGAGCTGCGCCATGGATTTTCCGGAGCGCACGGAGGTGTCGTCCTGTTTTTTCGACACGGGTTTGTGGTCATCGCCGCCGCGGATGATGAGCCATTCGTCGCTGTCGCGCAGGCGCACGAGATACCAGGCGCCTTTGAGTTTTTTGCCGTGAAGCGTGAAATGAAGTTTGCCGTCCGCGAGGGTCTTGAGCGGATGCGGATCGTCGGCCTCGAATGTGCCTTCGTCCCAGACCATCACCGTCCCGCCGCCGTACTGACCTTTCGGAATGGTGCCCTCGAAGGCGATGTAGGAAACGGGATGATCCTCGACATGGACGGCGAGGCGTTTTTCGCCGCGCTTGAAAGGCAGGCCTTTTGGAACGGCCCAGGATTTCAGCGTGCCGCCGAGTTCGAGACGAAAGTCGTAGTGCAGACGCGAGGCGGCGTGTTTTTGAATGACAAAACGGCGGCGATTGCCGCGGTCGATTTTGGGCGCCGGCTCTTTGGTTTTGCGGAAGTTTCGTTTCCGGCGGTATTCGGCGAGAGGCATGATGACGCAGGCGAAGGGCTCGACGGCGGAAGTGCGCGCGGTCGCGATCAAGCGGCTTTTTTGCGGGATTTGGCGGAGCCGCGGGATTTGGTGGATTTGCTTTTCGCCGATTTGCGCGGTGAGGAACGTTTGGTCGTCGAGGGCGATGACGACGCTTTCGACTTCGTGGCGCGCAGGCTCTCCTGAAGCACGGCGGCGAGATCGATGACGTTGGAGGCGGCTTTGCGTTTGCGCGGGGCCGCGGGTTCGCGTCCGCGGTTTTTGATTTTTTCTTCGACGAGTTCTTCGAGCGCTTCGCGAAAATCATCGCGATATTTTTCGGGCTGCCAGCGCGTGGTCATGCCGGCGATGAGGTCGCGCGCCATCTTGAGTTCGCGATCGCCGGCCTTGCGGGTTTTGGGCGCCTTGAATTCGCCGGTGTCGATCAGCTCGTCCGGGAAATGCATGAGCTCGAGCATGAGGCCGCTCTCCTGCGCTTTCACCGCGGCGAGGTGCTGGCGCGTTTTGATGACAACTTTGGCGATGCCGATTTTTTTCGAGGAAACGAGCGCGTCGCGGAGCAGTACGTAGGCTTTGTCGCCGCCCTTCGCGACTTCCATGTAGTAGGGTTTGTAGAAGAGCAGCGGGCTCACTTCATCGATCTCCACGAAGTTGATGATGTCCACGGTCTGCGCGGCTTCGATGTCGATGCGTTTGAAGTCCTCGTCTTTGAGGACGACGAATTTGCCCTTCTCATATTCGTAGCCCTTCACGATCTGATCCCACGGCACTTCGCGTCCGTCGACCTCGGCGACGCGCTTGTAGTTGACCGGGCTTTGGTCGGATGCGCGCAGCAAACGAAACTTCAGTTCCTCGCGTCGCATCGCGGGAAACAAGGAGACGGGTATGTTCACCAGCCCGAAGCTGATGGAGCCTTTCCAGATCGCTCGCATCGGCCAACTTAGCCGTGGAAACGTCCGCGCGACATCCGAAGCTTTTCCCGTTTTCGCATCGGGGGAAGCCCGGCGCGCGAGAGGACGCGAGCGATTATTGCGTGTGAAGAATCGCGACCACGCGGCCGTTGAGGCGATCGGGCGTGAGCACGCCGTCGTTGCGCTCGGCGGAATCGCCCTGGGTCCAGATGCGTCCGTAACGGTCGATCTTGATGACACGATGCGCGACCGTGGCGTCGTCGATGGGGCGGGTGAATGTGATGATGTCGCCGACTTTTATTTCGTCATAAGCAACCGGTGCGACCACGACGACCGAGGAAGGCGTCAGCGTGGGCAGCATCGAGCCGGTATCGCTGATGCCCCAAACCTTGCCGTTCAGGGTGTCGGCGATTGTCCGCGCATGGCGGATGGCGGTGGCTTGATCCATCCCGTATGCGCCAAGGGTAAGCGAGAGCATGAGGAGCAGGATTTTCATGCTACAGAGATAGACGTCGCGAAGAGCGTTCAGGTTAAAAAATCCAGCGCGTGCGGAGCTACTTGTAGGTGACATTCAGTATCAGTTGTCATGCTGCCGTGGATACGCGGTGAGCGCCGTCGGGCTGGCGGGTACGCGTCGCGAAAAAAACGGCGAAAAACCCGGTCGCTGGCCGGCTTTCGGCGTTGGCCGGACAAGGCATGGGTCTGTTTTCGCGAGGCTTGGCGATATGTTCGGGAAAATCCTCCACGCCGGTGCAACTTGGACGCTCGCTTGACGTCATGAAGCGGCACACTCATCGCTTTTGTCCTCCCCATGAACGTTGCCCGCCGTCTTTTTATCCTCCTCAGCCTAGGCCTGCCGCCTGTGTTGTCGGCGGCGATTTCGACAGATTCTCCGTTTGTCTCGCGCAATGGGCAGGTGGCGGTGGCGCCCACTGAAAACACTCCCATCGAACTGCGCGGTGTGATGGCGACGCCCGAGGGGCTGCGCTTTGCGATTTACGAGCCGGCCACGCAAAAGGGCAACTGGGTGAAGCAGGGTGAGACGGGTTTTGGTTATGTGGTCCGCAACTACGACGCCGACCGTCTGACTGCATCCGTGGAATATCAGGGCCGTGTGCAGGCGCTGGTCATAAAAGAAGCGAAATTTGACGGCACCGCGGTCGCGATGGCGCCAACTGCGGCTGCGGGCGGCGCACGACCCGGAGCGCCGGCTGTCGCCAACAATTCGGCGGAAGAGGCCAAGCGTCTCGAACAGGTGGCCAACGAAGTGCGCCGTCGTCGCGCAGCGCGTCAGGCGGCGATGGAAAACACCCAGCCGGCGGCGACCACGACGCAGCAGGGCCAGCCAGCTCCCGCTGCGGGCAGCCGCTGATGCGACGCTGATCGCGACGTTGGGCGTTCGCGCGAAAGCACGCGAAGCGTCGTGTAGTGGCGGGATCGATACGCACGATTTCGCCGCTGGGAAGAGCCGGGACCTGCGATCGCATGATGGCGAAAATCAGCTCCGGGTTTTCATTTTCGAAAAATGCGTCAGCATGGCGTTTATGTGCGCCGAGCCGTCTCCTGTTTCCCAGCCGTCCAACGCGCGGCTGATCGCCCGCCTTTTCGGGCTGGCCTGGCGTTATCGGTCGCGGTGTTTGCAAGTGCTGGGACTTCAGTTGCTGCTGCTCGCCTTCGGGTTGAGCGGGCTCAGCCTCACTGGCGTGGGCATCGATTATTTGCGGCATGTGATCGGTGCGCGAGGCGACGTGCCCGAGGCGGAGAATGTGCCCTTTCCCCCGGCGCGTTTTGGCGTGGAGCTGCCGCGCGATTGGGAACCGATGTCCGTGATCGCATTGATCGCGGGCGGCATCCTTGCCCTGGCGCTGCTGCGCGCGGTGCTCAACTACGCGTACACGATGTCGGTGAACAAACTCGTGCAGCGGGAGATCGTGATTCAGTTGCGCAGCGACATCTACGAAAAGTTGCAGCGGCTGAGTTTTCGTTTCTTCGATGCGAATTCAACGGGCTCGATCATCACGCGTGTGACCGGCGATGTGCAGGCGGTGCGCATGTTTGTGGATCAAGTGCTGATCCAGAGCGTGATCATGATCGTGTCGCTCACGGTGTACGTGATCTACATGGCGAGCCTGCATGCGGGACTCGCGCTGGCCTGTCTCGCGACGACACCGGTGTTGTGGATCCTCGCGACGATTTTTTCGCGCCGCATCCAGCCCGCGTATGGACGCAATCGCGAGCTCGTGGAAAAGATGGTGCAGAACTTCGCGGAGAGCATACAGGGCATCCAGGTCACGAAAGGTTTCGGCCGTGAGCGCGAGGATCGGGAGCGCTTTGAGCGTGGCAATCGCGCGGTGTTCGAACAGCAGCGCGGGATTTTTTGGAAAGTGAGTTTGTTCAGCCCGGCGGTGGGTTTCCTCACGCGCGTGAACATGATGATCCTGCTCGCGTACGGCGGCTGGCTGGTGATCAACGGCGAACTCGCGTTGGGAACCGGGCTCGTGGTTTTTGCGGGATTGCTCGAACAGTATTCAGGGCAGGTGAACCAGGTCGCGACGATCGCGAACAGCGTGCAGCAATCGCTCATCGGTGCGCGGCGTGTATTCGAGATTCTCGATGCGGAAGTGGAGGTGAAAAACGCGCCGGACGCCCGACGCGTCGAGCGCCTTCGCGGTGATATCTCGTTTGAAAATGTTTCGTTCTCCTATCGCGGTGTGGAATCGGTCGTGCGCGATGTGAATCTGCGCGTTCAGGCCGGGCAATGCGTGGCGATCCTCGGCGCGACGGGCGCGGGCAAGAGTGCGTTGATGAGTTTGATCCCGCGGTTTTTCGATGTGACGGCGGGACGGCTGACGATCGACGGCGTCGATGTGCGCGAACTGCATCTCGACGATCTGCGTCGCAACATCGGACAGGTTTTTCAGGAGAGCTTTTTGTTCAGCAACACGGTCGCGGCCAACATCGCGTTTGGACATCCGGATGCGACGCGCGAACAAATCGAAAAGGCGGCGAAGATCGCGGCGGCGCACGACTTCATCATGGAAATGCCGGACGGCTACGACACCGTGCTCGGCGAAGGCGGCAGCGGGCTCTCGGGCGGGCAACGTCAGCGACTCGCGATCGCGCGTGCGGTGTTGCTCGAACCGGCGATTTTGTTGCTCGACGATCCCACGGCGGCGATCGATGCGCAGACCGAGCAGGAGATTTTTGAAGCGCTCGATAATGCGATCGCGGGCCGCACGACCTTCATCGTGGCGCATCGACTCAGCACGCTGCGACGCGCGGATTTCATCATCGTGATGGAAGCGGGGCGCATCGTGCAGAGTGGCACGCATGAAGAATTGATCCGCGTGCAAGGGCCGTATCTGCGCGTGGCTGATTTGCAGTTGGTGGATGGCGGTGACGTGCGGGCGATCGCGCAGGAAGCGGAGGCAAAGTCGTGAAAACGCCGTCGCCCGAACCAGCTCAGCGCCCACCCGGCCGCACGCCCGCGCTCGTCGAACGCTTGCACGAAGACGCGGAAGACGAGGTGCAGTTCAAGCCGCTTGAATGGGGCATCATTCGCCGGCTCTTCGCCTACATGGGAGCGCACAAGACCAAGCGGAATTGCCTCATCGCGCTCACGCTGATGCGTGCCGCTCAGTTGCCCGCGCTCGTGTGGCTGGCGAGCAAGATCATCGCGGGTCCGATCGCGAATCGCGATATCGACGCGATGACGTGGGGCATAGGCGCGTATGCGGTGCTGGCGGTTTTGACGGATGGTTTTTTTCACTTCCGTCAGCGTTTCGCGCTCGAGCTCGGCGAGTCGGTGGTGAACCGCCTGCGCACGCAGGTGTTCGCGCACGTGCAGCGGATGCCGATGGCGTTTTTCAATCGCGTGAAACTGGGCCGCATCATCGGCCGCATGACCTCGGATGTGGAGACGGTGCGCACCGCGATCCAGGATGTGTTTTTCGTGAGCATCGTGCAGATCGGGCAGATGGTGTTTGCGGCGGTGGTGATGGCGCTGACCGATTGGAAATTATTCCTCGTGGTGGTCGGCATGGCGCCGATCCTGTGGGCGATCAACCGGCACTTTCGCGCGAAGCTCAGCCGGAATTCGCGCGCGGCTCAGGAAAGTTTCACACGCGTCACGGCGACACTTGCAGAGTCGGTCAATGGCATCCGCGTGATCCAGGGATTTGTGCGGCAGCAGACGAATGCGGGACTTTTCCGCGGGCTGCTGGCGGATCATTCGCGCTACAACGTGGCGCTGGCGCGGACCTCGGCGGTGCTCATCCCGCTGCTCGAATTGAACAGCCAGTTTTTTGTATCGATCCTGCTCGTGCTCGGCGGCTGGCAGGTGCTGCACGGCGACACGGAAGTGCGTGTGTTGATCGAGTTTTTCCTGTTCGCGAATCAGTTTTTCGCGCCGCTGCAGGTGCTCGGCAATCAGTACAACCAAGGCCTCGTGGCGATGGCCAGTGCGGAGCGTGTATTCAAACTTCTCGATACAAAACCCGATTGGGAAGACGCGCCGGATGCGGTGGATTTGGAAGATCCTCGAGGCGGGAAAAGTGACGAGGGCCAGGTGCCAAGTTCCAAGAGCGAAGGGCCAAGGACCAGGTTCCAAGAGGACGCGGCGGCCGCGGCCCCCGGCGCGCGTGTGGAGTTTCGCAACGTATCGTTTGCGTATGATTCGGGGCGCGTGGTGTTGAAGGACGTTTCGTTTGTCGCGGAGCCGGGGCAGACCGTCGCGCTCGTGGGGCACACGGGCAGCGGCAAGAGCTCGATCATCAATCTGCTCGCGAAATTTTATCTGCCGACCGCGGGTGAAGTGTTCGTCGATGGGCGCGACATGCGCACGCTGACGAGTCACTCGTTGCATGCGCAGACGGGCATGGTGCAGCAGCAGAGTTTTCTCTTCAGCGGAACCGTGCTCGAGAATTTGCGACTGGGTCGTCCCGATGCGACGGAGGCGGATGCGCGTATGGCCGCGAAGAAACTCGATTGTCTCGAGATGATCGAAGCGCTGCCGGATGGCTTGCACACACTCGTGGGTGAAAAAGGCGGCGGGCTTTCCGCGGGGCAGCGACAACTCATTTGTTTCGTGCGCGCGCTGCTCGCCGATCCGCGCATCCTGATTCTCGATGAAGCGACGAGTGCGATCGATGCGATGACGGAGCATCGTTTGCAACGCGCGCTCGCGGAGCTGGTGCGCGGGCGCACGAGCTTTGTGGTGGCGCATCGATTGAGCACGATCCGCCGCGCAGACCTGGTGCTCGTGCTGGAAGCCGGTCGCGTGATCGAGCGCGGCACACATCAATCGCTCTTGTATCAGAATGGTCGATACGCGGAGCTTTACCGGCGGTTTGTGCAGGTCGATGAGCGGGGCCGGTAAACCGCGTCAAGAGGCGATTTTACCTCTGAGAAAACGATTTTTACCCACCTAAATAAGCATTGCATTCAAAGGGCGCTCGCCTAGACCCGCTTTCCGCTATGGCAAAAAAATCCGCCCGTAAACCCAACGCTGCATTCATGAAACCGGTTACGCCCGACGCTGCTCTCGCGGCCGTCGTCGGTTCGAAACCCCTGCCCCGTACGGAGCTCACCAAGAAGCTCTGGGACTATATCAAGAAGAACGGCCTTCAGGACAAGAAGGTGAAGACCCAGATCAATGCCGACGACAAGTTGAAGGCCATCTTCAACGGCAAGAAGACCGTCAGCATGTTCGAAATGACCAAGCTCGTCTCCGGTCACGTCGAGAAGTAAGAAGCCCCGAAACAAATTTCCTTCTTTGAACCGCCACTGGTTTTCCGGTGGCGGTTTTTGTTTTTGGCGGTGCGGGCTTGTGAAATTCCCATGAGATTGCGCTCCGCGGGGCGGTGGCGGGGGGAATCCGGAGGTTGCGCGTTGCCAGCGATGCGGCGGGCTCTTTGCGTGGGGAATCTTGCACTCCCCCAAGCCGCTGATGTTGAAACGCTATCCGATCGTGTGGGTGGCGGTGGGCATCGTCCTCGCAGGCACGCTCGCGGGATGGTGGACGCGCGACCGTCTGCGGGAGCGCCGGCTCAGCGAACTGGCGGCCAATGCCTGGCGGTGTGCGCTGGCGTTTCGCGCGGAGGAAATCGCCACCTTGCGCGGGGAGCGCGCCGACGCCGGCACGCCCGTGTATGATTCGGTGAAACAGCGGTTGATCGAGCTGCGCGCGGTGCATCCGACGGTGCGGTTTGTGTCGTTGTTTCGTTATCTGCCGGAGCGCGGGCGCGTGATTTATCTGGCGGATTCCGAGCCGGTCGGGGCGAAGGAGGAGTCGTGGCCGGGCGATGTGTTTCCCGAGGCGTTTAAGATGCCGGGGCTGCGGGCTCTATTATTGTCGGGTCAGACCGCGACCGAGGGGCCGATCCGCGACTCGTTTGGCAACTGGGTGACCGGCTATGCGGTGGTCGGGGAACGCGGGGAGCCCGGCGAGCAATTGGAATTTGTGGCTCTCGATATCGCAGCCGACGACTGGCAGGGGGGCTTGTTCGAAGCGGCGTTGCGCGGTGCACTTTATGTGTGGCTGCTGCTGGGCATGCCGCTGGTGGCCTTTGTTTTCACGCGTCGTGCGGCGCTGCAGTCGGCGATGATCGACAAGATGAGCGGCGCGGTGGAGGAGAGCGATTCGGCGGTGGTGATCGCGGACGCGCATGGACGCATCGAGTACGTGAACGGCGGCTTGTGTCAGCAAACCGGCTACGCGCGGCATGAAGTGATCGGCCGCACGTGGCGCGAACTGCTGCCGGAGAATACGCCGGAAAGTTTGATCCAGGAAGTCGGCGAACGGCTCGAAGCGCGCCGCTCGTGGGCCGGCGGTTTGTCGGGCCGGCGCAAAAACGGGGAACTCTATCCCGCGCGCGGCACGGTTTCGCCGGTGCATGGGCAGAGCGGACGCATCTCCGGCTTCATCGCGATCCTCACGGATGCGACGGAGCATTTCCGGCAGGAAGAAGCGCTGCGTCGCGAGAAGGAGCGCGCCGAGGCGGCCGACCGCGCGAAGAGTGTTTTCCTCGCGACGATGAGTCATGAAGTCCGCACACCGCTCAACGGCATGGTTGGCTTTACCAACCTGCTGCTCGACACGCCGCTCTCGCCCGAGCAACGGGAGTACGTTCAGACCATTCGCAAGAGCAGCGAGGCGCTCGTGCAGCTCACGGGCGATATCATGGATTATTCGCGCATCGAGGCGGATGGCTTGCAGCTGGATACCTCGCCCTGCGATGTCCGCGGACTCGTGGAGAGCGTTCTGGACATTCTCGCGACGCGTGCGGAAGACCGGCTGGAACTGCTGCACGAAATCGATCCCGATGTGCCCGATGTGGTGCTGCTCGATGCCGGACGGTTGCGCCAGGTGCTGGTGAATCTCGTGGGTAATGCCGTGAAATTTACCCCGAGCGGCGAGGTGAATGTGACCGCGCGGGTATTGACCGGGAAAGCGCCATCGGTCGCGCCGTTTCATCCGGAGACGCTGGCTTCGCAAGGACAGCTCGTGGCCGAGTTGGACGATGGCAGCGTGGTGATCGAATTCATGGTGCGCGACACGGGCATCGGCATCGCCGACGAAGACCGCCCGAAACTTTTCCAGGCGTTCTCGCAGTTGGATTCATCCACGGTGCGCCGTTACGGCGGCGCCGGGCTGGGCCTCGTGATCTCGCGCAATCTCGTGCGCATGATGGGCGGTGAGATACGGCTCGAAAGTGCGCGGGGCCGCGGTTCGAGCTTCTACTTCACGGTGCGCTGCCGGCGTTCCGCAGAGCAGTTCCCGCCTGCGCAGCGCCTGGATGGATTGAAGGTGGCGCTTGCGACGCATCACGACTCGCTGCGACGGGAATTGTCGCGCGTGCTCACGGCGGCGGGCGGCGCGGTGCTGGCCGTTGATAACGCCGCGCTGCCGGGTGCGCAGTGGGACGTGGCACTGGTCGATTGCGCCGAGGATTTTCTTCGCAAGGAAAAGGAGCGGATCACCAACGAGCGCTGGCGTGCCGCCAACACGATCGGTCTGGTGCGCGTCGGGCTTTCGAACGAAGCGCGGCAGGCGTTGCGCCCGTATTTCCGCATGCTGCTGCACAAGCCCGTGCATCATCGCACCGTGGTTGAATTGCTCGCAAAAGTGGCCGGCGAAAAACCCGCGAACGCGGAGCAAGCGTCGTCGGATCGTGCGCAAAACTAAGTTCGACTTCCACGTTTCAATTGGCGCGCGTTGCGTGCGCCTCAGTCGCGCAAGGCGGATTCGATCTGGCGGCAGGCGGTGCGAAGGATGTCGAGGCGCGCGTAGCGTTTGTTGTTGGCGGGCACGATGTGCCAGGGCGCGGCCACGGTGTCGGTGAGCGCGAGCATGTCGCCCACGGCGACTTCGTAGGCGTCCCATTTGCGGCGGTTGCGCCAGTCCTCGTCGTTGATCTTGTGCCGCTTGTAGGGCGTGCGTTCGCGCGCGCGAAAACGGCGGAGCTGTTCGTCGCGCGTGATGTGCATCCAGAATTTCAATACAATGGAGCCGTGCTCCACGAGCTGTTGCTCGAAGTCGTTGATCTCGTCGTAGGCGCGTTTCCATTCGTCCTCACGGGCGAAACCTTCGAGTCGCTCGACGAGGATGCGACCATGCCAGGAGCGGTCGAAAACTGCGGTGAGGCCGTCGCGCGGGATGTGCCGCCAGAAACGCCAGAGATAATGATGCGCCTTTTCTTCATCGGTCGGTTTGGCGATGGGGATGACGCGGTAGTCGCGCGCATCGATCGCGCTGACGAGACGTCGGATCGCGCCGCCCTTGCCGGCGGCGTCCCAGCCCTCGAAGGCGAAGATGAGCGAGCGGCGCGCATCGTGGGCGGCCGTGACGAGTTGGTGAAGCCGGCCGAGCCATTTCTCGCGCTTGGCTTCGTACTCCGCGGCGGACAAGTGCTGATCGAGCGGGACCGCGCGGAGCTGGCGCAGGCCGGACGCGCGGAGCGATTCGAATGCGGCGGGCGATGGCCCCCCGGTGCTGGTTTTGCGCCGGCTGAGCTTGCGGACGTGGGACTCGAAACGCGCGAGGATGCGCCGGGCCACGGCGAGATCGCGGGCGCGTGGATCGGTGGCATCGATGACGGTCCAGGGAGCGTGGGAGTTGTGGGTCTTGTCGCGGATTTTTTTCGCGAGGCGATCAAGACTATCGTACTGGCGATGATGTTCGCGGCGTTCCGGCGTGACGCGCCACGCCGTTTTCCGATCGGCGGCGAGGGCGCGGAGACGGCGGCCCTGCTCGGCCTTGGAAAGGTGCAGCCAGATCTTGATGATGAGCGTGCCATTGTCCGCGTGGAGTTTTTCGAAATGGCGGATGCGCTCGAGTTGGGGCGCGAGCTGACGCGAGGAGAAGCTGTCCTTGAGTTTCGCGCGCAGCGTTTCGGTGTACCACGAGCCGGCGTAGATGCCGATGCGACCGTACGACGGCAGGCTGCGCCAGAAGCGCCAGAGGAACGGCCGCTCGCGCTCTTCATCGGAGGGTTCGCGGAGGGCAAACGTCTCGACGCCGCGCGGGTCGAACCAGCCGCCCAGTGTGTTGATGAGTTCGCCGGAGCCGGCGCCCTCGACGCCGGCGACGAGCAGGAGGATTTTGAAGGGAGAATCTTTGAGCCGCACCTGGAGTTGCACGAGTTGCTCGCGCAAGGAGGCCGCGCGTGTGTCATAGACTTTTTTCGAGAGCGGGCGGACTGAGCTCGACTTGGCCATGGGCTGAAAAAAGAGAGCGCAAGGCGATCCTGTCGAGGACGCGGGCGAGAAAGTTTTCGGTGTCGATGGGGAATGTTGACCGCGGAGGCGCGGAGGACGCGGAGATAGAGCCATCCACGAAACGGGAGCCACGAAGGCGCGCCGCGTTCTTATCGCCTGCGACGCAAACGGGTCTTTCACCGCTCCGCGTCCTCCGCGCCTCCGCGGTGAGTCCTGGCGGCGCGCATCGTGCAGATCGCTTTCGCAAGTAGCGGGAAAATCGCGCGAGGTGATGCGTTTTAAGACGAGCTGATTATGCTGCGCGCATTGCTTTGCCGTCGCGATCGAGCGGCCGGCCTGAACCTCAACCTCAAATCGATACGGCGATGAATCCTGCGACTACGATTGCGACGTTCCTGGTGTATGCGGCGCTGGCCGGATTGTGCGGCGCGCTGGCGATGACGGCGGTGATGAAACTGGTGGCGCGAACGGGTTGGGCGCGCGGCGACATGATCGTGGCGGTGGGCAGTCTTTTCACCAAGACGCGCGCGACGGCGTTTTCCGTCGGGCTGGTGTTGCACGTGTTGTCGGCGATCGTGTTTGGCCAGATCTACACGGTGCTGTTGATCGGCCTGTCGTTGTCGGCGTGGCCCGAAGGTCTTTTTGCGGGCGCGGGCTTCGGTGTTTTCCACGGTTTGGTGGTGAGCCTCGCGTTGTGCTGGGTGGTGGCGGATCAACACCCGCTCGAGGAGTTCCGGCGCACGGGCGTGTCGGTCGCACTCACGCATTTTATCGGCCACGTCGCGTATGGCGCGGCGGTGGGTTTGGTGATCGCGCTGGCGCCGGTGTGAGCGGCGTGGATCGCGTCACGGCGTGGCGGAAGGCGGCGGAGCGCGACGAGGAAGTGGATTCACGGAAACATTGTTGCCGTCGGCCCGGAGCGTGAGGACCTCGCCGTTTTGCACGCGCTCGAGCCAGCGCATGTTTTTCGCGAGATAAGCGTTGGCGATTTCGTCGCCGAGATCGGTGGAGATTTTTTGACGCGTTTCGAGCGCGAGTGAGTGAAGCGCGGCTTTTTTCTGATCGAGGGAGAGCGCTTCGTCGGTGGCGATGCGTTGGGAGGCGGAGGCGATGTCGTGACGATAACCGTACACGCGATTGATGGTCTCGGTGGGAAGTGAGAAGCGATCGGCGGCGGCCTGGAGCTGGCGGTACTCGTTGTTCGAGGCGCGCATGAACTGCGCGAAACGTTCGTCCCCGAGCGTGTCGCGGACTTGTTTGCGCAACGCGACCATTTGTCCGGCGAGGGCGAGGCGGTCCTCAGCCGGCACATCTGCGGGCGCGGAAGCAGGCGAGATCTCGATCAAGGATTTTTGGAGTTCGAAGAGCACGCGGTACTCGGCCTCGGTGACCTCGATCTGCGTGAGCCGGTTGCGCAGCGCCTGTGCGGCGGGCGACTGGCGTAGTTCGAACTCGCGAAATTCCTCCGGCGTGAGCACCGCTTCGATGTCCTTGAGGCGTTCCTGAGAAAGAAAGCGCTGTTTCTCGGCGTCGGAGGGAACGCGGAAACGCTCCGCCTCCTGAGTGATCTCCTGAAGCATCTCGCCATAGTCGCGATCGATATCGGCGATCTTCTCGGCGGCATCGGTCGGGAGAAAATGGTAGCGGCGCGCGTACGGAGAAATGCCGTCGATCGCGGCGGTGCCGAGGACCTCCTCGATCTTTTGCCGGATGTCGCTGGCAAGATGTCGAAGTTCTTCGCGCTCCTCGCGCGTGTGCGCACGCCGGCCGGTTTGCCGGAGTCCGCGCCAGTAAGGTTGATCGTCAACGAACTTCGCGGAGTTGATCTGGAGTTCGCGCTCGCGATACGGCTGCCAGATGATGGCCTGCACGATATTTCGCACCATGGTCTCGGAAACACCGAGGGCACGCAGTTGATCGCGGAGCGCGGCGGGGTTCCCGCTGGTCAATGCGGTGACGAGACGAGCGGACGACGGCGCTGATGCGGCAGAGCCCGCGGAAGACGAAGTCGCGTCGTGTGCATCGACGAACTGGCCGGTGGAGGGACGGGCAGGGGCGGGTGGAGATTTGACCCGCGAGTAGACAACGAGACCGAGCAGCGCGGCGTTGAGCGCGAGCGATGCGGTGAAGAGAGCGGGGAGGAGTTTCATGGAAATCGAGGGCGAATGCCGAAGGCCGAAATCCGAATGACCAATGACCAATGATCAGTGGCAGAGATTAGCGTTGGGCGGGGGGTGTAGTGGGTGGACGGATACGGCGGAGGAGTTGGTCGCTGACAGCGGAGAAACCTTTTTCGCCGAGGAGACGCGTGAACTCCGTCTCGGCTTCGGCGGCCAGCGTTTTTTGGAAGTCGGCGCGCTGCTGTTTCGCGTCGGAACCGGCGACGGGTTTGAATTCGCGCAGGCGTTTCTCGAGCGAGGTTTTGAGCGCGTAGGCTTCGTTGACGTTGGCAGCGGTCACATCGAGGCGGGGCGTGAGCTGGCGGAGCAGGCGATAGTCGCGATCCTGTGCGCGTTTGTACTCGGCGTAGCGTTGTTCGCCGAGGGCTTCCTCGATCGCGGCGTCGAGGGTTTTCTGCGCTTCGTTGCGCTCGCGCTGGAGCTCGGGCGTGTTCACGAAGCCGCGGGAAGAGGAGAACTTTTCGTCGAAGGGTTTTTGGAGTGCGTAGAGCGTTTTGAATTCCTCTTCGGTCGTTTCGAAGTTGCCCAGCGTCCAGGCGAGTTGTTGGGCGGTTTGCGAATGGCGAAGATCGTACTGCGCGAGTTCTTCGGGGGTGAGCAGGGCTTCGATGTCGGCGCGCTTTTGTTTCTCGAGGTAGGCCTGTTTCTCCTGATCTTCGGGGAGCCGGATCAGCGACAGGCGCTGGCTGCGCGAGGTCATGGATGCGTAATCCTCCTCGATCAACCGGAGCTGGGTTCGTTTTTCGGGCGGGAGGAATTGGTTGCTCTTGTTGACCCATTCGTGACGGATGTCCTCCCAGTCTGCACCGAGCAGGCGTTTGAGTTCGGCGTCTTTTTCACGGTTCAGATCGAGCAGGGCGGAAGGGTTGGTCGACGTGTTCAGATGCGGCCAGTAGCCGTGTATCCAATATCTGGATTCATCGCTCGCGTAGAGCGCCTTTTCGCGTTCGCGGTAGCGATTTTCGACCTCGGCTTGTATCCATGCGCGCACCAGATGCTCGGGGAGACCCAAGGCTCGGAGGCGGTCCGCCGACGAAGCATCCCCGGATTGCACCAGCGCCAGGACGCCGGCGGGAAGCGCGGGCGCGCGATTGTCGTCGATGGGGAGCTGACTGATGTTGGCCGGCGGAGGCGGCGCGGTGCGGGCGTCGCGGGGTGCAAAGAGAAGCCAAGCGTTGGTGGCGAGTGAGCCGGCGAGGAGGAGGTAGAGAAATGGTTTCATCGGGCGTGGGCGAAGGCGGCGGATCACGGGGTGGACTTCGGCAGCGGCGGAAGGGAGCGGCGCCAGTTGACGACGAAGCTGCGGTTTTGCGCAAAGGCCGCGTACGCGTGCTCCCCGAGCGCGGTTTTTATCTGCGCCTCGGCGTCCTCGATGGCGGCGGTCATCTCCTGACGCCGCACCTCGGGGTCCTTGGTGTTTTTCCTGATATCATTGATGCGTTTCTCGACCACGGCTTTCACGTCGTAGGCGGTGCGGATGGCGGACGCAGGCAGGTCGAGTCGGCGGCTGAGATTGTGCAGCAGGTGATAGTCATAATCCTGTGCCCGGACGTAATCGGCGTAACGCTCGGGAGAAAGTGTCTGCTGAATTTGCGCGTCCACCTCGCTGCGCAGTTGTTTCTGCCGCTGCTGCGCGTCCGGACTGGTGTGATCGTTGGTCTCGATATGACCGAGGCGGAGTCTGGTTTCCCGCTCGATGCGAAAAAGGGTGCGAAACTCTTCTTCGCTCGGATCGAAGGCCGCGAGCCGCAGCCGGATGTTTGAGGCGGTTTGCGACGAGCGCGCTTCGTAATCGAAAAGCTCCTCCGGCGTGAGGATGCGGGCGAGATCGTTGCGGCGCTCCTGTTCGAGAAATTGAATTTTTTCGCGGTCTTCGGGAAGGACGAGATTGGCGCCCATCGGGTCGAAATTGCCCTGCGCTTCGAAGAGGAGGGCTTGGTAATCGTTCTCGAGGGTGCGAACCGCGGCGGCCTTTTGCGGCGGAAGATGGGCGAAGCGAAGATCGCGCCAGTTGTCCCCATCGTTCATCATTGCATCGGGGCCGAGCAGCTTTTTGAGCTTGGCCTCGTACTCCTTCCACAGCTCACGCTGGGCCTTTCGCACGTCGGGCGGACCGCCAAAGCGGGAGCTGACATCCCAGTACCGGTCCACATCGCTGTCGGGCCAGCGCGATTTCATCTCGTCGCGAAAACGGTGGAAAACATGCGCGCGCACCAGCACGGCGATTGCCTCGGCCGGCCAGCCAGCGGCGCGAAGTTGCTCGATGGCGGCGGGGTCGCCCGCGTCGAGTCGGCGCCAGAATTGAGCATGCGGCGCAGCGAGATCGGATGCGGTGGACGCCGCGGATACATCGCTCGACCTAGAAATCGAAGCCGGAGCGCTGGAGGACGCGTTGCCCGGAGCGCGCTTGGCGAAAAGAAGGACGTTGGCGAGGAGTGAGGCGGCGAGCAGGAGCGGGAGGGGTTTCATGGAAGGCGGGGAGAATGCCGAAATTCGAAATCCGAATGACCAATGACCAGTGACCAGTGACCAATGGCAGAGGTTAGCGTTGGGCGGGGGGTGTAGTGCGGGGGCGGATACGGCGGGGGAAGTTGCCGTATTCCTGGTAGGCGGCGTAACCTTTTTCGCCGAGGATGGCGGTGAAACCGGCTTCGGCTTCTTCGGCCAGGGCGGCGAGATAAGCGGCGCGTTGTTCGTTCCCGGGCGTGCCGGGCACAACCCGGAACTCGCGCATTTTCTTTTCGAGCGCGGCTTTCAAGGCGTGCGCTTCGATGGCTTTTTCAGGCGGGAGTTCGAGCCGGGTCGCGATCGAGGCGAGTGTGCGGTAGTCGGCATCCTGCGCTCGTTCGTAGGCGGCGTAGCGTTCGTCGCCGAGTGCGGCTTTCAGGTCGTCCGCGAGTTTTTTGCGCGCGTCGGCCGGCCCGGGGGCAGAGAGGTAGATCACGGTGCGGCCAGACTGGGGCAGGTGTTGTTCATCGTGAGCGCGACGGAGCGCGTGGATCGCCTTGTACTCGTCCTCGGTCGCATCGAAGGCGCTGAGTTGATAGCGGAGTTGTTGGGCGGTGGGCGAGTTGCGCAGGTCGTATTCAGTGAGTTCTTCCGGTGTGAGGAGCGCGGCCAGGTCGGCGCGTTCCTGCGTTTCCAGAAAGAGGAGTTTTTCGCGTTCCTCCGGCAGAAGCACGCCGTCGTAGGCGCTGTAGAGCTGGCGGAGCGCCTGATAATCTTCGCGGATGAGGCGGAGCTGCTCGCGCTTGGCGGGCGGTATGAAGGATTCGCCGGGGTGGGTGCTCGCATTGTCTGGATCGGGCAGACCGGCGAGGAGACGTTTTTTCTCGGCATTTTTTTCGCGCCGCAGATCGAGCGCCGCGAGCGGATCGGTGGGACGCGTTGTGTAGTAGGGAAAATCGCGCCGCCAAAACGCATCGCGCTCGGTGCTGCGCAGCGCCTGTTCGCGGTCGCGGAAACGCAGGTCGATCTGGCGCACGATCAATGCGCGAATGACCGAGTCGGGGAGGCCGAGCTGGCGAAAACGTTCGGTTGCCGCCGGGTCGCCCGCGGTGACGAGATCCCACGTCTCGGTGGAAAACTTCGGAGCGGGCGCGGGAGTGGTGGCGGGCGTTCCGGCATCGATGACCGGGGCTTGTGCGGTGGCGGTATCGGCCCGCTGGCGGCCGGCAAAAAGAAGGACGTTGGCGACGAGAGAGGCGCCGAGAAGGAGGACGAGCAGGGCTTTCATCGGGAGATGTTGGGGGTGGGATTGTTGAGCCAAAAAGCGCCGTTGGCTTTGTAGGCCTCGAGCCCGCGTTCGCCGAGGATCTCGACGAGACGTTGCTGGGCCTCGGCGTGGAGTTCGGCGTAGGCCTCGCCAGCGCGTTCGGCGGCATCAGGCCCGGGCGTGGGACGAATTGCGCGTGCGCGTTTTTCGAAGTCGGCTTTGACGGCGTGCGCGGCGTTGGCGGCGGCGGGAGGTAGTTGCAGGCGCTCCGTGAGCGCGACGAGGCGGGTGTAGTCGTAGTCCTTGGCGCGGACATAGTCGTCGTAACGCTCGGGCGTGAGCAGTGCTTTGACCGCCTCGTCCATCTCGGACTGCGCAGCGGTGAGGCGTTCGTGTTCGACGGCGTTTTGGGGCGAGCGGATGATGCCCGCTTTTTCGAGGGCCGCTTTTTGAAGCGGGAAGAGCGCGCGAAACTCCTCCTCGGTCGGCCGAAAGCCGGCGAGCCGGCGGCGGATCGTGGCGGCAGCAGGAGAATGGCGGAGCTCGTACTCGATGATCTCCGACGGCGGGAGGATTTTGGCGATATCGGCGGCGCGTTCTTGTTCGAGGTAGGCGAGTTTTTCGCGGTCCTCCGGCAACAGGATGGAGCGCCCGTAGGCACCGCCCTCGTGCACTTCGGCGGTGAGCGCGTTGTAGTCTTCGTTGATGAGGCGGATGGCCTCGGCTTGGGCGGGCGTGAACCGCGCGTAGCCCATTTCGTCCCAGCGACGCTCGGGCACAAAGTCGGGCCCGAGCAGCGTGCGGATGAGCGCGCGCATCTCCTGGTTGAGCGCTTGTCCGGCTTTGCGACGCGCGGCGGCCTCTTCGGGAGACGCGGTGTTCACCCGCCAGTATTCTTTGTCCTGCGGATTTCGCCAAAGAGCGCTGAAACGATCGCGAAAGGCGTCCTGCGCGACGGCGAGCACGATGTCGCGGACGGCGTCTTCGGGCCAGCCCGCGGCGCGAAGCCGATCGACGGCGGAGGCATCGCCGGCGGCGAGTTGCCGCCAGAATTCCGCATGCGGTCCGGTGCGCATCGTTGAAAGTCGGACGGGTGCGGCGACGGAGTGGCTGGCGGCGGCGGCGTCCGGTGGGAGCGCTGCGGAAGAAATGTTTTTCGCGGGCGCGTCACCACGACGCGTGGCGAGGAGCAGAGCGTTCGCGATTAACGAAAGCGCGAGCAGGAGCAGAAGGGGTTTCATGGGGAAATGGGAATGACGAAATCCGAAGGCCGAATGACGAAGGACGATGGGTGAAGGGGAATGACCAGTGACCAATGGCCAATGACCAGTGGGTGAGGTCAGTGATCAGCGGAGTTGGTCGCGTTGGCAGGAGCTAAATCGCGGAGAACGTGGCGGGCGGCGGGGAGGCCGTGTTGGCCGTAGAGTCGGGTGAAGGTCGCTTCGACTTCCTTGGTCAACTCGGCGTGAAAGGCGTTGGTCTCTTCAGGCGTGACTTTGCTTTGTGCGGCGAAGGCGGCGACTTCGGCTCGGATCGACCGTTGATATTCGTAACCGGCGAGGGCGTTTTCGGGCGGGAGCTGGAGTTCCCTCGCGAGTCTATGGTGGACGCGGAAGTCGGGGTCTTGGGCGCGTGTGTACTCGGCGTAGCGTTTCTCGCCCAAGAAGGCGCGGGTTTGTTGTTCGATGAGTCGATCGGATTCTTCGCGCGA
>CAZNJG010000037.1:0-21548 GCA_964573305.1 uncultured Opitutaceae bacterium
TATCGAAGCAGAGATGACCCGGCAAAATCCGCTTCATGAAATATCCGGGCTAGGTATTCATCCGCAAGCGTGGGACGTTCACCGCGTCGGGACCAGTAACGAGTCCAAGGAAAGAAAGTGGTGGAAGTCATGCGCAGTGATTCCAGTTACCGACCGCGTTTGTAGAATCGTCAATAGCGTCAGTGTCGGCGCCAGAAATCCTACCGTCCCCACCTAAATGGGACGATGCGCTATCGTCCGAGGCGCGTTTTCGATTTCCCCGAATCATTCCCTTGATGTCACAGGCCTCGACGAGCGAACGGATGCCGGCGCATCGAAAGTAAATATGATATTCCGCGAGCCGGTTCTCCACGTACTTTGTGACGGATGCCGCGCCGTATCTAGTGAGCTATCTTTCGTTACTATGCTCTACGAAATTACCATACGATGGACATCGCTGCGCTACGACCGTGAGTTTCCCACAAAGCGAAGGAACCCGATTAACAAATTCGCCGATTTGCGAGATCAGTTATCGGCGAGAAAAATCGCGCTACCGCGTCTAAGTGACTGGTCATTCGTAACAGAATTCGATGATCTGTCTGAATACCGGATATCGGCCCGGTTCGTTTCTCCAATGCACCCAAAAGCCCTCGAACAACTATTTGAGACTGCGCTGATTCCGGGTTTTTGTGATCGGATAGAAATATCATCCGATCACAGAACTTTCGCTAAGATCGTTGCTGCCAACTGAAGTATTACCCGAGCTCCAGAAACAGCTGGTCGAAATCCCTTCGGATCGCGGCGTTTCTTAAAACGCCTGGATGGGAGAGCAACCGAATGGCGGCCTTCCGCGATGGATTTTGGCCATCAGATCGTGATTGGCGCAACGCGTGGCGGAATTCCTCGCGGAGCGTGGCCCGCCGTTCGCCGATCTTAACTTGGACGTATTTTTTTCGGCGTGCGGTTATCTCGCGGCACAGTGCTGGAAAATATCGCCGAAGTATCCGTCGGTCGAAACCAGTTACTGTCTCGATCTGGCTCAAGTCCAGAGGTTCGTTTACTGCTGCTTCACGGAGGCGCTGAATTTCGCTGTAAACGCGGACCTCATCAAATTTTCGAGGCGCCGCGCGCATAGTCCGCAAAGGCAATTCGTCCCGATCATGAAGGCTAATCTTTTCCGGAATGAGTCCGCCAAGGTAATCTGAGATCGAAACTCCGAAGGCTTTGCAGATGCCAACTAGATTCTCAAATCGCGGTGTAGCTTTTCCTCGAATCCAGTACCAAGCCGTGATGCGGCTCGTACCAAGCCAGGCGGCTAGTTCGGATGCGTCCGAAAGAGAAGCGGCCGTTGCGCACAAGTTTAAGCTAGTCGTGAACGTATCTTTTAGCGGGATTTTTCGGATACGGTCACACGAAGTGTCAGCTATGAACGCAGCAACCATTTCGGCATGTTTGATGTCCTGTTGACTGGCGGCTTTCCTGGAAGGATCGTCATATAAGCTGGCGGAGCAACGTGGACAATATCCAGGGGAAGAGCGACCATGCAGGGTGGGGATGCTGCTTCGGCAACTAGGGCAATTTTGGACGAGGTCGCACCGATGCTTTGGGCAGGCCTTCACCGAATGTACTGACCATAAAAGCCTATCGTACGGATCAGCATCTGATCGGTAGCATTCAGGGCACCACCTATGGTCCATCTTCAGCAGTTTAGCACTCGCTACTACTGAACACCACGCTGACACAGTACATTCGGACAAACCGGTAACGCATCCAAGTTTTTCAAGAAGAGCGATCCACCAACGACCCGTTGCATGTGCGTTAACCGTGCCGTTTAACTTAAGACGAACGCTGCTCGGGCACCATTCGCCAACGCGATCTGGCTTCCCTTGGTCCCACCATTCGATTGTGCGATGAAGAAGATCGACGGGAGTAACACAATGGGCGCGCGCGATACGGGAAATGTAGCCGCTGAGTGACTCAATTTCTTTAGTTCCCACTCCTAAAGGCGGGACATGGAAGAGCCAGCTGTGTGGACGCGAGGCGGCCTCTGGTGTTGTAGGTGAGTAGTTCATACGGCCTTTTTTTCTCCGTTCTCGTCTAGCCCCACTGGGAAACGTCGAGGCAATGGCTCAAAGGCTTTTCGCGTCCGAGAGGCACGACTTGTTTTCTGGCCAAATAGATCGCGTTCTGTGGCGTCGGGTTCAAGGTGACCAAGTTTTTCAAGAAAGATATCAAGGTCGGTTTGTGTGCCTTCTCCCATACTGTTTTCGCCTTGGATGATCTCATCGAGCATAGTCGTCAGCCGATCAATCCCCAGTGCCGTTGCTTCCAGATCGGAATGCCGGATCGCTTCGCGCGCATCATTGAAGGCGTGGGCGAGCGCTCGCATGAGCCAATTCTTCAAGGTCCCGATGCAGCCGAGGGATCGCTCGTGAAGAAATGCGACATGGCTTTCCAAATTGTAGTGATGGGCGACCGGGATTGACTGCTGAAAACCGCGGACAACTTTGGCAAAATCTTTGACGTCGGCTTCTGCCTCTGCCCGATAGCGACCAAAGTGAATGACCTCGCTCCGTCGGGCCAACTGACCGGAGAGGCGGGTCAAGGGTGCGAGTTCATAGGTGCCTAAAAAAACATGAAGTACATTGGTGCGATTCACGAATGACTTGATTCGCGTCATCTGTTCGAAAAGCACCTTTCCGCTGGCGACGTTCGCGAAGTGATTGGCTTCGTCTAGCAGTGTCACGATTGGCCGGCGATGTTGAATCGCGTTTAGTACTAAATGTTCCGGGCCCCGATATTTACCCGCATCGGGTAGCTCCGCGACTTTTCGATCGCTCGTAGTAATCGGCGCCTTGAGCTGATCCAGATAAAGTTCGCAGAACGGTCTCCACGCAAATTGGTGATTGCTGGAAACACACGGTACTTCGAAGCTCACCGAGGGTATTGATCCTGGATCATCCTTAAATCTCTCCCCAATTATGGGATCCTTCAGTACTTTGCTGACAATTTTTTCTGCGAGTCGTGACTTGCCGACGCCTGTTGGTCCGATAACCCAGATGATTTTTGTGTCTGTGGGAAACTGAATATGCGAAATGATCTGCTGCATAGTTTCGTCGAAGCGCGTATGTTCGACGAGTCGGCGAGTAAGCCGCTTTTGGGCATCAATAAGGGGATGAATAGTAGTCGTAGAGCTCATGGTATTAGTCCTCCGAAATAGGGAACTGGGATTGGTCGGTTTCTAGGGCTTTCGTGAAAGTTGATTTTTTGCGGGGCCTCGCTGACCTCGATTGAGGTGTAGTGTCGGCCGTGGGTTCGGCTGGCTGAGGATCGGCTGTATTGGTAGGGCTGACTGCGGCAGCGATGACCGCTCGATTTGCCGCCTCTTTTGATCGGAGGAGGAGAAACTCCTCTTTGGTTGCGACCTCCTTCAGGAAATCCGCAAGTTTCCGAGCGGAAATTGAAACTCTCAGTCCGCTGCGAGGATCCCTGGTGTTGTTGCGATCTTTGGCGATATTTCGGTTTCGCTTGCGAAGCTCTTCGCTCGCGATTTCGACTGCCTTTCGGCTCCAAGAATTGAATACATTCGCATAACTTGAAACGCAGGGAATCCACTTTCCATTGACGAACGCATACGCTGTAGAGGAGTCCTCGGGGTCATAGCGCACGGGGACTTCTTTTCCTTCGAGTTTTGGGTCGAGGAATACCTCGGAATAGTAGTCTAGATAGTTAAGGTGAATGCCCTTTTGGGGGTGAATCTTGGCAACGCCATACTCGGTGGTCGGCAGGGTGAGTATCTGAAATGCGGAATCGTAGGGAACGAGCTTATGAGTCCGCTGCCCGGTAGATTCAAATGATCGTGCTTCTGCCTCCCGTGGGCTCACGCCCCAAGCTGGATGATCAATGGTGTCGTAAACTTCGTAGCAGTATTTCGAGAGAAATGGGTAAAATTCCTCCAGAGTCCAAACGGCTAGGTTCTTTGGATTTACGCCTGCAGTCACCTGACGTACATTCTTGGTGAGCTTCGTATTTCCTATGCAGTTGTGGACAAACTGAGTGTTTGCCGTACCAAAAAGCCTTTCGAGAACCGAGCCATGGCGAGCATATGCGGCCGGTCGGGATTTTTTCGAAACCTCATACACCGCGAGAGCGGCATCAAAGGAAATGGCGTTGAATCCCTTGCCTTGGTCGACCACCAAGAATTTCGGAAGACGGTGATGCCGACGCACGCATTCGCGCAGTAACCGCATATTGGATTCAGAGCTTTCCGATGAAAAGCTGAGACAAACTGCCAAAATGCGACGGGTATGCGCGTCCATCATGATGCTCATCCATGGCCGACCTAGGTTTCGACCGGTTTTCGAACAGATTAGCTCGATATCCAGCTCAGTGTGGTCGATGTGGCAGATCTCCCAAGGACGGTCTCCGTGCACTGGTACCTTACTGTCGAGTATCCAGTAAAAAGGCTTACGCTGGTAGGCAGCGCGCGGCCCTTTACGACGCCGGGTCTGCTGATACTGCGGACGAGAGCGCACATAGATCCGATAGGTTTTTTCGGATGGAACTGGCTGGTTTCCGCAGGCGGTGCTGAATCGCTCATACGCAGCCTTCATCGAGATCGCAGTAGAGGTCTCGTAGTCGTGCTCGATTGAATGCATCATGAGTTCGAACACTTTTGACGAAAGCCGCGGGAGTTTATTTCCCGTGCGCACTTTTGGCAGTAAGCCGAGGAAGCCGCACCCTAAGTTCAGCTGCGCGGTTATAAATAATTTCTTGAGACGACGAATCGCACGCGCTGAGCTTTCAGAAAGCTTTTTCTTCGGCTTCCGAGATTCATCAAGATATGGCTGCAACGTTGCCAGGCGTTCTACACCGATTCGTTGGCCCTCCGGGCCAGCAGCGCTGATTGCGGCCAGTATTGCATCCTGTCGTTTTTTCCTGGGGACGATGTTTTTGACATCACCGGTGTAGATAAGGCCTTCAAAATCTGAGCGACTCCAATGCCGGTTTTTGCCGTCAGTAGAGACGAGATGGACGGCACGGTCACTTACATCCAAAATCATGTACTCAGCTCCGTGAACGGACACTTGCGCTGACGGAACAAGTTCAACAGCACCGGTGCCGATTTCTGAGGACTCACTTGTCTCGGATGCTGCTCTCAGGGCAGATGCGATATCAAAATCTGAATACAGCGTGACACTGTTGTGGTCCTTTAGGAGTACTTCCCTCAGATTGGTGTACACCTTGTTTCGAGCGATGATGTTGTTCAAATCGTCGGTAGTTAGACCTTGGACTGAGCGAATAACTTCTGGGTACGTAATTCCCTGATTGCCACTCACGACCTCGCAAACCCTTGCGACTAATTTTTCGTCTGGCTCGGGGCACTTGGGGTGAAAGTAGTCATCTAGATATATCAGGTTTCGATAAAGTTCTCCTTTCGACTCATTCGATGACCGGATCCTGTAGCTGAGGCCAAACCTTGCTGCGTGGGCTTCACCTGGCGGGCATCTCCACGTTCCGTCCGGTTGCCGAACGTAACGCTCCGGCGCTTTCGCGCTTTCTTCCCGAAGCTCGTCTTCAGGTTTACATTCGATCCAGCCGGCAAAAGTCCGGCTGATGACGAAAAAATCAGGGGTGTGAGTGAACGAAATCTTTCGGCCGTTTTTATCGCGGTAAGTGATACGAACGTTGCCCGCCTGATCCCAAATTTCTAGGACATCGGGATCATACTCCATTTCGACGACCGCCGTCAGCTCACCTGAAACACTCTCGAACTGGATTGTCCGGTGCATTTTTCGGCTGCACCAGTGGCCACGGACGTTTTTGCGTCCTTGTGTACGACGACTGGGCTCACTGCTGCGGATTTCCTGGATGAGGTCTATTGCAGCTTGTGATAGACCCAGGGAGGCGGCCCAGCGAATGAAGTCGGCTGGTGCAAGGATGGGATTGAGTTTCTTTTGGGAGTTTCGCGTTTTCATTGCGTTTACGCCCAAAAGATAGTGGCGTGAAACCTAAGCACTTGTGCTTAGGTTATGAAATCGCCTCTTCAAAAAGCTTATGCAAATACGCTTAAAAAATTCTCGAATAGCACGTTTGTGTGTTTGGGACTCATGATAGTAGAGGGAGCCGAAACGCCTGTTTTTACAAAATTCGCTGGAGCGTTGAAACGCGTGAGCGATCGCCTCCAAAGCGATGAGACCTCTCCGATTGATCAGATTCTGGACGAGGAATTTTCCAAAGTCTTCGGGAAGGTACGCGCGATCAAAGCGGTCGATCGACTGCGTTTGACGGACATCGGTCGTGACGGCGGTCTCAGGCGTTCAAAGCGGAAAAAGAAAAGCTCTAGGGCCAATGGGAAGAAAGGAGGTCGGCCGTCTCCCGATTTCAAAACAGAGACATTTGTTCGCCGAATTCTCGAACTTCTCCTCGACGAGGATGCTCGTGCATGGGACTCCGTCGCCAATTATCGATTACCGCCCCGATACTTGAAGTACTTTGAATCGTTGCTGGAGAAAAGTGGAATTCGAAAATCTCAAGTGGGTTTGCCAGCAATTTGGAGCTCTTCGATTAAAAACGTGGATCCGATAAGGGCTAATGCTGAAGCGGCCAGGCGACACGAGAAACGGTATGGTGTATATGAATGGCCAAAAGAAGGACCAAGGCCGCGGAAATATGCCGACGCAGTATTTGTGCGTTCTACCTGAGCTTAATTTACCAAAGGCTGCGGCACATGGTGAACGGGATTGATCTTTCGCCCATCGGGCGATTTTTCCAACCAGAGTCTGTGCCTTTTGGTTTTAGTTCTTCTAGCAATTTTTCGGCGAACCACGTCGGTGATAGAACCAGAGGTTTACGGCGAGGAAGACGCCATGGACATGTAGGCCCACGCGGGACTGCCGAGATGATCGATGGTCCAGCCGAGAAGTAATGGAGAGAAGAGTCCCCTAAAGCGCCAATGCAGCTGACGAAGCCGGTGGCGGGCCCGGTATTTTTAGGAATCTTGCTTTGCTTCGGCTGGTGTTTTCCGCGAATCGCTCGCTGATTTCCTACGCGAAGCGGATCGCGGCATCAGTAAACGTACGTGTGGTTACGATTACCTTCGGGAATCCCTGCGTAGTATTCTCCAAGGGGTGCGCAGGGTACCAGCTCGCAGAAAACAACCCGAACGAAAGAATCTGGGTATGGCCCCGGATTATCCTTAACGAAACCTCTTACTTCGGCCCCGGCTCACGTTCCGTTTTGGCCGATGAAATCAATCGTCGCTCATTCAAGAAAGCACTCTTCGTAACCGACCAGGAGCTCTTAAAATTTGGCGTGGCGCAAAAGGTCACTACGGTGCTCGAAGGAGACAGAGGCGAAGCAACCATTACAGCGCAACGCCGCGCCGGGGTCGGTTTAGAATTTCCAGTCGCCGCTTCTTGTCCTCTGAGCAGAGAATGTTCGGCAAAAATTTATGCACCAGCATCAACGTGAGCAGATTAAAGCAATTGGAGGCGCTGTGGTTCTCGCAGCCTTCTTCGTATTCGTAAGCTTCTTGCTTAGGCTCTGCGGTAAGGCGAACTTCCGTGGACTGGAGATGATAGGCGAAAATCGAGCGCCTGTGACCGGAGCAACACTCGCGCTCGCCACAATGGCAATTTATGCCGTGTGCGTTATGTTCCAGAGCTTGGGACATACATCTGCTGCTGGGCGCATTCGTCCAATGGGCGAGTATTGTCACCTTTTCAGCATCACCGCGTTGTGGCTTACCAACATTATCGGGGTGTCCACGGATGGGTTAAGCTACGTAGTCGTCGCCCGCGTCTTGGGCATCACAGTGTTCCTCGGGCTGCTGCATTGGCTTACTCTCGGATCGTCTGTGGGATCAAGAGTCATGGCTGCGATCATGGCATTCGGCTATGCTGCAATGTTCGTCGCCTCGGTATTAGGCGCAGCGTCCATTCTTTTCGCGGTGTGAGAAAAGCCAAACAAGCAGGGATGAGAAGGCGCAAATAGTTCGGCAACGCTCGTAAGTGGAGCCGGTCGGTACCTCGAGTTACGCGAGACGCTGGATGATGTGGAAAAATTTTCCGTCTTGAAGTGCGAGATGTCTCTTCAATCCAATATTCCCGGCATGGTTGTTTGCGGATTTGAACCTGCGACGGCCTTATTCCAGAACTTTTGACCCAGTGGATGGGCCGAAACGAAAAGAAGCAAATACAACGGCGTTTTGCTATTATTCACGACCACGTGATTTCTGGAGTGAATAAGCCCGATAGACGCGAGACTCTCGCGATAAGAATTTAGAAATTCTCGAAAAAATTCCGCGACAGGTTTGCCAACGTTTTTCTTCCACGAGTCGTTCCCGAGGAATTGCGTGAGCGCGCAATCTTCGTCGGCATCAGGGGTGTACTGGTGGATGTTCATTTTGATGCCCATCCCGTGCGCCACATTGATCAATAGATCACCCCGGGTTTTCTGCTTTAGTTTTGCTATGAGACTGAAGGGGAGTTGTGAGATCCCGGTTGGGTCCACGAAGGCAAATGTCAGGCTATCCCGAGAGAAAACTATTTGGTTTATCGCCTCAGCACAGTCTCCATTCCAGATTTCAATTTTGTCTGCCTTGGGGTGGTCGGATAGTCGCTTTTCGAGCGCTCGTGCAGCCTTAGTGTCGATATCAATGAAGATAAACCGAGTGAAGTCTTCTTCGATGACTCTTAAAGGAGAGCCTGGCTCTTCTCCGTGTGTCTCGCGAACATAGCACCTGCCTGGACCTGAAAAGAATTCGATGTAAACGCGGTTGGGCCATCCCTGCTTATGCATCGAGGGTTTTGTCCCCGTCGCAAACATGGAGGAAAAGTAGGATAAATTTCGGTGTTTAACTTCAATCCAGCTTCCGCTGTCGCGCAGCGGCAGGCCGTCCTTGTCCGATATCTGTCCGGTCCACGGCCGATCAATCGCTGATGGAAGGGAGATAAATTTCATTTAGCGCGTACGTAGCGGGGGAATGACAAACAGCGGGATTTGTTTGTTGTATGCGATGACGTCATCCGTGCCCAGCGTATGTCCTCGCTTCTTTTTGCCGGAAGGGCTGCTTACAACGAGGGTTTGATCGTCAACGAGAGTCCAAACAGCCTCGGTTAGCATTTCGAAATCAGCGATAGTACGATTGGTGCAAAATTCTTCTAGCTCCTTGAAGCTGACTCCGTCTGAAAACTCTTCGCGCACCGTTCGCGCCATATCCTCCACCAAAAGAGCGGCGCACTCTTTGCGGCTCGTGTCGTTGAACGACATGCCGTCGAGGTAAAGGGACTGATCGAACTCCGGCTTGTAGTACAAAATGCCGAGTCCGCGAGGGCCGTAGTGCTTCGACCGGTTAGCCGTGCGCCAGTGCACAGTGGTCATGGCGGCGCGGGCGCGGGCGACAGGGGCCAGGTGAAGGAGCCAATAACCTCGATGGTTGTCTTCTGGCTCTATGTAAAAGGGCGAAAAATAGGGTAGGCCGCTGGCGCGTCTGAGCGCCTCTCCAATCTTCGATTCAATGATGTAACGCCAATCCGGGAGCGTGTTTTTTAGGTTCAGCAACTCCTTTATCGAAAGGTGATCGCTGATATCTAAGTTTTCTAAAATCCGCTCGTACCCGTTGTCCTCAGATAGAAAGTCAGTGAGCCAATCTATCGCGAAGTTGATGATGAATTCGGATTTCCTGCTAAGCTTTTCGTGAAGCTCGGAGATCAATTTCGGGGAAACCTGGACATAGCCGCATTGATCGAGAAAGAAGATGGTGCGGCCCCCGCCTCGAGGATGCCGTCGACAAATGTCATTTGCCACTTCCGGGGCATGGGTCGTGAAGTCGCCACGGATCAGCTTTATGGATTTTCCGATTTCACTGCCATATCCTCGCTCTTTCAGCACAGCGGTAAGGCATTCAAATGCGTTACCATCTTTCTCGATAAAATAAAAGGTTGGCAGGATTGTGATCTTCTTTTTTCGATCGAGGTTGATCAACGCTTCAGCTTCTTGGACTGCCTTAAGGAGAACCAGTGGAGAGCCGATTTTATTGTCGGCGTAAATTCCTCCGCCCACGAAGCCGTCAACAAAGTTGATCGGTTGCTCTTCTTTGCCACGCACGTTCTGACAAACTATCTTGAGATAAAGAACGATGTAATCTCGAAGAAGATCGAGTTTTTTGCTGCTATGTTCAGCGAGCGAAGGCAGGAGACCGCCTTGCCACTCGGACCACGAAAAGCTTGATGGTTTTCCGTTCGGCGGATGGCTCATGGGGTACAGTGAATAAAGCTATTTGATAGGATCCGCGGACAGTTGGGTGAGGTCTTGTTGAAGATGGCTTTGGAATTTGCAGCCAGACTCTTGGAACTCCTTCGCCACTTTTTCCCAAGCATTACGAGCGTTATCCAGCTCTCTGATTTCAAGGACAAACACCTGTAGATGCATGTTATTTCGGGCTCTTACGATCGCTACCAGTGATTCTGTAATGAAAAGTTCGATTCGTTCAGTTTCACGTGCGGACTCGGCGGCACCTTTGTCCCATCTTCGGGCAACAGCGATGCGTCGTTTTTGCGGGAGACGATGGAGAGCAGCCAACGCTTCACCGCCTACTATTCGGTTAGGCTGAGATGCTATCGGGACGGGGGTATAAAGGTTTTCTCGGGTCCAGTAGTTAATGGCCCAGCCTGCGGAAACTCGGGCGCTGACTTCTTTGCCGGCGACCAAGATGCTCAGTAGACTTTCGTCGCATTTGATCCGTCGGCAGGACTCTCGCTCAATAGAAAGGCCTGCGAGTTGTAGTGCTCCAACCCATCGCCAGAGCAGATGTGGAGTCATGAGAAATTCAGCTCCAAGCCATCTTCCATCCGGCGCCAGGAGGCGGGCTATTTCCCGAAACGCGGGAGGGCCAGGTTTCTGGCTTTCAATATCGAAAGCTTCATCAAGAAAGTACTCATCGGACTCCATCGACTCAAAATATCCGGCATCCTCCAGCACTGTTGATGTGATAATGAGATCGTATGTGCGGTCTGGCTCACAGGCATTTAAGTTCTCTGCGCACTGTGTTTCGAAGTCGATGTTCGTGAGCTCGAGCAAGGCAGCGAGCTCTCGTGCTCGATCTATGCCGTCGTTAGAGATATCGACTCCTTTAACCGTCGCGGACGGCCATAGAAAAGCATAGAAACAGGTAAGTAGTCCGTTATCACAGCCGATATCGAGAACGGTCGCCGGAGAGTATGGTCGTTCTGATACCCACCGCATAACGGCGCAATGAGCAGCGCCTCGAAACAGAGCGCCAATCAACAGGCTGAATGCCAAAGAGGCGTTTTTTAGGTGGTAGACGTCATCAGTTTTAACGCCTTCGGCTCTTTTGGCTGCGATCTCTCGAAATGAAGCGAACTCTTTGGGGAATTTGGAATCCAGCTGGCTGCTGATTTGGTCTGCAGGCAGATCATCCGGCAAACCAAGCGCTCTCCAGTACGCCTTGATTTTTTGTTTGGGTGAGGCTTTTCGCCACTCAGGCGAGTGTAGATGCCTTACAGGCCCCGGAAGCATAGGATCAGGCCGGAATTGCAGCAGTCATCTCCTTTGGAGGCAAGTACGCATCAAGTAACTTGGTCTGTTTTGGATCAAGGTGGGTGCGCCAGAAGCGTTGCGTATCCGGCCAGGGGATGAATCGGGAGTCTTTGGTGAGTCCAAATGAAAGAACATTCCAGGTGAACTTTGCCCAATACTCGGCACTGTAGGCCTTCATGCGCGCGGCATATTCAGGGAATTTGGGTTCAAGTGCCTCCCGCATCATTGCGATATTGTCGCCCTTAGGGTTCAGGACTTCGCAAAAAATCTCACGAGGATCGAGGTCGTCGATGGATGTTAGAATCTTACTTATCACCTCTTGATCGTGAAACGGCATGAACGGAGCGACGCAGACATAAACATCGAGACCAGCATCACGCGCTTTCTGCATCATTTTAAGACGCCGAGACGGTGATGTGGCCCGGGGCTCAAGCGTTCGGGCTAGCGCGTCATCTAGGTAGGGAAGGGAAGTTCCTAAAAGGACTTGGGGGCGATGGGCTTTGAGGATATCAAAATCGCGTTCGACGAGTGCGGAGCGGGTTTGGAGACGCACCTTATGGCCTGCCTCCAGGAGCTTTTGTAGGCACCGGCGGGTAAGTTTGTGTTTAGCCTCACTGGGGGTGTAGCAATCCGTAAGGAAGGACATTAGGACCCAGCCATCACCCCAGTCGGTGACTTTAGCCTTATCGGGAGTGAAACGTTTCAGTTGTTCGTCGAGGGCTTCGACGATACCAATCTTGGGCAGGAGGTATTTGCCCCATTCGCGCTGTTTGCGTCCGTCGTTGTTGAACTTAACGCCGGGCATGGCGGGGCAATAGCAATGAAAGCAGGCATGCTCACAGCCGACGTACGGATTTATCACCCAATCGCCCAAGCGTTTCTTCCAAAGTCCAGAAGGGTTGATTGGTGTCATGTGAGTGCCGGTTGTGCCTAAAGGCGTTTGTTGTGATTTAGCGATCGAAAGCGTGGCGTGCTGATGCCTGTTGGCGAATTTTTGTACAGCTGAGCTTTACTTGAATATGCAAATATGCAATTAAAAAGTGAATGGTATTGAAAAGAAAAGAGCTGGCCGATGCTGTCGCGGATCGAATGAAAGAGCTTGGAATTAAGACCCAGCCCGCTTTCGTTGAATGGCTCGAAAAAAAGGGGTGCATGGTGCATCAAGCTACCCTCAGTCGCTTGCTCAATCAGGAGATCTATGAGGTTAGTAATCGCGTTAAAAGTGTATGCAAATATGCAGGTATTGATATCAGGATGTTCGTAGTTCGAGCGGTGCCGCAGAAAAGTCGGCTGCTTATGAAAGCTCTCGAGCAAGCATGGGATGGCTCGAAACCTCGAGAGCGGTGGCTGGCGCGGCTGATCAAAGCAGCGGGGGCTGCGCCTCCGGCAAATTAACTGAGTGGGCAGAGCCGTATGTTCAATTGAACATTTATGGCCAAAAACACAAGCGGGCGCAGAGGGTCGGTCGAGTTTACGATTGCAGGTACTTTGCACTGTGAGTCGGGGCTCACTGATCGACCGAAATGCGATCGTACGACGGGTACGTGCGTTATTCGTTGAACATCGACCACAGGGTCAGATGTTTCACTCCCTTCGGCAGAAGACCGCTCAGGCCCTCGAACTTGAGCTGCTCGGGCTGAAATCCTTTGATGTGGCGCCCAAGCGCCCAGCGCAGGACCTCGCAGCCCTCCTTGCCCTGCTGGATGGTCTTCAACCATTCGCCACTCGCCGGATGGCTCATAAGCCATTGGTTCCACGCATCGAGATCGGCAGGCGGCGGAGCTTCGATGATTGCCCGCGCAGGATGATCGATGGGAACCCGCGTTTTGAGGACAGCGAGCACCTCCGCACTCGCCTCGGCAGAAAGGCAGCTCAAGACGAGGAGGGTCCGGATCTCGGAAGTCCTCGGGGAGGCGAGCACCGTCAACACCGCGTCGGAGTTTTGATCGGCGTAATAGGCCAACAATACGAGGCAGGGAGCGGCCAGACGTGAGTCGTTGTGCAGTGCTGCCTCCACAATCGGACGCGCATCAAAATCGTCGGGGCTTTCGTTGCCGGATTTGATCAGTGCAAGCAGCCCCCAGCCGGCAAAATATCGGCGCGGGTACCCGCTGTTTTGCTGCGCCTCGACGTACCAATCGTCATTCAGGAGACTGACAAAGAGCGGAAATAGCCGAAGGTCCTTTTGCGTCGCGAGTACTCGTAATACCGTGCAGTGAAGTTCGAAGTCACGTGTCGTGGAGCTTTCGGAGAGCAATGCTAGGCACGCGTCAATGGTCGCCAGTTGCAGAGAGCCTAACGCGAGCAATGCTTCCGCGGCCGCACGAGCGACATGAAACTCCGGATGGCTGTCGGCGAATCCCAAGGATGGGTTTCGATTGCGCCTGTCGGCCAGAAGCGATGCAACCGCGGTTTCTCCCGCCGTCCACGCCTGCTCCCCAATAATTTCAGCGCAGCATTCCCGCACCGGCCCGCTGCGGTCCGCATGCATGGCTATCAGGAGCTGTTGCTCGTGGTTGTTGGCGCCTTGCGCGAGAACCCGCATCGCCAGACGCCGGATTCTAAAATCCGCGTCGGAGAGCAGGCTAACGATTTTGCCGCGGTCCCATACCGGAGGAACACTGAGCATGGCGGCGATCCCGACCCACACCCGAACCTTCGGCGAGGTTTCGCTGGCGAGGCGGTCGATTACTTCCGTGATCTTGACCCCCTGTCGTCCCAGCACGTAAGCAGCCTTGGCCGCGAACTGCGGGGTCGCTTCGTTAGTCAGGCTGATTAGTTTTTCCCGGACGGCGGCGCCGAATGAGGCCGGCGGCTTGTTCGGATTCGCGTTTTGCGCCAGATCGAATGCAGTCCCTTCGGCAGGGGCTAAGGTTGTTCGCCACGCGTGAAGCCGTGCATCCTTGTCGTCGGCATGAAAGAGAGGGGCCGCCAACAACACCGCCTTTCGCGCGAATGGCAGGGTGCTCACGATCGCGGTCACTTCTGCCCACTCGTCAAGAGGCACGAGGCAGGCAACAGCTTCCCCGCAGTCGTCCAAGTCGTCGATCGGGCAGGAAACTAGGTCGCTGAGGAGGACACTTTTCATTTCCACCCGTTCGCTCTTCCTGATTCCCACCCATGCCGTCGAGCGACGTCCGGCGCCGCACCAGTCGAGCAAAGCCTGCACCTCCCCTTGTGAAGTCTCCCGGGTCATTCCATCGGCCCACGGAAACAAAATGTCTTCCCGCCGAGGGTGGGACTCGATCCAAGCAAATCCCTGCTGTCGGCACTTCGCCGTGACCACCGCACGCAACACATGCGCCCGAGAGACCCAGTATTCTTGCAAATCCTCGTCCAAGTGGCTTGCGCGAGCTGCGTCCCACTCGGATTGATCCGCAGCCGCCTTTTCCGTAGTATACCTTTCTATGTAGCCGGTACCGGCATCATCAGACGTCAGGGCCAGCGTGAGCAGATGATCAAAAGGTGGATTCTCGGAAAAAAGCGCCCCTTCGACAAAAAGATCCACCGATGGATGCGTGTAGTCCAACTCAGCCAAGTACACGTTGACGAGCGCTTGGAACTCCAAACCGAAATCCCAACCGAACTTGGAAAAAAAATGGACCAAGGCTTGGCCATCGTAGCGTCCGCTGGAAGATCCAGGCAGGACGTGCATCACAAAAATGCGCGCCGCCGCCTCGGCTTTATCCGAACCCGCCAGCGCGACGCGCTCTGTTTTTGAGAGCGCACTATTGTAGTGCCATCTCTCGAAACCGAATTGTTTCTTTGCCCGGATGTCTAGACGGTCCAGCTCCTTGAGAAGGGTGGTTACGGGATCACGGGCTTCGGAATATTTCGCGATATTCGACATCGCGGCAGTGGCATTCGATCCGTCCGCGGCGAGAAACACCTCGACCAGATGCGCCTCAACTTCTTCTCGCACCTTTTTCGTCACGGCACGGGGATTTGGCCCGAGGTGACGGAGAATCCGAAACGCCTCGTCCAGCCGCCGAGCCTCCACGAGACCTTTGAGAAGCGCCTGCATGGTTTCCTCCGCCAACGCAGGTTCATCGTTCAAAAACTGGCCGATGCCCGACAGGCAGGTCGGGTGCGCCATGAATCCTTCGGTGGCTGGCTTGAACCAACCGGCCTTCACGAACCACTGAAATACGTGAACCGGATCGATTGTTTGTCGATAACCACCAGCCATCACCAAGTCTTGCCCGTTCGCGGCAGATTGCTGAGTCACGTGATTATGTACCTGGTGCAGGGACCACAAAACCAGTGCCCCGGCGACGGTATCACGTCCCCGGCCAATTAGCTCGCGGGCGCAAGTCTGCGAAAGCGTCCCCACCGCCGATTCCTCGATCAACTGTTCAATATCCAGCTCCTCGGACCTCGCGGCGCCTTTTACGCGGTCGCAGAGGTGGTCCAACGAGAGCGGCACGAGGAGCTCTTTCAACCAACGGTCCTTGAAGCGCGTGATCCAGTCTTGTTGCCACGGCGCCGCATTGGTCATCTGCCGATGCACAATCTCCAAACGCAACGGCACGGGGTAGTGCTTTGCTTCCAGCTGGAGTTCTGCGGCCTGGAGAACCGGAATTTTTGCCTCGCGAATGGCCTCGTGCCGAATGCTGGCTCGGGAGGTGACGATGAACCGCTTTTCGTCCGACGCTTTGCGCATGAGTCTGGGCAGCTCGGTCACCCACGTATCCGCATCCTGGGCCAGCTTATCGCCACCCCACGGGTCTTCGAATAGGAATACATGCGCGCCCGGTGCCTCAAGGGCTATCGCAATGAGCGAAGGCTTCGAGGCAACTCCGTGAATCAACTCGAACGGCTCCGGCTGCAACGTCAGCCGGCGGGCGAGTTCCCGCGCCACCGCCGTCTTTCCAACACCCGGCTCTCCCACTAGGAAAATGGAATTTGAGCTGAAGAGCTTCGCTTCCATTTCCCCAAAATTCGACGGCGGGACGATGGCCGATTGGCTCTCCAAGACACCTCCGCAGTGAAGCAGCAACTCGCTTATTTCCCCCTTTGGCCATCGCCGGTCTGCCTTTCCGAGCAGTCGCCTTTCTACCGCCTGCATCAGGTGCTGCTTACAGTCGTCGATGCAGCTGTGCGGCAGATGAGCGCATTGTTTGAGTGCGGCGGTAATTTCGAGTTCGAGGCGTTCGGGAGACAATTCCGGAAATATGCCGATCCGCGGCCAGATGGAGGCGGGAGTGTCACTTGGGATCTGAGGATCAGCCAAGGCACCGGCAGCGTCTTCGCCAATGCGAGCAATCTTGAACCCCGCCAAGTCTGAGTCCAGTTGGGCGTTTGTGATGAAGACATACCGTAGGGAGACATTGCCCCCAAGCATGTCCAATGGTCGGGCTCGCGGCCTCGGTCCACGTTTGCCCGTGGATTCCTTTTTGTCTTTGCCGATAAGCACATCGCGGAAGGAGGCGGTCGTCCAGTTGCTACTCTTCGATTTAATCTGAATCTCAAGCGGGATTGCGGCGAGATTTGCTCCGATCGCGCCAGTCGCGTCAGGCACCTGGAGGTTCGCAGAGATGTCCTCCTCGGACGCGGGTTCAACCGTGATCACTTCGCATCGGCTTTCCACAAACATCAAGCGTAGCGCAAACCACACAGTCGCCACCTTCTGGTAGTGATAGCCGGCGTACCCGTGTTGAATGGCTGCGCCGTCGCTCATGCGGATGCACCTTTAGCTAAGGGTCGACGCGCAATCACCGACCAGTTGGTTGGCAGGACAAATCCGACAGACCCTCGCGTTCGAGTGACGGCAACGTGCCACATTTTGCGGTTGTCGGGTTGGTCGAAGTGACTGGACGAAAGCGTATAGGTCTCTGGGACGATCAGAACATGATCGAATTCTTTTCCCTTGGACGCATGCATGGTGAGTCCCGTGAGACCGCGCAGCGGCGCTGATTTCTGCAAGACCGATTCCAGAAGCCGCTGCTTCCTGACCGTCTCGATGAGTCCTGCGGGAGAATTGCGCACCTCGATAGCCTCCCCTTCGGCGTCGGTGGCGGCACCGGCGAAGATCGAGGCTATCTCCGCGCGCGCCGGTTTCACCGCTTCAAGGTTTGGACTGCGGTGCAGGGATTTTTCCAGCAGCGGTCCGAGTTTCCGAGAAACCTTCGCCCAATCTCCGGAATCCCTTTCCTTGGTCAGGCCGCGTACGAGGAGCGGCATCAATTCCTCGGGCCAAGGGCCGAGCAGGTCGGCCAGCGCTGAATTTGCGGCACACGCTTGGACGAGTGTCTCAACGCCACCTTTGGATTTCCGCTTCGCCGAGGCTTGGTCGGCGTTCAGAAATGCGATCACCCGCCGCAACGAGCCGACGTTGCGCGAGTGGTGCCAGTTCCAGGCATGTGCGAGAAACTCCACCATGTCGGACTGCGAGTCCTCGTAGAGAAGTTGGCAGTTGAATCGCGCTGGCAGGTTTTCTTGGGCACGCCCGAGGGCGGCGGCGATTGATTCGAGGTGGCGCCGGCCGTGCGCGAGGATCGCACCGCAATTGCTCGAGCGTCCGCCCATGGCATGCTTGAGCAACCACGACTTGATCGGGTAAACCCGAAAAGCCGGCCGTTCGTGGTTATAGGTTTGAACGAATCGTTTGGCGCGGTTCCCCATCGAGAGAATCTCTGCGAGCGAAAAGTAGGGATTGAGAATGTCTGTGGCGAGTGCCTGTAGTTCTGGGTCCTTGCTGCGATGCGATTCGCGGTCCCAATGGACGGGCTCGACGTTCCATTTTGCCGCTAACCGGCTGATGCGATCTGCGGGGACATGGCGGAATCCGTAGATGTGCTGCGCCGGGTCGCCAAAACAGAAGAGCTGCGAGTTGCCGGTCAGCAGCTCCATCAATTCAATTTGGGCGTCATCGGTGTCCTGGACTTCATCCACCACGACCACCGGGAAAAGCTCCGCGTAAAGCGCACGCAGTCGGGGCGAATCGCGCAGCAGGGCAACCGCGTGAGCGAGTACTTCATCATAAGAAAACACGGCGGTTCGCTCGTCGGAGAAATCCAGCAATTGCTGTGTGCCTTCACATTCGCGTGCCGCCGCCATGGAGCTCGAAAGAATTTCGATTTCGCGTTTCAGGCCGTTGTATCGACCGAACGCCGACAACAGATGGTAGCAAAACCCGTGGAAGGTCATGATCTCGAGCCAGCCTCCCGCGTCCCGCAAATCCGCCTTCCGCAAGGTCTGGCTCATGTGGAACACCGCCTGGCGAGCGAAGGTGAGGACGAGCGCCTTCTGGCCGCTGCGGAACCTGCCCGTTCGCCCACGTTCCAGGGCAAGGAGCGCAATGCAGGTCGTCTTGCCTCGCCCCGGACCGGCGACGATCAGATTCCGGGATGCCTTGGAGGCGATGGCGTCACGCTGTTCCGGATTCGGTTCCAAGATCAACCTCCTTGCCAACGAGCGAGACGTCGCCACCTACGAAACGATTGAGCGTCTTGACTAATGCGGCGACCACCGTGGAGGCCTCGTAGCTAGGCCAGGACAGGAGCCGGTCGTACTCCGCGTTGGATTTCAACTCCTTCGCCATGGCCCCGATTTTCGGAGACGCGTCGGTCATGCCGATTGACGCAGCGAAAGCCGCTAAATCCGCTTCAGGCAGCCCGGAAAGAAAAAGTCGTTCGATCGCCCAACGGTCGGGGAGGCGAATGAGAAATTCGCAACGCTTTAGCTTTGCCGTTCGTTGCTCCGCCGGCACGTCTCCATCGACCAGAATGATCGCTTTCTTCCCATAGTGCTGCCGGCAAAGGTGAGAAACTTTGTCCGTTTCTCCGTGGGAAGAGGAGCGGAAGATCGAGATCCCGAGCGAATCAGCATCAAGCAGGTTCGAACAATCGGAACGCTTTTCGCACGCCAGCGCGAGGAGCAGATGCAGCCATTGCTGCTCGGTCTTTCCTTCGACGACCAAAACATAGCGAGAAAACGTCATCGCGGCGAAATCAAGGGGCTGCGCAATCGAGCAACCTTCCGCAATTCGGCGAAGGTTGTCGCGATTCGAAACTCCGGAGACGGATTCCGGTGGCAGTAATGAAGTGAATTGGTGGCTGTGTCCGTCACTGCTGCGCTTGGTGACAAGCCAGACGTGTTCGGGTTTGAAGCGCTGGCAGATAACCGGAGAATGCGTGGTGGCAAAAAGCTGCGATTTCGTGCGGATGAGCTGGTTTGCCATCGCTCGAGCCAACCCCGGATGCAGACCCGTTTCGGGTTCTTCTACCGCGAGGATGCGGATACCCCGCCGCGCCCCCAAGGCAAGATAGAGGCCAAGCAATGCGGCTTGCTGGGTACCATGACCCTGCAACAATAAAGGGATGTCTAGGCCGCCGGCCGGCTTGAGAAGAATCTGAATCGCGTTGAGCAGTTCCCGTCCGCTTACGTCCGTCAATCGCAGTTCGAAGTCGAGCCCGCCAGGCGCCTGCCCGTGTAGCAGTGACTTCATGCGATCCTTCACCGGTCCGAGCGCAGCCTGATAGTTTTCATTATCCCGGAGCGTCTTGAATGCGGCGTCGGCCTGCACTCCTTCCCGCAGCTTCACGAGGAAATCCGTCAGGCTAACTTTGTTGGCACGAAGCAGAGTGCCCAGAAGTCCGTAACGACCGAGCGAGAAACCTTGTTGAGCGTCGCGGACGCACGGAACGAAGAAAAATCCGAACGCGCGACGCTCATGCGCGCGAACCTCGCGATAAGAAGATTCATTTTCCTCGCGTCCAAACTTGGGAAAGTAACGACGTGCGACGATGTCCTGAAGCGCGGAGTCGTACTGGGCTTCATACGTCACGCGCACGCACCAGCGCTTTTGATCGCCCTCGATTCTTCCTGCGGCGTCGGCAGTTTCCACCACGTCCATTTCCTCCGCATCCCACAATTCCAGCGCATCGCGGAAGGTGGCACGCGTTTCCGCGTCCAAGTCCGAAAGGACCACTTCAGTCGTCACGATTCTAGGGGAGCCATCCGGCTCATGTAACTTGCCTTCATAGAAGTCATACGCCGCCACTTCTCCCGCTGCGCGGGTGGCTTCCCCGAGGCAGAGGTTGAGCGCCTCTAGCATCGTGGACTTACCGGCGTTATTCTCACCAACGAGAAGATTCAACGCGCCGGGATAGAACTGGGCCGATTGAATACTTCGGAAGTTTTTGATCGTGAGACGGACTACTTGCATGGCGGTTATCCTGTGGGCGCGAGTTTGGGGGCGTAGCCGGCGGATGTCTTGGGGTCATACCCGTAGTTGCGGAGCATGATCCGGTGGGGGAATGCGGCAAGAGCCGCGAAGTCGGCCACGCTGATCGCGTAGATTTGAGCGCAGTGGGAGGATAGGTGTGAAAGTCGATTAACCTCATTCACGCCGGTCCCGTCTCGTCTGATTCGGAGATCGGTCCAAAGTAGTAGTGGCCGAGAAACTTTATGGATTCCTCGTACACCGCAGCGCATAACTTGGACGCTGCGATTTCCATTTCTTGGAGCCTGGGTCTAATCGACTGAATACTAGATTCCTCGAACCGTCCTTCGGGGTCCATGCAGGCAACAATCGCTCTGTGAGCTAGGAAATTCCGCTCGCTCTTAAATTTTTCTAAGCCCGCAATAAGTTCTCTGTTCGTGCTGAGTTTTCGAAAGGTCCCTATCAGTCTCTCTAGCGATGAGTTTTCATGGTCGTCGCCAGAGAACCCAAAATCAACGATCCCATCGACCTTCTTTCGAATCACCTCGAACGCACGCTCGATGTATATTTTTAACTCGAACTCCAAGAGCTGGCAGCCGCTGAGTGGTTGGGCTATTTCTTGGAGAAATTCGTGGCGGTGATCTTTCATGTGATGGGGGAGATCCTTTTATGCATCGTTCTTTTTGCCGTTGATTGTCCAGTTTGCCTTCGCCTATCTGAAGATCCCTCCCGCCAATAAGGAGGGTGGCCTAGCTGTAGAGCTTCGACACATTGGCCGCATATAGCGGGAGGCGGGAGATGGGTGGATTGTGGTTAAGGGCGGAGTGAGGACGGTGCCAGT
>CAZNJG010000038.1:0-19883 GCA_964573305.1 uncultured Opitutaceae bacterium
CTCCGCTCACGGGCGTTGCACGGCCTCCTGACGCCTTCTCATCCTTACTGGTTAGGCTTTTTCTTCATTTTGCTTTTCTTTGAGAAGCTTTGGTGCCCAAGCAGCGACATTCGGGGCGAGACGCTTGAAGTCCATCGTCTCGTGATCGACGAACATAACAGCTCCGTATGAATCTTTGAGGTCGAGAAAGTAGTAATCACCGCAGCCATTCTCGCCGATGGCGAACAAACGGTCAGGCCACGGACGGCCCTGATAAAACGGAGTCTTCCTTAAATCTTTGTTGAGTGTGATCAGGCGAGTTGCGTCTGCATAGAACTCGAAATCCCCGCCCGCCACAGCGAGCTCTTCGGGAAACGAGAGTACGAAACTGCGATAGGAAGGCGGCAGCGAGAGATTTAGCTCTGACTCGATCAACTTAAGCTCAGTGTCGGTCATGTTGCTTTGCCTAACGAACAAGATGACACACGCTCACCGAAAAACTGAAACGCCCGGAGCGTTGGACGCCGCCCAGAATAACAGCGCCGCTGTGAGCGTTGTGTCTGGCGCCGGGTTCGGCTTCCGGGTGCACCTCTATGTCGCCGGAAATCATGGCGGATACTATCGCCACGACACCGAAGCGGAGGCCGTGGCCGACATGGAACGCCGCCGACGCGACTACGGAATCCTGCACTGCGGCTACGTGCTCGAACGCCCCAAGCCGCGTTGCTCCGCGTGTGAAGCCTACGCCGGCCTGATGTCCGGTCTCGGCATGTGGGAGGATGTGCCGGACTGCGATCATCTGCCGAACAGTGTTATTCGGCTGCAGCGGGTGCAGCCTTTGAGGTGGGGTTTTCTGTCATGGCGGAATTTCTAAGTGGCTGAATGATCGTGGTCGAGGGCTAAAAATTTTCAAGGATGCCGCTTTTTGCGGGTTGATACACTTCCCGGATAAAGCTGCATTGCCGGGTATGAAATCAACCGGGGCGGCGGTTTATTTTCCTACGTGGAAGGCGCATTTGCGTGAAGTGGCGCAGGGCCGGGAGTTTCAGGCGTACGAAGCGGCGATCCTGGCATTTTTGCGTCACTGCAAGGAGGCGCGTTGTGGGGCGTCGGTCGAGGTTGCCAGGGCGTATATCGAAGCCGGGGAAAGGGCGGGTGCAGGCGGGACGACGCGACTGGCGCTGCGTTGGTTCTTCACGGCGGCCAGAAGACATGGGATGTCGCGACAGGAGTGGCTGCTGTGGAAGCGAGCGAGGGACAGGCAGGAGAGCTTGCGGCCGGAAGGCGGACCCCCGGGGGAGGCGGCTGCCGGGGGGCAACCGATCGTCGGGACACATGAGCGAGGCAGACGCGGTGGGGTGATTCCGGATGCGTCTGCGGATCGCGGCGGGGCGGATTGGGAGCGCGATTTGATCAAGGCGGTGCGGAAAGCGGGTTTGCTGTGGCGCACGGAGGAAACTTATCGGGGCTGGGCGGCGCGTTTCGCGCGGTTTCTGAGGCCGCGTTCGCCGTATGCGGCGAATGCGGAGGATGTGGGTGCGTTTTTATCTGAGCTCGCGGTTGGTCAGCGCGCGAGCGGGGCGACGCAGAGGCAGGCGCTCAATGCGTTGGTGTTTTTTCTACAGGAGGGGCTGCACCGGACGGTGGGGAAGATCGAGTTTGCGCGGGCTGCGCCCAAGCGACGGGTGCCGACGGTGTTGTCGCGACTGGAGTGTATGCGGTTGTTTGCCTGTCTGGACGGATCGACGCGCTTGATGACGGAGCTGATGTACGGAAGCGGGCTCCGGCTCATGGAGCTGCTGCGTCTGCGGGTGCATCATCTCGATCTGACGCGGGGAACGTTGCAGGTGTTTGCCGGGAAAGGTGACAAGGATCGCGTGACGATGCTGCCGGAATCTTTGCTTAAACCGCTCGCGGATCATGTGGAGAGGCTTCGCGGACTTTATGCGGCGGATCGCGAGGCGAAGGTTGCGGGCGTGTGGCTGCCGGAAGGACTGGCGCGGAAATATGGACGGGCAGGAGAGCAGTGGGAGTGGCAGTGGCTGTTTCCGGCCAGCAGCCTCAGTGTGGATCCTATGAGCGGTGAGCGGCGGCGTCATCATGTGGTGGACACGACGTTTCAGCGGGTAATCAAGAAGGCGGCGCGCGAGGCGGGAATCGACAAGCGGGTGACGCCGCATGTGCTCAGGCATAGTTTCGCGACGCATTTATTGGAAAGTGGGACAGATATCCGCACGGTGCAGGAACTGCTCGGCCACCAGAGCGTGGAGACGACGCAGATTTATCTGCATGTGATGAAGAAGCCGGGGATCGGCGTGCGGAGTCCGCTGGATGGGTAGGGCGCGACCATCGAGCCCACGCACCAAAATTAGTGTAATGGTGCGTCGTGGGATTTGGCGGCGGCGGACTTGGGGCTACGATAAAAGGGGAGGGGCCTGCGCCTGGTAACTTAACCGCATGAGTGCACGACCTCTCTCGGACGAAGAATATGCCAGGATGGTGGAATTTCTCACGGCGGCGGGACGCAAGCGCGACCGGCTGCTGCTAGTCTTCGGATGTGCCACCGGTTACCGGATAACCGAACTTCTCTCGCTCACGGTGGGCCAGGTATGGGACGGCGAGGCGGCTCGCAACGAGGTGCTGGTCGCCCGGCGAAATCTGAAAGGCGGAGCCGGTGTCCATTGCCGATCAGTCAAGTCACGCCGGGTGCCATTGTCGGCAAAGCTCCAGGAGCTTGTTGCAGATTATATGGCCGCACTCCCGGAGCCAGTTCCACATGATGCGGCGCTGTTCCGGACGAGCCGCTCGGCAAAGGCCGCCATGAACCGCTCGTCGGTGTTTCGCATGCTTGCCGATGTAGCCAGGGACTGCGGGATCGATCCTGGGCGAATCGCCACGCACACGCTTCGCAAGACCTTCGTTGCCCGGACGTATCGAGCCAGTGGATACGATCTGATCAAAACCCAGCGGATTGTCGGGCATCGTTCGCCGATGACCACCGCCCGCTACCTGGATACCGACCAATCCGAACTCGATGCGCTTGTTCGAGCTCTGGTTGCCTGAGCTTCGCCGGACAAGGCGAACTAACTTTTTATGATGAAACCAATTCTTCATGTAGCAGACCTTCACGCCCGGGAACCATGGCTCAAATGGCTCGCCGCTGAATCGTGCTCGGGTGGCTGGAGTGCGATCGTCATCGCGGGCGATCTATTGGACATGTTCGCCCCGCCAAGCCAGATGCGGGCGCAGATTGCGCGGGTATGCGCGAGCCTCCTGGAGATCCCTCGCGATATCCCACTTCTGATCTGCACGGGCAATCACGATCATGTTTTCGGAAAATCCGGAAGCCCGCCGCTCTGGCTGCGCTCGTTCGCGAGGCAAAGACCTCAAACGTATATTGACGGCTGCAAAGCAGTACTGGCCGGAGTATCCTTTGAAGTCGTTGGCTGGAATCACGCGCCGCAGACGGCGGCGGATTTTTATGTGATCCATAATCCACCAGAAGGGGCAGGTACGGCCATTTCTGGCGGGCGCGACTGGGGCGACTTTTTACTCCGAGAGCACCTGGGTACGTATGGCGGCATTGCACTGAGCGGTCACATCCACTCGCCCGTGTCATGGTTCGATCTGAAGCCGGATCGCAGAAGCCTCAATCCCTCGGTCGGTGATTTGCCGCAGGCGAATTCCGAGGCGCCGGCGTTCATCAGCATCGATCTCGCACGGCGCCTGGCGACCCGGGCAGGCGAGAGGGTCCGCATCTGAAATATATACTATCTCCACAGTCACCTGTTTTATTTTATGAAAACCGAATTCATTCCCTTTCCATCCGACGCCCGGCAGTTTTTTCTCCGCGGCGATTTCGCCTTTGAATTGTGTTTTGCCGATTTCGCGCAGAGCCGGGCGGCCCGCCACTGCTTTAATATCGCCTACTTACTGGACGAACCGCCTGGCGAATGGGTTTTTCACTATGATCAGGATCTCGTGAAGCTGTACGTGCAGCCCCGCTTTTTCGCTTACTGCGTGGCGGTCATGCGAGGCGCTCGGAAGCAAGTCGCGCTCGTCGGGGATGGGCACCTATGGATGCCGGCGCCCAAAGAAGGCCTGTTCGAGGAACTGCTGCGGCGTACCCAGGGAACCGATCAGAGCGGAAAGCTCTGCAACCCCGTTGTCGCCCGAATGCCAGCAGAGGTCAGCGATAAATGGATTTTCCCAAATTGTATCGTACTACACGACACAACAACACAGTCAGCCGCGGTCGTTCGCTACGGAATCGCCAAAGGATACCTGGCGATAAACCGATCATCCTGAAACCAGCCTCCGGCAGCCGGAGGCCGTCAGTAACTCGGAAAAGTATGAAAAAAATACTCGCAATCGGAGACATTCACCAAGCGCCCAATCTGGAGCAGATTGAGGCGGCCATCGTCCGCGAAAACCCTGACCGGGTGATTTTTATCGGCGACTACTTCGACCAGTGGCACGATCATCCCGATCACGCCGCACGGACGGCGCGGTGGCTCAAGAAGAGCCTGACAGATCCGAGGCGTGTCCACTTGTTGGGCAACCACGACCTTCATTATTTATGGCCGGAGGCAGCGTGCTCGGGGTTTACGTGGGACAAGCACCGGTTCATCCAAAACGTCCTGACACCTTGCGATTGGGACCGGCTGGCACTTTGGCATTACGAGGACGACTGGCTCTTCACCCATGCCGGGCTGAGCCGGTCTTATGCGCCGCCAGAAAATTACATGCTCACGGCGGCACAGATTCTGGCGTCAGAAACTACCGACGCATGGTATTCGCTGTGGAAACGGCAGCCTCACTGGATTTGGGCTGTCGGCGAAAGTTCTGGCGGAAACGCCGCGGTGGGCGGACTTCTCTGGTGCCGGGTCGGTCGGGACTTTATTCCGGTGCCGGGGCTCAACCAAGTTTTTGGGCACACGCCCCAGAAAGCGCCGCTGCTGATCGAGGATAAAAACTCACGTAATTGGTGTATTGATACGTCCCAACTGACGGGACCGTCTTTTGCGTTGGTGATCGAGGGCGGCCGCGAGCGCGTGATCGCAATTGAAGACTGAGGGTCTTGGGGGCCCGGGGTTCGGGCGATTGTCCCGCTGCTATCTTTCCGGTGCCTATGAATAATAATACATCCATCCACAAACCCGCAGCGCGCCCGGTCTATAAATACTTGAGCGGGCCCGCTGCCTCCACCTGTCGCCGAGCGACGAAGCTCGCTTTCATGCGGGGGCTCGAATCGGGGCTGTCCCACGAGGCCATGCTTCAACTGATCGTGGAAGAATACAGCCGCATGCTGCCTCCCCTGGTTGCGATGCCGATCGTGACTCAACTTGAAGCGGTGATCGCACTGCTCTCGTACGAGAGCGGCGCACTCAGCCTCCAGCAGGCGGTGAAATGGCTTGGCCGGAACGAGCGGGAGCGGAAGCGTTGGCACGATCGCATCGTCAACGGAGAGATTGTCTCCTTCCAGACGGTCGGCGGGTACTGGTTCGTGCCTCGCTGGCAGTTTACGGCGAAAGGAAAACTGCTGCCGGGGATTGTTGATGTCGTGAAGATCCTTCGAGGTAAGCCGGAGTTTGAGGCGGTTTCACCCTTCCTGTTCCTCTTGCAGGCCAACCCAAACACGGAGGGGAAAACGCCGCTTGCCTGTCTGCGCGAGGGGAAAGTGATGGAGGTTGTTTGCGCCGCCCGCTCGTAACGGCGGTCGAACTCACGACGACGGTTGGAGAGATGGCGGGATGCTCGAAAAGCGCCCGCCATCTTTTCACGCGTATCTAGTTTATGGATACGTGTTGCCGGTCCGTCTTTCCAAAGGGGGGGCGGCTGGCCGCGTTTGAGGCGGGCCGCATCATTGGTTGATCCTCCCCGTCTGGAGGACCGCTTGTCGCTCTCACTGCGGTGCCGGCGTGTAAGTGATTCGACGACAGCAATTGACGGAGGAGTTTACCGTGAGATGCCCACTCGGCCGAACGAAACACTACAGCTGGAATGCGGCTTTCAGCTGATCCACCAGTTTGGAAAAGTTTGGGCGGACGCGCATGGCACGTGGGTTCCATGTAAGCGCGAGCGTGCGATTGAGACCGGTGAGTTCCTCGCCTCGTACCCGAAGAATTTTTCCGTGGTCAAAATCTTGTAGCGCAATCTCCGGAAGGATCGCGGCAAATGCGCCCGAACGTACGGCGACCAAGGTTTGGGGAAATGACTGGCAGGCGAGGGCGGGATGATGTTCGAGTCCAAAACCGTTCGCGATATCTCGCAGGCGCTGGGTGAACTGACCGTCTGTTGTCTGTGCTGCCAGTGGGAACCCGCCTAATACTTCTCTTAGGGTCGGCGGTTTCTTCGATCTGCAGAGCGCATAAGGCACGGCCGCGATATAGTTCAGGGTCCCCAGCGGTGCTGTTTTAAGTCCGGCCGGGACGGCGTCTTTCCTCACGATGCCGAAATCGGCTCTTCCGTCGTTGAGCTGTTGAATGACTTCGTTCGTGCGTACATTGGTGGTGGCGTACCGGATGCCTGCGGTCTTCTGCATCAACACTCCGATTCGGGGAATGACCAGCCAGTGAATCGCACTGTCGCCGGAGGCGATTGTATAGTCGATGTGTTCAGATGCGCATTCCGATTTAAAGTCCTGCAGCGAGCGCAAGTGGGCGCGGCCAAGTTCGGCAAGCCGGGCGCCTCTCGCTGTTAGTTTGAGCAGCTTGCCGCGCCGCTGGGCGACCTCGCAGCCGAAGAACTCGGAGAGCTCACGCAGCTGCCTGCTGTATTGGCTTTGCCTGACCAAGTCGCCGGGGGCGGCCTGTGCGATGGAGCCGGCATCGTGGATTTCAACCAGAGCACGGAGCCGATCGAGCGAAAGGCCGCGTTCGGAGAAGAGTTTTTCAAACATGACTGAATAATCAGCTATGCTGCTGATTTACTCATGGCAAGGAACGACCTTCGCCTGATAGATTGGCGGACGTCCGCGGAAAACCGGTCAGCGAAAATTTAAAAGAATCTTTCGAGGGCCTCTTGAATTTTGACTCGCTCACTCCGTTGTAACTCTGCGAACACTTTAACGTCTTCTCCCTTTCTTCACATGAAATCCACACGACTACATAATATCTTTGCCGTCCTCTTTAGGACAGCGGGTTGGTCGTGTGCGACTGAAAAGGTACACGCCATCCGGCATAGTGGACGATGCGGTGGCATCCGACCCGACTATGCAAATTTTCAAGGAAGTGGTGTAACGTGACCACGAAGACATCTTCGTAGATACACGCCCACTTCCTGACCGGAAGTGGGTTTTTTGTGCTCAAAAGTGCTGAGCCACTTCCGGGATCTCCGAGCCACGTGCTCGTTTGATTTTCAGATTCCCTAGTGGCTTCACCGCTGAGCCCAGAACGATCAGCCAACGTCCGCACCAAATCCCGCGGCCGTCCAATCCGTCCGACATTGTCGACGCGAGAGGGACGCCGGTGTGTGTTCTTTTTTGCGAAACGCAGAGCTGCTTGTGAGCGGCTCTGCTCAACGCGTGGTGCGCCTTCGGGCGTTAAACGGTGATCCGGCCACGCATTTTATTTTCCGCGCATGAGTCATGAGCCGTCATTGATAGGTATGTTTGTTGAGGCTTCGACTCTCTGCGCGAATACGCCTTGTCGTCTAACAGCCCAGGATCCCGGCCTTTCAAGCCGAGGGATGCGGGTGCAAATCCCGTCGAGGCGGCCAATTTGTTAGAAAGTGCCGGTTCTTAATCCGAGACCGGAGTACGCGGAGCCAATCTTGACAGCCGTGCGAACGCCGACATGATGTCGGACATGAAGACTTTCACTGTTCGTGACCTTGATCGCTCTCCTGGCGACGTTTTGGAAACTTCCCGAAAAGAAGGTCGCGTTCGGATCCGTGCCCGCAGCGGGCAAACTTACATCATCACACCAGAGGCTGCGCCTCAGAGGAGGATGACTTCATTGCCTGCCTTTGCAGAAAGGCGGAACCGCCTCTTCAAGACCGCTCTTACCGCAAAGACCGCGGCCAAACTGGACCAAGCAATCGCGGGAGAATGAAACCCTACGCTGATACCAATTTTTTCACTCGGGTATACCTTCGCCTTCCCGACAGTGAGCGAGCAGACCAGCTCATTGAAGAATCGAAAATACGTGGGGCTGAATTGTTACCTGTCACCTGGCTCCATCAAATTGAGTTAGCCAACGCCTTGGAACTATCAGTCTGGCTTGGAAAACAAGGTGGGCATCCAAGGGTTTCTCCGCAGAACGCGGCAGTTGCGCTTTCGCTCTTCAAAGACGATGTCGCTTCAGAAGAGTTTGCATGCGCGGTACCAATCGATCTTTCCGCCCTTCAAACGAAGGCCGAAGAAATCGTAGCGCGCTACACGGCCAAACATGGTTTTCGGACCTACGACATCCTTCACGTCGCGGCAGCCCGTCTCCTCGGGTGCGACCATTTCTACAGCTTCGATGCGAAAGCTACCAAACTTGCCCAGCTCGAAGGTCTAAAAGTATCCGTCTAAATCCAGATCGGGAGCCGATTTTGCGTTCGGTCGTATGCGACTGTTGGCGGTCTCGCGGCATTGTATTGCCGGCGGCGGGGGCGCGGGCACGAGCCATATAGCCGCCGAGTCTGGCAATCTTTAGTATATAAACAGACAGGGTTCATGGCGGCGAGTCTGCGCCGGGTTTGTCCGGGCAAAGTCGATTCAATATCGTCATTTCCAATTGAGTGAGTGCGATGTGCGGGGAGGCATCCGGTTCCGCGCGTTTGATCATGGTCATCCAGAAGATCCGCCATGCGAGGGATGCAGCACGTGGCGATCAGATTGATCAATCGTGCTGCGGTTCGCAGCCCGGAAGCCCGACACGGTCCACCATTTATAGCAGGAAGCGGGCAGTTCCGCCGCCGGTCTCATACGCCGGTACTTTTCGTGCAACTCGGAATCCTGCTCCCATTTTTTTCGGAGCGTAGCCTAGAAGTCAGGCACTCGGCTTGGGACCGAGGTCACGCGTGTGCGAATCCCGCCGCTCCGACCATTTTGTCTGCGTTTCAGGTGAGTGGCCCATTCAGCGGGGCACCGGCCCGTGAAGCCGGGGAAGTGGGTGCAAGTCCCACCCACCTGACCAATGTGAACGAAACCGAACCAACAGAGGCACCTCATCAGAACGAGAGGCCTCCCGCCGCAGCCAATTTGGGTACCAGCTTTAATAGTGAGGTCGCCTGTCTCATCCGGCAACGCTCGGAGGATTCTCCGGGGCGGCCCGCCATGGCTCGGTGGCGCAGCAGTAGCGCAGCTCCCTCATAAGGAGAAGGTCGTGGGTGCGATTCCCGCCCGAGCCCCCCATTTCATCCGCCTGTGGCAGAGCAGCAATTGCAGCACGCTGTAAACGTGCCGGCCCCTGTGGCCTCCGATGGTGCAAGTCCATCCAGTCGGACCAACTTTTGGGCTGATCACTCCGAGGTAGCGCGGCCCTGATTGGTAAGCAGGCGGCGGAGGCGGTCGGCACCCACTTTCGGCGAGTGTTGGAGTGCATACACGCGAGTCTCAAGAACTCGTAGGCGAAAGCCCGTGCAGGTGCGAATCCTGGTTCGCCGACCACTTTTGGGGCAGTGATGTCGGAGTTACTTCGTTCGAAAAAACGAATCCAAAAAACACTCCGATCGAATTTCTCTCCAATCTATTTCCGGGCAGTGAAGGTGAAGCTACTTCGCTGAAAACGACGCCCCGTTCCAGACGCGAATCTGGATGCGAAAACGAGCGCCCGTTCGTCGCGTGAGCGTCAGACGGGAAGGGCTCCAGGGGCACTTCGCCTGTTTTCTCCCGGAATAATTTATCGGAGGCAGTGAGCGTGCGGTTACTTCGGATAGAGCGGCTTCTTTTGGGGAGCAGGCGTTGGTTCAAAACCAACTCGCATCCTCGCGGATGCGATAGCTCAGCAAAATCCCGTGCGGACTATTCTCCTCCGTTGCATTCGAGGGCAGTGAGAACGCGGTTACTTCTGGTAGTGCACGCAAGTGCCATGGTTCGAATCCATATCCGCGCTCGGTTTCCTCCCTCGTCTCATTTTGTGGGTAGTGAGTCTTCGGTTACTTCTAACCTGTCGGTCGGCGGTTCAAGTCCGTCCGCGTTTCGGCGCGTAGCTCAGTGGTAGAGCAGCAGCGGTCGCAAGACCGTTCCCGAGGGCGATTTTCTCCCGCAATCACCACCGTTCCCCGGCGTACCGGGTTTTAAATCCGCTCGGATGCATTCGCATCCCAGCATCTAAGAAAAGGAGGCCATCATGGCCAAATTCAGCATCCTCAAATCCCTGTCGCGCGGCAAAGCCGCGCCCAACACGGTCAATCTCGCCGGCGGTCGTGCGTTCACGCAAACCGCCAAACTCGAACTCGTCTCGGTACTGCTCACCACGTTTCTCGAAGATGAATTCTATCGCTCGGAAAAGCAGGCCGCGGCTCGCATTCGCGAGCTCATCACCAAAGTGGGCGATGTGCAGTTCGTCGCGAAAGCGGCGCTCTATGCACGCAACACCTATGGCATGCGCTCCGTCAGTCATCTGGTGGCCGGCGAGCTTGCCAAGTCGGTGAAAGGTGTCGCCTGGACAAAGCAGTTCTACGCGCAGGTCGCTCGTCGTCCCGACGACATCATGGAAACGCTCGGCTACTACCTCGCCGTTTATGGCCGCCCGATTCCCAACTCGCTCAAGAAAGGTTTTGGTGCCGCGCTTACTCGTTTCGACGAGTATCAACTCGCGAAATACCGACGCGATCACGCGACATTCAAGCTGGTCGATGCCGTCAACCTCGTGCGTCCCCGGTCAACGCCTGCCTTGGCGAAACTGGTCCGGGGTGAACTCGCTCCTGCTCAAACGTGGGAAACGAAACTCACCCAGGCTGGCGCTGCAGACTCTGCGGATGCCGCGGCCGAAGCCAAATCACAGGCGTGGGCGCAGCTGGTACGCCAGCGCAAGCTCGGCTATCTCGCATTGCTCCGCAATGTGCGCAATGTCCTGACGCACGCGCCTGAGGTCGTCGAAGAGTTGTGCGAACAACTCATGGACGAGCGAGCTGTGCGGCGTTCGCTGGTATTTCCGTTCCAGTTCCTTTCTGCGGTCGACGTGCTCAAACAGGGCAATCTGCCGGGCGCCGGCCGCGTGATGGATGCGCTCAACACGGCGATTGATCACTCGCTCGCCAACATTCCGACGTTTGCAGGCCGCACGCTTGTGGCGCTCGATTCATCGGGTTCGATGGCGGGTCGTCCGCAGGCGATTGGTTCGCTGTTCGCAGCGACCCTGGTTAAAGCGACCGGTGCCGATCTGATGCTGTTCAGCGATAGTGCTCGTTACCTGACGCTCAATCGTAGCGACACCACGCTGACCGCCGCTGGCAGCATCCCGTTCATCTCCGGCGGCACGAACTTCAATGCGATCTTCGAGCAAGCCAGCCGTGGCTACGATCGCATCATCATCCTGTCCGACATGCAGGGCTGGATTGGCGGTGGTGCACCGGTGGCGGCATTTGCGGCGTATCAAAAACGTCACGACGTCGCTCCGCGCATCTACAGCTTCGATCTGAAGGGCAACGGCACGCTCCAGTTTCCGCAGGAGCGTGTTTACTGCCTCGCGGGTTGGAGCGACCGGGTTTTCGACATCATGGGAAAGCTCGATGCAGATCCGGCTGCGCTTGTTCGCGAGGTCGAGGCAGTCTCGTTGGAAGGCTAGGAGTGTCTTGTTCGATTACCATCGGAGCCAGCCATGCGCTGACTCCTTTTATCTTCCTGTAGTGAAAGAGCCATCACGCGACCGTGCGAAGGTCGAGTTCCAGGTGCAATTCCTGGCAGGAGGACCACTTTATTCCTCGCGTAGTGAAATTATGATCATGCGGCGCTTCGAACGCTGTGTTGCGGGTGGGAATCCCGCCGTGAGGTCCATTTCGCCAGGTGGCCGAGGAGCCAGCCTCCGCCTCTGGCGATACCTTTTCGGTTTTGCTCCGTCGTAAACCGCAGAGGTCGGCGCACACCCGACGCGGAGAGCCCGTTTCAGTCGTATGGTTTTTGGCAGGGAGATTCAGAGCAGCGCCTGCGCGGCGCACAACAGTATCGCGAAAGAGGACACACACCGGCGTTGGCGGAGCTGTGCTCAGCGCAAGGCGCTTCATTTTCTTAATCACTCAACCACGCACCTATGTCCGTCGATATTCTCAACAAATCCATCGTCCTCTCGCTCAATCGCGCCTGGCAGGTGATCGGCCATCGCACCGTCAAACAAGCGCTCATTGCGCTCAATGGAGGCGGAGACGGTTTGCCGCCAGCACTTGGCCTCGACATCGCGTATTCAAAAAGTGGTGACGGCAATTGGGACTTTGATCGTCCCCAGTTCCTCCATCCGCTTCCTTGGGCTGAATGGGTCAGGCTCCCCATCCGCGAGTTCGATCTTGTGATCCGTACGCCGCGATTCGTCGTACGCGTGCCGACGGTCATGATCTCGACGCAGTACGACAAGATGCCGTTCCGCATGCCACGGGCCACGCGTCAGTCGATCTACGAGCGCGACGGCGGCGTCTGCCAATATAGCGGCGAATATGTCGGCAAAAGCGGCGGCAATCTCGACCACGTGCTTCCGCGCGATCGCGGCGGCCGCGACTCGTTCGAAAACCTCGTGTGGGCCAAGCGTGAGATCAACTCGTTCAAGGCCAACCGGCTTCCGCATGAAGCGGGCCTGCGTTTGCTGCGCCGTCCGAAGGCGCCAGCGCCGCTCGCGGCCGCAGCGTCCATTCGCGAAGCCAGACATCCCGACTGGCGCCACTTCCTCCCTTCTTAACGACAGCGGAGCGGGGGGACGGCGCCAGGCCCTTTCCTCGCTCGTTTCCCGCTGTCCTTTCTCATGTCTAGCGTAGCATCCATTTCTATCTCGCTCACGGACTGTCTCGATATCGTCGAGGCGGCAGCAGCGACTATCTCGCGCCGACTACCGGCGCACGTCTCCTCCGAAGACCTCCTTTCAGTCGGCAAACTCGCGCTCATCTCCGCTCTTTCGCAATGCGAAGGTTCTCTCGATGAAGTCCGCGCATACTCGTTCGTGCGTGTGCGTGGCGCCATGCTCGACGAATTGCGTCGTCTCGATCCGCTTTCCCGCGCGCAACGCGATAAGGCGAATCTGGTCCTGCGCGTCCAAGCAGAGCTGAGCGGCCGCTTGGGTCGTGCCGCGACGCGTTCGGAGATCGCAGTGGGTTCTCAGCTGCCTGTCTCGGTGGTTGCCGACGTGCTGGCCTCTGTTTCTCGCGAATCCGAATTCGTTGATTTCGATCTCAGTTCGCTTCCGGACGATGAGTCTCCGTCGCCTGTTGAAACGCTCGAAACCGACGATCTTCAGGTGAGTCTCCGCGATGCGTTCCAGCGGCTAACGGCCAATCAAGCGACTGTGCTGCAGCGTTATTACTTCGACGAGGCCACTCTCGAAGTGATTGCCGCTGAGCTTGGCGTTTCGAAGGAGCGCGTTCGTCAGATTCGCGAGGCAGGCGAGAAGAAACTGCGCGCGGATTTTGCCGTGCTTGCGATCTGGCAGTCGCTGCTTTCCCGCGATCATCGCGCCTGACCACAGAAAGGGACGATGCGATACCTCGATAAATATGCGGCTCGCGAGAAACACCTCCGCCGGCTCGAGCGTGAGGTGAACCGCCTGTATCAAGCCAACCGGGCTGCTCCGGCTGTGCCTCTGGAGCAGCCTTATCAACGAGGCTGGTCGAAAACCTATGTGTTGCGCGACGATGTTTTGCGTCGTCCGGATGCAGAGGTTTTCCGCACGGTGCTCAACGTCGTGAATAATCGAGTGCATGCAAAGACGCGCGATTTCATCGCGGCCGACGGTGAGCCGATCGTTCTCCGGCCACGGATGATTCGGGAAGCGGCCTGGCAAAAGCTGAACTGGTCGGCGAGGCATCGCTGTCTCTTTTCGTATGGTCACTGGCGTTGCGATGAGGAGCAGTGGCGAGCCTTGCGCGACCGCCGTCTGATCCTCGGATTCAAACTCACGAGCATCTGGTGGCTGCGCGAAGACATGCAGCCGCTCATGATCACCCACCAAAAAGTGGACTTGCCCGAAGTGCGGGCGCGACTGGCCGAGATCGAAGCATTCATGTCAGCGACGGTTGGCTGGCCACGTTTGCTCCGGCTTCATGGAAAGAGCCGCCGCTGGTGGTCGCGAAGCAGTCCGCCTTCCAGACAACGCGCTGACTGGGATTTTCGACAGCAACTCGGCGATTCAAAACTCACCCATTCACACCTGACTGAATAGTCAGGATCAATGCGGGATACTTGCTACCCGCGTTCTTCAACTTTCGTTACTTTCAACACATCGCATTTTATGAACATGGAAATCAAAGCACGTGATCTGATCACTGCCGGCTGGCACGAAGGCCGCCGCCTGGGGCCTGCACTCCGTCGCGCCCGCGAGCTGGAATCCTCCGGACTTTCTCGCGAACTGGTTTTGAGCGAACTGGAAAAGGAGTTCCCGAAACAGCTGCAGGTTATCCTGCCGCGCTACGCTCCCGCACCCCTGGCCGAGGCCATCGAGCCCGAAACTCCTGAAGAGGCGACCAACGTCGCAGTTGCGCGTGCGCGTATGCTGGAGCTGCTGCACACGCCGGTCGTGAAACGGGGCGCCATCATGCCCGACGCATGTCCGTCGGGCGGCGGCTATGCGACCATCCCTGTTGGAGGGGCGATCGAGGTGGAGAACGCCATCATCCCGGGCGCGCACTCTGCGGATATTTGTTGCTCGATGTATGCAACCTTCTTTCCGGCCAATCATCCGGTCGGGGAAATGATGGATCATCTGCAGAAGACCACGCACTTCGGTGGCGGCGGACGCGCGCGCGGACAGCAATGGACGTCCGCTGTGATGGATGAACCCGTCTGGGATAATCCATTTCTCTCAGGGCTGCGCAGCCGCGCGCAGGATTTCATCGGAACGCAAGGTGACGGAAATCACTTCGCGTATGTGGGGCGCATCCAGTTCACGGAAGCACAGCGTGCTGCCATCGAGACCGCTGGTTACGCGGAACTCGCCGACTGGATCGTTCGCCGCGACGGGCTCTTCAACGTGCTCGTTACACATCACGGATCTCGCGGACTCGGTGCCGACGTTTACAAGCGCGGACAGAAAGCCGCGCGCGCTTGGTGCAATGAAAACGCCAAAGATATTCCAGATGCCGCGGCGTGGCTTCCCTACGATTCGCCGGAAGGCAGCGCGTACTGGGATGCTTTGCAATATGTCTCGCGCTGGACGCGTGAGAACCACGCGCAAATCCACGCGGCATTCCTGCGCCGCATCGGACAACGTGGACTCGTGCAGATCGGCAACGAACATAATTTTGTGTGGAAACGCGGCGATTCGTTTTTCCACGGCAAAGGCGCCACACCTGCGTGGAAGGATGAACAAGGCCGTCCATTGCTGGGGTTGATCCCGCTCAACATGGCCCGCGAAATTCTCATGGTTCTCGGCAGCAACAACGACGACTATCTGTCGTTTTGCCCGCATGGAGCCGGCCGCAACCTTTCGCGTGCCGCCATGCTGCGTCCCTACAAGGATGCCGACGGAGAACTGGATCCGGCCCGTGTCCAGCAAGTCCTTGCCGAGACCACGGCTGGTTTGGATATCCGCTGGTTCAGCGGAACTCCGGACCTGTCAGAGTCACCGCTCGGCTATAAAGACGCGACGAAAGTGAAAGCGCAGATCGATCGTTTCCGTTTGGCCGACGTGATTGGCGAAATCCAACCGCAAGGCTGCATCATGGCGGGCGAACCGCCTGAGCCGCACTGGCAACGTGCGCGCCGCGAGAAACGCGCCGCGCACAAATCCGCACGCCAGGACGCGCGCGAGGAGATTGGATCTGCCTAGTCGCCGGCGTGCCGGTCTGGATTCAGTGTTCCCCGCCGACTCAGGCGGCACCGCGTTGTTGGGATTAACTCCGCGACGATGGCCGGAACGACCGGGCGTTCGCAGCATGGGGAAGATCAATTACGGGTAACCGGAGGTCTGTCGGGGCGCTTGCGCTTACTAACTGTGACCACGGTATGTTTATGGTGCTTGGTTGGTCATCACAGGCGTGCGCAGTCATGAGTTAGGGGCTGCGTTTGGGACGTTTTTATACGGGCTCTTTAATCTCGAGCTTGGGAAACCAGCGCCGGAAATCCGCCGCGTTGCGAGTGACAAGGCCCTTTCGATTTTGCGCGAATCCACCAATCAATATGTCCGCAATCGGGCGTTTGGGGATTTTATCCGCTCGGTGGGACTTCACGTAAACGTTCCAAGCCCGGTGAGAAGTTTCCGTGTCCGCGGCGGTCCAGATTTCAGCATGGGATACGCCCATGGCTTCGAGGACAGGGAATAGTTCTCGAACAGGACGAGGATTACGCCGATACGGGTACCCCAAAATCAGGCTTCATTTTCCCGCAACTCCTTCATCCATTCGCTGGTGCGGCGAGCGGGGGTTCCACGTAATTTGCGAGCATATCCGAGCATGGCGAGGGGCCCGGGCGGTGCGTCGTTTTCTGTGAAAACCCGGAACTCATGGTTGGAAACCGGCACAAATTTTAGCCGTTGGCCAGGCTTCAAGTTCATAGCTTTCCGCAGTTCTGCGGGCACAGAAATCTGCCCTCGTTCAGTCAGTCTCGCCTCGTTCATAGGACAAATATGCCATGTAATTTCATCATGTCATCAACAGGATCGGGGCGGTTTACGCTGTTGAGGTTGCCCGGTTGACGGGCACGAGTTGGGCTCTCGAATGAGAACTTATCAATGACCCAATCGAGATCAGGCGGCGCCGCGCGCTCACGGAGCAATGCCGGCAGGATGGGTGCCGAAGCGCGGCCGCTTGTCGGTATTCCTTCATCAGTCTCCGGTATATTATGGCCCCTCGTGACGCCCAAGTTTCACCGGCCACGCGAACCGATGACCTTTTTTGCTCTCCAAACTTGGGGAGGTCTAAAGTCCACTGAGGAGATCTAGTTGGCAACCGACAGGCGTGGGGGAACGCCGCCTTGCGCGAAGAAGTGGAGCGTCTGCGAGAGCAACGCGACGTCCCAAAAAATTCGTTGGGGGCATCCTCTCCGAACTGCTGCTGAGAGGGTTTGCCGAAGTCAAAACCTTGAGCGGCGGAACTCTGCTTGCAGCAATTGAGTCACGAGTGGGCGTATCGCAGCGGCTACTGCGGCTGGTGCCAACGGCAGCGCAGCCGAACCGGCGCCAGGCGGCGAACGAGCGGCTGCAAGCGCACATCGCATGAGTGCGTTCCGAGCATTGGAGGGTTTATGGCAGTCCGCGGATGCGCTTCGAGTTGCGTGGTCTGGGGGCGGCGCTGTGGCCGTCATCGCGTCGCTCGCCCTCATGCGAGCGGTGGGCGTGTGGTCGCCAGCGGCGTCGCTGCCGGGTGCGGACCACCGTCGGCAATCATGCGCATCCCAATACGTCCAACCGTCTGTTGCAGGGCGTAGCTCGGGGATGAATTTTACGGACACGCAGTGAACACTGAGGGAGCTCTCGATGCTCACGCGGCAGCTTTTTTTGGGGAGGTTTCTCGCCTTTTTTCACCCTGAATCCCAGCTGTTCTGTATCGAATAACTTTGTAAAAGCAGTTGCTAGCGGCGTCAAAGATGCAGCACCCCGCCGCGTTTCCGCGCGCTGGTTTCATGTGATTGCGCAGCGGGTCCAGGTGCACCCGGTGCTGTTGCGAAGCCGTCGGCAAGGAGGCTCTGGCGCTGACGCGAGTGATCGACGAACCCCATCAGGCGCACCCGTTCTTCGGGCGCCGTCAGATGACGCGCTGGCTGCAAAGCTAGGGTCATGTGGTGAACCGCAAACGCGTGTGCGCGGCTGATGGCCGCGATGGCCATCGCGGCCATCCAACCGACAGGGTCCACCTCAATAGCTGCCCGTTCGGCCGTGCTATTCTGGTAACTTAATCGTTGGGGAGGGGGGCGGAGCCGCTCGGCTATAGAAGAGGGGGATAGGTCGCCAATTTACTTCGGGATGCACGCAAGATGGATGCTGGAAAATCTCCAGTTAACTGCACGCCAGGGACGCGAAAATCACAATTAACCGCCGCTCCGGGACGTGAATCACACGATTAACTGCCCGTTTGGGACGCGATAATCACGATTAACGTCAGCTCAGGGACGCAGTGTGTCGCAAAACGCAGCTTTGGGACGCAAAAACCGCGATTAACTGCACCTCGGTGACGCGAAAAACACGATTAACTGCACCTTTGGGACGCTTAAACGTCCATCCGGAGACTTCGAGGATATCTGCCGGGGTTATCGCGATCGCGTCGACGTGCGGGCGAGTGAATGACTCACCCGAACTGCTTAGCCAGCCACTCGAGGGTGACGTTCTCGGCGATCTTGTCGTGTGGGATCAGGAGATACTGCCACGGTTTGCCGGCGTGGGTTTTGGCGTGGTCGGTGGCCTGCTGGCACCATCGGGTCGCGGCTTCTTTTTTCGCCACGACATCGGTAGCCTCCATCTCGTTTTGTGCCTTGGGCTCGAGCATGTAGATCGCTACCTCGGTCTCGGCCACGAAGTCGGGCTGATACTCGAGTTGGTCGCCGCCCGACTTGTAGTAGATCTGAAACTGTCCCTTGGCGGGCTTGAACCACTTTAGGGCTTCGCGCTCGAGGATGATGGCGAGCTTCCGTTCCGCCTCGGAGTGGAATTTTTGCACGTCGTAGAGGCAGCGCGTGAAGTGGCCGAAGAGATACTTCGCCATGTTGCTCTTGTTCTCGGGCGGTTGGCGATAATCTAGCACCGGCTCCGCGGCGGAGGCGGTGTAGGCGCTGCGCTTTAGCTCGGTGAAGCCTCGGCTGACCTTCACTTCGTAGCCACTCGCTTTCTCCCAATAGTGATCCTGCATCTGTGCGTGGACGAAGCGCCCGATCTCGCGCTGATGGGTGGCGAGGACCTTTCGGACTTCGTGGTCTTCAGTCAGGTAACTCTTGAGGTGCGCGACGACTTGGCCGGCGAGGTCGTAGAGGAGGTCGGCATGGGCGTCGTAGGAGATGTCGTCGAAATCGACGAGTGCTCGGACGACGTAGTCCTCCAGTCGCGACTCTTCCAGGCCGCCGTGAGCGGAGGTGACGACGTCCACCTGGTCGGTGCGCAGATGCTTAATCCAGAGATCCTCGGAGACGGGTTGGTAATTGAGACCGGCGAGTTGGAGCGTGAAGGAATGAAAGCCCGACTGCACGTCGCCCTTGGGCACGACGAGGATGCGCGGGATGTCGATGGTTTGCTGGATGACGATCTCGGCGGTTTTGGCGACGATGGCTTTGATGTCGGGCTGGGCAATGATCTCGCCCATCTCGGCTTGAGCTGGCCGATACTGCGCCTGCACTTCGGCGACCACGGCTTCTTGGATGTCCTCCTGGGTGAGGTAGCTGACGCTGGGGACCTGTTGGGGGTGGTTCTCCAGTTTGCGGATAACCTGATAGGCGATCTGCGCCACCTTCTGCTCTTCCGGCGTGGTGAAAACCGGAGCTTCACTCGATGGCGGAGTAAAGGTGCTCGCGGTGGGTTGTTCGGCCTGGATGCCGAGCTTGTTGGCGAGCTGGGATTGCGAGACGACGGTGACGCTCTTCTCGGCCAGTTTCTCCGGCTCGAGGATGACCTGTTGCAGGCGAATCGGGGAATCCGACTTCTTCGCCTCGTCCACGATCTCCTGAAACTTGTCGTGGGCGACGATGTTTAGGCGGTCCACTGCGGTGACGCCGGTGCGTTTGCCGTAGGGTAGGCGCAAGCCGCGACCGATCGATTGCTCGATGAGGATGCGCGCGTTGGCGGCGCGCAGCGGCACGATGGTGTAGAGGTTGGTGACGTCCCAGCCCTCCTTGAGCATGTTGACGTGGATGACGA
>CAZNJG010000039.1:0-14577 GCA_964573305.1 uncultured Opitutaceae bacterium
TTATCGAAGCAGAGATGACCCGGCAAAATCCGCTTCATGAAATATCCGGGCTAGTGCCTGCAACAAAAGGGAGCCTACCGGCGCGCCCGCATTGAAGGCGCTGGCTTCGATCATTTTCTTTTCAAGAGAAGTGACCCGAATTCTCATGGAACTAGGTCCTCCCCCTGATCGATAAATGAAAGAGTCATCTGAGGATACTGGGGCGCAGCAATCATACGCTCTATGGTAGCAGACCGCCCAAGAAGACGGTTTTCTCCGCAAGGGAATCCAAAGTTGCACCTACCCATCGCCGATGAGAGATTCATGAGTTCCCAAGTTTCTCCGAGTCGTGTACTCTCTACGACCCCCGCACTGAGGTCTTTCTTTGCAGGCTCAGCAATTATATCCGCCCCGGGGCAATCGGATTGAACTATTTCGCTTAGCAATCGGTCGCTAAAGTTGCCTCCGTCGGCATCATGAATATTCCCGCTCCCTCGAATGGAATTCTGACTTCTGGGCCCAGAAACGTCAGCGGATATCTTTGATTCCTGTGTAGCATCAATCTCCGAATCGGTCTTCGGCATACCTACCGGTAGCGCGGGCGATACTGCCTTATCGGCCGGCCATCCGCCTCCGTTCCCTGCTGACTCCTGGGTTGCGGTAGAAAGGTGAGGTTCCTTCGGTTCATGCGGTACTCCGGCCAGAGCAATGCCCGCCTGCGGAGGTGCGGGTGAATGTCCCTCCTTGTTCGAATCCAAAAGCGGCAACCGGTAGGAAATGCCACGTTCGATCATATACGTCACGACCTCCATGAAAGCCCGATCATCCAGCCACAATTCACGCCGAGTGAGGCCCTTCAACTCCGCCGCCTTTCGACGTTCCGTAAGTACAGCCAACTCACGCGTTCTCGCGGTTGTGCTACGCTTGATTTTACCGGCCTCGCCCCTTATTGACGAAGAGCGGGTATTTTTGGTTCTACTTACAGAATTTCGGGTTGTTGACATACATAGATGGTAGCAGACGATTCGAGCCCGCGGTTTTGATGTCCCCCCAATCGAAGGTGTCGGTCCGATTTCGTCGGGGCCGACTCCCGCGTCTCGCTCCAGTCTGCGCACAATCAGAGACCTTCGATGGACGGCTGTTAAAAGCCCGACCTGAAGATACAAACTCTGGCATTTTTCCTACCGGTAGGTTTTACAGTCAGTCGCTTACGAGACTCCCGGCAGATCGTATTTCGCCGCCTACCGGTAGCGGAAATCAAGGCACGTGAGTCCTCTCCGATTTCGGGCACCGAGCATAGTCCGCCTCCCTCCATTCCCGCGACCGGTAGGTTTCGGTGAAAGGTCTCCCATGGTATTCCGTGGTCCAAAGACGGCCGCCGGTGAGCCTTGAGGAGTCGGCCACCAAAATCTGAGGAACGATGCGTGGAGTCCTTTTCCTCCAAGCTTTCATCTAGGCCAATTCCCGACTCCTCCGATCCGCACGTTTCCACCAATTGGTGGTTTGGAATTCGCGAATCCTCCGACGCGGAGGCTATTCCCCCGACGAGGAGGCTATTCCTCCGACGACCAGAGGGGCTAATCGTCAGGCGGCGAAACTCTCAAAGCCGGGAAGACAGAGTGTGGTCGCGGGATTTTGCTTCGTTGAACTAACGGCAGGAGGCAAAGTCACGGTAGCTAACACCTGAGCAGTCTCGGTGACTGCCAAGGGTTTCGTGACGATTGGCTTTGTCGTAACCACGAGAATAGGCGCTTTCTCGTGTCTTTTTGATCGGTGCGTCCAATCGCTCGCCTTGATTAATTCCTCCAGTTCGTCGCGATTCACGGATAAATACATTTCGGTAATGGCCATACTGGAATGTCCCAATCCATCGCGGAGCATTAGTATATTGTGACCACTTTTCTCCGTACGAACGCCGCGCCCACGATTTTGCGGGGCGAGTGACTGGACAATCGTTGGCCATCGCATTCGGAGACGGAGCGCAGCACTCGGCGAAGAATCTTTTCCCCACCAGAACGCGAAAGCGCCTTTGCTACCCCGCCCTCGCCATGTTCACGGCTTAGGAATAACGGAGCCATCGAATTGAGTTCCTCTTTTCGCGCGCGGCGCGTCAGGTAGGTTTCCAAGGCGCGACGGAGTTCGGGACCAATCGGCACCCAGCGCGTATTCCCATAATGCCCTTTCAGATGCTTGGGCCTGACACCAAGCTTTTCGACGATACGGCCATTTCGGAACATTTGCCCGATAGTTAGGCTGAGGACTTCGGAGATCCGAAAGCCTGTAAAGGCCTGAGTCGTGATCAAAGCGCGATCGCGAGCGGAGAGCCTGCGGAGTCCGCGAATAAGAGAGCGTTCTTCGGTGGAAGTGAGTGATCGGGAGCCTGCCAATGCCGGAGAGTTAGCAGCGGGATTGGTTATATTTTGGACTTGAGGCGGCTCCATTCATACCCGTGGTGCTCCGCGACCAACGCAATTTAGCGGCGCCTAAAAGTAAGGGATCGGTTAATCCACGGAGGGCCCGCCCGATCCCGCTATTATCGTTTGCACTCGCGCAGGTCCTTGACTTACAAGAGCCAATCCAAGCTTCAGCGATTCGCGGCGGCGAAGCGCATTTTACCCCATGTACCGTTTTATCCATTCTGCTGATTGGCAGCTCGGCGCACGCTTCGCGCAATTTGGCCTGCAGGGAGATCGTCTCCGTGCGGCCAGACTGGATACGCTGCGTCGGACGCTGGACCTTTCCCGCAAGCACGAGGCCGACGCCTTTCCTATCGCCGGCAACCTCGTCGAGGACAACCAAGTAGACGAATCGATCGTTGCGATCAGCCGCACCAAATCGACCGGCTCGACTCCTTCATCCAGGCCCTCCGCGCCCAGCGGGCAGCCGATTCACATTAAGTAAGCGAAGAGATGCTCACCGATTACCACGCCAAGTACTTCGCCTATGAGCTGACGAAGCGCAGCGCCTCCGATAGTGTCGATAAACTCGTCGGAGCCGTGGCGGGCGCCCAAGTCGATCTCAATCCTCACCAAGTCGACGCCGCCCTCTTTGCCTTTAGCTCCCCGCTCTCGAAAGGAGCCCTGCTCGCCGACGAGGTCGGCTTGGGTAAAACCATCGAGGCGGGACTCGTCCTCTCTCAGAAATGGGCGGAGCGGAAGCGACGCATTCTGATCATCGTTCCGTCCAACCTCCGCAAGCAGTGGCACCAAGAGCTCGCCGAGAAGTTTTTTCTCCCGTCGCGGATTTTGGAGGCGAAATCCTACAACGCCGCGATTCGCCAGGGGCAGTTCCGCCCTTTCGAGGCGAACGAGATTGTCATTTGCTCCTATCAGTTTGCGCGCAACAAAGCCGGGGATGTGGCCAATGTCCCGTGGGACCTCGTGGTGATCGATGAGGCGCACCGCCTGCGCAATGTTTACAAGTCCTCGAACATAATCGCCAACACGCTCAAGCTCGCGCTCGCCAGTCGCCACAAGATCCTCCTCACCGCGACACCGCTGCAAAACTCGCTGCTCGAGCTCTTCGGCCTCGTCAGCTTCATCGACGAACACACGTTCGGCGACCTGAAGAGTTTCCGCGAGCAGTTCGCGAACCTTAATCAGGACGAGGTCTTCCAAACCCTCAGAGCCCGCCTCAAGCCGGTTTGCCACCGCACGCTTCGTCGGCAGGTCACGCAATACGTTCCCTTCACCAAGCGTCTGCCCATCGTTCAGGAATTCACGCCCGAGGAGAGCGAGGATCGGCTCTACGAATTGGTCTCCGAGTATCTGCGCCGCGATAATCTCCGCGCTCTTCCCGCCAGCCAGCGCACGCTGATGACGCTGGTGCTACGCAAGCTCCTCGCCTCGTCCACCTACGCCATCGCTGGCGCGCTGGAGTCCATTGCCACCCGACTTCGCGAGCAGCTCGGACAGCAAGCGTCGTCACAGTCCTTGGAAGACGAGTTGGATCAGGACTATGAAGCCCTCGACGAGACCGCCGAGGAGTGGGACGACGACGACTCCGATCATCCGGCCGAACTCCTGTCCGAGGCCGAACGCGCGGCCATAGAGGCCGAGATCGTCGATCTCGATTCTTTCGCAAAGCTCGCGACTTCGATCACGCACAACGCCAAAGGCAAAGCCCTCCTCCAAGCGCTCGAGGTCGCATTTGCCAAAGCGCGCGAAATAGGCAGCGCGGAAAAAGCGATTGTCTTCACCGAATCGCGCAAGACGCAGAACTATCTGCTGCGCGTGCTCTCCGAAAGTCAGTTCGCCGACGGCATCGTTCTCTTCAACGGGTCCAATACCGACGATCGCTCCAAGCTCATCTACGCCGAATGGCTCGACAAGCATGCGGGCACGGATCGTGTCACCGGTTCCAAAACCGCCGACATGCGCTCCGCCCTCGTGGACTACTTCCGCGAACATGGACGAGTGATGATTGCGACCGAGGCCGGCGCCGAGGGCATCAATCTCCAGTTCTGCTCCCTGGTCGTGAACTACGATCTGCCGTGGAATCCCCAGCGCATCGAGCAGCGCATCGGGCGCTGCCATCGTTACGGCCAAAAGCACGACGTGGTCGTGGTGAATTTCCTCAACCGGAAAAACGAGGCCGACCGGCGCGTGTATGAGCTGCTCTCCGAAAAATTCCACCTCTTCGAGGGTGTGTTCGGGGCCAGTGACGAAGTCCTCGGGGCCATCGAGAGCGGCGTCGATTTCGAAAAACGGATCGCCGGGATTTATCAGGACTGCCGCCGCCACGAGGATATCAAGGCGGCCTTCGACGAGCTGCAGTTGGAACTGAGCTTCGAGATCAATGAGGCGATGAAGCAGACTCGGCGTAAGCTTCTGGAAAACTTCGACGACGAGGTCCGCGAAAAACTCCGTGTCACCGCTTCGGACGCTGCCGTCTCCCTAAACCGAGTGGAGCGCTCCCTCATGCGGCTCACCGCTCATGAGCTGCGCGAGTGCGCCGAGTTTCACGATGAGACCTCCTTCACCCTTCGAGCCTTGCCCTTCCCGGGCGACTTCCCGCTGGGTCGCTATGACCTCCCTCGTCATGCCGGCGAGGCCCATACCTACCGCATTAGTCACCCACTGGCCGAGCAACTCATCGCCCGTGCGAAGGGACGCGAACTCCCGGTGGCGGAGATCCAGTTCGATTACCACCGGCACGACGGCATTATTAGCAAGCTCAAGCCGTATATCGGCAAGTCGGGTTGGCTCACCCTTTCGCTCTTCACCGTGGAGTCACTCGATCAAGCGGAGGACCACCTGATTTTCGCCGGCTTGGCCGATGACGGCACACCGATCGACCAGGAGTGCCTTGCGAGTCTCTTCTCCCTGCCAGGAGAAGACCGCGGGGCCTATTTTGACGTCGCGCCCGATGCTCTCACGGAACTCACGCGCCAGATACAGGCCGCCATCCAGCAGACTATTGCCGAACGCAACGCGGGCTATTTTGAAGCCGAGGCCGAGAAGCTGGACGGCTGGGCCGACGACCTGAAGGTGGGCTTGGAACGCGAAATCAAAGAGCTCGATCGCCAGATCAAGGAAGCCCGCCGCGAAACCACCACCGCGCTGACACTCGAGGCCAAGCTGGCCACGCAAAAACGCATCCGCGCTATCGAAAGCACCCGCAACGAAAAGCGCCGCTCCCTGTTCGAGGCGCAGGACAAGGTCGATCAACAACGCGCCGATCTCATCGCGGTGATTGAAGGTAAGCTTACGCAACACCAATCGAGCACCTCCCTGTTCACCTTACGTTGGAAACTGTTATAAATTCATGAGCACCCCATCCGAACAACTCGCAACCAAGATAATCTCCCGACTGGTTGCCGATGGTCTAATCTCCGCCGACCAAGGGGCGCGTCTCGAGCCGTTGCTAGCGGCAGGAAAGGTGACCGCAGAGGACTGGCGACTGCCTGTTGAGCTGGCCATTCCCGAGTCCAAGGAGGTGTCCCAGTGAGCACCGAACCGCTCAAACACCTCACGCTCGAGCATCTGAGAGGAGCTACCGTTCCCTTCACGTTGACATTCGAGAAGGGGAAAAAGCTGACCGTTGTTTACGGTGAAAATGGAACTGGCAAAAGCACCTTGTGTGATGGCTTAGAGCTTTTGGGGCGAGGCGCTATCAGCTCGCTCGAAGGTAAAGGGTTAGGTCAAACGCTTCCCTTTTGGGCTTCGATCGGGAAGAACGCCTCCGACATCTCCGTTACACTCGCATCAACCACCAAGGCATGCAGTGCGAAGATTACGAAAAAGCAGGTTGTCGTAGATCCGCCTGCCGAGCGCCCGGTTGTCGAGGTTCTGCGTCGCAATCAGCTGCTTCGTTTGATCGAAACCGAACCAGCGAAACGCTATGCGGAAATTCAGCGCTTCGTGGACATCTCACCGATCGAAACCTGCGAATATTCGCTACGCACATTGATTCGTAATCTCGAAGAGAGCCGGGCGATCGCAGTCGCCCGCGTCGATGAGAATCAGACCGCACTCGCCGAGTTCTGGAAGCAAGCGGGGAGTCCCCTTCCAAACGCTCTAACGTGGGCAGCAACCGAATCGGCCCGCGACCAATCGCAGCTCGATGCGGATATCTCCGCATTCTCGAAGCTCATCAAAGCCTTCACGGAACTGCGTGCAGGGGTGGATACCGTCAGGCAAGCGCAGGCGCGAGTTATCCCATCCGGTAATGCACTCACAGATGCGCAAGCCGCCGTTAAGATTGCCGCCGCCGCAGTCGTCGATGGAGCGAGTGATCTCGTAGATATCTTAACTGCCACGACACGATATCTCCAAAAACACACGAAGCCGGCTGTCTGCCCTGTTTGCGAGAGCGCCGAGAAGGTCGCGGATTTGTCAGAACGCACCAAAGCCCGCATTGATCAGTTCTCTGCGCTTACATCCGCTAAAGCGGCATTGGTGAAAGCCGAGCGTGATGCGGAATCCGCCAATACTGGAGTGGAAGTGGCCCAAAAGACTTTGGTTGAAAAAATTCAGCTCTATGCTGCCGCCGTAGCTGCTGCTCCTTCTAAAGTATCGCCACCTGCCGCCCCGCAATCAACTGACCCGGCAGCCCTCGATACATGGGCAACCTCGACCGCCGACTACCTTCCCATCCTGACACAGTGCCAGACCGAGCTTTCGGACCAAAAGCGATTCCGTAGCCTGCTTAAGAATGCGCTGAAGGTCTGTAAGGAGAACACGGACGAACAGCATCGCTTGGACAAACTTCTACCTCGGCTAAAACTAGCGCTTTCAGCCTGTGAAGAAGAACGGCGAAAATTCACCGACGGGATCTTAACCGGCATTTCCGACGAGGTCGGCCGTATCTACGAGAAGATGCACCCCGGCGAGGGCCTGAGCAAAATCACATTCCAACTCGCCGCCGCGAAGCGCGCTTCTCTCGAAATTGGCTCCAAGTGTTACGGACAAGAAAACGCCCCTCCGCAGGCGTTCTTCAGCGAGTCACACGTCGATACGCTAGGCCTCTGCCTTTTCCTCGCCTTGGCAAAGAAGGAGAAGCCCGCTGAAACCATCCTCGTGCTGGATGACGTGCTCGCGAGCGTGGATGAACCGCATGTAGATCGCGTCATCGAAACGCTCTATGAAGAGGCAACGCATTTCCGCCATTGCCTGATCACCACCCATTATCGCCCTTGGAAACAAAAACTCCGCTGGGGCTGGCTTAAGAACGGTCACTGCCAATTCGTCGAGCTGACCAAGTGGTCCAATCAGAGAGGTATCGCCCTCATCGGAAGCGTTCCCGATACGGTTCGATTACGCACCCTGCTGGCGGAGGCACCACCCGACCCTCAGCTCGTTTGTGCAAAAGCCGGCGTCATCCTTGAGGCCGCGTTGGATTTTCTCACCCAAATCTACGAATGCAAAGTCCCACGCAGGGTCGGAGGACTTTACACACTTGGAGACCTATTACCCGCGATCGACAAAAAGCTCCGAAACGCGTTGCAGGTAGAAATCCTTGAAAAAAACGCCACCGGTGCAGCCACCTACCGCACGGCCAGCCTCACGCCCCTGCTTGAGGAACTGATCCGCATTGCCCAAGCGCGAAATGTCTTCGGCTGCCATTTCAACGCACTTTCCTTCGAGCTGCTTGATTCCGACGCTATCCAGTTTGGTCAGACTGTTCTGACACTCATCGAGACACTCGCGTGCCCAGAGGCCGGCTGGCCGAAGAACAACAAATCCGGGAGCTACTGGGCAAACTCCGGCGAGACTCGGCGTCTCCATCCGCTGCAGCAACCCACCTAACGCTCCCCATGCCGTCCCTCTACCTCAACCGCCTTTCCTCCGCCCAGCGCGGGGAACTTCTCCAAGAGCTTCACGACCGCCAAACGGGTAACTGCTTCATCTGCGCGCAGCCCATCGACCTCGTTCTGCACAAGAGCGCGATCGACGTGGACCACGTGGTGCCGCTTTCGCTCAACGGTCCGGACAATCCCTCGAACTTTGCGCTGACCCACGACTCGTGCAATCGGGGCAAACAAGACAGCGATTTACGCGTCGCCCGTATCATCGCGCGTTTTGATGCGATTAACGAAAAGGTTTCCGCCGAAGGGCGCGCCGCCAACCTCGGCGACGTGCTCAATGCCTACCGCACCGCCAGCCACCCGTTCCCCGTCTCGATCCACGAGTCCACCCTCTCCTATTCCTTGCCCGGCGTCGGTGACAACCGCGTGCACCAGGTGCCGCTCTACGAAGATGAGCTTTCCGGGTTCAAATTCTTCTTCGCGCAACTCCCGATCGAATACATCCAGCACGACGGAAAACTGAACCCGCGCGCTATCGGCCCTAACATCAAGAAACTCATCAAAGAGTTTCACACCCGCCGCCCGCAGCTCCACGTCGCCCTCGGCTACCTCGACACCGCCGACGGCGACGCCGCGCAGATCCGCGTCTTCGACGGGCAGCACAAAGCCGCCGCGCAAATCATGCTCGGCGCCCGCATGCTTCCGGTGCGCGTTTTCGTCGATCCCGATGTCGATGTGCTCCTCACCGCTAATACCCTCGCCGGCACCACCCTTCGCCAGGTGGCCTTCGACAAATCCGTGCAGCGCAGTCTCGGCAGCGCCCTGCTAGCCGACCGGATTGAGCGCTATCGCGTGGACCGCGGCTTGCGCGAGGATAGCGAGGACTTCTCCGAACAGGACCTCCAGCGCCATTTCAAAGGCGAGCGCGAGATGAAGCGCTACATCCTCGACGGCATCCGCAGCCGCATCATTCAGCACAAGGAGAACAAGCTGCTCGACTTCATCGAATACGGCGGCCGCGGCACCGAGTTTCCGCTCAGCTACAGCACGGTCGAAAAAACCTTCTACTCCTTCTTCATCGGCACCGAGCTGCTCGCCACCCGGCTCAATCACCGCATCGAAGAGGGCCTCAATCCCCGCCTCCTCGAGGTCGAGCAGATGGTGACGCTGATGAACATCATCGCCGAAGAGATCTTCATCGACAAATTCGACCTCGATATCGGCACGAGCCGGATTGAGAACAAGGTCTCCAAAGGCGAGCCCGTGCCCGAAGCCCACCTCGCCGCCTACCGCCTCGCGAAGGAGGAGATCATCTACAATTGGCTGCGCCTAGTGAAGCAGGTCATCCAGACCTCGTTCGTCACCTCGGGCACGCCGTTCGACGAAAAAGCCCCGCTGCAAAAGCACCTGCCACCCAACGCATGGAACAACGTGCGCCACTTCATCCGCGCCCTCCACCGCCTCCCCATCTGGGTCAATCGCGATCTGGCGACTTCGCTCTTTGGCGGGAAACACAACAACCACTTCTGGAAACACATCTTCGACGAAGGGACCACGCCGGAAGGGCAAAAAGTCTTGGGGCAAAAGATCGACCTCATCAAAATGATGCAGAGCATCGACGCTTAAACCATCATGTCCGGCAAAAAGCAGAAACTCGAACTCACTTGGATCGGCAAAGAGAACCGTCCGCGGCTGGAGCCGCGCATCCTGCTCGAAGATCCGTCAAAGTCTTACCACGCCAAGCACCGAGTCTCGGGAAACGACCTTTTTGATAATCGCCTCATCTTCGGCGACAACCTCCTCGCCCTGAAAGCGCTGGAGCAGGAGTTCGCAGGGAAGGTGAAATGCGTCTTTATCGATCCTCCGTATAATACGGGCAGCGCGTTTGATCAGTATGACGACGGAGTCGAACACTCACTTTGGCTGTCTTTAATCCGGGACCGACTGGAATTACTGCGCCGCCTACTGTCCGCGGACGGATCGTTGTGGATCACGGTGGATGACAATGAGTCCCACTACCTAAAAGTCCTCTGCGATGAAATATTTGGACGCGTCAATTTTGTGGGCAATGCGATTTGGCAAAAGAAATATACGGTAGCGAACGACGCCAAGTGGCTTTCGGAGAACCACGACCATATATTGATCTATGCTAAAAACAAAGAGACTTGGCGTCCATACAGGCTGGGGCGGAGTTCAGAAATGGATGAAAGATATAGAAACCCCGACGGGCACCCCAAGGGAGTTTGGAAAGCAACCCCACTTTATGCGAAAAGAAGTGGAAGTGAAAAAGAAAAGGCTTTCACTTTTCAGTTTAAAAACGGCTACATCTGGACGCCCCCACCAGGGACTTCGCCGCGTTTTCCGGCAGATAAGCTCCGCGAGATGGACGAAAACGACGAAATCTGGTTTGGCGTTGATGGGACCGCAAACCCCTCGCGCAAAACATTTCTAAAGGAACTCAAAATCGCGGGGCCACCTGCACCTACAGTGTGGTTACATGCCGAAGTCGGACACAACCATGAAGCACGAGAAGAGGTAAAGGCATGTAATCCGGATGATCCCTTTTCGACGCCGAAACCTGAGAGATTGATAAGGCGAGTTCTTGAGCTTTCGACAGTTCCCGGCGACCTCGTCCTCGACTCATTCCTCGGCTCCGGCACGACGGCGGCCGTGGCGCACAAAATGGGGCGGCGGTGGATCGGCATCGAGCTTGGCGAGCATTGCCACACGCATTGCATTCCGCGTCTGCAAAAGGTTATCGACGGCGAGGATAGGGGCGGCATCACCGAGGCCGTGGGCTGGAAAGGCGGCGGCGGTTTCCGTTATTACAAACTCGCTCCGTCCCTCCTCGAGAAAGACAAGTGGGGCCAGTGGGTGATTAGCAAAGACTACAATGCCGCCATGCTGGCCGAGGCCGTGTGCAAACTCGAAGGCTTCACCTACGCGCCGAGCGACACGGTTTATTGGCAACACGGTCACTCCACCGAGCGCGATTTCATCTACGTCACCACGCAGCACCTCAGCGCGGAACAGCTCGCCCAGTTGAGCGACGAGGTCGGGCCCGAGCGCACCTTGCTGGTGCTCTGCGCCGCGTTTCGCGCCGCCAAGTCCACGAACGAGCAATTCCCTAACCTCACGATCAAGAAAATCCCCAAGCAAGTGCTCTCCCGCTGCGAGTGGGGGCACGACGATTACAGCCTGAAAGTGGAAAACCTCCCCAAAGCCCCGCCCTCCGCCCCCAAAATCGACGCGAAGTCCGGCCAGCAATCACTCTTCGGGGAGGAAGCCGGGCTATGAGCGAAGAGAGCACGCCATTCGAACGCATTCGTCGCATCAACCCGGCGGGGAATGAGTTTTGGTCGAGCCGTGATTTCGCCCAGGTGCTGGGCTACAGCGACTACCGCAACTTCGAAGCCGTCGTTGAGAAGGCCCGCACCGCCTGTTTCAACAGTGGCCAGCGGGTGGACGATCATTTCGTTGAGATCACCGAATTGATCGAGATCGGCAAAGGCGGCCAGCGTCCGGTGAAAACCGTGATGATGTCGCGTTACGCCTGCTACCTCGTCATTCAGAACGCCGACCCCGCCAAAGAAATCGTCGCGCTAGGCCAGACCTATTTCGCCGTCCAAACCCGCCGGCAGGAGCTTTCCGATCAGGATATCGAGGAGCAGCGTCGCCTGCTCCTCCGTGCCGAGATGAAGGCGCACAACGTGCAACTGGCCGATGCCGCCAAACAATGCGGCGTGATCGAGCCGCGCGACTACGCCATTTTCCAAAATCACGGTTACATGGGACTCTACGGCGGACTCGGAGCGCAGGACATCCACCGCCGCAAGGGTCTGAAAAAGAGCCAGCAGATCCTCGACCACATGGGCAGCACCGAGCTGGCGGCAAATCTCTTCCGCGCCACCCAAGCCGAGGAAAAGCTCCGCCGGGAAAAAATCACCGGCAAGGAAAAGGCCAATCAGGCGCACCGCGAGGTCGGTGCCAAAGTCCGGCAAACCATCCGCGAACTAGGCGGCACCATGCCGGAAAACCTGCCCGTCGCCGAAAGCATCAAACAAATCGAATCCAAGGTGAAGAAGCTGAAGAAGGGAGGCACGTGATGAGCGACGAAGCCGACGGCCCGCAAGACACCCTTCCGTCCAGCAAAGGAGAACTCTTTTTCTATCCGACGGAAGACGGTAAAAACCGCGTCGAATGCCGGTTCGAGGAGGAGACCCTGTGGCTGTCCCAAGCGGCCTTGGTTGAACTCTACCAGACCACTCGCGCCAACATCTCGCTGCACCTGAAACACATCTTCGAGGAGGGTGAGTTGAGGGAAGATTCAGTTGTTAAGTTCTACTTAACAACTGCCGCCGACGGAAAGAACTACCGCGTCAGACACTACAATCTGGAGGCGGTGCTCGCCGTAGGCTACCGCGTGCGCTCCGCGCGTGGAACCCTGTTCCGCCAATGGGCTACAGCCCGCCTCAATGAATTCCTGCTCAAGGGGTTCACCCTGGACGATGAACGGCTGAAAAATCCTCCGGGGCCCGGCGTGCCGGACTACTTCGATGAGTTGCTGGAGCGCATCCGGGACATTCGCGCCAGCGAGAAGCGCATGTATCTGCGGGTTCGGGAGATTTTTGCGCTGGCGGCCGACTACCGGCCCAACGAAGAGGACACCGCCCGTTTTTTCCAAACCATCCAAAACAAGCTGCACTTTGCCGCCACCGGCAAAACCGCGCCGGAGCTCATTCACGAGCGCGCCGATCATACCCGACCCAACATGGGCCTGCGCGCGTTCGACGGGAAGGTGGTGCGCAAAAAAGATGTGACCGTGGCGAAAAACTACTTGGATGCGTCCGAGATCGAGGAGCTGAACCGCATCGTGGTGATGTTCCTGGACTACGCCGAGGATCAGGCCAAGCGACGCAAACAGGTATTCATGCGGGACTGGCAGGAGAGATTGGACGCCTTTCTCACGTTCAACGACCGCCGCATCCTGCCGGATTCGGGCAAACGATCCCGCGAGCAGGCCGACGACCGGGCCTTGCGTGAGTATGCCCGCTTTGAAGAGCGCCGCCGCGCTTTGGCCGAGGCCGAAGGCGAAGCCTCCCTCCGTCAGCTCGAACAGACCGCGAAGAAACTGCCGAAAAAGAAATGAACCCCAAGGTCAACGCCATCGCCGGCCGGCTCAGCCTGCGCGCTCCCCAACGTCGCTCCCTGGAAATCCTCGATCGCATCACCGAGATCGTGCCGCCGCAAAAGGAGCGCGACCTCGCCGCTGCCTTGGAGATCATCCGCAGCGAATTTCCCACCGTGGTGGATTTCGAGCGCGAGTTTCCCTCGCTCTGCTTCGCTCTCGCCACCGGCGTGGGCAAGACGCGGCTCATGGGCGCTTTCATCGCCTACCTGCACCTCGCGCACGGGATAAACAACTTCTTCGTCCTCGCGCCCAATCTCACGATCTACAACAAGCTCATCGCCGACTTCACGCCCAACACGCCCAAGTATGTGTTCAAGGGCATCGCGGAGTTCGCCATCGATGCGCCCGAGATCATCACGGGCGACAACTACGAGGCCAAAATCAAGGGCAGTAATCGTAGCGATAAACTCCTGCCCGGCTACGAACAGACCGTCCACATAAACATTTTCAACATCTCGAAGATCAACTCCGAGGTGCGCGGTGGAAAGTCGCCCCGCATCAAGCGGCTCTCCGAATACATCGGCGAAAGCTATTTTGAGTATCTCGCCAACCTGCCCGACCTCGTCTTGCTCATGGATGAATCGCACCGCTACCGCGCCAGCGCGGGTGTGCGCGCGATCAACGAATTGAAACCCGTCCTCGGCCTCGAGCTCACCGCCACCCCACTGGTCGAGACCACCAAGGGTTCGGTGCCGTTCAAAAACGTCATTTTCGACTACCCGCTCGGCAAGGCCATGGCGGACGGCTTCGTGAAGGAACCGGCCGTCGTCACGCGGAAGAATTTCAACCCTGCCGGCATGGCGCCCGACGCCATCGAGTTGATGAAACTCCAGGACGGCGTGCGGCTGCACGAGCAGGTGAAGGTCGAGCTGGAGACCTATGCGCGCGAAAGCGGCAACCGCATCGTCAAACCCTTCGTCCTCGTCATCGCGCGCGATACGACCCACGCGAAGCAGTTGGTGGAGTTGATCCAGTCCGACGCCTTTTTCGACGGGCGCTACAAGACCAAGGTCATCCAAGTAGACTCCAGCAAAACCGGCGCGGAGGAAGACGAGATGGTCGAGCGCCTGCTCAAGGTGGAGAGCCCCGATGAGCCGACCGAGATCGTCATCCACGTCAACATGCTCAAGGAGGGCTGGGACGTCACCAACCTCTACAC
>CAZNJG010000040.1:0-14518 GCA_964573305.1 uncultured Opitutaceae bacterium
GCTTGATGACGGGCTCGGGAGTGCGGACGCCGGCGACAACGTCTTCGCCCTGGGCGTTGACGAGGAATTCGCCGTAGAACTCGTTGTCACCGTTGGCCGGGTTGCGGGTGAAGGCGACGCCGGAGCCGGAGCTTTCGCCGGTGTTGCCAAACACCATGGCCTGCACGTTGACGGCGGTGCCCCATTCCGAGGGGATGTTGTACTTGCGGCGGTAAACGATCGCGCGGTCGTTCATCCAGGAACCAAAGACGGCGCCGGCGGCTCCGCGGAGCTGATCCCACGGATCGTTGGGGAAGCCTTTTCCGGTGCGTTCCTTGACGAGGGCTTTGAAGCGGGTGACGAGCTCCTTCTGGTCTTCGGCGGTGAGCTTCGAGTCTTCGATGTCGCCGTGGTAGCGCTCGTGTTTGTAGCCTTCGATGACGGTTTCGAACGGCTCGTGATCTTCGCCTTCGCGCTTCTGCACGCCGAGGACGACGTCGCCGTACATCTGGATGAAGCGGCGGTAGCAATCCCACGCGAAGCGGGGGTTGTTGGTGGCGTGGGCGAGGGAGACGACGGTCTCGTCGTTGAGGCCGAGGTTGAGAATGGTGTCCATCATGCCGGGCATCGAATCGCGAGCGCCGGAGCGGACGGCTACGAGGAGCGGGAAGCCGGAGGCGTCGCCGAATTTGTAGCCCATGATTTTCTCCATGTTGCGGACGCCCGCTTCGAGCTGGGCCTGGAGATTGGCCGGGTAGGTCCTCTTGTTGGCGTAATAATACGTACAGACCTCGGTGGTGATGGTGAAGCCGGGGGGCACCGGGAGGCCGATGCGGGTCATCTCGGCGAGATTGGCGCCCTTGCCACCGAGCAGTGCTTTCTGCGTGCCATCGCCGTCGGCTTTGCCAGCGCCCCACGTGTACACGTATTTCGGGCCTTTCACGGCGGAGGATTTTTTCGCGGAGCTGGAAGACGAGGTCTTCGCAGCGGACTTTTTGGCTTTGGTTTTAACGGCCATAATTGATGGGTGGGTTATGTGGAAAAGAATCTGCGGGCTGGGCGCGCAAAGGAGCTAGGCAATAGGTCGGGTGCCACTGGTGTCAACGGCACAAGGGCGCGCCGCCCGCGCGCGGAGCTGCGTGCGGCGAGATTCCTCGCTTCCGTTCGGCGCGAAAACCTTCACCATCGCCGGCCTTTTCGAAAATCGTGAGTCCGTCGCAAGAAGATCAACCCTACGAGTACGATCCCGTGGTCGAGGAACCGCGGAATCCGCGCGAGAAATCCATGGGGTTTTTCGAACACCTCGAGGAGCTGCGCTGGACGCTCGTGAAATGCGCGGTCGTTTACGTGATCTTCGCGGTCGCGATCGGTATTTTCCTCAAAGATTTTAGCGCGACGCTGCAATGGCCGCTCAATCACGCGAAGGTCGATTATCCCGACCTCACGCTGGATCTGAATACGACCACCATCATGGAGTCGTTCACGATCGTGATCCAGATGTGCTGCCTCGGCGCACTCGCTCCGGCCACGCCGTTTGTCTTTTTCTTCCTCGGCCAGTTCGTCGGCCCGGCGCTCACGCCGCGCGAGTCGCGCATGGTCGTGCCGGTGAGCCTGGTTGCGTTGCTGCTGTTTGTGGCCGGAGCGGCGTTTGGATTTTTCCTGCTGATGCCGACCACGATCTCGAGTTCGGCGGAGCTGAATCAATTTTTCGGGTTCACCGCGCGATGGACGGCGGGAAGCTATTTCGGACTGCTCTCGTGGCTCGTGATCGGCGTGGGCGTGTCGTTCGAATTTCCGCTCGTGATCGTGCTGCTTGTTTACATGCGACTGATGTCGGTCGCGTTTCTGCGAAAATATCGCCGTCACGCGATCGTCGCGATTTTCATCGTGGCGGCCATCGTCACGCCGACGCCGGACCCGTTCACGCAAACGCTGTTCGCGGCGCCGCTGTACCTGCTGTTCGAACTCGCGATCCTCGCGGGCGGCGCGGTGGAAAAGCGTCGCGCCCGCAGGGAAGCGTTGTCCGCGTGATCCGTCTCAACGGGCGCGGCCCGCGGGCTGGTTTCCGTCGAGCTGGAAATGTGAGGCGAGCTCGGAGCGCGGCATGTTCACGAGGTCTTTCTTGATCGCGGTCTCGAGGCGCGCGTGCGCGGCGGGTGAAAGCGCGTCGAGCACGGCTTGGTGCAGCGCGGGACCGGCCGAGAAATGCCAGCGACCGTGCGGATTTTCGCGGAGGAAATTTTCGATGAGGTCGGCGGCGTCACGCGCGAGCCGGCGCTCCTGTTCCTCCTGCATGGGCAGGCGTTCATCGATCGAGGCGGCACCGGCACGGGCGCCTTTCGTGCGCGAGCCCGAAAAACTGCCGGCGCGATCGGTGTCGTTGTCGGTGTAGCTGCGGCGGCCGCCGGGAAGATCGGCGCTGTGGATTTCCTCCGGTGCACCGTGGGTGGCGCGGAAAACCCTCAGGTGCGCCCGATCGAGCAGTATAAGAAATGTGTCCACCTGCTGGCGCTCCGCCGGCTGCTTGCGTTCGGGATTGCGCGCTTCCCGCGCGCGGCGGCGCTCCGGCACGGGCAGGGCTGTATCCAGATTCGTGATACGAACGCCCTCTCCGGACGTGAGGTCGGAGGAAGTGTCGTCGTCCGAATCGGTGTCTTGCGCATCGTTGCGCCGGCCTTTTCGCGGTTCCGACTGGCGGTCCTCGGACCTGTTTGAAGTCGATGACGAGCGCGGCGCATTTTCCAAAAGCTCGCGCTCGGCCTGGAGCCAGCAATCGGCGGCGGTTTCTTCTCCATCGGGACGCCCGCGCCTTTCCCAGATATCGTACGCGCGGCGGGAGAGTTCGTCGTGAGAAGGGGATGAGTTTTTCATGTGCGAACGATAACACCAGATGACGCCTGTGCATCCGGAGGCGCGCCCCAAAGCGGCCTCCGTAGTTTTCCCCTTTCGCCTGCTTGCTTCGCCGCCATCGGGCGATTTCCCACGGGCGGTACGGTGTCTCACCGGCTGGAGCCAAGTGGCGCGCGGAGTAAACTGCGCGCAGCTTTTCTGCCATGAAATCGATCGACACTATTCTCTCCCGTCATCCGTTTCCCAGCGGATCCACTCTGCAGGCGGCGTTGGTGCCCGCGTTGCAATCACTCGCGGGTTGCATCGAAGCATGCACGAGTTGCGCGGATGCCTGCCTCGCGGAAAAAGGCGTCGATCATCTGCGGCGTTGCATCCGCCTGAATCTCGATTGCGCGGATATCTGCACCGCCACGGCGCGGATGGTCGCGCGTCAAACCGAGACGGTCGGCGACCTGCTGCACGCGCAGCTTCATGCGTGCGTGCTGGCCTGCGCGCAGTGTGCCGACGAATGCCACCGCCATCGAAAGATGCATGAACACTGCCTGCATTGCGAACGCCACTGCCGCGAATGCCAGGAGGCGTGCAATCTGTTGCTCGGCGAACTCACCTCGGCGGGTATCACGCCCGCGGCGGAGTCAGATCGCGAGTGATCGCATCCGCCGGCGCGTGTAGTTGAAAATTCACTACGGGCGGATTTCCGCCGGTGTGGCGACTCCGCCCACCTGACGCGCGGACGGGGAGCGTCGTCGGCCCGCCGCGTGCAACGCGCTCTTCAATACTGGTCGAGGTCGACCAGAATGTCGCGGGGGCTGGAGCCGTTTTCCGGGCCCACGATGCCCTTGTCTTCCATTTCTTCCATGAGACGCGCGGCTCGGTTGTAGCCGATGCGCAGACGCCGCTGGAGCATGGAGGTCGAGGCGCGGCGTGTGGATTTGAGCACGCCGATCGCTTGTTTGAAAAGAGCGTTATCGCCATCGCCGGCGCCGCCGGTGTCCTCGTCGTCGTCCTCGGCGTCCGGATCGCGATCGATCTGGGCCTGGACATCCTGCGCGTATTGGGGCGGGCCGTTTTTCTTGAGGAAATCCACGAGGCTTTGAACCTCGTCGTCGGAAACGAAAGCGCCTTGGGCGCGCACGAGGCGCGAGGTGCCGGGGGGCGAGAAGAGCATGTCGCCGCGGCCGATGAGCGTGTCGGCACCCTTGGTGTCGAGGATGGTGCGCGAGTCCACTTGCGAGGCGACCTGGAAGGCGATGCGGGACGGAAGATTGGCTTTGATGACGCCGGTGATGACGTTCACCGACGGGCGCTGGGTGGCGATGATGAGGTGAATGCCGGCGGCGCGGGCGAGCTGCGCGAGGCGCGCGATGCTCGTTTCGATCTCGGCGGGCGCGACCATCATGAGGTCGGCGAGTTCGTCGATGATCGCGACGATGTACGGCAGGCGCGGCGGGATCTCGATTTCATCGTCGGGCGTGGCGACGCCATCGAGCGTGCCTTGCGCGGGTTCCTCGGTGGGGAACTCGGGAGCCTCGGATTTTTTGCGATTATTGAAGCCGGTGATGTTGCGCACGCCGACCTTGGCGAAAATCTGGTAGCGCTGCTCCATCTCGGCGAGAAGCCACTTGAGCGCGGAGGGGACTTTCTTCGGCTCGGTGACGACCGGGATGAGCATGTGCGGCAGGGTGTTGAAGATCTTCAATTCGACGATCTTCGGGTCCACCATGATGAGGCGGACATCCTTCGGGCTCTTGGAGTACAGGATCGAGGCGACGATGGAGTTGATGCAGACCGATTTGCCTGAACCGGTGGCGCCGGCGATGAGCAAGTGAGGCATCTTCGTCAGGTCGGAGACGAGCGGTTTGCCGGAAACATCCTTGCCGAGTGCGATGGGCAACTCGCTGCGCGCATCGACCCAGTCTTCGGATTCAAGCAACTCACGCATGCCGACGGGCGTCGGATGCTGATTGGGAACCTCGACGCCGACGGCGGCCTTGCCGGGGATCGGTGCGAGGATGCGCACCGACTGGGCGCGCATGCCGAGTGCGATGTTCTTGTCGAGACCGGCGATTTTTTCGACGCGCACACCGGCCGCGGGAATGACCTCGTAGCGGGTGATGACGGGACCGACGTGGATCTCGCCGAGCGAGACCTCGACGCCGAACTCGCTGAGGATGCGGAGGAGATTTTCGGCGTTGCGGCGATGTTCCTCTTCGGAATCGGCGGCGCTGGATTTGACCGGCTCGCGCAGCAGTGTGAGCGGCGGGAAAAGATAATTTTCGTCGAGGCTCTGCGGCACGCTGGCCTTGGCGGCCTTCTTGGGCTCCTCGGGTTTGACGATGTGCAGCTCGATGCGGCCGGCGGCGTTGGTCGCCATCGAATTCGGATCGGTCGCGAGCGGTGCGTTATCCGTGAACGGACTGACGGAGCCCCTGCCGTTTTTCGGGGAAGCCGCGGCGGTTTTGGTTTTTGCGGGCGGCGGAGTGTCGAGCTCGGCGACGGTTTTTTTCGCGGACGCGGCGGCCGCCGCTGCGGGTTTGGATTCCTCCTCGGGAGGAAGCGCCGCAGGGCGCGTGCTCATCGGAGGAGTGGTCCGCGAGGAGATCGCCAGCTTTTTGGTTGGAGGCGGGCCGACGGCGATGGGCGGCGTTTTTGCGCGGGAGCGGGCCTCTTTCGCGAGACGCTTGAGTTCGGCACGTTCGGCGCGTGCTTTGATGCGGGCTTCGCGCCAGGCGGCGAAACTGTGGCCCATTTTTTCAAACTCAGCGGCGATATCTTTCGTGAAAATAAACAGCAGGCCGAGCGCGTAGGTCATCACGAGCAGCAATCCCGCGCCGAACACGCCGAGCGAGTCCTTGAGGAAGGATTGATAGACGAGACCGCCGACGATGCCGCCGAGGCCGCCGGAGAAGTAATCCGTGGCGTTGTTGTCGTCCCACATCGCGGCGAGACCGGAGACGGCGGCGATGCACACGAGCATGGCGAGCGAACGCGTTCCGGGCAGGCGGCGGGAGTTGCGGATCGCGATGTAAGCCGTCCACAACAGGAACACCGGCACGAGCCAGGTCGCGATGCCGATGTATCGAAGAGACCAATACGCGGACCACACGCCGAAGGAGCCGACGGGATTCACCTCGCGCGGACCGGTGGTGAGGTTGGGGCTCTGTGCCGGGCTGTACGCGATGAACGCCACGCTGAGCAACAGTCCCAGCAGCAAGCACAGCGCGAAGACAACCCAGTGCGGTTGGTAGCGCGGAGCTTGGAAGGACGGAACGTTAGTGTTTGAACTCGCTGACTTGGCCATGTGATTAGAAGCGCCCGGCTTGACCACGGGATTTCCGATTCGCACCGGGGAACGGTCAAATTTAATATTCCCTCCGGACGCTTTAACAAAAAACTAGCCACTATCATGCAGCAGATTCTGCGATTTCATCCTTTGTATCAGGATCGCGTGTGGGGCGGTCGTATTCTCGAAACCAAACTCGGCCGCGCATTGCCTGCGGGGCGCCCTATCGGCGAGAGCTGGGAGATCGTGGACCGCGCGGAGGCGCAATCGGTGATCAGCGGCGGTTCGCTCGACGGGCTCACGTTGCGCGCAGCGACCGAGCAGCATGGCGCGGAGATCATGGGACCGGCGTGGCCGGCCGCGCGGGCGTTTCCTATTTTAGTGAAGTGGCTGGATTGTCGTGAACGCCTCAGCCTTCAGGTGCATCCGCCGGCGTCCGTCGCGCCGGAGCTCAAGGGCGAACCGAAAACGGAAAACTGGTACATCGCGGATTGCGCGCCCGACGCGAGTCTCATCGTGGGGCTGAAGCGCGGCGTGACGCGCGGGCAATTTGAGCAGGCGATCCATGCGAATACGTTGGAAAACTGCGTGCATCGTTTCCCCGTGAAGGCGGGCGATTCGATCCTCGTGCACAGCGGCCAGATCCACGCGATCGACGCGGGCAATCTCATCCTCGAGATCCAGCAAAACTCCGACACCACTTATCGCGTGTACGACTGGGGACGCGTCGGATTGGACGGAAAACCGCGTCAGATGCACGTCAACGAATCATTAAAATCGATCCGTTGGGACGACTTCGAACCGGCGCCGGTGCGCGGCGAAAATCGTGCCGCGACGATCGCCGATGCACGCGAGTTTCGCATCCGCCGCGTGCCGCTCGCCGCGGGCGAAAAAATCGCGTTTTCCGCAGGAGAAATGCCGCGAATCCTCAGTGTCGTTTCCGGCCGCGTGCGCGATGCCTCGGCAGGGGCCGACGTGGTGCGCGGGGAGAATGTGGTGCTGCCGTTTGCCGGCGCCTTCACTTTCGAGGCGGTGGAACCTGCGTTATTGCTCATCACCGAAAACTTCGGTTGATCGGGCGGCATGTCTAAACCCCGCGGTTTTTGCCAGCGCTGCCACGGCGGAGCTTTGCTGAAGCTCGTGGTGTTTCTTGTCGTTTTCACGACGATCGTCGTGGCGGCGTGGATTTATTTTCTCCCCGCGATCCTCGCGAGCACGCTGGAGAAACGCACGGGCTTCGCGGTGAAGGTCGAGAAGCTCTCGATCAATCCGTTCCGCAATCGCGTCCATCTCTCCGGCCTCGTGATCACCAATCCCGAGTCGTTCCCGCGAAGCGATTTCGTGGATGTGCGGAGTTTCCGGGCGCAGGCGCAGCTCGATACGTTTTTCACCAACCGCCTCGTGATCGACGATGGCGAGATCGACGTCGCGCGCGTCGCGCTCATCCGCAATCGCGAGGGCACGATCAACGCCGGGCTTTTCAGCGACCGCCTGCTCAAACCCCGCACGGCGAAACGCACCGATAAAGAGCAGCCCGCACCCGCGGAGGAGCGCGTGGCGGAAAAATCCTTCCTGATCAAACGCCTGGTTGTCCGCTTCGAGACGATGATCGTCGAGGATCACTCGGGCACGCGGCCGGTGGTGCGGGAGTACGCGCTCAATTTTACCCACACGTACGAAAACGTGATCAACCCGGATCAGTTCGCGGTCGGGCCGTTCATGAAAAGTTTCGCGGCCGTCGGTTCTGCGATCACCGGCCTGATCCCCGGCGATGTTTCCCGCACCCTCGCGGAAGCGACGCGCTCCGGGCACGAGCTTTACCGGGACGCCACGAAGAAAACGGGCGATCCTTTCCGGGCGTTCATGCAGATGCTTGAAGAAACGGCCAAGCCGTAGTTAGATCGGCGGCTTCATATGACCGCACCCGATCAAGCCAATCCGCTGAACCAGTCCCAACCCGATTCCAAAACCGTCCCCCCGGCTCCGGAAAATGCCGCCGCCACCACCGAGAACGGCGCGGATCTCGCGGAGCAACTGGCTGCCGCGCAGGATCGTTACCTGCGCCTGGCCGCGGACATGGAAAATCTCCGCCGCCGCACCGTGCGCGAGAAAGACGAGATCCGTCAGTATGCCGCCGGCCGGCTTCTCGAGGACCTGATGCCGGTGCTCGACAGCCTGGGGCTCGGCCTCGCCGCCGCCAAGTCGCCTGCCGGCGATCTCAACGGCCTCGTCAGCGGCATGACCATGGTTTCCGACCAGTTGAGAAACGTGCTCGGGCAGCACGGCCTCAAGGAGATCAATCCCGCCGGCCAGATCTTCGATCCCAATCTGCACGAAGCCATCGCCTCGCAGCCGCACGCGGAGATCGCCGACGGTTTTGTCATTCAGGTCGTGCGCACCGGCTACAGTCTCAACGGTCGCGTCCTTCGCCCGGCCTCGGTCGTCGTGTCGAGCGGTCCGGCCAAGGAAGAGAAGAAATAAAGCGCACGGCACCGCTGTATCCGCCGCGTCACTACACGAGATTCCGCCAGCGCATCCACACCCATGGCCACCAAGGAAGATTATTACGCCCTGCTCGGCGTTGAAAAAACCGCCACCGAGGAAGATTTGAAGAAGGCTTATCGCAAGAAAGCCGTCCAATATCATCCCGACAAAAATCCCGGCAACAAGGAGGCCGAGGAGATGTTCAAGAAAGTCTCCGAAGCTTACGAAGTGCTCAAGGACCCGCAGAAGCGCGCGGCCTATGATCGCTATGGCCACGCGGCGTTTCAGCAAGGCGGCGGTCCCGGTCCGCGCAGCGGCGGAGGCGGCGGCTTCCACGATCCCTTCGATATTTTCCGCGAGGTCTTCGGACAGGGCGGCGGTGGAGGCGGCGGCATCTTCGAAGAATTCTTCGGCGGTGGCGGCGGACGCGGCGATGGCAGCCGCGACGGCGCCGACCTGCGCTACGATCTGGAAATCACGCTCGAAGAAGCGGCGAGCGGCGTGGAAAAAGAGATTTCCTTCCGCAAAGCCGTCACCTGCGAGCGCTGCGATGGCTCCGGCGCCGAGCCCGGCTCGAAACGCACCACCTGTCCGACCTGCCGAGGCTCCGGTCAGATTCGCCGCTCCGGTGGCATCATCACCTTCACCCAGGCCTGCCCGACCTGCGGCGGCGCGGGCACCAAGGTCGAGAAGGCGTGCTCGGGTTGTCGCGGCGAAGGCCGTGTATTGAAGACGACCAAGCTCAACGTTCGCATCCCGCAAGGCGTGGACAGCGGTTCGCGTCTGCGCTCCGTCGGCAATGGCGAAGCCGGTCAGGCCGGCGGCCAGCCGGGCGATCTCTACATCGTGATCACGGTGGCCGACCACGAAGTCTTCGAGAGGCAGAGCGACGATCTTTTCTGCGAAGTGCCGATCAAGTTCACCCTCGCGACACTCGGCGGATCGATCGAAGTCCCCACGCTCTCAGGCAAGGCTTCGCTCAAGATCCCGGTCGGCACGCAGAGCGGCACGACCTTCCGCCTCAAGGGCAAGGGCATGCCGAATCTCCGCGGCGGCCAGCACGGCGATCAACTCGTGCGCGTGCATGTCGAAGTGCCGACCAGTCTCTCGCCGGAACAGCGCAAAAAACTCGAGGAGTTTGCCCAGCTCAGCGGCGAAGCCAATGAGCCCATGGCGAAACGCTTCTTCGAAAAAGCGAAGAAGTTTTTCTGAGTGAGCGAACCCCGCGAACCCACTGCTGATGCACGCTCAATCGCACTGATCGCCGACGAAACTCGTCGCGGTCTTGCGCTCTCGATGTTCATCGGTGCTCATCGGGCGTAGATGACTCTCGAAAATCCCAAGCTCTTTTCGTCGCTCGATACCGCGGTGGCGGCGCGTGAACAACTGCACGCGGGCGGTCGGAAGCTGGTGCTGACCAACGGGGTGTTCGATCTGCTGCACACGGGGCATCTGTATTATCTCCAAAAAGCTCGCGCGCTCGGCGATGCGTTGTTCATCGCACTCAACTCGGACGCAAGCGTGCGCGAATTGAAAGGTCCGCTGCGTCCGGTGCAGAACGAGATCGAGCGCGCGTATGCGCTGGCCGCCACATGGTTCGTCGACGGCATCGTGATCTTTCGCGAAAAACGCCTCACGGGCGAAATCCTCGCGCTGCGTCCCGACGTGTATTCAAAAGCGGGAGACTACACGTTGGAAAAACTCGATCCGGGCGAGCGTGGCGCGCTGGAAAACGTGGGCGCGAAGATCGATTTCATGCCGTTTCTCCCGGGGTTCAGCACCACGAATCTGATCGCCAAGATCAAGGCGGCGGGAGGCATCTGATTTTATGCGCGTCGTGATACTCGGTTCCGGCCGCGGCAGCAATGCGGCGGCGATTTTGAAAGCCCAGTCCGAGGGAAAACTTGGCCGGGCGAAAGTCGTGCAAATCTTCGCGGACAAACCGGACGCCGGGATCCTCGCGCTCGGAGCGAAACACGATGTGCCGGCCGCGTTTCTCGATGCCGCGCCGTTCAAGACGAAACTCGAGGGCGAAGGCGAGCAGCGCTACATCGCGGCGATCTCCGCCTGCCAGCCCGACCTGGTCGTGCTCGCGGGTTTCATGCGTGTGATCAAGCCCGGTTTCCTCCGGGCGTTCGCGGGCAAAATCATCAATCTTCACCCGAGCTTGCTGCCGAGTTTTCCCGGGCTCGACGGCATCGGGCAGGCGTTTCGTCGCGGCGTGAAAATCACCGGCTGCACGGTGCATGAAGTCACCGAGGAAGTGGATGGCGGCCCGATCATCGACCAGGCCGCCGTGCGTATCGAGGAAACGGATACGCTCGAGACGCTGGCGGAAAAAATCCATGCAGCCGAGCACGCGCTGCTGCCAGCGGTCATCGCGCGCCTGAGCGAAGGCCGCCGCTGAGCGCTCACATTTCTGTGAGTGGCTCACAATCTTGCGACGAAGCAGACTTCGCTGCGCGGCGTTATGCTGGCGGCGATGAAAACGAACCTGCTTGTCATTGATTCCAGCGCGCGGACCACGCGCTCCGTCACACGTCACCTGACCTCGTTGTTTGCCTCGGCATGGGCGGAAGCGCGCCCGGGAGCGAAGATCGTTCACCGCGACATCGGGCTGAATCCGCCGCCGATGATCGACGAAGCCTGGATCGCGGCGGCGTATTCGGCGCCGGAGGAAAGGACGTTTGAAATGGAAGCCGCGCTCGATTTCAGCAACCGGCGGATCGACGAGATCGAGCAGGCGGATGCGATCGTGCTGGGCGCGCCCGTTTATAATTTCGGCATGCCAGCGATGTTGAAAGGCTGGGTGGAGCAGATCGTCCGCGTGGGACGCACGTTTGCGATGGATGGCTCGGATCCGGACAATCGCTATCGGCCGTTGCTGGCGCCCAAGCCCGTCTGGATCGTCGAAGTCGCGGGCACGCGCGAAATGTTTCCCGGCGGCGCGCTCGCGCAGGTGAATTTTTTGGAGACGCATCTCGCGACCGTGCTCGGATTCATCGGCCTGACGAATCTGCGATTCGTGCGCGTGGGCGATGTGGAGGTGAAGGGCGAACATTACCGCGCGTCGCTCGCGGCGGCGGAAGCGCAACTGCGTCGTGCGGCTGCCGAGGATGAAACCGCTGAAGGAGCAGCGGCGTGACATGGATTCCGCTTCTCACGCCAACAACGGGGCGCGGCACGAGCCGTCGCGGCCCGACTTGTCGAGTCATCGTGTGCGGGCTACGGTGCGTCGCATGAAATCGCCCGCCGTTTATACGCATAAGATCGACCGTCTGCGTGATGTGTGTCCGGTGCGCGCGGCCATCGATGTGATCAGCGGTCGCTGGAAGCCCTCGATTTTATTCGAACTGAAACAAGGGCCGGCGCGTTTTTCTGAAATCCAATCTGCGCTGCGCGGCGCGACGGCGCAGGCGATCACGGTGCAGCTCCGCCAGCTCGAAGCCGACGGCGTGGTGTCGCGTGCGGTGTTTCCCGAAGTGCCGCCGCGCGTGGAGTACACGCTCACGCCCTTTGGTCGCACGCTGTCCGATCTGATGGATCAGCTCGAGCTGTGGGGCGTGGAGTATTTGCGGCGGAGCAAAAAGAACGGCGGCTGACGCGGGCACGCACACGCGCGTCCAGCGTCAGCGCGGTTCGTTCGATTACCAGCCGCCTTCGCGTGAAGCGACGGGCTTGGGTTTTTCGAACGGCTTGCCGTTCACAACGACGTTTTTCGCCGTGAGATTCTTCACGACTTCGCCGAGCTCGAGTTTTTCGTCGGTGAGCGTGAGGTTGATGTTTTCGAGCGTGATGCCGTCCACCGTGTCGATCGCGTTGGGGTTGAGAATACCGAGTGAGCCGTAGCGGCCGGTGACATTGCGCACGACGACGTTTTTCGCGACGGAAGGCTGAAGCGGATGGCCCTTGAGATCGAAGAACTGCGTCCACGGCTTCACGTCGAAAAGGCGGCCGCCGTCGCTATCGAGCGTGAGATTTTCGAAGGTGAGACTCTCGTAGAGCTGCGGGGTGTCGGGGCGCATCTTGAGGCGCACGATGTTGTTTTTGCCGCGGATGATGCAGTTGCGGAGGGTGACGTTGCGCACAATGGTCGCTTCGCTGCCGCAGGTGAGCACACCGTGGCCGTCGCCGAATTCGCAGTCCTCGATGAGGATGTTTTCGACGGGCGGACTGGATTCGTCCTGAAGCGCGAGCGGGCCCTTGGTGCCCTTGAGCGCGATGCAATCGTCGTCCACCGAGATCTTGGTGCGGCGGATGGTGACGTTTTGTGAACTGTCGATGTCGATGCCGTCGGTGCTGGGGGCGCGGATGACGGAGCCCTGGCCGGGCGAGGCGATGTCGAGATCCTCGATGAGCACATCGCGGCAGCGATAGAGATGGATGTTCCAGAAACCGGAGTCGCGCAGTGTGAGACCTTTGATCTGAACGTCGTTGCAGCGATCGATAAAAAACATGCGCGGGCGCTCGACCTCGAGGTTGGTGAGGTTGCGGTTTTCTTTGCGGCGCTGCCAGAACGCGGCCCAGAAATAAATGCCGTTGCCGTCGATCTTGCCGGGGCCACCGATGCGCACGCCGTCGATGTTTTGCGCATTGATCAGCGCCATGCGCCATTCGGGGAAATGGCCTTCGATGCGGGTGGGGCGCTTGGGATAATCCTCGAGCTTGTTCGAGCCGAGGAGCACGGCGTCTTTTTCGAGATAGAGTTCGACGCCGGCCTTGAGGAAGATCGAGCCACTGCGGAAAACGCCCGCGGGGAAAACAACGCGGCCACCGCCCTCGGTGTGCACGTGATCGATGGCCTTTTGAATCGCTTCGGTATCGAGCGTGGCATCGTCGGCGGTGGCACCGAAAGAAGTGATCGGCGTATCCGCCGCGACGAGCGGAAAGGAGGAGAAAGCGGCCAGACTGGCGAGCAGCAGGAAGGGTCGTTTCATACGGGGCAAAAACGATCAGACAAAACGCGTGCGTGGCGAGCGCGTGTTGATCGGACGGGCCGTTTTGCGCGGAGAAAAACGCGAACGTTTTCGCGGGGCGCCGCGGGCGGTTTTTTTGCTGACCTTCTCGTGAGACGGCGCTCAGTTGTGCGGCTTACCATGAAAGCCAAACGCATTTCGAAACGCCCCGAAGACATCAACGCGAAGCTCGCGGCCAAGAAAGGCCCGATTTCGCAATTCATCGCCCACAATTACCGCCACTTCAACGCGGCCGCCTTGCTCGATTCGGCGAAGGGTTACGAAGCGCATCTGAAGGCGGGCGGAAAGATGCTCGTCACGCTCGCGGGTGCGATGTCCACCGCCGAGCTCGGCCTCACGCTCGCCGAGATGATCCGTCAGGACAAAGTCCACGCGATCGTCTGCACCGGCGCGAATCTCGAAGAAGACATCTTCAATCTCGTGGCGCATGATTACTACGAACGCGTCCCGAATTATCGCGATCTCACCGCCGACGACGAACAGGCGCTGCTCGATCGTCACATGAACCGCGTGACCGACACGTGCATTCCCGAAGGCGAAGCGATGCGCCGCATCGAAGCCGCCGTCGCCGAGGAGTGGGTCGCCGCCGACAAGAAGGGCGAACGTTATTTCCCGCACGAGTTCATGTATAAAATCCTGCGGTCGGGAAAAATTAAGAAGTTCTACCAGATCGACCCGAAGAACTCGTGGATGATCGCCGCGGCGGAAAAGAATCTCCCGATCATCGTGCCCGGCTGGGAAGACGCCACGCTCGGCAACATGTACGCCGGCCGCGTGATCACTGGTGAAATCAAGAACGTGCACACGGTGCGCACCGGCATCGAGTACATGGTGTGGCTGGCCGATTGGTACACGAAGAACGCGAAGACGTTGAAGACGAGCGAAGGCTCGATCGGCTTCTTCCAGATCGGCGGCGGCATCGCCGGCGATTTCCCGATCTGTGTCG
>CAZNJG010000041.1:0-13011 GCA_964573305.1 uncultured Opitutaceae bacterium
CCGTCGGCGAGGCCCTGCATGAGGGCGGAGGCGCCGAGGCGGTTGGCGCCGTGGTCGGAGAAGTTGGCTTCGCCGAGCACGAAGAGGCCGGGGACGTTCGACATCAGGTTATAGTCCACCCAGAGGCCGCCCATGGTGTAGTGCACCGCGGGATAGATGCGCATGGGTGTCTTGTACGCGGACTCGTTGGTGATCTCGTGATAGATGTCGAAGAGATTGCCGTAGCGCTCGCGGACACCGTTTTCGCCGAGGCGGTTGATGGCGTCGGAGAAATCGAGATACACGCCGAGGCCAGTCTCGCCGACGCCGCGGCCTTCGTCGCACATGCGTTTCGCGGCGCGGGAAGAGACGTCGCGCGGGGCGAGGTTGCCGAAGCTCGGATAGATGCGCTCGAGGTAATAATCGCGGTCTTCCTCGGGGATGTCGGCCGGGTTCTTTTTGCAGTCCTCTTTTTTCTTCGGCACCCAGATGCGTCCGTCGTTGCGTAGCGATTCGGACATCAGTGTGAGTTTCGACTGATAATCGCCGGAGACCGGAATGCAGGTCGGATGGATCTGCGTGTAGCAGGGATTCGCGAAACACGCGCCGCGTTTGTATGCGCGCCAGATGGCGGTGGCGTTGGACTGGCGGGCGTAGGTGGAAAGGTTGAACACGTTTCCGTAGCCGCCGGTGCCGAGCACAACGGCATCGGCCGACCAGCGGCGGACTTCGCCGCTGATGAGGTTGCGGGTGATGATGCCCTTGGCCTGGCCATCGACGATGACCAGATCGAGCATTTCTTCATTGGGGAAGATTTCCACCGCGCCGGCGCCGGCCTGCTTCATCAGCGCGGAATAGGCGCCGAGGAGGAGCTGCTGGCCGGTCTGGCCACGGGCGTAGAAGGTGCGGGAAACTTGCGCGCCGCCGAAGGAGCGGTTGGCGAGGAGGCCGCCGTATTCGCGGGCGAACGGCACGCCTTGCGCGGCGCACTGGTCGATGATGTTGACGGACACTTCGGCGAGGCGGTGGACGTTGGCCTCGCGGGCGCGATAATCGCCGCCCTTGATCGTGTCATAGAAAAGTCGATACACGCTGTCGCCGTCGTTCTGGTAATTCTTGGCGGCGTTGATGCCGCCTTGGGCGGCGATCGAGTGGGCGCGGCGGGGAGTGTCGTGGAAGACGAAGCACTTCACCTTGTAGCCGAGCTCGGAAAGCGTGGCGGCAGCGGAGGAGCCGGCGAGACCACCGCCGACGACGATGACCTCGTATTTCCGCTTATTAGCGGGGTTGACCAGCTTGATGTCCGCCTTGTGCTTGCGCCACTTGTCGGCGAGGGGGCCGGAGGGAATCTTGGATTCGAGTTTGGCCATGGCGGGTAAAATCAGCGTTGGACGTGGAGAGCGGTTTGCGCGGTGGCGGCGGCGGTGCCGGTCGCGGGTTTGATGATGCCGGTGAGGATCGCGCCGGGGATGGCGATGTTGCCGGCGAGGTAGAGCAGGCAGAAAAGGGCGGTGAGTTTGCGGAGGCCGCCGGCCCAGCTTTGGTTGCGCCAGCCTACGGTCTGGAACAGCGAGTCGATGCCGTGCAGGAGGTGAACCGTGAGAAGGGCGATGGCGATGATGTAGAAGATGGAGACGACCGGGTTGGCGAATCCGAGGAACATCATGCTGTATACGTCGTGAACTTCCTGGCCTTGGGCGACGATGGGGAAGCCGAGGAGCTGGAAGTCCGCGGTCATGTGGTACTCGGGCAATTGCGTCTTAAACGACTGCGTTTGCGCGGTGCCGATCGTGAAGTGCGCGAGGTGATAAACGATGAAGGCGAGCACGACCACGCCGGTGAGGCGCATGTAGCGCGAGGCCCAAGCGGCTTGGAGCCACTTGTGGACTCCGTAAGACTCGGGACCGCGTGCCTGGCGGTTTTCAAGGGTGAGCGCGACGGCGGCCCAGATGTGGATGCCCACGCAGAGCAGGAGACCGATGCGCACAACCCAGAGCGCAGGCCCGAGGCTTTGCAGAAAGTGAGCGTACCCGTTGATCTTGTCGGGATGGGCGAAGATCTGGAGGTTGCCCACCAGATGGCCGACGACGAAGCCGACAAGTACCAGACCGGTGAGGGCCATCAAAAATTTGCGGCCGATGGACGAGCGGAAGAGATTACCGATGAGTGTCATCGTGAGCGTATGCGTTCAGGTCAGTTACCCGAGGGCAGTCAGCAGCCGGCGGGCGTGGAGTTCGTAATCCAATTAGGGAAAGCAAGTAAAGTTCATCGATTCGCGACGGGGAGATTCTGTCCGGATATAAGCGAGACTAACCCTTTCGAGTAGTCGTCTGCAGCGGGGGCGGGGTGGGAGTATCGACGGGGAGATGAGCGGCAGGTGTATCCATTTTTTCCCGACATGGACCTGCCGCGCGGATCACCGCGCGAGCGGTTTGAGCAGTGCGAACTTGCCGCTCGCGGCCGGCGCGATGAAGCGGCGGCGGAAGGCGTTGACGCGCACGCCTGGGCCGAGTGCGGCAGCGAGTGCGGGGGCGACGTTTTTGCCGGCCACATGATCGGCCACGTAATGGAAGTCCCAGCGGTTCTCCGCGGTCTGCACGAGACTGTAATGCCAGCAGGCGAAATCGGCGGGTAGCGCGGCGTCGATCTCGGAAGGCGATACGATCGAGCCGTCGGGGCGGAAATAAAGGTCGCGCTCGCGTCCGAGCAGGCGGAAACCGGTCGGGAAGCGCCGCACGATGTCGCCCGTTTGATAACGCAACAGCGGCATCGCCTCGCGTCCGCGCGTGGTCACGAGAATCTGAAAAACATCCTCGAGATCGCGGTAAGGCTGGAGCTCCACGAAGGCGTTTTCGTCGATCACGCGCGAATCATCCTGAAAGGCCGTGCCGACAAACAAGTAGCCGGCCTCGGTCGATCCGTAGAGATCGACTTGCGGCGCGGGGAAAGCTTCGGCGATGCGCTGGCTATGCTGCAGGCTCGCTTTGCCGTAGGTGAGGATGACGACCTTCACGCTGGGCACGCGGACGTGGCGCTTGAGCGCGGCGCGTGCGAGCAACGAAAGATAGATGGGTTCTCCTTCGATGACTTCGGGCTGCACCGCCTGGAGTTCGAGAAGGATGCGGTCCCATTCCGACTCGGGAAACACAAAGGGATCGCTGGTGAGATTCAGGTAAACCGTGCCTTCGAAATAACGGTGCGGGAACGGATGGTCCTCGTAAGGGCAGAGATTGCTCGAGCACCCGACGGGCGCGAGGATGCACTTACGGTACGGACGGTCGGCAAACTCGGCGAGCAGCGGATGGGCGCGGTAGGCGCGGGCGGTTTGTTCATTCCACCAGCCCTCCTCCATGATCACGGTCATCGGCCCGGAGGTCGTGCCCGAGGTGGATTCGTATTCGAAGCGTTTCTCCTGCAAGCCGCGCTCGACGGTCGTGTAATCGCTGAAAAATGCCGTGTGCCCGCGCTCGACGATTTCCTGTTTCGAAAGCACAGGGATCTCGCGGTAACAGCTCCAATGCAGCGGCTCCGTGTGCAGCGCGAAACGTTGCGTGTAGAGCGGGCTCCGCCGGTAGATGGCGCGGATCTCGTTCTCGAGAGGCTCGGGAACGCGCGGGCTGGGAGCGTTGCCGAGGGCGTCGTGGCTGTTGCCGAAGAGAGGAGGAGAAAAGCTGGCGGTCGTCACCATGGAATCAGTTAGGCACCTAACGGCAGGAAAACACCGGAGTCAAATAAGCGAATATTATCCGGGCTGATTCGGTTGCCGCATTTGCCGCCAATACGGCTCGAAATAAAAGAGCGCACTCAGCACCAAGCTGTGCGTGATGCGTCCGGCGCGGGCATCGGCGAGGACCTGCTCCACGGGCCGCGTTGCCACTTGGATTTCTTCATCGGTGTCCCACGACAGATCGCTCACGCGCGTGCAATTTTCCACGAGCACGAGATGGCAGCGATTATTCATGATCGCGGGATTGGGGTGCACGGAACCGAGCAGGCGCGCGCCAGTGCCCACGAAGCCCGTTTCTTCACGGAGTTCGCGCACGCCGGCGGCGACGGGATCCTCGCCGAGGTCGATGATGCCGCCCGGCACTTCCCACGAAAGCTGGTCGATGCCGAAACGAAACTGATTCACCAGGACGAGTTGGTCGTCGGTGGTGAGGGCCACGACGTTCACCCAGTCGGACGACTGAATCACATAAAAATCGCGCTCCGTCTGCCGCACCGGATGGCGATAACGCACCGAACATACATCAAAAATGCGCGTGGGGGCGATGGAGGTGGATTGTTGCTTTTCCCAGGCAGGAGGCGGCGCGGAGGACATGTGGGCGGAAGTTATGAAAACAAAAAACCTCCCGCGCAGAACGTCGGGAGGTTTTTCTAAAAAAGGACGTCGGAGAAAATTATTTCTTCGGGAGCTTGATCTTGTCGTTCACCTTCAGGCGATTCCAGTTCACGCCGGGATTGACGGCTTGGAGGTCGGAGAGGGAAACGCCGTTTTCGCGGGCGATCTTCACGCCGGTGTCGCCGCTCTTCACGAGGTACTCATCAGGGCCGGCGACGGGAGCTGCTCGGGTGCCGCCGTTGGAGCCGGAAGCGGCGGGGCGGGCGGTCTGGGCTTTGGCGAGTTCACCGCGGATGGCGCCGAGTTCGTTGGCGACGTCGCCGAAGGCCTTGTTGATTTCTTCCTTCAGCTTGGTGTTCTCGTTGCGCATGAGGGCGACGCCGCGTCGGGCGTCTTCGGCGGCGGAGGCGCCACCGCTCACCTGCGATTCGACGGACATGATACGCGAATTGAGGTCTTCCTTGAGGTTGGTGATCTCTTTGCCGGCAGAGCTCAGCTTGAACAGCGCCACGATGGCGAGGAGGAGCGCGGCGGCGCCGGCAATGACTCCTGCGAGCGGGAGGATGCTGTTATTTTCGCGGGAAATGGTATCCATTGAATGTGGGAGAATTGAGGTTTCGAGCGTTAGGACGAAAGCGATGCTCAAGCAAGCAGAGAGTCACACGATCTGAGTGTGGCAATCGCCCGGGAGTTTTTTTGAGATTACATTGACAGTAGGAAGCTTGGCCGGTGCTTTCGGAGTCTTTTCGGGGTGTAGCTTAGCCTGGTAGAGCGCCTGGTTTGGGACCAGGAGGTCGTAGGTTCGAATCCTATCGCCCCGACCACTTCTGATTTAGGGCGTGGCGGCGTTTGGCAGAGTCGCGCGCTGCATCATGGAGCGCTGGGCCCAGATGCCGGTGGGTTCGAGAGCTGCGACGCGATCGAAAAGCTTGGCGGCTTCCTCGGTGTTTCCGGCTTCGGCGCGGATCGTGGCGAGATGATAAGCGGCTTCGGCGCGAAGGGTCGCGGGGTGGCCGGTATTGTCAGCGAAACGCTGGAGGCGGCCTTCACCGTCGGTGTTTTGTCCGGCGAGGATTTGAGAAACGGCGATGCCGATCTCAGCACGGGAGGCGAAAGGCGTGTCTTTGAGGATCGATGCGGCCTTTTGATAGCCGGCGACCGCTTCGCTGTATTTGCCTGCTTCATACGCTTCGTCAGCCAGGCGCAGCTCGGCCGCACCGCCGAGGACATGGCTCGAATGCTCGGCCGCGAATGCTTTCAGGCGCTCGCTGGTCGTGGCGGAGGCATACGCAGCGGCGATTTCTTTTTCTTTCTCCGTACGGAAATAATCCAGTGCGCCGCGCACAAGAATGGCGGCGATGATCGCGGCGCACGAGATGTACACGACGCGGGAGTTTTTCGCCCAGAACTGGCGGAGCTTCTCATCGAAGCTGATCGCGACGGGAGCTCCGCTGGCGGTGGCGTGGTCGGCTTTTTGCGGATCGGAGGGGGCGGAGGTGGACATGAGCGGAGCGGTGGACGCGGTTGGATGAAAAAAGAGAGCAGACAGAAACAAATCGCTCCTGCCCTGTAAATGCAGGAAATCAACAAGCCGCGCCCGGCCAAAAAGTCGTTTCAAAAACGCAAGCGGACGCCGCCTTGCGCCTGCCAGCGCGACGGGCCGGGTTGCAGTGTTTCGGTGCGCGCGGACGTGTAGCGGTACACGTATTGATTCGCGGCGGGATCGTAGCTCGCGTTGGCGACGATCAAGCCATACGGAAAACTCACCTGCTCGATGCGACCCCAGCGCGAGTTGAGCAGATTGCCGAAATTAACGATATCGCAGAAAAACTCGGCGCGCCACGTCCGCCAGAGTCCGATCTGCTGGCTGAATTTGAGATCGAATTGATGCACGAAGCGGCTGCGCTCGCTGTTGCGCGGGACGACCTGTCCGGCGAAACGCGCGAGGCGGGGGTTGGAAATCAAGTACGTGAAAAACGCGTCTTTCTGCTCGGGCGAATTCCAGCGCACGTTGGGGTCGGACGGACCGGCAGGGACATAAAAAAGGTCGTTCGAATAATCGGCGGAATCACCATTCACGTCGCTCCCGAAAATGAAGCTGTACGGGCGCCCGCTGCGGCCTTCGTACGCGAGTGTGATCCGCGTATCGAGCCGGCGGACAACCGAGAAACGCACCGTGCCGCTCGCGAGTACGCGATCGCGGATCTGGGTGCTCGCGGTGCCCAGCTCCTTGTCGTTGGGATCGAGACTGGCGCGCGTGGAAAAATTTGTACCCGCGGTGCTCGATGTGACCGGACTCACTTCGCGGACATCGCTGCGCGTGTAGGCGAGCGACGCGCCCCACATGCCGCGCAATGGACGGCGCAGCCGCGCCGTGAATTGGGTGGCGCTGCCGCGACCGGTGTTGGTGAGCAGGTAGACATCGGAGTATCCAGAATGTTGATACTGGCTGTTGCTCGAAAGCGCGAACGAGGCGGTGCGATTGCCATAGATGGCGCGTCCATCGGGGCCGGTTCCGGTGCGGCGGAGGTTGAGATTGCGGTAGGTGAGCCCTTGCAGGGTCCACGTCTGCAGCGCTTCCGCGGACGCGACGAGGCCAAGCCAGGGGAGGCGCTGTTCCAGCGAGAGATTCGCGCGTGCGACGGTCGGCATCTGAAAATCGTCATCGAGCAGATCGACGCGTTGACGACGCGTCGCAGGATTGCCGGTGGGTTGATTGTCGGGATCGGGTGAGAAGCGGCTGATGGATGTATTGACGAGGCTGGAAAGACCGTCGTTGGAGTACGGATTGGAGAGCCAGACGCCTGGCGCTTTTCCGCGAAATACGCCGGCTCCGCCACGTAACGTGCCGCGTCCGCGGGCGCCGAATTTCCACACCGCACCGAGTCGGGGCGCGAGCAGCGAGGCGCCGTCCACGGTGCGATCGTTGCGACGGCCGAAGGTTTGTTCGAAGAGCTCGTTGCGAACCGGTTTTTCGGTCGTGAGCAAACGTTCGAAACGCAGGCCGGCGGTGACGGCGATCCGGGGTGTGATCTGCCAGCGATCCTGCAGGAAAACCACCTGCGTGGTATAACCCCATGTGACGGCCGGCGCATGGCCCGGCAGCATGTATTGATAAGTGAATGCACTGGGCGTGCCCGCGGCGAAAGCGTTGACGCTCGCGAACGAGTAAGCGCCGTATGCGTTTTGTAGATACGTGTTGTCGAAGTCGCTTCGCTCGGCCTCGACACCGAGCGAGATCCGATGCCGGCCGAGCAGCCAGGAACCGGATGCCGCCGACTGAAAGTTCTGCACGGAGAGATCGTTGACCTGGCTGGATTCATCGGTGCCGAGAAATACCGATCCGTTGTCCGAGCCATCGTCGGAAGGCACGCCATTGATGCGCACTTGGGGAAAGCGCGTGTAGGGTTCGCGTCCGGAAGCGTAGCGATGGCCCGCGGCCTTGGCCTCGGTCTGGAAAATGTCGCCCCAGCGGCTGAAAACCTGCACCGACCACGTATCGAGATTCTGAATACTGCGATACCAGTGCCCGCTGAGCGACACGCGGCCGCTGGTGGAGTAATCGACGAACGACGGCATATGGCCGCGCGTCTGGCTGTACCGCGCGCTGACGCGGTGCGCGGGAGAAACATGCCAGTCGAGGCGCAGCAGGTATTTGTTGTCCTCTTTGCGTTGCGAGCCGGGATTGATGAGCTGGCCGGCGTCGTGGCCGTAATCGCGCGCGATGGAAATGACTCGTTCGAGCGCGACAGGATCGGGTGTGAAACCGGGTGCGGGGGCCGGCTCGGTGCGTTGCGAGCGTTCGTAGGCGGCGAAGAAGAACAGGCGCTTGGGAAGCACCGGACCGCCGAAGGTGATACCGGCGGTTTGCTGCGTGTAGGGATCGCGTTCTCCGGTCACGGGATGACGCGCGCGGTAGTTTTGGTTTCGATACGAATAATAAAGCGAACCGCGGAAATGGTTGGTGCCGCTGCGCGTGACAGCGTTCACGGAGGCGCCCGTAAAACCGCCGCGGCTCGCATCGTACGGTGCGACATCGATGGAGACGGCCTCGACGGTTTCCATCGAGAAAGGGTTGCCCTGCGAGGGAAGTCCATTGGCGGTGAGACCGAACAGATCATCGAGGCGCACACCATCGATCTGGGTGGAGTTGAAGCGCGTGTTTTGTCCGCCTGCGGTGAGTTCGCCGCGTTCGGCGTCGATCAACGCGACATGCGGATCGGTCCGCGCATACTCGTTGAGCGAACGCTCGACGGAGGGCTGGTCGTCGAGGTCGTCGCCCGTGAGGAGAGAACCGGTGCCGGGCTCGATGGGCACGCGCGCGGCGGTGACGACGAACGCATCGAGCTGGTGCGCGGGTGTGTCCGCGTTGCGCGCGAGCCGGAGTTCCGGCGCACGGTTTTCCCCGAGATCGAGGACGATGTTTTCGACGATTTGCGGCGTGTATCCAAAACTGGATACACGGAGCCGGTAGGGGCCGCCGGGCGGAAGTCCGGCGAAGGCGAAGCGTCCCGACGCGTTCGTCAGGGCGCGTTGTTCGAGACCGGTGCCGGTGTGCCGGAGCACGACGCGCGCGCCGGCGAAGGGCCGGCCAGAGGCCGCGAGCACTTCGCCGGAAAACGCGGACACGGTTTCGTTTTGAGGCAGGACGGATGAGCACGCGCAAAACGCGCACAATGCAGCCGCCCCGATGCGTACGACCTCCCGTAGATGCATGGTGGGGTAATGGGGTAAGCCGCGACGAGAACGTGCGCCCACCGGTGCGTCCAACGGAAATTTTGCCGAAAACGAAGAAGCGCGGATCGCGCTCCTCAACCGCCCGGCGATGTGGCGACGGAGCTTCGCCGCGCCGCGATCAGTCGAAGACGACCGTCTTGTTGCCGTAGGCGAGCACGCGATGTTCGAGATGCCAGCGCACGGCTTGTGCGAGGACGATCTTTTCGAGATCGCGCCCGCGGCGGACCAGATCGTTCACATCATGACGATGGGTGACGCGGGCGACATCCTGCTGGATAATAGGGCCGTCATCGAGGACCGCGGTCGCGTAATGCGCGGTGGCGCCGATGAGTTTCACGCCGCGTTCGTGCGCCTGATGGTAGGGACGGCCTCCGGCAAAAGCGGGGAGGAACGAGTGGTGAATGTTGATCACGGGTCGCGCGAATTTTTGCAGAAAATCCGCCGAGAGCACCTGCATGTAGCGCGCGAGGACGACGAGCTCTGCGTTGAGCGAGCGGAGGAGTTCCAGCTGGCGCGCCTCGGCCTGCGCTTTGGTTTCGGCAGTGACCGGCAGGTGATGAAATGGAATGCCATAACCCGCGGCCGCGTCGGCCAGCGTGGTGTGATTCGAGACGATCGCGACGATGTCGCAGACGTATTCGCCGGCTTTCCAACGAAGGATCAAATCGTGGAAACAATGATCGAATTTTGAGACGAACAAGGCGACCCGCGTGCGGTGCGCGGCGCTCGCGACGTGCACTCGCATGCCGAGCGATTCGGCGAACTGGCGGAAGGCGGCTGCATCGCCCGCCGTGCCATCGGTGGAGGCGGTCCATTCGATGCGCTGAAAGAAAACGCCTTGTTCCGTGTCGCGATGTTGATCGGCGTGGAGGATATTGCCGCCCTTTTCAAAGATCCAGCCGGCGGTGCTGGCGACCAAGCCGGGACGGTCGGGACCATAAAGCAGTGCAACGAGAGTGACGGACGCAGAAGCCATGATGAGGCGTGAACGTGAGGAGCGGGCCGGGCGATGTCACGCACGGGAAACGGCATCTGGGGCGGGCCGACGTTGATGACTCATCGGTGGAGGCTGCCACGGGATCCGATGCGCATTTTTAGGAAAATAGCTCGGAAACCGGGGAAAGCGGCAGCCGGGGAAGGGCGTTCTGCTCAATCGGAGCCTTGGTGAATAACGGTGCATGGGACCATGGACAAAGGGTTTGTGAATGAGCTTCTAAGCGGAGGACTATCAAAAATCCTTTATGTAAATAAATTGCTATAGTTCGTTCCGGCCCTCAATGTCGCTGAGTTATGCTATTTCGCGTTTCCGATTCGCTCGACGATGTCGCCTCGCACGGGTGCAAGGCACCCTCGTTGCGCGGGCGCGCGCAGATACGGCGGGCGAGTGATGATGCGGCGATCGACGCCGTTTTTGTCCGCTGGGCCGGCCCGGTGTTGCCGGCGGATCCGGAAGCGCAAGTGCTGGAGCGCGCGGCGCGCGAAGAATTTTTGCGGGCATTGCGACGGTTATATGCGATCGCGCGCGGTTATTTCCCAGGGCCGGATGCGCCGGAAGTGCGGGAAGCCGACGTGGAGCGCGTAGTCACGAGTTTTCGACGTTTGTCGCTGATGTGGGGCGTGCTGCCTGAAGAAGTGGCCGCGTATTGCGAAGAGCGGGCGGCGGGCGAAACCGATGTGCGCATTCATCGCGCGGATCCGTTGCAGATTCGTCACGTACTCACCTTTCATCGACCCGGCGTGTGGGAGGGCTACGATGGTCCGCACGGGCTTGCGGCGTTGCGCAACGCTTGTGTGGTGCAGAACGCAGGCGCGATGCGCGCGTGGTTTGAAACGGCGCTGGAGCGAAAGGATTTGTTGCCGCGCGATATTACGCAGGCCCTGCGCGCCTTGATCGCGGAGTTGTGGAACGCGGGCACGGGCGATGTGGAAACACTGGCGTATGAAACCGCGGTTTTCGACCTGTGCCTCTTCGACGCGATGGGCTGGGAGAACGCGCGTGCGCACTGCGCGTGGTTGCATCGCATCGGCGGCGCGCGACGTCCGGTTTTCGGCGCTTATCTCACGAAGAGCGAGGCGCAGGAGGCGCTCGCCTTGCACGAAGCGGTCGGCGATCGCGCGCAGGCCGCCTATTTCCACATGTTTGTGGACGGCTACGAAGGCCGCGTAATTCGCGATCTGGAGCGTGCGGTGTATTCAAGCGCCAAATACGCCGGAACGATCGTGCAGCCCGATGCGGAGATCGTGGCGGCGCTGACGTCGGATTGGTCGCCGCGCGGCACCTCTCGCCCGCGCGTGGGCGCACCGGCGGCATAAGTCGCGATGACGGCTCGCGTGACGCGGAGCATCGTGGGAAACGGCGAATAAAAAAGGGAGCGCGGTGAGCGCTCCCTTGAGAGAGAAAACAAACGCGGGCTCGGCTCAGACGAGCTGAACGTTGCCGACGTATTTTTGAATCGGGCGGACGCCGACCTGTTTGTTGCGCAGGGCCTTGATGCCGTTCACGGCGGCTTGAGCGCCGGTGATCGTGGTCATGATGCACACGCTGTGGGCGTAGGCGGCGGAGCGGATCTTGTTCTCGTCCTTGCGCGGGATCATGCCGCCGGGCGTGTTGATGATGAGCTGGATCTGGCCGTTCTTGATCATGTCGACCGCGGTCGGGCGGCCTTCGTCGATCTTGGAGAGACGGTTCACCTTCACGCCATTGTCGGCGAGATGCTGGGCGGTGCCGCTGGTCGAGTAGATCGCGAAGCCGAGCGATTCGAGCTGGCGGGCGAGTTCCACGGCACGGGTTTTGTCGGTGTCTTTGACGGAGAGGAAAACATTGCCCTCGATCGGCAGGCCCGGCTTGGCGGCGGCCTGCGCTTTCGCGAAGGCGATGCCGAGATCTTCGTCGAGGCCCATGACTTCGCCGGTCGAGCGCATTTCGGGGCTGAGCGTGATGGTCGCGCCAGGGAAACGGACGAACGGGAAAACGGCTTCCTTCACGCACCAGTGTTTGGGCGTTTGCTCGCGTGTGAAACCGAGGTCCTTGAGCTTGGCGCCGGTCATAACACGGGCGGCCAGTTTGGCGAGGGGAACGCCGATGGCTTTGGCGACGAAGGGCACGGTACGCGAAGCGCGCGGGTTCACTTCGAGGACGTAGAGATGATTGTCCTTGATGGCGAACTGGACGTTCATGAGGCCGACGACCTTGAGCTCGCGGGCGAGTGCCTTGGTGGCTTCGCGGACGGTCTCGAGCATGGCTTTGCCGAGCGTGTGCGGCGGCATGACCATGGAGGCGTCGCCCGAGTGAACGCCGGCGAACTCGATGTGCTCGAGCATGCCGCCGATGACGGTTGTCTCGCCGTCGCTGATACAGTCCACGTCGAGCTCGATCGCGTCCTCGAGGAACTTGTCGATGAGGACGGGCTTGTCGGGCATGACGTCGAACGCCTGACGGACGACGTTTTTGAATTCTTCCTCGGTGTAGACGATGAACATGCCGCGGCCGCCGAGCACGAAAGACGGGCGGAGGAGAACGGGGAATCCGATCTCGTTGGCGGCTGCGAGGGCGTCGGCTTCCGTGAGCGCGGTGCGGTGCGCAGGCGACTTGAGTCCGGCGCGGGCGAGGATGGCCGAGAAAAGTTTACGGTCTTCGGCGGCTTCGATGCTTTCGGGGCTGGTGCCGATGATGTTGACGCCATTGGCCTTGAGGGCGGTGGCGAGGTTGAGCGGAGTTTGTCCGCCGAACTGCACGATGGCGCCTTCGCAGCCTTCCTGCTGATAAACTTCCAAAACGTCTTCGAGCGTGAGCGGCTCGAAGTAGAGACGGTCGGAGGTGTCGTAGTCGGTCGAAACGGTTTCCGGGTTGGAGTTGACCATCACGGTTTCGAAGCCGGCTTCGCGCAGCGCGAACGACGCGTGGACGCAGCAGTAGTCGAACTCGATGCCCTGGCCGATGCGGTTGGGGCCGC
>CAZNJG010000042.1:0-12565 GCA_964573305.1 uncultured Opitutaceae bacterium
CAGGAAACACCGGCCATCGCCGAACAACGCGCCCGGAGTGCGCGTTCCACCTTTTGTCTTCCTGCCGGTAGGAGTTCCCGATTGAAACAGCGCGCATGTCTGCTCCTGCGCCCAAACGCGAAAGCCTCCTCCTCAATCTCGTTTTCAACATCGCTGTGCCGACGTTGATCCTCACGAAGCTCAGCGGGGAAAATGCGCTCGGTATCGTCGGCGGTTTGCTCGCCGCGCTCGCGTTTCCGCTGGGCTATTTCGTTTACGATTTCATCCAGCGCCGGCAGGCAAACTTTATCTCGATCATCGGTTTCACCAGCGTGCTGCTGACCGGCGGACTCGGTCTCATGAAGGTCGGGCCGATGGGCTTCGCGATCAAGGAGGCCGCGATGCCGCTGCTCATCGGTGCGTTTGTGCTGATTTCGCAGGGCACCAAACGCCCGCTCGTGAAAACGATCCTGCTCAACGATCAAATTCTCGACCTGCCGCGCGTGGAGGCAGCGCTCGAGGCACGCGGCAATCGCAACGGTCTCGATCGTCTCATGAAACACGCGAGCCAGGCCCTGGCGGCATCGTTTCTCCTGAGCGCGATCCTGAACTTCGGGCTCGCACGCTGGGTCTTGAAAAGCGCGCCCGGCACCGAGGCTTTCAACGCCGAGTTGGGCAAAATGAATGCCTTGAGCTGGCCGGTGATTTCGCTGCCCACGATGGCGATTTTGATGGTGATCTTGTGGAAGCTGATCGGCGGGATCGGCAAACTCACGGGGCTCACGATGGAAGAAATTTTCCGCGCCAAAGAAACGAAGAAATCGTGATCGAACGCATCGCGACAAAGAAAAAGCCGACGAGCGGATCGTCGGCTTTTTTGCGCAGACTTCGCGTCTTGGCGCCTTCGCGATTCGACACAAACACTGAAAACAGCGGCGCCGTTTCGCTTCGCGCGATCAGCGATTCGCCGGATATTCGCGGATGGTTTTGCCCGTGTAGATCTGACGCGGACGGTAGATCTTGAGCTTCGGGTTTTGCGCGACTTCGCGCCACTGCGCGATCCAGCCGGGCATGCGACCGATGGCGAACATCACCGTGAAGAGATTCTCCGGGATGCCAATCGCACGCATGATGAGGCCCGAGTAGAAATCGACGTTGGGATACAGTTTGCGCGAGATGAAGTACTCGTCGCTGAGCGCGACCTCCTCGAGTTTCATCGCGATATTGAGGAGCGGGTCGTCCTTGATGCCGAGCGAGGCGAGCGCCTTGTAGAAACTGGCTTTGATGATCTTCGCGCGCGGATCGTAGTTCTTATAAACGCGATGGCCGAAGCCCATGAGGCGATCGCCTTTGCCGGACTTAGCGGCGGCGATGAAGCGCGTGCCATCGTCGCCGTCGGCGTGGATGTTTTTCAACATGTCCAACACCGCCATGTTGGCGCCGCCGTGGAGCGGCCCCCAAAGCGCGTTCACGCCGGCAGAGACCGAGGCGAAGAGATTGGCGCCGGCGGAGGCGACCATCTTCACCGTCGAGGTCGAGCAGTTTTGCTCATGATCGGCGTGCAGCAGGAGGAAAAGATTGAGCGCCTGCGCGACTTCCGGCGTGGGGACATAATCACTGTACGGCTCGGAGAACATCAGGTGCAGGAAGTTCTCGCAGTAAGGCAGCTTCGGCTTCGGGTGATTGAACGGTTTGCCGCTGCTGACGCGGAAAATATCCGCCGTGATCGTGCGCACCTTGGAGATGGCAATCGCCGCGGCCTCGTCGAAATGCTCGAGATCGCGCTGGTGATTGTTGCTCGCCAGATGCGGATAATACGCGCCCAGCGCATTCAGCGAGGCGGAGAGCATCGCCATGGGATGCGAGTCGCGCGGGAAAGTCTGGATGAAGCGGCGCATGCCCTCGCGCAGCGGAGCGTTGTCGCCGAGAAGCTTCGAGAAGCCCGCGCGCTGCGCCTTGTCGGGCAGTTCGCCATTCATCACGAGGTACGCGACTTCCACGAAGTCCGCATTGCCCGCGAGCTGTTCGATCGGATAACCGCGGTAACGCAACACACCCGTTTCGCCGTCGATGAAGGTGATCGCGCTCGTGCACGAACCGGTGTTGCCGAAGCCGTCGTCGTAGGTGATGTAGCCGGTTTCCGCGCGCAGCTTGCCGATGTCGATCGCCGTTTCTCCCTCGGAGCCGACGATGATCGGCAGCGAGATTTCCTTTTCGTCGACTTTCAACAGGGCGGTTTTGGGCATAAGGGTGAACAGAGCAAAAAATGACTTCCTTGCAAAGCAAAGTTGCCCCTCGTCGAACTGAATGAACGCGGTGCTGAACCGCAGCAAAAGGACCGCGCACTACCCGCGGGCGCCGCCCCGAATCACGCGGACATCCAGCTCTTCAGCCGCGTGACGACAGCGCCGTTCAAGCAGTCAGTGCACCCGCCGCGACATCGGCGAAATTTCTGTAGATCTGCAGCCCTTTCGCCTGGCTCTTTTCCGGGTGAAATTGCGTGGCAAAACATTGGCCGCGACCGATTGCCGCCGTGAACGCGCCGCCATAATCGCACTCGCCCAAAACGAACGCCGAATCTTCCGGCACGCAGTGGAAACTGTGCACAAAATAAAACGCTTCTTCTGTGCGGTTCAACGAGTTCGCCAGCGGCGATTCCGGCTGGGTGAAACGCACGGCATTCCAGCCCATGTGAGGGATTTTGAATTCCGGCGGACGACGGAAACGCACGACCTTGCCGGGGAAAATGCCGAGCCCGGTGACGCCGCCGCTTTCTTCGGAAGAATCGAAGAGCGCCTGCATACCGAGGCACACGCCGAGGAACGGACGCCCGTCCTTGATCCAGCCGCGCACCGTGTCGTCGAGTTTCGACGCGCGCAGCGCCGCCACACAATCGCCGAGCGCACCGACGCCCGGCAGCATCAGCCCATCGATCTCGCAGCCGATGTCCGCCGGCGAATGCACGACAACGGGAGTGGCACCGACGGCTTCGAAGGCCTTGGTGACGCTGCGGAGATTGCAGATGCCGTTGTCGATGACGGCGATTTTTGCGGAGGAGGACATGGGCGGAAACGGAGGGACGTTATCCGCCGCCGAAGTGCTTTTGGCAAGCGGCCGCTCACGAGTCGCCGTGGAGAAACGCGATCACAACGCGTCCGCCGCCGGCTCGGCATCTGCGGACGAACGCACTGACGTCGAGGCCCTCGGCTCGGGATTGGTCTCAAAAAAACGCTGAAGCGTTTCTTCAAACCCGGCGCGGCTGTAGTTCCCCCCGAACCCGTAGTTCAGATGCGTGCCATCGGAAGTCCACGCGCACAAAACCGCGCGCTCTTCCAACAAGGCATCGGGTACCAGCGTACGTTCGTACGTGAGATACCAACGCTCTTTTCCGCGGATGGCGAGTACCGCAAAAATCGCCTCGGGCAAAACCTGCGCCTCCGGGAGCGTGACGGTGCACATGCGCATCCCATCGTCCGTATCGCGACATTCCGCCGACAATCCATCGGCAGGCAAACGATCCTCCACCGCGAGCGATTCGCCCAGTTTGTCCCAGATGCCGACGAGGGTCTCCGTGGGATTTTCGCGCAACGCCAGGAAAAGGCGGTCGGTGTCGCGAAAGAAAAACTCCGGAAGGATGCGGTGCGCAAACAGGTAGTGATGCGGCCGCGGTTTGAGACGCTCCTGCTCCGCGCTGTCGATCGGCGACCGCAGCGCGGGTACTGACTGCAAGACCGGCGGCTCGGATCTTTCGGGAGCCGATCCGCGCGGTGAGGCGCAACCGCCCATAATCACCGCACAGGCCAACGCCAGCGACAGACGCTGCCGCGCCAGCTTCATATTTTGCCCTTGGTGCTGGGCAGTTGATCGGCCGCGCGTGCGTCGATCTGCGTGGCGACGTCGAGCGCGCGGGCGAGGCCTTTGAAGATCGCTTCGGCGACGTGGTGCGGCTCTTCGCCGTATTCGAGTTTCACGTGCAGGTTGCAACCGAGCGCGTTGCTGAAGGCGCGGGCAAATTCCTTCACGAGCACGATGTTGAAATCGCGCACAAACATCGTCGGCGCCTCGGCGTCATACACGAGATGCGGACGTCCGCCGATATCGACGACGACACGTGCGAGCGATTCATCCATCGGCAGAAAAAAGAAACCGTAGCGGCGGATGCCGAGCTTGTCGCCGAGCGCTTGTTTAAACGCCTCGCCCAGCACGATGCCGACATCCTCGACCGTGTGGTGATAATCCACGTCGATGTCGCCGATGCATTTCACGTCCAGATCGAACAAGCCATGCTTCGCGAAAAGCGTGAGCATGTGATCGAAAAACGGGACGCCCGTATCGATGGTGCTTTTGCCCGCGCCATCGATGGTGAGGGAAAGCGTGATGTCGGTTTCGGCGGTTTTCCGCGCGATCTTCGCTATGCGTGCTTGAGCCATGCTTGGAGTTTTTCGTCGAGGGTGAACATTTCCTCGTCGGTGCCGACGCTGATCCGCAGGAACGACGCGGTCAAGGGATGGCTCGGGAAGTAACGCACGAGCACCTTGTTTTTATAGAGAAAATCGTACGCGGATTTGGCCACGGCTGCACCGCTTTCGCCGCGCGCGTTTTTCGGCTCGGTGAAGATGAAGTTGGCCTGCGAGGGATAGGTGAACCAATCGCGCGCGCGCCAGTCGCCGATGTAGAAATCGCGCGTCGAATTGATCTTCGTGACGATCGCTTGGTAATACCCCGGATCACCAATGGCCGCGAGGGCAGCGGCCTGCGAGAGACGGTTGACGTTGTAGCTGTCGCGCACGCGATCGAGCACGTCGATCACATCGGCATGCGCGAGCGCGTAACCGACACGGATGCCGGCGAGCGCGTAGGCTTTCGAGAGCGTGCGCGTGATGACGAGATTCGGATATTTCGCGAGGAGCGGCACGGCGTCCTGCTTCGCGAAAAGCGCGTAGGCTTCATCAACGACGAAGAGACCTTTAAAAACTTTCAACGCGGCTTCGATCTCGTCGCGCGTGAAGGCGACCCCGGTCGGGGCGTTGGGCGAGGTGAGGAAAAACGCGCGGGCTTTTGACGCGGCGATTTTTTCGATCGGGAGCGTCATCGAACGATCGAATTCGATGATCTCGGTGCGACCTTCCTGAATCGCGACGAGCACGGGATAGAGCGAGTAACTCGGCAGCATGTAGCCAGCGTCGGCTTCACCGCCGCAGAACGCGCGCACGAGGAGATTCAGAATATCGTCGGAGCCGTTACCGATGCAGACATTTTCCTCGCGCAAGCCATGTCCATGCAACGCAGCAACCGCGGCGCGCAACGGGCTAGATTTCGGATTCGGGTAAAGGCGGAGCGAAGTGCCGTCCTCGCCGAGTTCCTCGCGGATCGCGACGGCGACGCGCGGCGTCGGCGCGTACGGGCACTCGTTGGTGTTGAGTTTCACCCAACCGGATTCGGTCGGCTGAAGACCAGGCGTGTACGCGTGGAGCTTGGCAACATGCGGCAGGGCGAGTGAGGACGGCGAAGACATGACGTGGAGCCGATGTTGAATCGCAAAGACGCGAAGCTGCAAAGACCGATCGCGATGAACGCACCCCTCGCACCGCGAGGACGCAACGAGACGAAGAGGACGACTAACGCTTGTCGCCGCATCCGCGGGACAGGCGCGCGGCTTCCTTCACTTGTCACGCATCCTCTTATCGAAATCGCGCTCGAAATTTTTCTGCGCCTGTTTCTCGCGCGCCGCTCGGGTGTCGCTGATCGCCGCGGCACCGACATTGAGTGCGTTAACCGCGTCCGCCGTTTCGCGCTCGGGGCTGAGGCCGGCGCAGCCGCTCAAAAACGACAGCGCCGTCAGGGCAAACAAGCATCGCCGGGCTGAATGTGAGGACATGAGGCGTCAGACGCCAAAGACGCCGGCGATGTTCCTGCCAACCGGTTTACGTGCGGATCTTCACCGAGCGGCCGTGGGCATCGAGTTTCTCCATCGCGGCGAAGGCGGCGACGACTTCGTTGCCTTTTTTCACGCTCGTCGGGCCGTACTTCACGATGCTCGTGCGGCGCATGAAATCGGCGGTGCGAAGTCCGCTGAAGAAGCGTCCGGTGCGGCCCGTGGGCAGCACGTGGCTCGGGCCGGCGGTGAAATCGCCGAGGGCGGTCGGTGTGTTTTCGCCGATGAGGATCGCACCCGCGGTGGTGATTTCCTTGGTGAGCTTTTTGGCCGCGGCATCCTTCACGAGCAGCTCGAGATGCTCGGGCGCGACGTAGTTCGCGATCTCCACCGCCTGCGCGAGCGACGAGACTTCGATCGCAGCGAAACCGTGCGTGAGCACGCTCTGCATTTTATCGGAGCGCGTGAGGAGTTTGAGCTGCGACTGTATTTCCGCAGCGACCTCGTCGATGAGCGTTTGCGAGGTGGCGACGAGATAAACTTTTTCGCGGCCGGAACCGTGCTCGGCCTGCGCGAGAAGATCCGCGGCGATGTATTCGGCGCGCGCGGTTTCGTCGGCGATGACCATCACTTCGCTCGGACCCGGCAGCGAATCGACGCCGACCGTGCCGAAGACCTGGCGCTTGGCTTCGCAGACATACGCGTTGCCCGGGCCGAAGATTTTATCGACGGCGTTGATGTTGGTCGTGCCGTACGCCATCGCGCCGATGGCCTGCACGCCGCCGATGCGGTAAACTTCGTCCACACCGACCAGATGCAGCGCAGCGAGGAGCGCAGGCGCGACTTTGCCGGAAGGATCGGAAGGGGTGAAAACTGCGATCTCGGGACAGCCCGCGATCTTCGCAAGCGTCGCCGTCATGAGCACCGTGGAGACGAGGGGGACTTGTCCGCCGGGCACGTAGAGACCGACGCGGCGGATCGGGTGAAACATCTCGCCTACCTCGGCGCCGTGTTTGTTTTTTCCGGACCAGTCGGCGGGCAGACCCTTTTTGTTGAACGCGACGATGTTCTCGTGCGCGGCCTGCATGGCCTTGCGCGTGGCGGCGGGGAGCGTTTTGGCGGCGGCCTCCAAGTCGGCAGGCTTCAGGCGAAACTCGCGGGCGCGGAGTTTGGCGCCGTCGAATTTCGCGGCGTAGTACGCGACGGCTTCATCGCTGCGCTGACGGATGTCGGCGAGGATGGCGGTGACGCTGTCTTGGATTTCCTTGGTCGCGGTGGCGCCGCGGCAGAAATCGGCGAGATCGGACTGAAAGGTTTTGGAGGAAGAACGAAGGAGACGCACGAGGAGGAGAAGAAGCGGGAATCAACGGCCACCGCGGAGCAGGGGTTGCTCGAAGGTGGATGGAGGAAAGGATTTGTTGAGCACGACGTTGTCGAAGGTGACGGTGATGACGATCTGTTTGCCGTCGGCTTCGGTGCGATAGGTTTTGAGGACGCGCGGGAAACGCACGCCGGAAACGATGATCTCGCCCTCTTCGCGGATCAGGCCGGTCGGTGCCATTTCGGTTTGCACGAGGCGGCCCGTGGCGGTGTCGAAATAGCGCAGATAGTCGATGCCGGCGCCGTAGCTGAAGAGGATTTTGCGGCAGGAAATGCCGTCCACGTCGGCGGGACCTTGGTCCATCACCTCGCCGCCATGAGTCTCGGCAGCGCGGTAGAAAAACAGATTTTCCCAAGCGCTCGCGCGAAGACGTTTGGTGCCGGCCGAACCGAGCGAGGAATTTTGCACGCGTCCGCCGCCGGCCGGTTCGACGCGGCGCCACGAGAAATAATCGTCGAGGCCGGTGGTCTCCACGTACTGGTCGGTGCGTACGGTGAGGATGTGATGCGAGGGTTTTTGAAAGATGATCTCGATGCTCGACCTGCCGTGAGGAGTCGCGCGGGCGGGCGTTTCCTCGACATCCAGGGTACCGGTGATGTGGATCGAGTTCACCGCCCCCAACGCGGCGTCGCCTCCCAGATACGCGCGGGCCTTGGCGATAATGGCTTCCACTTCCGGGGAGGCGGCCAACGCAGTCTGAACGACCGCGGCGAACGAAAACAGGCAGGTCAGGAGAAGACGTTTCATGGGATGAAGGCGCGACTGACCGGCTCGGGAATCACTCCCATTCGATCGTCGCGGGCGGTTTGGAACTGATATCGAGGACCACACGGCTCACGCCGCGAACCTCGTTGGTGATGCGATTGGAAATGGTTTGAAGCAGATCGTACGGCAGGCGCGACCAGTCGGCGGTCATCGCGTCGATGCTCTCCACCACTCGGACTGCGATCACGTAAGCGTAGTTCCGTTCGTCGCCGATCACACCCACGGACTTCACGGGAAGGAAAACGCAGAACGACTGCCAGACCTTCCAATAAAGACCGGTCTTCGTCATTTCGTCCTGCAGGATCGCATCGGCTTCGCGGAGGATGTTCAGCTTCTCGGCGGTGATGTCGCCGAGCACGCGCACACCGAGGCCCGGGCCGGGGAACGGCTGGCGCCACACGACTTCGCGCGGGAGTCCGAGCGCGGTGCCGACGGCGCGGACTTCGTCCTTGAACAACTCGCGCAGCGGCTCGAGGAGCTTGAGCTTCATGCGCTCGGGCAGGCCACCGACATTGTGGTGCGACTTGATGAGCGACGCGGGATTGTTGCCGATCTGCACACTCTCGATGACATCGGGATAGAGTGTGCCTTGCGCGAGAAACTCGGCTTTGCCGATCGACTTGAGCGATTTCTCGAAGACCTGGATGAACGTGTTGCCGATGATCTTGCGCTTGGTCTCGGGATCTTCGACGCCCTTGAGTTTCTTGAGGAAGAGCGCGGCGGAATCAGCGACGCGGAGGTCGATTTTGAAATTACGCTTGTAGAGCGAAACCACGTACTCGCGCTCGCCTTTGCGGAGCAGGCCATTGTCCACAAACACGCAGGTGAGCTGGCGGCCGATGGCCTTGTGGATCAACGCGGCTGCGACCGACGAATCGACGCCGCCGGAGAGCCCGAGGATGACACGCTTCTTGCCGACGATCTCGCGGATCTCGGCGATCTTGCGCTTGATAAAATCCTTCGTGGACCAGTCGCCCGTGCAACCGCAGATGCCCATGAGGAAATTGCGGATGACCTCGGTGCCGCGCTCACTGTGGAAAACCTCCGGGTGAAACTGCAGCGCATAAAAACGGCGCGTGGCGTTTTCCATCGCGGCGTACTCGGAGTTTTCCGTGCGCGCGACGGCTTTGAAGCCCTCGGGCAGTTTCACGAGCTTGTCGCCATGGGAATTCCACACCTTGAGCTTCTTCGGCAGGCCGGCGAAGAGCGGACTCTTCTTAAAAACTTCCAACGTGCCATGGCCGAACTCACGGCGCTCGCCCTTGGCGACCTTGCCGCCGAGGAAGTGACCCATGAGCTGGAGCCCGTAACAAATGCCGAGAATCGGCACGCCCATCTCGAAAACCCCGCGGTCCGGGTGCGGCGCGTTTTTCGAATACACGCTCTGCGGACCACCCGAGAAGATGATGCCGATCACACCATCCGCCTTCAGCTGCGACGCGGGGGTAGAGTAATGATAGATCTTGGAATAGACCTGGCATTCGCGGATGCGGCGGGCGATGACCTGCGTGAACTGAGAGCCGAAATCGAGGACGGCGATGGTCTGTGGCATGGAAATAAAAACCCGGGAAAAAACCGGACCCTGCCGCCAACCGCAAGAGTGGATTCCACAGGGCGATTTCCCCAACGAAAGGCGTTTTGCCCGAATCGACATCCCGGGTACTGCATAATGCGCTTCATGTGCCTAATATTCGTGCTTTTTGCAGCGGAAATTCCTTGGAAGTTGGCTGGACACAACAGGTTAAGAAGATCAGCACCAATGGGAACCGTTCCTCCTTGGACGGCATTTCTCCCGCGCCGCCCCCTTCGCCGGCCACCCACCCAGGATTTTTCCGCTTTGTTATGAAACGATCTGCCACTCCAGCTCAGGCGAAACGCGTTTCCAAACCGACTCCCCGTCCACGCCCGCCGCGGCCCCGCCCCGCCGACGATCAACCGACGTTCATGCGCCAGCTCGTCGCGATGCTCACCGCGATGGAGGAAGGCGATTTCTCCGCGCGCATGCCCGCCGATGAGATCGGCCTCGAAGGCCGCGCCGCCGCGAGCCTCAACGCGATCTGCGCGCGTATGGAACATTTCAATACAAGCCTGCTGCGCCTGCGCCGTCAGGTCGGTCAGGAAGGAAAAATCCACCAGCGTCTCCCGCTCGGCGATTCCGTCGGCAGCTGGGCCGAGCGCATCGAAGCGATCAACGCAGTCGTCGACGAACTTTCGCAGCCGACGGTGGAAATGGGCCGCGTGATCGGCGCGGTGGCGAAAGGCGATCTTTCGCAACAAATGCCGGTCGAGCTCGGCGGTCGTCCGTTGCGCGGAGAATATCTGCGCACCGCCAAACTCGTGAACGGCATGGTCGATCAGCTCGGCGCGTTTTCCGTCGAAGTGATCCGCGTGGCGCGCGAGGTCGGCACCGAGGGCAAGCTCGGTGGCCAGGCCCAGGTCAAAGGCGTGTCCGGCGTGTGGAAGGAATTGACCGAGTCGGTGAATCAGATGGCCGGTAATCTCACCGCGCAGGTGCGCAACATCGCCGACGTCACCATCGCCGTCGCGAAGGGCGACTTGTCGCGCAAGATCACCGTCGATGTGCGCGGCGAAATTTTGCAGCTCAAAGAAGCCATCAACGTCATGGTGGACCAGCTGCGTTCGTTCGCGGCCGAAGTGACGCGTGTCGCCCGCGAGGTCGGCACCGAAGGCAAACTCGGCGGCCAGGCCGTCGTGCCCGGTGTCGCCGGCACATGGAAGGATTTGACCGATTCGGTGAATGCCATGGCGTCCAACCTCACCGACCAGGTGCGCAACATCGCAGGCGTCACCACGGCGGTCGCGCGCGGCGACTTGTCGCGCAAGATCACGGTGCACGTGAAGGGCGAAATCCTCGAGCTGAAGGAAACCATCAACACCATGGTGGACCGCCTCAATGCGTTCGCGTCGGAGGTGTCTCGCGTAGCGCGCGAGGTGGGCACCGAAGGCAAACTCGGTGGACAAGCGCAGGTGCCCGGCGTCGCCGGTACATGGAAGGATCTCACGGACAACGTGAACTCCATGGGCAACAATCTCACCGCCCAGGTGCGCAACATCGCCGATGTCACCACGGCCGTCGCGCGCGGTGACCTTTCGCGCAAGATCACCGTCGATGTGCGCGGCGAAATCTTGGAGCTGAAAAACACCATCAACACGATGGTGGACCAGCTCAACGGCTTCGCTTCCGAAGTGACGCGCGTCGCCCGCGAAGTCGGCACCGAGGGCAAACTCGGTGGGCAAGCCACCGTGCCGGGCGTCGCCGGTACCTGGAAGGATCTCACCGACAACGTGAACTCCATGGCGAACAACCTGACGACGCAGGTCCGCAACATCGCCGACGTCACCACCGCTGTCGCGAAGGGCGACCTTTCACGCAAAATCACCGTCGATGCGCGCGGCGAAATCTTGGAGCTGAAAAACACCATCAACACGATGGTCGATCAGCTCAACGGCTTCGCGTCCGAAGTGTCGCGCGTCGCCCGTGAAGTCGGCACCGAAGGCAAGCTCGGCGGACAAGCTCAAGTGCAGGGCGTCGGTGGCACGTGGAAGGATCTCACCGATAACGTGAACTCCATGGCGAACAACCTGACGACGCAGGTGCGCAACATCGCCGACGTCACCACCGCCGTCGCGAAGGGCGACTTGTCGCGCAAGATCACCGTCGATGTGCGCGGTGAGATTTTGGAGCTCAAGGACACCATCAACACGATGGTCGATCAGCTCAACGGTTTCGCCTCCGAAGTGTCGCGCGTCGCCCGCGAAGTCGGCACGGAAGGCAAGCTCGGTGGACAAGCTCAAGTGCAAGGCGTCGCCGGCACGTGGAAGGATCTCACCGACAACGTGAATCTCATGGCCGCCAATCTCACCGGCCAGGTGCGCAACATCGCCGAGGTCGCGACCGCGGTGGCGCGCGGTGACTTGTCGCGCAAGATCACCGTCGATGTGAAAGGCGAAATCTTGGAGCTGAAAAACACCATCAATACCATGGTGGACCAGCTCAACGGATTCGCCGCCGAAGTGACACGCGTCGCCCGCGAGGTCGGCACGGAAGGCGAGCTCGGCGGTCAGGCCGTCGTGCCAGGCGTCGCCGGCACGTGGAAGGATTTGACCGATTCCGTGAACGCGATGGCGACGAACTTGACCACGCAGGTCCGCAACATCGCCGACGTCACCACGGCGGTCGCGCGCGGCGACTTGTCGCGCAAGATCACCGTCAACGTGAAGGGCGAAATCCTCGCGCTCAAAGACACCATCAACACCATGGTGGACCAGCTCAACGCGTTCGCCTCCGAAGTGACGCGTGTCGCCCGCGAAGTCGGCACCGAAGGCAAGCTCGGCGGACAAGCTCAAGTGCAGGGCGTCGCCGGCACGTGGAAGGATCTCACCGACAATGTGAACTCCATGGCCGACAATCTCACGAGCCAGGTTCGCAACATCGCCGAGGTGACCACCGCCGTCGCGAAGGGCGATTTGTCGCGCAAGATCACCGTCGACGTGAAGGGCGAAATCCTCGCGCTCAAAGACACCATCAACACCATGGTGGACCA
>CAZNJG010000043.1:0-9604 GCA_964573305.1 uncultured Opitutaceae bacterium
CCGACCAGTCCGTGCGGCAGCGAGATGCGGCGCGGCGAGATGGTGTCGAGCTCGGTCGGATTAAGGTCGGGACTGACTTTCATGAAATGGAGGCGCGAGGGGCGGTAGGCGGGCTCAATTAGTTTCGGCCCAAAGGAGCTCAGATGTAATCGAGAAGAGAGAGAGTGAGGATTTTTGTGCCGGAGGAAAGCGCAGCTTCATAGGAGGTGGCGGTCTGGCTGAGGCGGACGAGTGTCTCGGCAAGATCGGCATCGGCTTCCTTGGAGACGAGGCTTTCGATGTTTTGCGCGCGAGCTTCCTGCTGCTTGCGGTTCACCTCGATGCGGAGCTCGACGGCACCGTGTTCGCTCAGCGCGTTGACGAGAAGATTTTCGGAGGTCTCGAGATCGGCCTGGACGTTGGAGATCGCGGTGGTGTCGCCGGAGTTGAGCGCATCGCGCAGCGCGATGAGGTCGTTGACGAACTGCACCATGCCGGTGTTGGTGTCCGTTGTAGTGCCGGGAGCGATACCGGAATTTTCCGAGAGCTGGATCGTGCTCTGCGCGGTGTTGCCCGCGTAGGTGACGGAGAGGAGATTGCCGTCGGCGTCGCGATTGCTGTCGTCGAACGGCGCGGTGTCCACCGCGGTGCCCGCGAAGAGATAGTCGTTGCGGAACTTCGTGTTTCCGAGCTGCACGGCCTGCTCGATGAGCTGGTTGACCTCCTTGGCGTAGGCCTTGAGCGCATCGGGGCTGGCGGCGCCGGCGCCGAGGGTGACGAGTTCGCCGGCGCGATCGGAGATGCTCTTCATCTGCTGGACGCCGGCATAGGAGGATTGAGAAATTTCGAGCGCGCGGGTGGCGTTGCTCTGGAACTGCACGAGCTGACGGCGCTCCGTCTCCAAACCGAGGATACGGCCGACCGCGGCGGGATCGTCCTCGGGATTGAAGATGCGCTGATTGGTGGCCGCCTGCGTCTGCAGAAACGACTGGCGCCGGCTCAGCTTGTTGAGATGCACGAGCACGGATTCGGATGCGGTGTTGGAGGCGATGCGCATATTCTTCGAAAGTTGAAGTTGAAAAGTTGAAGTTGAAGTCGTGACGCCGGAGTGACTGTTCGGAGACGGAATAGGGGGCGCTTACACTTGAACCCTTATCTTAAACGGGCTGAGCGCGCTCAGCCGACGCCGAGGCGGTTGACGACGGTGTCGAGCAGCTCGTCGATCACGGAGATGACGCGCGACGAGGCCTGGAAGGAACGCTGGAATTTCATGAGGTCGGTCATTTCTTCGTCGAGCGAGACACCGCTGACGCTGTCGCGCTGCGTGCGCACGAGCGTCTCGATGTTGGTCTGTTCGGTGACGCGGGCGTTGGCGGTGGCGAGCGACTGGCCGAAGTTGGCGACTGTGGTGGAAAAATACTGGCTGAAGGTTCCGGTGATGGCATCGCCGCCCGCGGTGGAGAAACTCTGATTCGCGAGATTGGCGACGGCCGTGGCGATATCGTTATCGCCGGCTGCGCCGCCGGGCGCGGTGGCGCGGAGCGTCGAAGCCGTGAGCCCGGAAGCCACCGAAATCGTGGCCGCGGTGACACCGGCGGGATTGAAAAAATTGCTGCCCGAGGGGGCGTAGGCGGAATTGACCGAGGTGACGAGCTGGCGCGAAAGCGCGTCGAGATTTTCGCGCAGTTCCTGCACGCCGGTGTCGCGCGCGATGATCGCTCCTTGCACGGAACCGCCGCTGAGCGCGAGGGCGACGGGCGGATTTCCGCCGGTAACGGTGGAACCGCTGATTGAGAGCGAGCCGGTGACATCGGCGCGATCCACCAACATCACGGGATTGCCGGAGGCATCGCGCGTGAAGATCTGCAGCTGCCCGGAACCGGCGGGGTCGGGCTGGGACTCGATGGAGATTTTTTTGCCGAGCTGCTCGAGCAACGCCTGACGCTGGTCGCGCATGTCCACGGCCGAGCCGGGCGCGTTGATCTCGAAACGGCCGATCTGGGAATTGAGGTCAGCGATGGTGGAGAGCAGGCGGTTGGCGTCCTGGATGTCGTTCGCGGCCTGGTAGGAAAGATCCGACTGGAGCTCGGCGAGGCGCGTATCGGAAATCTTGATACGATCGGCGAGCACGCCGGCCTTTTGGAGCAGCGTTTGTTTCTCGCCCGGATCGGTGGGACGCGAGGCGAAGCTCTGGAAGGCGTTGAAAAAGTCGCTGATCGATTCGGCGATGCCGCTGCCCGAGCTGGCTGCGCCCGAGGTGTCGGTTTCGCCCGCGCGATCGATGGTCTGGCCGAGACCGGCCTGTGCGTTTTGATACGCGGCCTGCTGGGCTTCGTAGGACGCGAGCAGGGACTTTTCGCGCACGACCTGGCGGTCGAGCAAATTGTCGCGAAGCTGCTGGATCTGCATCGCCTCGAGGCCGAGCGATTGCGCGCCGAGCGGAGTCTGCACGGTGCCGCGATCGCCGAAGACGATGCGCTGGCGCGCGTAGTCGGCGTTGTTGACGTTCGCGAGATTACGCCCCGCCGTCTCAATGGCGCGGGACTGCGCGCTCAAAGCTTTGACGCCGTTGGAAAGTGCTCCGAATAAGCCGGACATGACGCGGTGGGGACGAAGGTGGGATCAACCGGCGGCCTGCCAGGCGGAGGCCACCGCGGGCGCGACGGCGCCGGTGGGCGAATACGTTTTCGTGAAGCGGTCCGGGCGGAGCATGCGCAACACTTCCTGATGAGCCTCGACGGTGCGCGAGAGGAGCATCTGGTTGTGACGCGCGCCGCGGCGGACGCGATGGATGAGATGGTTGATCTCGTCGATGAGCGCGCGGAAGAGCGCGTGCACCTCGGCGGGGAAGTGCGGGATGAGCTGGCGCAGGGTCAGCTCGGGGCTCTCGGAAATGGAGAGCGCGAAACGACGCACCGCTTGCTCGCGATGATCGCGGGCGTTCTGAGCGGTGCGGCCGCGCTCCTCGATGACGGAGGTGATCGCAAGCACGGCGTCGGCATCGCGACGCAGGAGGTTGGCCTGCTGTTCCTCAAAGAGGCTGAGCAGAGCGCCATATTCCTGCAGCTCGTTGCGCAGACACTCGGCGATAAATTCCCAGGAAGTACTCACGTGATATTAGGAAGAAGTTTCAGGTTTCGGGAGGTATTTGGACGTCAGCGGGGCCGACGTCGGTGAAGCGGATGAAAGTTGTTGTTCGAGCATGCGCCCGAGACCGATGCCGCCGCCGCGCGCGAGGCTGTCGGCGAGGACTTCGGTGAGCATGTGGCCATAGATGCCACCGCCGGAGGCCGCGGAGGAGGAACCGCCGAGACCGCCCGACATGATGGGCTCGATGCTGGGCGCGAGAAGCTGGCGCATGATGATGGCCTCGAATTGCGCGGCGGCCTTCTTGATGTCTTCCGGCGACGGCGTATTCGATTTTCCACTACGCATCGCGTCGAGACCGGCGGGCTCGGCGAAATCGAGCGCGGCGGCGGCGCTGGCGGGCGTGTGGTGGCTGATGGCGGCGACGCTCATGATCAGTTGATGACGAGCTCGGCCTGCAGGGCGCCGGAGCGTTTGAGGGTCTGGAAGATCGACATCATCTCGCGGGTGGAGACGCCGAGTGCGTTGAGGCCGGCAGCGAGGCGGTCGATGGTGGGCTCTTCGTTCACCACAACCAGACCGCCGCGAACCTCGGTGACGTCGGTTTGCGTGCTGGGCGTGACCACGGTCTGGCCGGTGTTGTTGAACGGGCCGGGCTGGGAGACGGAGAGATTCGAAGCGACGGTGATGGTGAGCGAACCGTGGCTGATCGCGACCTGCGACACGCGCACGGTGGAGGTGGCAACGATGGTGCCGGTGCGTTCGTTGATGACGATGCGCGCGGGAGTGTCGGCGGCGACATCGATCGAGCCGAGGTCGGCGAGAAACGCGACTTCGTGACCGGCGTAGTGTTCGGGCAGCGTCACGTCGATGCTCGCGGCATCGCGCGCGGAGGCGGCTTCGGGGAAAATGGCGTTGATGGCGCGGGCCATGCGCGCGGCGGAGGTGAAGTCGGGATTGTGCAACTGGAGCGCGAGGCGGCCCTCGCGCACGAAGGTCGCGGGGATCTCGCGTTCGACGATCGCACCATTGCTGATCGAGCCGACGGTGGGGTGATTTTTTTGCACGGTCGCGCCGCCCGGTCCACCGGTGCCACCGATGAATCCGCCGACGGCGATCGCGCCTTGGGCGACCGCGTACACGCGGCCATCGGCGCCCATCAAGGGCGTCTGCAGGAGCACACCGCCTTGGAGTGATTTGGCATCGCCGAGGGAGGCGACGGTGACGTCGATGCGGCTGCCGTTTTTCATGAACGCGCCGATGTCGGCGGTAATCATGACGGCGGCGACATTCTTGGCTTTCACCTGATCGGGAGAAACGGTGATGCCATAACGCTGCAGCGTGTTGGCGACCGAACGCAGCGTGGTGATGGCATTGCTGTCGCCATCGCCGGCGAGGCCGACGACGAGGCCGTAGCCAACGAGCTGGTTATCCCGTCCGCCCTCGACCAGCGTGAGGTCTTTCACGCGCGCGGCGGAGAGGGACGAAGCGAGGAGGGCAAAGACGGAAAGGAGGCGTATCCAAAATTTCATGACAACGCAGGGACGGTTCATGCGGATGGCGCGGGCGGGTTAGAAGGGACGGAGTTTGTCGGCGAGTTTCAGCAGCCAGCTCTTCTTCTGCGCGTCGGTGAGGCTGCCCTCGCTGATGAACTCGATGCGCGAGTCGGCGATGTTGGTGGACGCGATGGTGTTGGCCGAGCTGATGTCGTCGGGACGGATGATGCCGTGAAGGACGATGTACTGGGTCTCGCCGGAGAAGGTGACGACGCGCACGCCCTCGATCACGAGATTGCCGTTGGGAAGCACGTCGGAGACGAGCACCGCGGCGCGGGCGGAGAGGCTCTGCGAATTGGCGACCTGGCCGCCGCCGGAGAAACTGCTGCTGCCGGACATGCCGGAGGACGGCAGCACGTTGTTATGCGTGCCGAGCCGGCTGCCGGGGAAAAAGAAGGAGGAAATGCCGGCTTCGAAGCTGCCGTCCTTGTTGGTCTTCTTGGTTTGCGAAGACTGCGTGGCGTTAGTCTCGGCGACGATGATCGTCACGATGTCGCCCACGCCGGCGGCCTTGCGGTCGGCGAACATGGAGCGCTCGTTGCTCGACGGCGCCGTCCACAACGAATCCGCGCGGAGACCCGCGACGGTGACGAGGAGCAGTGCGGGAAAAGCCGCGCAGCGGAGGAGGTGGGAAGCGGGAAAGTTCATGGCGGGGTCAGAAGCGGACTTGGGCGCGGGCGTCGGCCACCACGAGCGCGTTGAATTCCTTTTTGGTATCGAGATTGCGGACTTTCACGGTGTCGCCCGCGGATCCGTTTTCCATGGCGAGGGCCTTCATCGTGATGGAGAGGCTGCCATCGACGGCGGCGACTTCGATCACCTGGCCGCGGCGCACGAGCGCACGACGGGAGACATCGCGCCACGTCAGTATTCGTCCGCTGGATACGCTGCGGGCGAAGATGTGATCGCGGCAGGCCTCGGAGGCGGGAATGGCATCGCGTTCGCGCAAAGCATCGACGCGGCGCGTGTCGAGCAGGGAGCCATCGAAGGAGGTTTCGCGCTCGAGCGGCTGGCGGGTGACCCACACCTCGCGCAAGAGCTGGGCGCGCAGGACGAGGGTTTGTTCGGCGGGCTCGGCCGAGGGGACACGCACGCGGACGATCATCGCGGAGGCGAGCGAGGCCGGATACTCGAGGATGTCCACTTCGACCGGACCGACGGGAGCTATGAGCGGGCGGAGCGATTCGAGCTGAAGATCGCCCTCGGCCCGGAAATGCGCGGAGAGCTGCGCGGCGACGTTTTGCAGAAGCGCGGCGCGGCCTTCGGCGGCGACAGCTTCGGTGCTGGCGCGCGCCGTTGCGGTCGAGGAGAGGACGAGCCCGGCGAGCAGCGCACAGGCGACGATAAAAGTAGTGACGGTGCGGGGTTTCATCAGCGTTTGAGCTGGGCGACGTTTTGGAGCATCTCGTCGGACGTCTGGATGGATTTGCTGTTAATCTCGTACGCGCGCTGGGCGACGATGAGGTTCACCATTTCTTCGACGATGTTGACGTTGGAGGTCTCGATGTAGCCCTGCTTGATCTTGCCGAAACCTTGCTCGGCGGGGGCACCGGTCTCGGGTGTGCCGCTGGCGGGTGTTTCCTCGTAGAGATTGCCGCCGAGGCTGCGGAGGCCGGAAGGATTCGCGAAACGGGTGAGCGTGAGACGGAAGGTCTGCGTGCCGCCGGGGCCGGAAAAAGTCACATCGCCCGTATCCGAAACGCTGATATCGGTGGTGCCGGTGGGCACGGATTGGAAACCGCTGAGCACGGGGAGACCGTCGCTCGTGACGATCTGGCCGTCGGCGGAGAGCTTGAAGGCGCCGTCGCGCGTGTAGGCGATGGTGCCGTCGGCGCGCTGCACTTCGAAGAAGCCCTCGCCTTCCACGGCGATGTCGAGTTTTTCGCCGGTCTGGGTGAGCTGGCCCTGCGTGAAAACCTTGGATGTGGCAGCGACGCGGGAACCATTGCCAACCTCGATGCCGGTGGGGAGGACGTTGCCGCCGCCGACTTCGGAGCCGGTCGTGCGCGGCGTTTGATAAAGCAGATCCTGAAACTCGATCTTGCTGCGCTTGAAGCCGGCGGTGTTCACGTTCGCGAGGTTGTTCGCGATCGTGTTCAGGTTGTGCTGCTGGGCTTCCATGCCGGTGGCGGCGGAGTACAGGGAGAGGTTCATGGCGGCGGTATTTCGTGAAGCGGGCGGTGACGGCGGCGCGTGGCTCAGCCGAGTTTCTCGAGCGTTTGCGCGAGGGTCTGGTCCTGCGCGGTGATGATCTTTTGGTTGGCCTCGTAAGCGCGGGCGATCTGCACCAGTGCGACCATCTCGCGCAGCGGCGTGACGTTGCTGCCTTCGAGATGAGCCTGGCGGAGATGCGGCGCCTCGACGGCGAGCGGCTCCGCGCCGGGCTTGGCAATAAAAAGTCCGCCGGCGACGGCCGTGATCTGGTCGTTGCTGGCAAAACGCCGCAGGCCGAGCCGGCCGATCTGCGTATCGCCCTGCGTCAGCACGCCATCGTGGCCGATGGAAAGTTCGCCTCCCTCGGGCAGCAGGACAACCGGCATGCCGTTTTCATCGAGGACGGTATTGCCGTCGCGGGTGATCAACGTGCGTTCGGGAGAAACATGGAACGCGCCGGCCCGGGTGTAGGCGCTGGAGCCATCGGGAAGGGAAAGCTCGAAAAACCCCTCGCCCTCGATCGCCACATCGAGCGGGCGACCTGTCGGGTAGTTTTCACCATTCTGAAAATTGATGCCAAAGGTGGCCTTCGGGAAAATCGACGCCGGTCCTTCGCCGCTGCCGATCCGGCCGCGCGCAGGGTCGGCCTGTATTTCACCCATGGATACACCGGAAAACTCAACCGTGCGTTTGCGATAACCCGTCACCTGGCTGGCGGTGATGTTCTGGGCCGTCACATCCTGCCAGCGCTCGAGCGCCGAGAGAGAAGCTGCACTTTGGTAGAGACCGATATTCATCTGGGGTCTCCTCCCTAGCAACGCCAATGCCAGTTTCCCAAGTCGCTATACTGAAACAAATTAAAACATAGGTGTTTTTCCGGGGCAAGTTTTGCCCAGTAAGGACATCCCCCCAGATGGCAGCAATTGCCGCCTCTGCCAGGCCACCACTCCTGCCCGGCGGAACTTCCACAACCAGCACATCGGAAGGCATCGTCGTGATTGCCAAAAACAGCAGCCGCTCCGTCGCCTGTCCGAGGCAGAGTGCGTGCGGTTTTACCGGTTGTCGGACGGGCCGCGGGAATCCGGGTTGAACTTCTCGCAACGACTCGTGTACGCAAAGCCCGTCCGTCTCCTTCAATCCTCAACCCCGACCATCCTCCTCCCATGTCGATTTCGTTTCTCCGCGGCCGCGCTTTGTTCGCCAGCCTGCTTTTGCTAGGCAGCGTCCTGCCCTCCTTCGCCCAAGCGCAACCAGCCACCCACGCGACCTCCGAAGTCTCCGCCGCTGCGTGGGCCGAAGCCGATAAGATCCTCGCACGCATCAAGGCGCCGACTTTCCCCAATCGCGACTTCACCATCACCGACGCGGCCTTCGGCGCCGTGGCCGACGGCAAAACACCTGCCACCGCCGCCATCCGCAAAGCCATCGCGGCCGCCCACGCCGCCGGCGGCGGCCGCGTGGTCGTGCCCGCGGGCGTGTTCGCCACCGGACCGATCCACCTCAAGAGCAACGTCAACCTCCACGTCTCCGAAGGCGCCACCCTCGCCTTCTCGACCGACCCCAAGGACTATCTCCCCGCCGTTTTCACGCGCTGGGAAGGCATGGAGTGCATGGGGTATTCGCCGCTCATCTACGCCTTCGAACAGACCAACATCGCCGTGACCGGCAAAGGCACCCTCGACGGTCGCGCCACCACGGAAAACTGGTGGCCGTGGAAAGGTAACGACGAGGGCGGCTGGAAAAAAGGCATGCCGCGCCAGCACGAAGCCCGTCGCAAACTCGAAGAAGCCTGCGACGCCGGCGTGCCCGTCGAGCAGCGCATCTTTGCGGAAGGTTCCTACCTCCGCCCGATGTTCATCCAGCCCTACCGCTCGAAAAACATCCTCATCGAGGGCGTCACCATCCTCAATTCGCCCATGTGGGAAATCCACCCCGTGCTCTGCGAAAACGTCACGGTGCGCGGCGTGAAAATCAAAACCCACGGCCCCAACAACGACGGCTGCAACCCCGAATCCTCGAAGGACGTGCTCATCGAAGACTGCCTCTTCGACACCGGCGACGACTGCATCGCCATCAAGTCCGGCCGCAACACCGACGGCCGCCGCCTCAACGTCCCCTCCGAAAACATCATCATCCGCAATTGCCGCATGGTCGAAGGCCACGGCGGCGTTGTCATCGGCTCCGAGATCTCCGGCGGCGCGCGCAACGTCTTCGTGGAAAACTGCGAAATGAGCAGCCCCGACCTCGACCGCGCCATCCGCTTCAAGACCAACTCCCACCGCGGCGGCATCATCGAAAACGTGTACGTGCGCAACGTGAAGGTCGGCCAGGTGAAGCAGGCCGTGATCCTCGCCGACTTTTTCTACGAAGAAGGCGACACCGGCAAATTCGATCCCATCCTCCGCAACGTCTTCGTGGAAAACCTCACCGCCGGCAAAGCCCCGCACGCCCTCTTCCTGCGCGGCTACGAACGCACCCCGATCGGCAACATCACGCTCGTCAACTGCCGCTTTGAAGGCGTCACCAAGCCGTCCGTCATCAGCCACGTGGCCTCGATCACGATGATCAACTGCTTCGAAAACACCGGCGCCAAAACCGACGAATGGGGCAATCCGGTGCAGTAACCGCGCCTGCTTTCCCTCCCGACCCAACAAAAACCGCCGCCCACCCGCGGCGGTTTTTTCACGCCTCGCGCGCACCGAGCGGCTCTGGGAGCGCCGACGTCCTCGTTGGCTGCGAGAATTCCCAACGACGTATCCGCCCACCTCGAGCCCTAGCCCGGATATTTCGTGAAATAAATATCGCGTAGCCCTTAAGTCTCTGCTACA
>CAZNJG010000044.1:0-9347 GCA_964573305.1 uncultured Opitutaceae bacterium
TTCCCCCATCCTGCACACGATTTATTCGGCTACAACTCTATTTGAAATGCTCTAACAAACGCGCCGGGACGGCGCGTTCCACCAGCGAACCACGCTGAGATTCGGAAACACACAAAAGGCGGCTCCAAACCGGAGCCGCCTTCGAAACCAAATGCGCGCAAAGGCGCGTGTATCCGTTTTTTGGTTACAGCGATTGCGCGGCGGCGACCACGGCCTCGGCGGTGATGCCGAGTTCCTTGAAGACGGTCGTGCCGGGGGCGCTGATGCCGAAGCGGTCGATACCGATCACCTTGCCATCGAGGCCGACGTATTGGTGCCAGAGACCGGTGACGCCGGCTTCGATCGCGACGCGCTTGCGGACGGCCTTCGAAAGAACCGACTCGCGGTACTCAGCCGACTGGCGGTTAAAACGCTCGAACGACGGCACGGAGACGACGCGCACGCCTGCGCCGAGCTGCTTGGCCGCGGCGACCGCGAGCTGCAGTTCAGAGCCGGCCGCGAGCAGGATGTGCGTGAGTTCGGCCGTTTCTTGAACGGCGATGTAAGCACCTTTGCTCACGCCCTGGCGGCGGGTTTCGACCGGAATATCGTTCAAGTTCGGCAGATTCTGGCGCGTGAGCGCGAGCAGCGTCGGGCCGTCGTTGCGCTCGAGCGCGGCGGCGAAAGCACCGGCGGTTTCCTCGGGGTCGGCGGGACGGATCACGTCGAGATTCGGAATCACGCGGAGACCGGACACCGTTTCCACCGGCTGGTGGGTCGGGCCGTCTTCACCGACGCCGATCGAGTCGTGCGTGTAGATGTAGGTGACGGGCAGTTTCGCGAGCGCGGCGAGACGCATCGAAGGACGCGAGTAATCGGCGAAGACGAGGAAGGTCGCGCACGAGGTGCGGAAGATGCCGTCGTAAGCGATGCCGTTGTTGATCGCGGCCATCGCGTGTTCGCGGATGCCGTAGCGGATGTTGCGGCCGGCGCGGTTGGTTTTGTCGAAGTCTTTGTCGGCGGCGATGTAGTTGAGCGTCGAACCGTAGAGGTCGGCGCTGCCGGAGACGAAGAGCGGCTGGGCGGCGGCGATAGGCTGAAGCACGTCGCGGCCGGCGGCGCGAGTCGCGAGCTTGGCATCCGTCGGGAACACCGGGATCTGAGCGAGGAGATTATCGGCCGTGATGGGCGCGTTGCGCGATTCGAGGAGCGCAGCTTTTTCTTGGTTGGCGGACTTCCAGGCTTCGAAGGTTTTTCCCCACGCCTTGTACGCGCGCACGAGGCGCTTCTTGTGCTTCGCGAAATATTCGCGGACGTCGTCGCTGACGTAGAAGTGCTGGTCGGCGGGAAGACCGAGACCGGCGCGGGCGGCATCGGCGAATTTGGCGCCGCCTTCGCCGTGACCCTTTTGCGTGCCCTGCACTTCGGGGATGCCCTTGCCGATGATCGTCTTGGCGACGATGAGCTGGGGTTTGCCGGAGGTGGCTTTCTTGGCCTTGTTGATCGACTTGAAGATCGCGGCTTGATCGTGGCCGTCGGTGAGAACCTGCACGTCCCAACCGATCGACTTGAAGCGCTTCACGACATCGTCGCTCTGCGACTTGTCGGCCATGGCGTCGAGGGTGACGTCGTTCGCGTCGTAAATGAGGATGAGGTTGTCGAGGCCTTGGTGGCCCGCAAAGGAAACGGCTTCGAGGGCGACGCCTTCCTGCATGCAACCGTCGCCGGCGAGGGCGATGATGTGGTTGTCGAAAATCTTGTGCTCGGCGGTGTTGAAACGCGCTTCGGCCATCTTGCCGGAGACGGCGTAACCGACGGCATTGGCGATGCCTTGGCCGAGGGGGCCGGTGGTGGCCTCGACGCCGGGCGTCTCGTGAAACTCGGGATGGCCGGGGGTCTTGCTGTGGAGCTGGCGGAAGTTCTTCAGCTCATCGAGCGAAAGATCGTAGCCGCTGAGGTGCAGCCACGTGTAGATGAACATCGAGCCGTGACCGGCGGAGAGGATGAAGCGGTCGCGATTGAGCCACTTGGGATCGTCGGGATTGTGGACGAGGGCGTTGCCAAAAAGCACGGCGCCGATTTCGGTCGCACCGAGCGGCAGACCGAGGTGGCCCGACGAGCATTTATGGACGGCATCGATGGCCAGGCCACGGGCTTGAGCGCAGGCTTTCGCGAGGATTTCTGTTTCGAGTTTCATGAGGAAAGGGAGAACATTGCCGGCCGTCGCGCGGGGTGCGCTCACGTGACCGGAAGTTAAGGGATTAAGGCGCGCAGAACGCGGGGTGGAAGCCGAAATTGGGGCAATTCCACCAACAAAAAAGCGAGCCCGTGGTGGGCTCGCTCGAAAGGGAATCGCAGTCTCAAAGACGGCGGAAATTACTTGGTCGCGGCGACGCGGTTGCGCTTCACCTTGACGGCGACGGCGGCCTTGCCGAGGCGCTTGCGGAGATAATAGAGGCGGGCCTTCATCGGCTCGGATTCCTTCTCCACTTCGATCTTCTCGATGTTCGGCGAATTGACCGGGAAAACGCGCTCGACGCCTTCGCCGTAGCTGATGCGGCGGACGGTGAACGCTTCATGGATACCCGTGCCTTTGCGCGCGATGACGATGCCAGCAAAAATCTGGATGCGCTCTTTATCGCCCTCGCGTACTTTGGTGTGCACGCGCACGCCATCGCCAACCTTGAACGGCGGCAGGTCGCTCTTCACTTGGTGGGCGGTGATTTCTTTAATGACGGGATTCATGACGGTGTTTTTCGAATAAATCTGGGCGGACTTGGCGGGTTTTCTCCAATTGCTGCGCGTACCGCCACTTCTCGATTTTGCCGTGATCGCCCGACAGAAGGACGTCAGGCACGGACATGCCGCGAAACTCGGCGGGACGCGTGTATTGAGGAAAGTCGAGCAACGTGCCGGTGTGAGATTCGTGCGTCAATGACTTTTCTTCTCCTAAAACACCGGGGATGAAGCGGCTGAGCGCATCGATCACGACCGCCGCGGCGAGCGTGCCGTTGGTGAGCACATAATCACCGATGCTGATCTCCTTATCGATCACGTTGTCGCGGATCCGTTGATCGATGCCTTCGTAATGTCCGCTGAGAAAAATGATATGCGACTGCTGCGCGAGATCCTGCGCGATCGCCGGTGTGAGCGGTGTGCCATCGGGCGTGAGATAGATGCGCCGGCAACCCGGCGTCTGGATCTGCTCCATCGCCGCGAAGACCGGTTCCGGTTTCATGACCATGCCCGCGCCGCCGCCAAACGGACGGTCGTCGGCGGTCTTGTGTTTATCGGTGGTCCATGCGCGCAAATCGTGGATCTGCACCGAGAGCAACTTTGCAGCGATGCCTTTGCCGAGGATGCTTTCAGTCAGCACGCCATCAAGCAGGCGCGGGAACAAGGTCAGCAGGTCGATATGAAGCGGCATGACGGAAGTTCGGTGAAAGGAGGGCCGGATTACGCGAAAATAAAAAAGCCCCGGAACGCATCCGAGGCTCAGAAAAAGACACGACGCGTTGGCCGCGCGTGATCGCCAGAAACTCAGGCAGCCGAAGCGGCCTTCTTGGCTTTCTTGATGAGCGTCTTGGCGGTGTCGGTCGCGACTGCGCCCTTGCTCAACCAGTACTCGGCGCGTTCGGCGTCGAGGATGAGCGGCTGGCTCTTGGATTGCGGGGTGTAGGTGCCCAGCAGTTCGACGGGACGGCCGTCACGACGCGAGCGGGCCTCGGCCACAACAACGTGGTAGACAGGTTTGTGAACGGCGCCGACGCGCGAGAGACGGATTTTGAGAGCCATGTGAAATGGTTTTCGAACGGTTGTGTTTTTGGAAAAGCCGTGAAATTCACCGGCGCACGGAAGCCTTGTCAAGAGCCGACATTCTTCGGCAGCCGCCTATTTGCGCCGCGTCACCAAGGGTGCTCACCACCCACCCTGCCGAAAACGCCCGCACGCGCACGCCGAAACCTGGCGATGAAGAGCATCGCGGGACACAACACGCATCCCGCAAGTACGCTCGGCCTCCATTCGATGAACAGCGGCATGCGATGCCGGGGAAAAATCGCAAAAGTTCGATGGATTTCGCTTCAAGCGGCGATAGACGAACCGATTGGGTAATTCACACCGCGTGTTTCGCCCTCCTCACCCCAACTTCGCCGACCGCCGCCTCCTAAGTACGAGGCGTGCTACGCGCGCCGTGGTCCCATCGGGGCCTTCTTGACGCACGATGAAACAGCAATCCGTGGCACCGACGGGCATCGCGCAGCCCTTCGAAATCAACGAACTCTTTTTTTCGACCACGGATCGCCGCGGAATTATCACGGCTGGCAATGCCGTGTTTTCGCGCACCAGCGGATACTCGTCGGCGCAGATGATCGGGCAGCCGCACAATCTTATCCGACATCCCCACATGCCGCGCGCGGCATTTGCGCTTCTTTGGAAGACCGTTGCCTCGGGCAAACCGTTTCTCGGTTACGTGATCAACCAGGCGCGCAACGGAAATCACTACTGGGTGTTCGCGTCGATTTTTCCCGAGGCCGACGGCTATCTGTCGGTCCGCTTCAAACCAGCGGCTCCGATGCTCGCCACGGTCGCCGGGCTCTATCAAAAGATGCTCGAAGCCGAGCAGACGGCGCTCGCCGCAGGCCTTTCCGCGGCGGAAGCGATCGATGCCTCCACGCGTCTCCTTGTCGATGCCTTGGCGACACTTGGGTTCGCGACATACGACGCATTCAGCCGGCATTGCCTCAACCAGGAAATCAAGTTGCGCGACGCGGCCTTGCGCGAACGCCGGCTCACTCTTTTTCCCCACACGATCTCCGGCGATCGTCGCACCCAATCGCTCTACGGCCTCAGTCAATCGGTGTACGGCGCGCTCAACAGCTTGTTCAAGCAGCTCGACGAATTCGCTGCCATCCATGCAGGCATGCAGCAAAAAACGACCGTCGTCCACGACCTCGCGGAGAACTTCCGCATCAACGCACTCAACGCTCATCTCGCGTCCGACCCGCTCGGCCGCGACGGCGTCACCGTGGGCACGATCGCCAACTTTCTCAACGGCTGCGCGCGCGAACTCGGCGTTAGCGTCGACCACCTGATCGCGGCCATTTCCACCACCTCCACGACCCTGGAGGCAGTGGCCGCGCACATCTCGGAATCGCGCCTGCTCCTCGAAGTTTCCCTGTTTTTTCAAGCCGAGATCGCCGGCACCGAGGATATCGGCGTGAAGAGGGAAAAGCTCGCCCTGCTCCGCGCGCTGCACGGCACTTTCGCCTCCGTCCTCGATCACGCCACGAAGGCGTTGATCACCCTCCGCAGCGGGTTGCCCGGGCTCGATTCCAATAACGAATCGCTGCGAAAGGAAATCGTGACGCTTCAAGTCGCGCAGGTCGCCGGCTTGGTGGAGGCCGCGCATCTGGCTAAGGGAGCCGAACTCCGCGCCATGTTTGCGAGCTTGCGGGAGCAGATCGAGAAAGCCGGCGGCGAGTCGCGCGAATTGTCAGATGTCGTCGCCCGGTTAAGCAGTCTCACATTTTCGACGCCGGCCGCCGTTTCCGCGATCAACTCCACCGCCGGGCAGATCAATGAAACGCTCGAGCATCTCGCCGCCTGAGGAAGCCCATCGCCAGCGCTCGGTTGCGGGCTTGACCGGTCTGCCACCCGGCGCGAAGGTCCGCGGCTTATGCTCAAAGCAGGCATCGTCGGACTGCCCAACGTCGGCAAGTCCACTCTCTTCAACGCCCTCACCCGCTCCCGCAAAGCCGAGGCGGCCAATTATCCTTTTTGCACGATCGATCCCAATGTGGGCGTCGTCACCGTGCCGGATGAGCGCGCGTACGTTCTCCAAAAAATCGCCAAGACGAATGTCGTCATTCCCGCCGCCATGGAATTCGTGGACATCGCGGGCCTCGTCAAAGGCGCCAGTCAGGGCGAAGGCTTGGGCAACCAGTTCCTCGCCAACATCCGCGAGACCGATGCCATCGTCCACGTCGTCCGCTGCTTCGAAGACGGCGACATTCTTCACACCATGGGCAACGTCGATCCCGTGCGTGACATCGAAGTCATCACGACCGAGCTGATCCTCGCCGACCTCGATGCCGTCACCAAGCGCATCGACAAGACGCAGAAGAAAGCGAAATCCGGCGACAAAGAGGCGCAGGCCGAGGTCGCCTTGCTCGAGCGTCTCAAGCCGCATCTCAACGAAAACAAGCCGGCCAACATCCTCCCCGCGACCGACGAGGAGAAGAAGCTCCTCCAGCTTTTCCAACTGCTCAGCGCCAAACCCGTGCTCTACGCGTGCAACGTCGCCGAAGGCGATCTCGCGACCGCCGAGCAAAATCCCTTCGTCCAAAAAGTCGCCGAGTTCGTCCGCACCCACCACGACGCCGCTTACGTGCCGATCAGCGCGCGCATCGAGGCCGAGCTCATCGAACTTTCGCCCGAAGAAGCGAAGGCGTTTCTCCAGGATCTCGGCGTGAGCGACTCCGGCGTTTCCAGCCTCATCCGCGCCACCTACGCGTTGCTCGGGCTGCAAACCTACTTCACGGCGGGTGAAAAAGAAGTGCGCGCCTGGACCATCCGCAAAGGCTGGAAAGCGCCCCAAGCCGCGGGGGTCATCCACACCGATTTCGAAAAAGGCTTCATCAAAGCCGAAGTCGTTTCCTACGAAGATCTCGTCCGCCTCGGCAGCACTGCCGCCGCGCGCGAAGCCGGCAAATATCGCCTCGAGGGCAAAGAGTATGTCTTCCAAGACGGCGACGTCGCCCTTTTCCGCTTTAATAACTGACCGGGCGCGCGGCGCTATTTCCGCCCGTCGGTTGACGCCGCTTCATCCGTCCTTACTCGTTCCCCTTCACCTCTAAACACAACCACCACTCATCATGGCTTACGAACTCCCCCCGCTTCCCTACGCTTCCGACGCTCTCGCTCCGCACATCGATGCGAAGACGATGGAGATCCATCACGGCAAGCACCACCAGGCATACATCACCAACGCCAACAATCTCCTCAAGGACCACGCCGCCATCGCCGCGCTCGACGTCAACACGCTGATCGCCGACCTGAGCAAAGTTCCCGAGGCCATCCGCGGCGGCATCCGCAACAACGCCGGCGGTCACAGCAACCACGCTTTCTTCTGGACCATTCTCGGCCCCAACAAGGGCGGCGCGCCCAAGGGCAAACTCGCCGAAGCCATCAACGCGACCTTCGGCAGCTTCGATAAATTCAAGGAAGAGTTCACCAAGGCCGCCACCACCCGCTTCGGCTCCGGCTGGGCCTGGCTCTATATCGGCAGCGACAAGAAACTCGCCGTCGGCTCCACCGCCAATCAGGACAGCCCGCTCATGGGCAAGGCCGTGGCCGGGATCGAAGGCAAACCCGTCATCGGCCTCGATGTCTGGGAGCACGCTTACTACCTCAACTACCAGAACCGCCGCCCCGACTATATCGCGGCCTTCTGGAATGTCGTGGACTGGGACGCCGCCGAAAAGAACTTCGTCGCCGCTTCCGCCTAAGAGCGGCTCCGACTGCTTTCGATCTCAAAGCCGCGCTGCATCGCGCGGCTTTTTTGTGCCCGCATGTTTCAAGCGAGCGCAGCCACACGCTGCTTCAGCCAAGCGAGTCCTTCCGGGAATACGGTATGCGCACTGCCGCTGTAAATCTGGCGCGTGACCTCCGCGCGACTCGCACGAAAAACCTCCACGCTTCGCTCCACATGATCGAGCGGGATGTGCGCATCGTTCTCCGCGCACGCCAGCAACACCGGCGTTCCCTGCAAATCCGCTGTCGCACGCGGGCGATCCAGCGGCCCGATCAACGCACCACTTAAACCTCCGACAAACCCGTAACGCCGCGGATGCGTGAGCGCGTATTCGAGCGAGAGACACGCGCCTTGGGAAAACCCCGCGAGCCCGATCCGCTCGCCGGGCAGACCGGCCGCGAGCAGTTCATTCACACACGCATCCACCACGCCCAGCGCGGAGCCGAGCCAGGGCTCGTTCGCTTCGAGCGGCTCGAGAAACCGCTGCGGATACCACGTATTGTTCGTCGCCTCCGGCAGGATGAACGCCAGCGACTCATCGTTGAGCGCCATCGCCAGCCCGGCCATGTCGCGCGCCGACGAACCGCGTCCGTGGAGCAGAATAATCGCTGCGCGGGCGGACTCGGGCGGTGCGCCCAACCGAAGCCTGCGGCGCGCATCGTGAAGAGACTGCGTCATGTATTCAAAATTCCATTACAGCGCATGGCGGTGCGAAAAAATCCTCGCGCACCGCCCGCGGCTTCATGCTCAAGCGACGTTGAGCGTCACCGGAATATTGCCGCGCGTCGCGTGCGAATACGGGCACACGATATGCGCCTGATCGACGAGCTTCTGCGCCTCGGTTTTTTCGAGTCCCGGCAGCTTGATCGTGAGCGTGACTTCGATGCCGAAACCTTCGCCATCGTCGCGCGGACCGATGCCCACCTCGGCGGACACCGTGGCATCCGCAGAGATCTTTGCGCCGGTTTTGTTGGCGACGAATTTCAGAGCGCCGAGGAAACAGGCCGAGTAACCCGCGGCAAACAACTGCTCGGGATTCGTGCCCGACCCGCCGCCGCCGCCGAGTTCCTTCGGTGTGGAAAGCGTCACGGCGAGTACGCCGTCCGCGGTGGATGCCTTGCCTTCCCGACCGCCGGTGGCGGTGGCCTGTGTGCGATAGAGTGTCTTCATAATTCGCGGAAGAAGAGATGCGTCGTTTATTTTACCGCAAGCTTCGCGGCGATTTGCGCCGTGTGACGTCCTTGAAAGCGCGCGATCTCGAGTTCGTTCGCGCTCGGCTGACGCGAACCGTCGCCATCCGTGATCGTGGATGAGCCATACGGCGACCCACCGGTGATCTCGGTCATGTTGAGCAAACCTTTCGCCGCGTACGGCACGCCGACCACGACCATGCCTTGGTGGAAGAGAAATGTCTGCATGCTGATGATCGTCGTTTCCTGACCGCCATGCTGACTCGCGGATGACGTGAAAATGCCGCCGACTTTTCCGATCAGCGCGCCACTGCTCCAGTGTCCGCCGGTCGCGTCGAAGAATGCCTGCATCTGCGCCGTCGCGCTGCCATAACGCGTGCCCGAGCCGATGATGATCGCATCGGCTTCGTTCAGTTTTTTCGGATCGGCGATCGGAACGTGCGCGAAGCTTTTCTTCGCCTCGAGCGCGCCCATCTTGACGAGGATTTCGTCGGACAAGGTCTCGGCGACTTGCAGCACCTCGACGTTGGCGCCGGGCACTTCGCGCGCACCCGCGGCAATCGCTTCGGCGAGTTTATACACATGTCCGTAGTGTCCTGAGTGATTAAAGCGTGCAATAAGTAGGAATCGCTGATCTCTTGGGT
>CAZNJG010000045.1:0-8856 GCA_964573305.1 uncultured Opitutaceae bacterium
ACGGCATCGATCGCGTGATCCGCGAGGAGTTTCGAGATGAGTGTGCTGTCGCCGATGTCGCCATGCGCGAAGACATAGCGCGGGTCTTCTGCGAGGTCGGCGAGATTGGCCGGGTTGCCCGCGTAAGTGAGCGCGTCGAGATTGACGAGTTTGGTGAGAGGCGAGCCGGACTCTGTCAGCCGCTGCCGGATGAAGTTGGAGCCGATGAAACCGCAGCCGCCGGTGACTAATAAGTTCATAAGAGGTGTAAGTGGTAAGAGGAGTAAGAGGAGTAAGAGGTGTAGGAGGGGTAGGAGGGGTAAGGGGGCAGGGGGCGGGGTCAGCGGAGGGTTTTTATCAGGGCGTTGAGCATTTTGGAGACTTCGGTGTAGGTGCCCGCCAGAGCTGCATAGATGTCGGTGGAAAGGTAGTTGAGGTCCTTCGCGAGGAGCAGGAGATAGCGGGTTTCTTCAGTGGACCCGCGCGCGACGATCAAGAAATGACGGAAATCGGGGGCAGTATCCCGGCCTTTACCTTCAGCGATGTTGGTGGGAATGGAAGCCGCTGATCGGCACAGCTGATCAATGAGCCGGAATCTTTCGTCGGGAGGAAAGGTCTTTGTGACCTTATACATCTCCAGAACCGCAGCGTGGGCTTTTGCCAGACGAGCAGATCCCGCCAACTTTCGAAATCAACTCCCATGATTATAGATGGGCGAAACTGGCCGCCGATTGGGTCCCTGCTCGTGCTTACTCATCTTACACCTCTTACACTTCTTGGAGGCTTACACCTCTTATCTCCGCCAATCGCGCAGGGCTTGTTCCACGGCATCGCGGACGGGTGTCATTTGGATGCCCACGCTGGCGAGTTTGGCGGACGACATCACGCAGTTGGAGCGCGGGGTCTTGGCGGCGAGTTTCATGAATTCGTCCTCGCTGGAGAAGAACTCGTACTTCTTCGGGTGTACGCCGCTTTTTTCGATCAGTGAAACCACTTCGCGCGTGGTCACGTGACCGGGATTGGTGACGTTGTACGTACCAAAAGGAACGCGTTTTTCCCAGCACGCGAAGGTGGCCGCGACAAACTCGTGCAACTGCGAGATGGAGTTTTCCGCATCGAGGAGCTTCGCGTAACGCATCAACTTCGTGAGGTAGTTGCGCGGGTTGTCCACGTTGTCGAAGGGGATGCGGAGACGCCAGATGTAGACGTCGGGTTTGTCGGAGAGGACTTCTTCGCCGAGAGCCTTGGTGCCGCTGTAGAAAGAGCAGTTGTTGGTGCGAAAGCTGAAGTTGGGCGTGTCCTCTTCCGTGAAACCACTGCCGTCGGCGCGCTTGCCGGTGTAGATGCAGCCGGAGGAAACGTGGCCCCACGGCACGCCGGCTTCCGCGCAGGCTTGAGCGATGAGGCCGGGCAGGACGGCGTTGCCAAAAAGGCAATCCGTCTTGTGGAGTTCGCACGCATCGACGTTGGGTTTGCCCGTGTATCCGGCGGCGTTGATGAGGAACTCCGGGCGGTCGGCTTTAAGCGCCGCGCTGAGAATGGCGGGATTGGTATAGTCGATTTCGGCGCGTCGCAGGTTGCGAAACGGAATGTTTTTCCGCGCAAGAAGCGCTTGATAAGCCTGCCCAACGTATCCGGAACCACCGAGGAGATAGATCATGTGAAGAGCTGGGAGGAAACCCGGTGTCGGGAAGCGAACAAGCGTTAATTGTTAGGGGCGACCCCGGTAATCAAGGGGTGGAGAAACCGCAGAGCAGAGAGCTGCCATTTTGGGCACCCGCCGTTTTGGATCCGTTGGAGGCGCGGACGTGCGCGAGAGCGTTCCAATAACGCTGTAAGAGTTCAGCATCCGGCCCGCTTCTTGAGAACGCGCGGGCGCCACACCGCCATCATATCCACGAGTCAGAGGGCCGACCGACGGTGCATTCGGCGTACGGCGAAATGCTCAGCGACACCGTGAGCGAAACAGTCCAGTTGCGGTCGCGAGGAAGAATGGCCGAGCGCGCTTACCGAAAAGAAAACCGCCGTCTCCTTGGCGGGGGCGGCGGTTCTTTTTCCGGACGGTTGATCCGGGTTTTGCGATCACCGTGGCGATCGTCGTCCGCGCGGGGGCGAACGGGGTTAAAATCGTCCGCTCGGTAGTCTGCGTCAAATGCTCCGCTGTCTTTTTTAGAGAATAGGCGCTTGGTGTCGCCGGCTTTCTCCCCGCCAACCTAACTCACGCGGGTTAGGGTGTCTTCATCCTGTTCTTAGGACGGGTAATTCGTTTTACCATAGTGTGATACAATAAAGTGTCACGTAATACGTGACACTTTCATGGGTACTTTTTGGCACACAGAACTTGTTTTTTATGCGGCAGCACCTAGGCCGATGGGGATGCGTTGGCCTCAACAATATGCCCCCCGATTAGGTCGTTTTCTTTCTTTCTTCTTACTGATGGGGGCGTTGGCGGCATTTGGGGGGTGTCGCAACGCTCGCGAAACGTCGTGGACGATGATCAATGTCTGCGTCGAGGGACATCAGGCGGATTCGCATCTGCTGTCGTTTAGCGACGGTACTCATGCGATGATTGATGTTGCTGATGCGTTGTATGCAGAGGGCAGGACGCTCGACTATTTGAAGAAGCACCGCGTGGAAAAACTGCGCCTCGTGGTGATCAGTCATTTTCATGCCGACCACTATGGGAGTTTGCGCAGTCTCATCGCGGCGGGTATTCAGATTGAGCGGGTCGCCATCAATCTTCCGGGTGATCGACGTCTCGCCGATCGAGAGCAACCCTGGGGATGCAATTGGGAGGATGTGCAATCGTTACTCGCGCTGCTGCGGGATAAACAAATTCCCTATTTCACGCCTCAGGCAGGCGAACGTTTGCTCGAGCTGAAGCAGGGCGAAACGCTCACCACACTCGATGTCGTTTGTCTCTACGACGGAGTGAATACTCCGGTCGGCGAAACGGATATTAACGATACGAGTATCATCGTGCGTTTCACGCATGGAACCACTCGCGTGTTATTCACCGGTGATCTGAATCTGGCGCTGGGAACTTACCTCGCGACGAGCGATTTCGATTTGCGCGCGGACATCCTCAAGGTGCCGCATCATGGCACGGAAGGCCTGGCGCCCAATGAATTCTTTGATCGAGTGGAGGCGCGTGCGGCCTTGGTGCCGTCACCGCGCGATCTGTGGCACTCATTGCGTAGTAAACGTGTGCGGACGTATTTCCACGACGCGGGCGTGCCCGCCTATGTCAGTGGAATCAATGGCGATGTCGTTGTGCGATTTTCCGGCGACGGATACCGGATCGAAACCGAAAAGGCCGGCGCGGTTCATATCGAGTGACGAGCGGACATGGCGCTGCGCGCCGGTGAAAGTGGGAAGTTTACGTCGAAGAAAACCAGCGGCCCCCTTCACCCTTCACCCTTCACCCTTCACCCTTCACCGTTCCTCCTACGGGGTCACACGTGGAGGCGCGGACAGCAGGGCGGCAATTTTTTGGACGTATTCAGGATCCAGCGTGAATTCTCGGTCAGCGTCTTCTTCGCGGAGCTGAATGTAGTGGCGACCGTCTGTCGTCGTGAGCACAGTGTCTTCTCGCGGTTGCAATGCGCTCACCGGAATTTCAAGCACGGTGTAACGACCGCCATCGCGTATCCGCAGCGGCATTACTTTTACCGCACCGTCCGGCAGCCGGAGTTTTACGTCTGCATCTTTTGACAGATCGGTCAGCGGGAAACGGACGGGCTGCAGATGGGGATGATCCGCGAGCGGGGCGGCTGGGTGATCGCCGGGTTGGGTCGGGTGCGTGATGAGCGAAACGTCGGCGGGGTGCTGCGCCGCGACTTCGAACTCCAGGGTGTGGCCCGAGGGGACTTTCACCGGTTTGAACTTCGAGATGCGGTACGTGTTCTTGAGCATGCCGCGTGTGCCGACGAAGGCCATCAAGCAGCAGATCAACAGGAGAAATGCGCAGGCGCGCAGAATGTCTTTTCCCCGGCGATGGCGCAGCGTCGCGAAGTAGATCGCCAGCACGATCAGCCAGAGCATGAACGAAAGATAACTCCAGGAAAGGAGACAGCGCAGCACGTTGCGGTAGTTCATGCCGACGGGGCGAACCGGCAGGAAATCGACGTCGGCTCCGGCATCGAAAGCAGTCGCTTCGGTGGCGACGAGTTTCCAGCCGTGGAGTGTCGGTTCGAGTCTCAGGCCCTCGCTGATTTTAAATTCGTCCGGCGAAAAATTGCGCACCTCTTCTTCGCGGCGATTGATGATGCGCAGGCGCGTGAACTCGAGTTCTCCCGGTGCATCCACGGGATCGATGTAGAGTTTTCGAAGCGGCGCATCGGGCAGGGGAAAGGTGTAGGTAAACGCCATGTCGCTCGGCGCGACGGGAATGGTGATGTTGTAAGGTTCGACGAAACCAAAACCGCAGTCGTAGATGATGCGGATGTTGCCGGTGTTGCTGGTCCGCAGCGTCGCTTCAAGGTAGTGGATATCGTTGCCGGGCTCGTTCAGCGGATACCACTCGAGGGCGATTTTCTGCGGAAGCAGGAACGCGAGGAAAGCCAGCAACGCAGCGAACAGCGCACGTCCCCACGAAGGCGCGAAATATTCGGGAGCTTCGGCATCGGGCGCAGTTTCAGGAGCAGGGGCGGGAACGGACATCGGGACAGAGAAAGGTGGCAAACGGAGTGATGATCACTCACCAGTGAGCAGCCGCCGGATGGCGCGCAGCCAGGCGGTGATCTTCCATGAATTCGAATTTTGGATACGCGCCAGTTTGTCGGTGAGTGCGGCGTTGCTCGCGAGCAGACGTTGGTTTTCCTGGAGCAGAGGAGCTTGATGCGCGACGCTACGGAGCAACCGGCTGCGCGTGGAACCTTCTGCCGGGAGCAGGGCGGTCAGTTGGTACGCGATGCGGTCCATCGCATGGTTAGCATCTTTGGCATCTTCCAACGGCTCGATCGTTTCGTGGCTCAAGACCATCTGTTTCATCCAGAAAAATACCTCCAGCCATGCCGGCAGCGAGGCTGTGGCAGCGGAGGCCGCGGCGGAAAACAAGTGCCAGCGCCACTCGTCTTCTTCGGGGAAATGGGTCGGTCGGGAGAACTCGTGATCGATCAATCGGAGAGCCCCTTGTGTATCCAGAATTAAATTACGCGGGGTGAAATCATGATTGCTCCAGCGCTGGATTGCCGGGCGTCGTGCGATCTCTTCGAGGATCACCGGAGCAGTCACTTCGAGCAGGATTTGCCGGTCGATTGCAGATGGAGTCGGCAGCTTTGCAAACTGCTGGAAGACCACCCGGGCTTCCTCTTGCGCCGCGTGCACGCTGGACGCCGTTGCCTTCGAATCGAGGAGCTGCAGCGCGCGGGCTTTTAACTCTCCGGCGGCTTGTTGTGAGAGCGTTCCGATGCTGAGAAGGTGCTCGACCGTTTCACCGGCAAAGTATTCGCGGCCGAGATAATCGATGCCGTCGTGCTCCACAAAAAAGAGCGGGCGCAGCGCGAGCTCAGGACACGCAATGGAGAAGGCCCGGATGCGTTCGTGAAGCCCGCCCAGCGATGGTCCCACGGTGAGGTGGGCGAGTGGTCGCCCCTGACTCGAAAGGAGAAAACTGCGCCGTCGATCCCGATCAACGCGGCGAGGATTGACCGGCAACGCCCGCAGAGAAACCGCCTCGTTTTCCTTGGGCACTTCGATGACCCCGTGTTCGCGCAATACTCTCAGGATTTCGGTGTCCGTGAAGAGATTTTGGGGAAAAGGCGTTGTGCTCATGAGGCGGAAAACAAACGGGCGGCCAATCATCAGGAAAGGCCGCCCGCAGTGGGAGAAAAAAACGGACCGAGCCGTTGTCTATGTCGGGCGCTTAAGCCTGACGCGCGCGCGGACCGATGTAGGAGCCGATGAGCGCGAGTCCGGCCGCGAGGGCAAAGCCGATGACGGCGCCAACGACGCCGGCGATCACCATCGGCCGAAGGACACCCGCGGTGCGGATACGGTCGCTCACGCGGATTGCATGGCTGTACTCCTGCTTGCTGAAGTCCGCGTGAGTTTTGCGGATATTGTCGATCAGCAGATTGTAGGTGGTTTCGAGTTTCCGGAGCGCCTCGGTCGATTTTGCCATGATGACACTCTGGTCGCTCGATGGAGCTTCGAGGAATGCTTTCAAGTTGTCGCGCTGGCTGATAAGGCGGTTTTTCTCGGCTTGAATACGCTTCACTTCGAGGCCGGCATCGAGTGCACGACGCACCAGGAAATTGTAGGAATCGTTGGCCAGCAAGGAATCGATCAACCCTTGATCGAGCACCAGCGAGTCGGGGCGGTTCTGGGCTTGGGCGGCGGAACCGAGGACGTAGTTTTGTGTGCGCGACTGCGATTGGTTGAGAAGATCGCGAACGACTTTTTCTTCCTCGGTGGCCTTGGCTTCGCGCTCCTCGAGGAGCCGCAGGTAGTAATCGAGCTTGAGCATGGCGAGGTTGCGGTCGCGGGAGAGGCCGTTCTGTCGAATGATACCGAGAATCTCGTTGAGCTGGATCTGCGCGAACAACTCCGTCTGCTCGAGCAGGTCTTTGAAGGTGAGATTCGTCGTCACCGAACGGAACGAGCGCGCGGCATCATTTTGTTGCGTGAGGTACGAGCGGATGGTCGCGACCTCCGAATTGAGCACGAGTTCGTACTCGGAAAAGTCGGCGTTTTGCAGCGTCGCAAATGCGGTGCCGAAAGCGAGTGGAGGGCGTCCGTACGTGCGATAAAAATTCTCACGATAAACCGTCACGATTTCGTTGAGCAGTTGCTGGCGCTGCACGTTTGAGAACATCGCACTGGGTTTCATCACCAGCGAGAGCACGTATTCATCCGGCACATACATGGGGGGCGTCTGGCCGGAAGCGCGCAGGCGGTCGCGTTCTTTAATGATGTTGGCGGGAACAATGCCCTCGATGGATAGCGAGCCACGGACGCGGGTCTGAAAGTCGTCCGATAGATCCAACCCGACGCGACGAAGCGCTTCTTCGATCACGACGGGCGCGCGCAGGTCGTCCGGATGAAAGTGAGATTGGTCTGGATACACACCGCGCTCGAAGCCCGGGAAGGAGAATACCACGCGGGTGGCGGTCACCGCAGGCTGCACGCGACCCAAGAAAAGAGAAAGTCCGGCGGCAATGGCGAAGCCGATCAAGGTGAATCCCGCGATTTGATAAGTACCGCGGGCTAGCCGCAGGAATAATTCGCGCAGATCGATCGCGTCGTCCGCGGGATCAAATTCAGAGGGATGGTTACGAGGACCTTGTCCGCCGCCAAGGGGATTATGGGATGCCATAGGTAAAACGAAGGGGGAAACAGTTTACGCGGCATCGTGCAAGACCCGCGTGAGACTTCGGTGAAATCGGCTGCCGCTGCGGGCCCGAAATCGTCGTTGAAGTGGGACGTTTAAGTGGAAGTGAGAACGTAGCCGCGAGCGCGGGGCGCCGAAGGACGCCCGTTGAAGTGGAAGGAATGCCAGTCGCCCTTCACCCCTCACCCTTCACTCTTCCATATTCACCCTTCATCGTCAGTGCAGCGGCTGGAGATGCTCCACCGGCACTTTGATCAACAATCCCTGCTGCAGCACATCGACCTTCACGACGACCTCATCCGGGCGTTCGGCGTCTTCGACGATGCCTTCGATACCGCGCAAGGCACCTCCGGCGATGCGCACCGGCCGCCCGCGATTGAGCAGAGGTTTGAGCGCTACGGCGACGCCGGCGGCCAAGGTTTTTTTGACCTGGTCGAGTTGGGCGAGAAACGTGGCTTCATCGTCCACGGTCAACGTGCGGACGAGCAGCTGCTGCTCATAAAGCCGGCGCTGACGGCTGAGAGGGACTTGCGCAAAAACATACCCGGGAAAAAGCGGTTTGGTGGCGCGCTTTTCGCCCGACGCATACCGGCGCACGCTCTCGATCAGCGGCAGGTAATGCGCGAAGCCGGCCGCAACCAGCAAAGCGGCGAATTTCTTTTCGCAGCGAGGTTTGGTGTGGCACACGAGCCAGCGAAGATCGGCAGGAAACGTTTCGGACACAGTCAGCATGGCAGAACCGTCCAATGCAGTAACGGCCGAGCCTCAAGGCGATTATTTTCAGTCGATCCATAGTCCGCCGTCGCCTCCCCGGAAGCGCCGGCTGCTGGCTGGCAATGCCCATCCATCGTCGGCAATACAACTCGGTCCATTTTAACCACTGATACACACACTGATCGGCACTGATGAAAGGGCTCGGAAACGTCCGGGGTAGCCGCGAGCGCGCAGCGAGCGGATAGGGCGCTGCGCGCCTGTTGAAGTGGGGCGTTCATGTGGAAGGAAAGCCGGGAGCGCCGGCGTCCCCGCCGGCAGGACATGTCGATCCTTTTTGACCACTGATGCTCACTGACGGCACTGATCAAAGTGAACTCTGAAACGTAGCCGCGAGCGCGGAGCGAGCGGTCTCGGGCACCGGGCCCGGGAAAGTTCTCTATTATCAATACAATCTCGGGTGTTTCACCAATGACGTATTCAGGCGTTTTTAACGACAAATTATACAATTCGATCACCCACTAAATAAACTTTATATGGCTTGTGTTCATCGCGTGGTGCGGAGGGCGCGATTTATTATTTATCTCAATTGTTCGGTTAATATAATCGGCGTTGTGCCGTTGCTTCGCCCACGGTTCATCCAGGCCGGTTCGACACTCGCCGGGTGGGCGCGGGTTTCCCAAGTGGGAAGGGCCCGTCAGCCTCCCTGCACATGCGAGAGCGACTGGATCGCTTGGGTGTGCAGGAGGGAAACGGCATCGATCGTTGTGCGTCGGAACTAGCCCGGATATTTCGTGAAATAGGTATCGCGTAGCCCTTAAGTCTCTGCTAAA
>CAZNJG010000046.1:0-7605 GCA_964573305.1 uncultured Opitutaceae bacterium
GGGTCGACACTCAAAAACCTCTGCACAACTTTTGTTTCAGGTCACAGGTTGCCGGTTACAGGTTTTTCGTCAAAGAACTTTTGTTGCTCTCACAACGTCCGTAAAAATAGCTTTTTTTCTTTTCAACTGATATTTCAATTGAAAGAAAAAAATCATCCATTCCACCAGGATATAAACTCCCTTATCAGCTTTACTATTTCTACCAGCACTTTGGCGAACGCCAGAATGTTTTCGATTTTTTTACTGCTTGGCGTAGTTTTATCTGTTTTACTGCTGCGTTTTTGCTTAGACATAAAATCTCCATTTTGTTGGAGATTTCCCACTATGCCCGCAGAGCCGGGTCAAAAGTATTTGCCAGGATTGATAACAAAAAGGACAAATTAAAAATGCCAATATGTTGCCGATATATTGCCCATATATTGCCTATAGCCTTCTCACTTCCAGTTGATTTTTTCGCTTCAAAGAAAAAAACCGGGCTATTGCCCGGGTTCGTTCTTTACTTGTTCAAAATTCAGCAACACTTCCATCAGGCTGTTGCCGCTTGCTACAACCTGGTCGCCGTAATCTTCTAAAAAGTTCGCTTCATCTATCTCTTTCACTTTGATAATAGAATAATCTGTTACGGTTGATGGTTCATTGATCGGGTAAGTGATGTAATACTTCATGGCTGTAAATTTTAGTTGGTGATAAAAAATAAAATGCAGCAAAAAAATGCTTAGCGACCAGCCATTAGCGGCAAAAGAAAAAGCCAAAAGGAAACGGAATAAATACGTGGATTACTGCCGGTACAAACACATTCAAAAGCTGGTGCAGGATATAGCGCCCATGATATGCACTGAAGTTTTATGCCGTAGTCTTTTGGCGGCCCCTGAGCGCTGGCTTGCCGCAATACCTTTGCTATGCCATTTTTATGCGTTCATTCTTTTACCATACTGCCGGTAGGCTTTGCCATTGACCGACTGGAAGGAGATGGCATAAATAAAACTCGTGGCTTGCCACACCACTTGGGGAAGCGTTGGCCGGCACGGCTGCAACACAAAAAATATCCAGCGTGGGTTCATGTGTGTGAGCAATATTTTTTGTGGTACAATGCGTTGTTGGATACTTAACATAATGTGCCTATAGGATTCCCGCCGGTGTGTTGGCATGCGTGCATAAGCCGGGCAGGCGGGATACTATAGGAACACATTATGTTTAAGTAGCTTCCGCCTGTGCGCCGGCTTTTTTGTGGCTTGTGAAGCATTGGCTATCTGCTCTTTGCGTGTGTTCGCTTCTGTGTGCCGGCTCTTGTGCGCATACGCAATGTGCGGATGTGCGTTAGCCAAGCGACAAAAAAATGCGTGGGAAGGCGGCAACAACGCAGGGCAGCAATAGCATTGGCTTTGTGTGTATGCTTGCTGCAAGCCGTGCTGTGAGTGGGCTTGTCTGGCTTTGCAGTATTGCTCCTGTTGCAGAATAATACCTGATATGTAGTATATTCGTTCATCAATGGAGTTGCTAAAAGACATATTGATAAATCTTCTCTCCGATGCTATCTGGGCTGCCGGTGCTGTGATAGTTGCCCGCATGCTATTTAAAAAAAATGATCACAGTAGCTTAGTTCTTTTAAAAAAAATCACAATGAGTAAACTAATAGTTTACTATCGCTCAAAAAAAACTATTCATAGTTAAATCATTTAACTTTCTATCATTGGTTTTTTGATAAACCATTCACTATTGCAACGGATGCAGCTTGTCTATTACCGTTTTCAGCTCTTCCAGTTCCGTTTGTTTATAGGCTTCCGTGCTACCGGCTCTCCTGTGCCCTGCAAATGCCTGTACTATCCTGATATCATTATTTTCTTTGAGTAAATGAGCGATCACGCTTTGACGGATCTTTAAAGGCAGCAACCTGTTTTGTTTTTCTTTGCCCACATTAATAATTCGGTTAATGCTGACCGTTTGCAGTGGCAACCCTTCACCGGTCAATAAAAAATATTCCTGCCGATTACCTGGTTTCTGTTTGTTTCTATAGTATTTGTATTCATCTTTCAGGTAATGATAAAACAATAAAACCTGGTTGGGCTTCAGGTTGAGTGTCCGGCCTTTGTTTTTGATATTGCCTTTAATATGTATCGTTCCGCTTTCAAGATTGATATCACTGGTTTTGATCTGTATGATCTCCAGTACCGGCAATGCCTGGCACACCAGTAAGCTGATGATGATTTTATCCCTGGTCTGGTATGCTGCATTTTTACTTTTCCATTCTTCAAAAAGCTGATCTAACCTTTCTTTAGCATATAATGCTTCCACCTGTATAGCTCTGTTGATCTGGTCTTTGAGGTATAAGAACCGGCAGGGATGATCGTTGCGTTTGCCTGCTTTGATTAAATAGTTGTAGTAAATTTTGATGGCAAACAAATTATTGCGTAACGATTTGGGGTGCAGGTTTTGCGCTCTTAATAAGCCAATGTAATCCAGGATATCCGTGTAGCGAGCTGTTTCGGCTTTGTCGCCTGATGTGAGTAAAAAACGGTTGATCATATCCTGATAACCGTTTATTGATGTAGCGCTGTACTGTTTTTGCAGATAGGCTTTAAGTGTCATCATATATCATTTTTTTTAGTTGATGTTGATTGATATGCGTATAGATTTGTGTGGTCTCAAGTTGTGAGTGTCCTAAAAATACCCTCACCTGTTCCAGCGACATACCCTGCTCTAATAAATGTGTGGCTATGCTGTGCCGTAAATGGTGGACGGTAATATTTTTTTCTTTCAGTGCTTCATTCCCTGTTCTGTCAATAAGCAATTTTAAAATCTTATTGTAAGTACCTTTCTGCATTCTGCCGCCCCGGCTCTGCAGCATAAAAGCTGCTGCATTGCCCGCATGTAGCCCGTGATCCCTGCCGGTGGTCAGTGCTTCTCTTTCGCTATAGTAATAACAGGAAAGGTCTTTTACAACGCCATTGCTTAATGGCACAACTCTTCTTTTATTTCCCTTGCCTCCGGGTATGATCAGTATCTTTTCACGAAGCCTTATATCTCCCGTATTGCAGCTTACCAGTTCAGATACTCTTAACCCGCAGCCATATGCCAGGCTTAGTATAGCCCGCTCCTGTGCGGTTTCAGTTGCTTCATAGAGCTGCTGTATCTCCTGTGGAGTCAGTGCATACCTGCCGGCTGCTGCTTGGGGATAAGGGAACTGTAAAACGCCAGTAGGATTGAGCTGTATTTGCTGCTGCTGCAACAGCATCTCAAAAAAATCACGCAGTATCTGCATATGGCTGTACGTGGTTTTAAGGCTTAATGCGCCGCCTTTGTTTTTACCGGGTCTTGTACTGATGTATTCATAATAACGGCTTATTTCGCCGGTGGTGACGCTGGCAATGTCCCTGTTGCCTTTGCATTCCAGCCAGTGTAAAAACTCCCGCAGGTAATTGCATCTTGCCTGGCAGCTCCCGGGCACATAGCCCAGCTTTTGCTGATGCCGGTAAAATGTTTCTGTTAACTTTCTGTATACTGCATCTACTACTACGATGCTGGAAGGTCTGCCCATATATATACTTTTAAGAACGGCGAACGCCAAAGGCATTTCTCTCTGTAATGCTTTGCTGTAAAGGGTTCTGGTGTTCGGCCTGGCGTTTCTGATTTCCGGACACCAGCTATATATACATCATAGCTGCTGCAGTTGGTTATCTAAACTGTCTTTGATCTTTGCTCTCAACATTGCCAGGTTATCCCAATAACAGATTTTATAGGTAAAGCCCCTGTTGGCAAAACCGCTTTGCTGCAGATATTCCAACGCTACCAGCTTTTGTATATAGTAATGCTGCTGTGTCTTGCTTACACCTGTTGCCTCCCGCACTTCAAAACGGTTGAAGCTGTAATCTCTCGCTTTCTTTTCTACAAAGGATTTCAGTTGCTCAAAAAACTGTCTTAAGCTGCCGTCCAGTTCATCCACCTTCAGTAAAATACTTTCAAACAAAATATCACAGGCTGTTTGTAAATCTTCTTTCTCCGTTATTAACCTGCTCTGCCTGTCCTGTTTGCGCTGGTATTGATTGAGCAGCGTAATTTGTTTTACAAAACTTTGGTACAGCTCATTCAGCCTCCTGATCTTGTGCGCTTCCTGCGGCAGCTTTATTTTACCTGCATAAGGGTTGATCACTTCGTAAGGTTTCAGTAAACGAATACAGTTTTGTAAAAACTCACTTACTTTCCTTTGTGTGGTTTTATCTACCAGCCCTGCGCTTATCTCGTTTTGGTATTGGATAATACGTTGTGTCTGCTCCTTACTCTCGTCTACAGCAATTAAAAAACTCCGGCTTACATTATCTTCATATACTTCGCCTTTGGTGGTGCATGCCAGCGAAGCTACCGGGCCTCTTACGATCCGTTCGCCGCCACGGATACTGCCGTTACTATCTTTGATGCTGGTGGAAGTGATCAGGATTTCATTGGATTGCAGCTCTCTTACCGCAAGCTGTGCATCTTCTTTCAGTCCGTCCAGATCTTCAAAGCAAAGCAGCTTATTTACAAAAAAATATTCGTCCTGGTTGTAAAAGCTGTTATCCGTTACCCTTGTATATCGCTTTACATCTTCATCAGGCATCAGGTGGCTGATCACTTTTAAAAGCCTGGTTTTACCGCTCCCGCTGCTGCCCTGGATCAGTGCATGTAATGTGTCTGCCATCTTATAAGAACTCGCTACGATAAATAATAAAACACGATTATCGTGCTCGCCGGTAATGCCGGCTTTACCGATCAGCTCGTTTATGCGTTTGATCAAAGACGGCTCTTTTAAAAACTCAATACATTTTGTTGCCGTTGCTGCAGGCACTTGTATCCTGCTTTCCTGCCTGCCTTTTGATTTGTATTGCTGCCTGTCCCGGTACTGCTCTAATAAATTTGTCAACTGCAGTAAATCAGCTTCAATAACTTCTCTGCTTAGCCCTAACTTTTCTGCAATGGTTTTGCAGCTCGCTTCTACCTGCTTGTATTCGTACAGGTCTAACTTTAAAGTAATACTGTTCATCGCACCGTAATTTGTAGTGTGATCTTTAAGCTGTCTAACTGATCGGTTCTAAAACCTTTGATGCTGTATAATGCTTGCGTGCCCTGGTATTTTAAATTGTAAGGGTTGCCCACATCAAGCCCTGTTATATTCGGCTGTATCGTTGCTGTAGCAACGCTTGCAGCTTGTGCAGTTTGCAAACGGGTATCATTGTTTTGTATCGGTGTTTGCGAAGCTTCGCTTTCAATAAACAATTTTGTACCCTCATTTTCTTTTTCAGTTGAAAGAAAAAATTCAAACTCCTTCCTGGTATCTACCAGGTGCGTTAAAAGTTCAGGGCTATGCCCCTGCAATAAACTGTTTACATCTTCTCCCTGCGGCACTTCAACATTTGTAACTTTCACTTTTGGATAAGCAGCCTTTATCATCGGTGCATATTTCGCTACCGCTTTGCTTCCGGGTTCGTCGCCGTTGAGAAAAAAAATAATTTCTTCCAACTGTTGCAGTTGTTTGATGGCTGCTTGGTGTTCTTCGGTAAATCCATTTGTACCGAACAATGCCAATACTGCATAATTGCTTCTGATCGGCTCTTGTTCTAACAAGGTTGCTGCATCTATAATGCTTTCCGTCAGTATCAGCTTTGTTGCCTGCCTGCCGTCAGGCAGGTTTCCTTTCGGGTAACCGGGATACAGGCCCTGCCTGTCTTTTAAATAAAAATGCCGTTGCGCTTTGTCCTGTAATGTACTGCGGAAGTATAGGGATACAATTTCGTTTTGCTGATTGCGCAATGCAAAACATATGCACCATTTGCCAAAAGGTTTGTAAGCTGCATCGCCGCTGCGGGCGGTTAAGCCGGCTTCTAACAGTAATCCATACACTACACATTGGTTGATCAGGGTTTCATCTTTCCTCGCACCGTGATGGAACTGACCGGCATTATAACCCACTTCCGTTTTCTTAAAATCAATGCATCGGCTTTGTAAATAGTCTCTTGCAGGTTTACTGTTATGCACCGCATTCTTAAAATACGTGAACATATTTTGCAAAAAAGCTGAACGGCTGAGTTGGTTTTGTACGGCAGTGCTTTGGCGTTCCTCCTGCCTGCTATCAGGGCGGGGTATATTATGCTGGTGCTGCAACTTGCCTTCAAAATAGCTGATAATCCCCGCAGCTTTTATAATCGCTTCATGCTTCGTGCAGTTTTCTTTGTACATCACAAAATCTATCACGTCTATGCTCCGCCCGTGTGTTTTACAGTTGGAAGAAAAGCAATAGCAGGTGTGTGTTTTATAATACACCTGCAAACTAGGCGTTTTATCCTCATGGAAGGGACAGTGTAAACGAAGATTTTTATCCGGCTTTAAGCCGTAATGCTGTAGCACACGGGATAAACTAAGTAAATGCTTGATCTCGGAGATTTCCATGTGGATAATTTTTTTAAAGGATTCTCAAAACTGTCCCAAAAGTATGTATTCTGAGAGTCAATCAAGGACTTTTTAGAGAAAAAATTTCCACAATAACTTAAATTTGTCTTAACAACCTCAATAGTGAGGCTGTTTTTATACTAAATGTCTATTTTATGACCATTGCTGAACGGATAAGGCTGACAAGGCAACAAAAAAACATGTCACAGAAAGAGCTTGCGGATAAATCAGGGGTAAACCTCAAAAGTTTATCCAGGTATGAGTTAGGAAGTTCTATGCTGCCGGCAGATGTTTTAAAAAATCTGGCACAGGCATTAGGCGTATCGGCAGACTATCTGTTAGATGAAAAAGCAGTTTCTGTAAAAGATAAAGAACTTTTAAAAAAATTTGAGATTATACAAGACCTGCAAGGTGATACCAAAAAACTGGTTGACAATTTTTTGGATATGATTATACGAGACCACACAGCTAAAAAAGTATACGCTAGTTAAAACCATTACAATATGCCCGCAACAACAAACATATACCTGCCATTACAGTTTAACCAACTCCTTGAGCTGGTTAAAACATTACCTAAAAAAGAAAAGCAGCAATTAACAGATCTGCTCCTTAACGATGAACAGGCTTTTGATGTTCCCGAAGCCCAAAAACAGTTTGTACGCAACAGCATCAAAAAACACAAAGCACACCCCGAACTGCTTATTGATGAAAAAGAAGCCTGGAAAATAATTGATGAACAATGACCTATAAAGTTGTATACACCAGTGCTGCCATTGAGCACATTAAAAACATTGCAGCATGGTACAATAAACAACAAAAAGGTTTAGGCGCAAGGTTTAAAACAACGCTTAAAACCGAGATTAAAGCCATACAAAAAAATCCCCTCGCCAGGTCGTTCAGGTATGATGATGTACGCTTTGCCGTAGTCAAAAAGTTCCCCTATGCTGCACACTACACCGTTACTGATAACATAATTATCATACACGCTGTGTTCGGGTTCAGCGAAAACCAAAAAAAATGGAATGAGTAAAAAACCGCTACTAACATAGCGGCTTTTGATCTCCTAGAGTTTAAATATAAAACGATTGCAAAAATGTCCGTAGTCAAAGACATACGGACAGCCCTAAATACTTATTGCCGAAGCAAACCCTGAGTTGCAAACTCAGGATAGCGCTTACTATTTTTATA
>CAZNJG010000047.1:0-6541 GCA_964573305.1 uncultured Opitutaceae bacterium
CCAATGACCAATGACCAATGACCAATGACCAATGACCAATGACCAATGACCAATGGCCAATGACCAGTGGCGGAGGGTAAGGGGCGAAGGGCTCGTGGCTTGCGGAGATGCTGGGAGCGCCGAGGTCCTCGTCGGCAGGGTCGAAAACGCCGGCCAGCGGCGGGCGCGCCGGGAATTTCACCCTTCACCCTTCACTCATGTCGCGGAAGTCGATGCGGGGGACGACGGCGAAACGTTTTTGAATGCGGCAGATGAACAGGAAAATTTTGAAACGCCACCAAACCGGCCAGAGCATGCGCGAGTCGCCGGCGACGATGGCGTTGACGGCACGGTCCAGCCCGAGCGGCGGTTTTGCACACATGAAAACAGAGAAGGCGTCGTTGTCGTAGAACGACACGATCAAGTCCTTAAAAACCTTGGCGCGTTTCTTGATGTCGCGCGTGAAACGATCGCGCTCGCGCGGGGTAAGCGCGCGGTTCTCCCAATGCGCGCGGGCGATGAGCCGGACGGCGTCGCGCGCGGAGTTCATGCCGACATACACGCCTGACGAAAAGATGGGATCGAAGAAACCGCCGGCGTCGCCGATCATCACGAACCGATCGGTCGCGAGTTCCTGACGAAAGTAGGAATAATCGGTCGTGGTGTGAAACGGCTGCGTGGCGCGCGCGCCGTGCATGAGCTCGCGCAGCTTGGGTGAGGTCGCGATGGCGTGTTGAAAAGTTTCCGCAGGAGTCCCTTTGGCGCGACGGATGGAATCGACGGGCGTGACGAGCCCGACAGAGGTGACCGTCTCGCTGATCGGGATGAGCCAGAACCAGCCATCGGCGAGACGCACGATCACCGTGTGCCCGCCGGCTTCGCCCGAGGCGCGCGCGACATTTTCGAAATGATTGTAGATCGCCACGCGCTTGGGAAACGGCGCGGGGTCGAGCGCGCGTTTCAGCTCGAACGGGAAATGATTTTCGCGTCCGCCTGCATCGAGCACCCAACGCGCAGTCCGTTCTTCGGACGCAACTCCCTCGCGCTCGATACGCACGCGAAAGCCTCCTTCGATCGCCGTGACGGCGCGCACGGTGGCGGGCTGGACGACGTCCGCGCCGAGCGAAGCGGCGTGCTCGAGCAAGAGCTGGTCGAACCGGGCGCGCTCGACCTGGTAAGTCTGATCGAGTCCGGGCACGAGGCCTTGGATGAACATGATTTCCTTCTCCGCCTGACCGTTGGCGAGCAGGAAGAGTGCGCCGGTTTTTTTGATAAAACCCGCCTGTTCGACCTTGGGCCAGACGCCGCTCTCACGCATGAGATCGTTGCCATGTGGCAGCAGCGATTCGCCGATGCGGAAACGCGGGAATCGCTCACGCTCTACCACGCACACGGAAAATCCCGCCTGGCGCGCATACGCTGCCGCCGTGCTGCCGCTCGGGCCGCCCCCAATGATCAACACATCGTGATCGAACGAAACCATGAGAAGCCGGGATGGTGAAATCCGAGGCGCGAAAGCCAATGGAGAAATCGGAATGACGAAATCCGAAGGCCGAATGACGAAGGCGGAAGTTGAATGACCAATGACCAATGACCAATGACCAATGACCAATGACCAATGACCAATGACCAATGGCGGGGGCAGGGAGCGCCGACGTCCTCGTCGGCATTTCCGAAAATTCACCCTTCACCCTTCGCTCTTCACCCTTCCGCTGACAGCGGCTTGATCGCGATGTATTCGCTGAAAAGGCCCATCAGGGACTTACGCTCCACGCGCTCGAAGCCGGCGTTGCGCAGCGCGGCGAGTACTTGTTCGGGCGGCACGAAGGCGTCCATCGTTTCCCAGAAATACAGCATCATGTCCTTCGCCTCGGCGCTGCGGGTGAACAGCCGGGTGAGCGCCGGGTAGATGTTTTTGAAATACGCGCGGAAAAGCCACGCACGGAAGCCGCTTTGGGGTTTGGTGACTTCGAGGATGAGCACTTTGCCGCCGGGTTTGAGCGCGCGGAGGTATTCGCGGAACGCCACCTCGAGATCGCCCACATGACGCAGCGCATAACCCATGGTGAGGAAATCGTATTGCGCATCCGGCACAGGCAGGGCGTCGGCGCGGCCGATCAGCACGGTGGCATCGGGCACCTTGGCGGCGACTTTCGACAACATGCCGCGGCTGGGATCGACGCAGGTGATGTCCTTGCCGCTGCCGAGGACGCGCGCGGCCGCTTCGGCGACGAGGCCGGTGCCGGTGGCGACATCGAGGATCTTCATGCCGGGCTTGAGGCCGTGACGCTCCTGGGCCCACTTGCGATAAAATTTGCCGGAACCGAAGAAACCCCAGCCGACGGTGCGGTCGTAATAACGCGCGCCGGCGTCGAAGAGTTTTTCGACATACGCAGGTTTTTCGGCGTCGGTGCGATAACGTTGGGCGATCGGAGCGTGCGGTTGCATGGCCGGAAAGTGAGAGCGGGCGGGGAGGAAATGGGAAGAGCGAAGAGTGACGGGTGAAGTCGCAGCCAATGATTCAATGGGCATGACCAATGACCAGTGACCAATGCCGAAATCCGAATATCGAAACCCCAAGGCCGGATGGTCGGGCGGCGGGTTGTAGGGCCTGCGCTTGCGCAGTGCCGGGTTCGAGGGCGGAGATTGTGACGCGGGCGGTGGGTTGCGGCGTCGCGCGAGCGCGAGCCCTACAAAGAGGGGGTAAACCCGCTTCTACAGCTTCAGCATCGCGCGACGGTAGTGGTCGTCGGGGTGGCCGGCGATGCGGGCGACTTGGGCGAGCGTGAGGAATTGTGGGAATTCGCCGCCGCCGGTCGGCAGGATCGAGCAAAAGCCGGCGCTCCCAGCCTTCGGTCAACGCAGGGGCGAAATTATATAACGAGGGCAAAGTTTCGGAACCCCGGTCTGACTGTTTACCACTGCAAGTGCCGGAGTTTTTCAGCTGCCTGTTAGTGCTTTTCCGCCGGCACTAATCTCGCCAATCGATCTTGGGCAAATGGATGATTTGGATCAATTCGTAGTGTTTCTTGGTAGAAACGCTTCGCTCGTTCATGTTTGCCATCCAGCTCCAACGCTAATGCGAGGTTTCCCAAAAGGACTGCGTCTGGCGCGATCTCCTGCACTACACGCTCGTAGTGTTGGATTGCCTCGCTGTATTGGCCGCGCTGGGCTAGTAAGGAGGCCAAGTTTTGACGCGCTCCCCAACTCCGTGAGTCGAGGGCAAGTGCGCGCGCCAGCTCTGCTTCTGCTTCAGCTGGGCGTTGAAGCGATGCGAGCACTTCGCCAAGGCGGCTGCGCGCTTCCGCCTCATCGGTCTTGCTCGCGCGGACTAATGCGCGGCGGTATAACGCTTCCGCTTCGTCCAGTTTGCCCGTGCGGAAGACGATCACCCCCAAGCCGGACCACGCCCTCGAGCAATACTCATCCCGTTTCAAAGCTTCGGCATATTCTCGGGCAGCATTCTCTACTTCGCCCAGATTCACGTAAGCCGCAGCCAGATTGATTCGCGCGGTCTGGTATCCTGGGACCTGTTTTAATGACCGGGTGAAGAGCGTAACTGCTTCGCTTATTTGTCCGCGCGCCATCAAAAGATTTCCTTGCTGCGCCAGTACCTTGTAATGATTTGGATCCAACGTAAGCGCTTTCCTCAGTGCTTCTTCGGCTTTAGCGGGCTGTCCACTTTCTTTGAGCGCGTAAGCATAGTTCGCGAATAACTCGGCGGTCACATAGTCGCCGCTCGAAATCGCGTTCTCGAAATACGGAAGCGCCAGTTTTGTTTTCCCATCCATCGAGAGAATGTGACCGACTGACCCTTGCGCGCGTGCGCTCCCGGGCTGCTTCGCTACGGTGTCCATCCACATCTTGAGTGGTTCGCGGTACAATTCGTTTCGCTTGAAACTGGTTACAGCGAGCACCGGCAGGGCTAGTGTCAGGACCAAGAGCCCGCGTCGGCCCGCATATTTCCACACAAGTGCTGTCACCAACATGGACACGGCGGCCAACGCCAAATATATCCTATGCTCAGTCATCGTCTGTGTGGCAACCGGCACCACGCTCGAGCTGGGCGCTAACGTCGCGAAAAACCATATGCCCGGGATCCCCATCCACGACCGGCGCCACGTGGCCGCTATCGCTCCTGCGAACAAAGTCAGTAGAAGTGCGCCTTGCATCCACACTTGGGCAGGATCTTTAATCAGAAATCGTCCATAATCGAACGTTAGCTCGGCTGGCCATATCGACAGCCACAGGTATCCCATGATCGCATGGCATTGCGTCAGCAAATAGTGCCAACTTGATACTCCCGCATTAAAACCTGCTGTGTGTGCCCGGTCGAAACTTGACGATAGCAGCCATGCCAGCAGCACCCACGAGGTAAATAAGCTGATATACACGCCCGTGCGGCGCCGCACAGCCTCGGCAAAACTCCCTGCAATGAGTGTTCGATCATACAACAGAACAAGTACAGGTGCCGACACCATCACTTCCTTGGTCCCCATGCCCAGCCAACACGCTCCGACTGCCAGCCAGCTCCATACTTTTCCCGCTCCCGGTTCGCAGCTGCGTACAAACGCGTAAAAAGTGAGCAGATAGAAGAAGCCCATCAGCGACTCCACCCGTTGCACGATATAGGTCACCGATTCTGTCTGTAGCGGATGCAGCGCCCACAGGCCTGCGATTACCCAAGCCACAAGATCCGCTTCTCGTGCCCAGTTTTCTTGGCGTCGCAACGTGCGTCGTACGATTCCGAAAAGCAAAAGCGCGGCGCTGATGTGAATACCCAAATTCGCCACGTGATAGCTCCACACCCGCGTCCCGCTGATCGCATAGTTGATCGCAAGTGACGCATTCGCCACCGGGCGCCCTTCCAGCGTTGTATTTCTCGGTGGGGCAAAGGCTTCCCAAATGCTAGTTCGTTCTGCAATTGTGCTGTTTTCGGTGATCGACGGTTCGTCGTCGAAAATGAACGGTACTGAAAACGTGTTTGCATATGCCAGCGCCAGCAGCGCCGCCAGCGCAGCAGCCAGCCACCACGTGCGAAGCGTGTTCAGGTGTTGTTCTCCCGTCTCCGTTTTCTGAGGCATCGTAAGCAATATACCGTCCGTCATCGCCACTTTCTCCAATTCCTCAACCGTAACGTTCGCTTTTGACCGCCAGCATTTTGCTTTAGCAGCTATTCATTGGATTTTCATCAAGATAGACCGATTAGCAGTTCTCATCTGCTTTGAAGCCTGCCACCGAATATCCCGTGACCTCTCCTGCACCCGCCCGACAAGTCGATTTTCAGAAGCTCCTCATCTATTGTTCGCTGACCTTTCTGCTGCTCCTGATCCCGCTTCGAATCAGTAGCTTTGGCAATATCCCTCCGGACGATGCCATGCGCCACGCCGCGTTCGCCGTGGATAATCGTACTTGGAGCGAGGTGTTAGTGATTCGTGAATCTATTTTGGATGATGTGGACAGCCATCCCGGCTGGCATGGATACCTCCGCGTCCTCCACACCTTGCTGGATCTGGATACTGAGGGCTTGGTCATTGCGTCCTTCATAACGACATTTTTTGTTTTCGCCTGCGTCGGTCTTTATGGCAGCGGCGCGCCGCTCGCGTGGATGGTAACCTTGCTTGTTCTGTATCTACTCGATGGCGGCGTCCTCATGCGCCTCATGCTCGGGCGTCCGTTCGCCATCTCGATGGCAGTGGCGCTAGCCATTCTCTTTCTCTGGCAGCGCCGAGAACGGCTGCCGAAAATAGCCGAATATATGATCACCAGCATGCTTCTGGGCGTTGCCATTTACATGCACCCCTCCTGGTATCTATGGCTGATCTTTCCCCCCGCGCTTTTGCTCTGTGGTCGCTGGGAAGACGCTTTCCGTTTTGGCGCCTGCTTACTCATCGCGTTGCTTATCGCGTCCATGCTGGCGCAGAGTTATTACAATATCGTTTTTTACCCCATTCATCACCTCATCGTTTCGATGACGATGGACCCCATTCGTCGTGTGCACCTTGTTGGTGAGTTTCAACCCGGCTCAGGTGTGATGTTCGTCGTTTTTGCTGTCGTTGTAGCTCTGGCAGTCCTGACTTTGCGCGGCCGTTCTTGGCGCGAACTCGTCTTGCGGCTCGACTTCTGCATTATGGTGATCGGTTGGGTTGCGGGACTATATGTTACCCGCTTTTGGGGCGACTGGGGTTCAGTTGGATTCATCGCGTGGACCTGCTGGGCACTTTCGACGCTGAAATTCAATCCTGCTCCTGCGGTTCACGATAAGGTGGTCGTTTCCAGCCTTGTTTGCGCGGCGTTCTTTCTTTTGGTCAGTTCTGATTCCGCCGGCCGCTACTCCCAGCCTTTAAAAGACGTGCTGATGACCAAACCCGTTGAAGAGTTGCGCGGCGATCTTCCCGATAAAGGCGGCATTCTTTACAGCACGGATATGCGGTTCTTTTATCAAACCTACTACCGCATGCCTGCCGCGGGCTTCCGATACGTGATCGGTTTTGAGCCCGGCATGATGCGGCAGGATGACTGGGATACATTTCGCAGAATCCAGCTTAACGACGGCTCGATC
>CAZNJG010000048.1:0-5663 GCA_964573305.1 uncultured Opitutaceae bacterium
TGATCACCGGCGCGGCGCAGATGGACGGCGCGATCCTCGTGGTTTCCGCTGCTGACGGCCCGATGCCGCAGACCCGCGAACACATCCTCCTCGCCCGCCAGGTCGGCGTGCCGAAGATCGTTGTTTTCCTCAACAAGGTCGACCTCATCGACGACCCGGAACTTCTCGACCTCGTCGAGATGGAAATCCGCGAGCTCCTCAGTAAGTACCAATTCCCCGGCGACACCACCACGATCATCCGTGGTTCCGCCACGGCGGCCCTCGAGGGCACCCCGGAAGGTGAAAAGGCGATCGCCGACCTCATGACCGCGATCGATACCGACATCCCGGAACCCGTTCGCGAGAACGACAAGCCGTTCCTGATGTCTGTCGAAGACGTGTTCTCCATCACCGGCCGCGGCACTGTCGCCACCGGTCGTATCGAGCGCGGTATCATCAAGGTCAACGACTCCGTCGAAATCGTCGGTCTCCGCGACACCGCCACCTCCGTCGTGACCGGTATCGAAATGTTCCGCAAGCTGCTCGATAGCGGCCAAGCCGGTGACAACGTCGGTATCCTCCTCCGCGGTGTGGACAAGGAAGGCATCGAGCGCGGTCAGGTTCTCGCCGCTCCGAAGAGCATCACTCCTCACAAGAAGGCCAAGGCCGAAATCTACTGCTTGTCGAAGGAAGAGGGTGGTCGCCATACGCCGTTCTTCAACGGCTATCGTCCCCAGTTCTACTTCCGCACGACCGACGTGACCGGCATCATCAACCTGCCCCAGGGCGTTGAGATGATCATGCCTGGTGACAACATCAGCGTTGAAATCGACCTGATCTCGCCCATCGCCATGGAAAAGACCCAACGCTTCGCCATCCGCGAAGGCGGTCGTACCATCGGTGCCGGTCGTATCACCGATATCATCGAATAAGGTCGTCAGGATTTGTTTCATACGACACGCCGAGGCCTCGCACGGGGCCTCGGCTATGTCGTCTAAAAATCAAAAACACAGGCGTGTAGCTCAATTGGTAGAGTAGCGGTCTCCAAAACCGTTGGTTGGGGGTTCGATTCCCTCCGCGCCTGCCAAATTTCCCTCCCCATGAAAAATCCGTTCCGCAGCATCCGCATCTTCACCGGCGAAATGATCGACGAGTTGAAGAAAGCCACCTGGCCCACACGTTCGGAACTGCGTGATTCGACCATCGTCGTCATCATCGGGGCGGTCCTTCTCGGTCTGTTCACGAGCATCAGCGATTTCGCCCTGTATCAGGTCGTCGATCTTTTCACCAGCTGGGTTAGCTAATCTCCTTTTTCATGTCCGCCCAAGTCACCACACCTGCTGGCACTCAATGGTTCGCCCTGCACACGCTCTCCGGTCAGGAGGGCAAGGTGAAAACCTACATCGAGAAATTCAAGAAGCAGGAAGAACTCGATGACTCTATCTTCGAAGTCCTTCTTCCCACGGAAGTCGTTTCCGAGGTCAAGGGCGGCAAGAAATCCACCAAAACCCGGAAGCTCTACCCGGGTTACGTCTTCATCCAGATGCGTCTGTATGGTGAAGATAACAAGCTGATCAACAAGCCGTGGTACTTCGTCAAGGAAGTCGCCGGCGTCATCGGCTTCGTGGGCGGCGACCGCCCGGCGGCCCTGCGCCAGGCCGAGATCGACGAGATCAAGGCGCGCGTTGAAGCCGCTTCTGGAAAAGAAGTACCCAAGGTTTCCTACGAAATCGGCGAAGAGGTCAAAATCACCGACGGTGCCTTCGCCAACCTTACCGGCCGGATCGACGAGATCGATCCCACGCGCGGCAAGCTCAAGATTTCCGTCTCCATTTTCGGCCGCTTTACGCCGGTCGAGCTCGAATACTGGCAGGTGCAACGCATTACCGAATAAAGCGACGCCTCTTTGCAACCGCCGACGTTCGCCCACGCAACCACACGTCACTAATCACCCGCCACTTCATTCATCATGGCTAAGAAGATCCAAGGTTATATCCGCCTACAACTCCCGGCTGGCGCCGCCAATCCCGCGCCCCCGGTGGGCCCGGCCCTCGGCGCCCAAGGCGTCAACATCATGGCGTTCTGTAAAGAATTCAACGCCAGGACCAAAGACCAGAACGGCATGATCCTGCCGGTGGTCATCACGGTCTTTTCCGACAAGAGCTTCACGTTCATCCTCAAGTCCCCGCCCGCGGGCGTCCTCCTCAAGAAGGCCGCTAATATCGCCAGCGGTTCGGCCAAGCCCAACCAGGAAAAAGTAGGCAAAGTCACGCGCAAGCAGCTCGCCGAGATCTGGAACATCAAGAAGGCCGACATGAACGCGAAAGACGAAGAAGCCGGCATCAAGATCATCGCCGGTACCGCCCGTAACATGGGCATCGACGTCATCGACTGATTTTTCTCAACAACACTCAACGCGGGAGTTCCCTCCGGAACGTTCGCACCGCAAGGAGTCCTCAATGCCCGTAAAACCAAGCAAACGCTATCGCAGCGCCGTTCAGGCGGCTGACCTCACCAAGGACTACGGCCTTCAAGAAGCCGTCGAGATCCTCAATAAATTCCCGAAAGCCAAGTTCGACGAGACCGTCGAATTGTCTTTCCGCCTCGGCGTCGATCCCGCCCAAGGCGACCAGATGGTCCGCGGTACCACACCGCTGCCCAATGGCTCGGGTAAAAAGGTCCGCGTCATCGTCTTTACCGACAATCCGCAAGCGGCTCTCGACGCCGGTGCGGAGGAAGCCGGTCTCCAGGATTTGATGGCCAAGATCAATAATGGCTGGCTCGACTTCGACGTCGCCATCGCGACGACCGAAGCCATGAAGCAAGTCCGTACGCTCGCCCGCGTCCTCGGTCCCAAGGGCCTCATGCCCAACCCGAAGTCCGGCACCGTGACCGACGATGTCGTCGCCGGCATCAAGGCCGTCAAGGCCGGTCGCGTGGAGTTCAAGATGGATAAAGGCGCCAACATCGGCGTCGGCATCGGCAAGCGTTCGTTCACCGCCACGCAGATCGCGGAAAACGCGACCGCCGTCATCGAAGCCATCGGCAAGGCCAAGCCTGCTTCCTTCAAGGGCCACTACATCAAGAGCGTCTTTATCTCTTCGAGCCAAAGCCCGGGCGTCCGCCTCGCTTCGACCGAATACAACAAATTCTAAGGAGCCCGACCATGAGAGCTGAAAAAAATTACCTGATCGCCGAGGTCGAGACTCACCTCAAGAAGTCCGACTACGTCATCCTCGCCAACTTTTCGAAAGTTACGGTCGCGGACGTTTCCGAACTGCGTAAGAACCTCGCCAAAGAAAACGCCGAGTTCCACGTGGTGAAGAACAGTTCGTTGCGCGTGGCTGCCAAGACGCTTGGCCTGCCCGATTTCGAGGATTCGCTGGCTGGTCCGACCGCCATCGTCGTGGGTGGGGAAAATCCCGCCGGCGTCGCCAAAGTCCTTAAGAAGTTCTTCGAAGAGAAGCAGAAGCTCGAAGTCAAAGTGGGCGTGATGGAGAAAAAGATCATCTCCGCCCAAGACCTCTCGGCCATCGCCGATCTACCTTCGTTCGACGCGCTGCGCGCCCAGTTGCTCAGCCTGTTCACCTCGAACGCCGCCGCCTTCGTCCGCGTCATCGACGCCAAGGTCAAGAAGGAGTCGGAGCAACCCGCCGCCTAAACCCACCACATCAACCCTTTTCCGCCGCCCCGCCTCGCGTGGCGGCGGGATCCCAAATCAAGCGAAGCCTGCTAGGGGACACGTCTCTTAAACGCGTTTCATTCCTCGAAACCGCTAGCGACTTCAGGAGATCATCATGAGCAACATCACCAAAGACCAAGTCATCGAATGGCTGTCCGCCCAGCCCGTTCTCGAACTCGCCGCCCTCGTTAAAGACCTCGAAGGCAAGTGGGGCGTTTCCGCCGCCGCTGCCGTCGTCGCCGCTCCCGCTGCTGGCGGAGCCGCTCCGGCCGCCGAAGCGCAGACCGAGTTCAACGTCGTCCTCTTGGACGCCGGTGCGAACAAGATCGGCGTCATCAAAGAAGTCCGCGCCATCACCGGCCTGGGCCTCAAGGAAGCCAAGGACCTCGTCGAGAGCGCTCCGAAGCCCGTCAAGGAGAACGCTCCCAAGGCCGAAGCTGAAGAAATCAAGAAGAAGCTCGAGGCCGCCGGTGCGAAGGTCGAACTCAAGTAATTACTTGGCGTTCAACATCGCAAAGCATCCTTTTCTTGCGGGACAGGCTGTGCATTCGCGCGGCCTGTCCTTTGCCTTTTTTCCATTTTGTTCTTTGTTAGTGCAGCTTGCCGCACTTGACGACGTCAGCTCGTCGCGTTGCGGCTAATTTTTTCGCGCCCGCCGCTCCGAGCGCTCCGTATTTTTCATTCATTTAACCGGGAAAATCCATGGCCGACCGCAATAACTTCGGTAAACTCAAAGAAGTCATCCAACCGCCGAATCTGATCGAGATTCAGATCACGTCCTATCTGGACTTTTTGCAGAAAGGCATCCCCGACAAGCAGCGTAAGCCGCAAGGCCTCGAGGCCGTTTTCCGCGAAGTTTTCCCGATCGAGTCCTACGATGGCCGCTTGGTCCTCGAGTACGTTTCCTACACCCTCGGCGAATCCAAAAACACCGAGATCGAGTGTATTCGCGAAGGCATCACCTACTCGGTGCCGCTCTATGTGAAGCTCCGTCTGCGCGAAGAGGACTTCATCAAGGACGAAGAAATTTACATGGGTGAGATCCCCATGGTGACCGAGCGCGGCTCGTTCATCATCAACGGCGCCGAGCGCGTCGTGGTTTCGCAGCTCCACCGTTCGCCCGGCATCGCCTTCGAGGTCACGCCGCACGCCAACGGCAAGCCGCTCCACTCTTTCCGCGTCATCCCGGACCGCGGCACCTGGCTCGAAGTGCAGTTCGACAATAACGACCTGCTCTACGTCTATCTCGACCGCCGCCGTCGCCGTCGCAAATTCCTCATCACGACGCTGCTCCGCGCCATCGGCTACTCCAGCGATGTCGATATCCTGAACCTCTTCTACGAGATCCAGGACCTGAAGGTCTCCAAGGCGCTCGACCTCGAAAACGTTTCCACTCTCGTGCTCGTCGAAGACGCCATCGATGCCCAGAAGGGCGTCGTGCTCGCGCGCGCCTTCGAGCCGCTCACCAAGCAGATCGTCCGCACCTTCGAGAAACACGATATCACCACGATCCGCGTGATCGACACGGCGATTGACGAAGGCGCGATCATCCGCGCCCTCAAGAAGGACCCGACCCGCAACGAAGAAGAAGCGCTCAAGGAGATCTACAAGCGCCTCCGTCCCGGCGAACCGCCGACCACGGCGAATGCCAAGGCCCTGCTCAAGCGCCTGTTCTTCGATCCGAAGCGCTACGACCTCGGTCGCGTGGGTCGCTATAAGGTCAACCAAAAGCTGGGTCTCAAGGTTGAGATCGAGCAACGTATCCTCGAAAGCAACGACATCGTGGCCGCCACGAAATACCTCGTCCGCCTCAAGCGCGGCGAAGGTGTTGTTGACGATATCGATCACCTCGGCAGCCGCCGCGTTCGCACCGTCGGCGAACTCCTCGCGAACCAGTGCCGCGTGGGCCTCAGCCGTACGGAGCGTCTCGTGCGCGAACGCATGACGATGTACGATCAATCCGTCGATTCGATCACGCCGCAAAAGCTGATCAATCCGAAGG
>CAZNJG010000049.1:0-5485 GCA_964573305.1 uncultured Opitutaceae bacterium
CATCGACCGCCTCGATGAATTGAAAGCGATGGTCGGTTTCGCGCAGCGTTTCGATACCTTGCAGGATCTCCTCGCGCAGATCGTTTTGCTCAATGGCGAGACCAGTGACCGTCAGGTGGATGCCAACGCCGAAGCCGTTCGCCTCACCACCGTGCATCAAGCCAAGGGACTCGAATACGATGTCGTCTTCGTGATCGGTCTCGCCGACGGCATGTTCCCCGGCCGCCGCGCGATCGAGGCAGGCGATGTCGAGGAAGAGCGCCGGTTGTTCTATGTCGCCGTCACCCGCGCGAAGAACGAACTCTACCTGTGTTATCCGAAAGTCGCCACTCGCGCCGGTCCCGGCGGCATGCTGCTGAACCCGAGCCGCTTCATCGTCGAACTCGACGAACGCCTCTACGAGCCACTCCGCATCAAACGCGCCTACGGCTGGTGAAACAAAAACGCATCACGCTCGCCCTCGCGTTTTGCGCATTGGGGCTCGCCACCTTTGCGTGGCTTTCCGCCCGACAGGCAAACGAGTTGACGAGTGCGAAACGCCGTCCGGTTCCACCGCGTTCCGAGACGCCGTTGGCGATGGCCGAACCCGTGGAGTTCCCGTCCATGGATGGCCTTCGTCTTTGCGGCTGGTGGCTGCCGTCAGGTCAGAGCGAGATCACCGTAATCCTGCTGCACGGCCACGGCTCCAACCGTCGCCAGATGATCGCGCGCGCCGACCTCCTTCACCGCCGCGGCCATTCCGTTCTTCTCTACGACGCGCGCGGACACGGCGAGAGTGCCGGCGAACTCGTGAGTTTTGGATTTTATGAAACCAACGATCTGTTGGGCGCGATGGAGTTTGCGCGTAAACGAGGATCGAAGCGTTTCGGGCTCATCGGCGCTTCACAAGGAGGAGCTACCATCGCGCTTGGCAGCAGTCGGCTGAAAGACGTGGAGTGGGCTGTGCTCGAAAGTGTATATCCGGACCTTCGCACGGCAGTCGACCGTCGCTGTCGTCATCATGCTCGCTTGCCGGGCTGGTTATTGGGTTCGTTGATGGTTCCGCTGGCCGAACGAAAAGTAGGCGCTGCCATCGACCAGATATCGCCGCGTGCTGCGATCGCGGAATTGCCGTTTCCCGTATTTATCGTGAGCGGTAACCTCGACCGTCACACCTTGCCCGAAGACACGCAGGCGCTCTTTGACGCAGCTCCAAGACCCAAAAGCCTCTGGATTGTGGAAGGCGCGGGGCACGTGGACCTCTACGGTTTCGCCAAACAGCTTTACGAAGACCGACTGCTCGCCTTCATCGAGTCGTCTCAACCGCAGACGCCGCGGCTCAGTATGTGACGAGGTGGGCATATCCTTGCCGGTTCGCTTGTCTCCCGCGCCAAACCTGCGCACGCTTTCCGCCCTTCCATGAAGAAACTCCTCATCGCTCTTGTTATCCTCATCGGGCTGGGCGTGATCGTCGCGCTCTCCGTCGCCGGAATCTATAATGGGCTCGTCGGCAAACAACAGGCCGTCGATGCGCAGTGGGCGCAGGTTCAAAATGTCTATCAACGCCGCGCCGACTTGATCCCGAATCTCGTCAACACCGTCTCCGGCGCCGCCAACTTCGAGCGTTCCACCATCACCGCCGTCACCGAAGCGCGCGCTTCCGTGGGCCGCGTGAATATCGACGCCAGCCAGGCGCCGACCGACGCCGCACAGCTCGCCGAGTTTGAGCGTGCGCAGGGCCAGCTTTCCTCCGCGCTCTCGCGTTTGCTGGTCGTGAGCGAGCGCTACCCCGAGCTCAAAGCCACCGCCAACTTCCAATCGCTTCAGGCGCAAATCGAAGGCTCGGAAAATCGCATCGCCGTCGAACGCGGTCGTTTCAACGAAGCTGCTCAAGCCTACAACACCGCCATCAAACGTGTGCCCGGCGCATTATTCGCGGGTATATTCGGCTTTAAGGAACGCGCTTACTTCACCGCCACGCCCGGCGCGGAAACGCCTCCGGAAGTGCGCTTCGATTTCGGCGGAAACTCGCCGTGAAGCACGTCCTCGTCTGGTTCTTTCTCGGCGCGTTTTTTATCGGCGCGCCGCTCCGCGCGGAAACGCTGCCGCCCAAACCTGCGCGCTATTTTAATGACTACGCGCGCCTCGTGCCGACCGACACCGCTCAGCGGCTCAACACGCGGCTCGAGCAATTCGAACGCGACACGTCGAACCAGATCCTCGTCGCGATTTTTCCGCGCATGCCTTCCCGCTCGTCGGTCGAGGATTTCACCGTGCGCACGGCGCAGAGCTGGGGTGTCGGCCAGCAAGGACGCGACAACGGCGCTGTATTATTCGTCTTCGTGCAAGACCGGCAGGCGTATATACAAGTCGGATACGGTCTCGAAGGCGCGTTGCCCGACGCCCTTTGTTTTCAGATCATCGATCAGGAGTTGAAACCGCGTTTCCGCGGAGGCGATTACGCCGGCGGCATCACCGCCACCGTCGATGCCGTGCTCGCCGCCACGCGCGGCGAATACACACCGCTCCCATCGCGTCGTGGAGCCGGGCAGCCGCCCGTGAGCCCGGTGATCTTGTTTTTCGTCCTCGTGATAATAATCAGCGTGCTGAAACGGATCTTTGGTGGAAACGATCCCGACAATCGCGGGCGCGGACGCATGCGCCGTCATGGCGGAGGCTGGTATGTGGGCGGCGGTGGATTTGGCCGAGGCTTCGGCGGCGGTGGCGGTGGCGGTGGCGGTGGTTTCTCCGGAGGAGGCGGCAGCTTCGGCGGCGGCGGCGCGGGAGGGCGTTGGTAATATGAAAACTTTCGAAGAAGAATTTTATCCCGCGCGCATCGAACGCGCGATCGCCGCGGCCGAGAAAAAGACGTCCGGCGAAATCCGCGTCGTCGTTCATCGCGCGCCGACCGACAACCCCGTGACCACCGCGGCCGCGGAGTTTGCCCGGCTCAACATGGACCGCACGCGTCACCGCAACGCAGTGCTCATCTTCCTCGCCCCCGCTTCACACACCTTCGCGGTTTATGGCGATCAAGGCATTCACGAAAAAGTCGGACAGGATTTTTGGAGCGAACTCGCCGCAGGCATGAGCGATGATTTTCAACACGGCGTATTCACCGACGGCGTCGTCAAAGCCATTGATCGTGTCGCCAGCCGGCTCGCGCCCCACTTCCCTTATCGCGACGGCGACATCAACGAGCTCCCCGACGACTTCGTCGATCGCGGCGTCGTGATCTGACAAACATCTTTCCGTCTTTCTTGTTCTCGCCGCTTCAGCGCCGCTACGGTTGCGAGCATGGAACTCGTCATCGCCTCCATCGTCGGCCTCCTGCCGATCATCAACCCATTCAGCACCGCACCGCTCTTCCTCGCGATGACCGAGGGCGACACGCAGGAGGAGCGCATGGCACAGGCACGTCGCGGCGTGCTCTACATGATCGCCATCCTCACCAGCTTTTTGGTCGGAGGCAGTTTCATCATGAACTTCTTCGGTCTGTCGCTGCCCGGACTGCGCATCGCGGGTGGCATCCTCGTCGCCGGCGTGGGCATGCGCATGCTATATCCCAAGGACGACAACGACCAGACGCCGGAAGAACAAAAGGAAACCCGCCGCAAGCGGGACATTTCCTTCACGCCGCTCGCGATGCCCAGCCTCAGCGGTCCCGGCGCGATCTCCGTCACCATCGGTCTCACCTCACTCGCCGGCGACTGGCGCGGTTATCTCAGTATATTCGCCGGCATCCTTATCGTCGCGGCCATTGTATACAGCGTGCTGCGCGCCTCGACCAAGTTGGTGCGTTTCCTCGGAGTGAACGGCCTGCACGCCATGACCAAAATCATGGGATTTCTGATCCTGTGCGTAGGCATCCAGTTTGTCGTCAACGGCGTGACCGGCGTCATCCGCGACCCGGAGTTTCTCCACGCCATCCGCGAGACGTTGCTGTCAGAAAAATAATATATTTTCATCACCCCCGCCGAGGGCGCCGCCCGCCAGCCAGATCCGTCCGCACACCCTGTGAGCGCCGACGTCCCCATCGGCATCTCCCTCTCCTTCTTAGGAGCGCGGTCGCTGGCCGGCTTCTGCGCCTGCCGCCGCCCGTTCCGCCCCTCGCGCCACCGCGACGTGTGCCCTAAGCCCGAATGAAACGGCCCTTCGCCTGCCCCACCTCCGCGCAAACCCTGGCGTGTATTATTTCCCGCTTGAGGGTACACCTCCGCCAGATACTCCTTGGCGAGGCCCACGCTGGCGCGAGCAGGACGGCCTTTGCAGAAACACAAAAGATCGAAAATTGTCCTCGCCCGTCCCCGTTCAACCTCCCCGAAAACACCTCTTCGCTAGCATCGGCCTCCCATCCAGAAAACGACACAACCGCGCATCGCGCCAAATTTTCTCGCCTAGCAACCCCATACTCGCAGTTGAGCTTTGCCAGGTGATCACACGCAATCCTGTCTTTTGTTAAAAATCCCCCAGCATACTCTCCCGGTTAAACTTACAATGACACCGATACCCCACCCCTCCCCCTCCCAGTCCGAAACCTCAACCCTGGCAAAGCTCAACTGAGTTGATGCCAATAACACTGATCGGCGGAAGTAAGATGAAGAACTTAGTCGCGATTCTGAGCTTGGTATTACTTACAGGCTGCTCCACGACACCGATTTTCAGCGAGTTTCGCGCGCCAAGCGAGAATACCGCGTATTCCGAAAAGCCGTCTGGGGAGCAGATTTCTGCACTGCGGGACCAGTTCACGAAGCTCTGCATCGAACATCGGCTGACGCTGAACGAACCCCAAACTGCGAGTCCTTCAGGGCTTCACTACTACCGCCACTACGAGCCGCGGTTCTTCAAAGATAATTCGAAAGAGAAGTATCTCGTGGCTATTTTCACGATCAAAGATGGCAGGGCTAAGGTCTTTGTTTCTTCGTGGACTCCTGATTCGGGCGAGAATCAAAAGTTCATTCAAGAGCTTACCCAGATATTCATCTCCGTGTTTGGCACCGATGGCTATAGCGTTAAGCGTCGACAAGAATATGTCATCTTTAGCTAGGCATCTCAGTCAAAAGAAGGCCGATCCAGTCGGCACAGACAACTCCGGGGCTGCGCCCAGTCGTGTCTGACCTCTAACGTTCGGCAAAGCATCATGCCGGAGATTCCCGAGATCCCACTGGTGATGAACCCGCAGACTTCCGCTGCGAAGTCGGCAATCGGCTTCGACTGGAATGATACTGCCGGTAAAGCCCACAAGCTAGGAGGTACGCCGGATTGGCTCCAGGGTGATCACACACCAGACTGCCCGGATTGCGCGAAGAAGATGACGTTTTACGGACAGCTCGACTGTATTGGCGACAAGATCTCTTTAGCTGATTGCGGTCGAATTTTCGTCTTCGCATGCTTCGACTGTAACGAGACGAAGAGTGTACTTCAGTCTTCTTGAAGCCATGAAGAAAGAAGAGCCGAACCAGTAAGGATGAGAAGGCGTCAGGAGGCCGTGCAACGCCCGTGAGCG
>CAZNJG010000050.1:0-3058 GCA_964573305.1 uncultured Opitutaceae bacterium
CGGGAAAGTAATCATCCCACGAGGCGGCGTCGATGAAGTAGTGCAGCAGCTTGCCCGAGCCTGCGCTCCAGTAACCGTGGCGGGAGAAAAATTTCGGCAAAATCTCCGTGTCCGGCAGCACGTCGCGCATCTTTTGGCCGTTGTGATACACCCCGGAGCGATGCGGCGGAATGCCGGTGAAAACGGCGGTGCGCGACGGGTTGCACTGCGGCGCGGCGCAGTGCGCGTTGGTGAAGAGCACGCCGCTTTGAGCGAGGCGATCGAGGTTGGGTGTTTTGGTTTGCGGATGACCGCCGAGGCAGCCCACCCAATCGTTGAGATCGTCCATGGAGATGAAGAGGACGTTGGGACGTTGCGCGTGGGCGAAAAGAACGGGCCAAAGCGTTAGCAGAGTGAGAAGGAGCGGTTTGATCGGAATCGGAGCAATCATGGCGTGAACGGGGTAACGATTGAAACAGAGAGGGCTTTGCCACCGCGCGGGCGGCGGGTTGGAACGGCTCAAGGCGCGCGATCGGGCAAGGGTTCGCGAGGTTTCGAAAAAATCGGCATTTTTGAGCGATCCAGTGTTTTCAAATGAAGTTCCTCCTGGCGGGTTGGATCGTCGGAGCGACGATAGGTCCAGGCATTATCGCCGAAAATCTCCGCGCAGAGTTTCGCGGCTTCAGGATCGTACTCCACCAGTTCGGCGCGGGTGTTGACGTGGTTGTGGAGGGCATCGTTTTCGCGGTTGGTACCGAACCACGACTGCACCGCTTCCGCCCAGTATTCGAAGTGGTTTTCCGCCGCGTAGTAACCCTTCCACTTTCCGGCCTTGATCGCGTCTTCATAGGCTGCCTTGAGCCGGCGGTCGAAGGTGGGGTCCACGGTGGAGAGTCCCATTTGATGAATCGCATGCGCGAACTCATGAACGAGGATGTTTTCCGTGGAATAGGGGTCGCCCCGGAGATTGAGGAGATTCTCTTCGCCGCAACTGACCGCCGGGCGCTGGCGGGTAGCACCCAATCCGCGCGCGCGCCGGTTCCAATACTTCGGCGGCGTGAGATCCGAGTGCTCCGGAATGTCGCAAGTGACTTCGTCCGCGGACATGACGGCGAGGCGGACGTTGTTGGCGGCCATCGCCTTCAGGATGTCCTCGCGGCCGGCGAGCATGGATTTCACGATGTGCGCGGCTTCGAGCAAGGCGGCATCCGCGACTTTCCCGGAGCTGACAATGGGGAAGCCTCCCAGCAGGACAGCCTTTTCATAGAAAGGGTCCAGCTTAAAACGAACCGCCGTTTCCGCCGGGACGGGACGGTTGACCACGACGGCGCTCAAGGGAGCGGCGAGCGAGTCGAGGGGAGGCGGGGCCGCGGACGGTTCCCGCCAGTTGAAGTCCGGGCGCGGCAGCGTCTTCCACATTTGCTCGCTGAGGCGGGCCAACAACGCGTCCTGTTCCGGTTGCGCGGCGATGTTTTCGTTTTCGCCGGGGTCGTTTTCGTGATCGTAGAGTTCCTGAGCGACGATCTGCCGGGAGGTCATTTCCAGCCATTCGATGTAACGATAGCGATCCGTGCGCATGGCATACCCCATGTAGTCGCCCTCGTCCTCGCGGCGCGGAAACTGGCTGAAGGCGGCATCCTTCACCTTCGCCGCCTCGCCTGTCAGCAAGGGTTTGAGGCTGACGCCTTGAAGCTCCTCCGGCACGGGCAGGCCGACGATGTCCGCCAGCGTCGGATAGATGTCCACAAATTCGGCGAGCGCGTCGGTGCGGGCGCCGTTCGCTTTGGCGCCCGGCAGGCGGATCATGAGGGGAGCGCGGGTATCGATCTCGTAGTTGGTCTGTTTGCACCAGCCGCCGTACTCGCCAAGCTTCCAGCCATGATCGCTCCATAACACGACCACGGTGTTGTTAGTTAGACCGAGCTGGTCGAGTTCGTCCAGCAGGCGGCCGATCTGCGCATCGACGAAGGAGATGGCCGCGTAGTAACCGTGCTTCAACTCACGCTGTTGGGCTTCGGTGAGCGGGGATTCGTTGGGCCATGGCGCGTCCGCGTAATCCATGTAATCGCGCAGTTCGTAGAATCCGCCCTGAAACTTTCCGAAAGCCATCGGAGGAGCGCCGCTCGGCGGATGGATGTTGGTGGCGAGAGGGATTTTATCGCGGTCGTATAGATCCCAGTACTTCCGGGGAACCACGAATGGCAGGTGCGGACGAACGAAGCCGGCGGCGAGAAAAAAAGGCTGCTTTTCCGACGCCAGCCTGCGCATGGCGGTGAGGGCTTGATCGCAGATCGCGCCATCGGAGTGTTCCGAGTCGGCCACATCCACCGCTTCGGTGGCGACGGCTCTCATGCGCGCGATGCGCGACTCGGGCTTGCCGTCCTCGCGCATTTTTTGGCGAAATTCATCGAGCCTTGCCAGCGCTTCATCCGACCAGAGCGAGCTTTTGGGCCAGGCATGAGGCTCATCCCAGGAGACGTTGTCCGGCCAGGGGTTGTGGAAGATTTTTCCGAAGCCGAGAGCGTGGTAGCCATGCTTCCGGAAATGCTGCGGGATGGTCACCACATCCTGCCGCGCGCTGCGCATCTCGGTCGTAAGATACCAGACGCGGGTCGCATCCGGTCGGAGTCCGGTCATGAGCGAAACACGCGAGGGATTGCACACCGCCTGCTGGCAGTAGGCGCGGTTGAAGAGCACACCCGAGGCAGCGAGCTTGTCCAAATTCGGCGTCAGCACATGCCCGGCGCCATAGCAGCCCAGCTCGCAGCGCATGTCATCCACGGCGATGAAGAGGACATTAGGACGCTGAGCATGGGCGAAAAGAGCCGGCCACAGTGCCAGGAGGAGGATGAGGTGTGCTTTCATCGTTGCTGAAACAATGGGATCAGAAATGAAAAAACGGCGGGCGGGACATGAATTGAGCTTGGATGTTAGACAGGGCGCTTCGCAAACGCATCGCGGATGATCTTCAGCACTTGCTCGCGCTCCTCACCGGCGAGCGGCAGGCGCGGCTCGCGCACCCATTCGCTGCCGAGACCGGCCTCCTGGCAGAGCAGTTTGATGTATTGAACGAAATGGA
>CAZNJG010000051.1:0-2935 GCA_964573305.1 uncultured Opitutaceae bacterium
ATTTAATCGACACGCCTTCTCATGGAAGCCGCTACAGCGCAACGCCTCGACGGGGTCCGTTTCGAATTTGGAGTCGCCAGCTCGGCGTGGCTGACCAGTGATCGTTAGCCGAAAACGTGAAAACGCTCCTTCTATCGCTTGGAATGCTTGCTGTCGTTTCGACGACAAGCGCAGAGACTTTGTCATTCGCAAATCTCAAACCGAACGAGAAGATCGTCATCGTATATAGGTCTCAGGGCTGCTTCCACCATGTTGAGACATTATACCAAGCTGAGATCGAAAAGAAGAAGGCCTACCTGGGAATTGTTGAAAATCCCACGGCCCCAAAGAGGGGAAAAGCGACTGATGGAGATCAGGAAGCGGTAGGGAGCGTCGAATTGACGAGCGATGATATATTTGGGCTCGATTGCTACCTCTTGTTTCTGCGGCGTGGATTTGAGGGAGGCTGCACTACCACAGATCACCTTGTCGTCGGGTACTATCGCAATGGTTTGAAGATTGGTGAGGAGCGCTTCGTCGATGGGACATGCGCTGTTCGAGGAGAGATTTTACCCGATGGCCGGATAGTTCAAAACGACAATTATGGTGGCGATTTTCCGAAAGAGGTTTTTCAGGCGATTGTTCCGCCGTGGATGATCGCGAGGCGGATGAAAGAAGAGGCTAACAAGCGGCTAGAGCCAACGTCGGGACTTCGTCCCTCCGCGGCTCACCAGTAATCGTTAGGCAGAAGAAAGCCCCACATCTTGTATGTCTGGAAAATATCTCACCTCTGGTGAAATCGCTGACCTCAAAAGAAGTCAGGACAAGGTGAATTCCCTCCAGAATAGAGAGAAGACGAAAGGCTTCCATACCGACTTAATCGTGTGTGGCTGCCCGGACCCGAATTGCGGCGGTTGGCATTCGGTCGATGTGAGTCGGCCATTACCAAGCGCTGAAGCTGCAATATCGACGCTGAAGAAGCGGAAGAAACCCAAAAATGAAAGCGCCTAACAAGCAGCTACAGCCAACTCCGGGAAACTGTCACGAGTCGTGCTGCGCACGCCTCGCGCCATTTCCCTCCGTGGCTGAGCATTGAACGTTCGGCAAAGCATGAAGCACGTTGCTGTGATATTTGCTGCGGTATTCTGCCTCGTCGGATGTCAAAGCCACTCATGGCCCGATGCATGGCAAACGATTCAGGTCACGAAAGGCGTCGCATGGCACAATCCGGCTCATCAGCAGACAGCCTTCGACTACGATGCGAATGGACGTGTTGATCGACTTCGTTTCTGGATCGGAAGTGGCCTGGCCGAAGAGTTGATTGATGAAGATCTAGACGGTTCGTTCGATATTCATCTCTCGATCGTCTATGAGAAGGAGCGCGACCGGAAAAAGATCCACTCACCGACTCCAAATGCTCCTGTGAAGGACGGTTCTGGCGCTTTTCCTCGGCCTTGGGACATGAAGCTAAAAGAATGAATCCAAAGACCCGAACCAGTCGTTACAGCCAACGCCGGGAATGCGCTCCTTTCGAATTTTGAGTCGCCAGCCCGGCGCGGCTGACCAGTGATCGTTCGGCCAAAGAAGATGGTCGCTGAAGCAATAGCCCAAGCTATTCTCGAGGTCGTAGCGTATCCGATTTTCTACACCATCGGTTTTATTGTCGTTAAAACCTTGTCGCTTGGGCGCGCTAGGATCTTGGCCCTGACTGATCGAGGCTACGAAAAGGAGATGCGTTGGTATCAGTTTTTCGTCCGCCGTTCTGGCGTTCGTTTCTGGACTCCGGAGAGCATCATCCTCGTCGGCGGTCTTTTCACGCTATGTGCCGGTGTCGGCGCTTATTTAGTTCTCTCCTAAGTATGAAAGAAGAGCCGAACCAGCCGTTACAGCCAACGCCGGGAATGCGCTCCTTTCGAATTTGGAGTCGCCAGCCCGGCGCGGCTGACCAGTGATCGTTCGACAGAAAAAATGCGCTTCGTGATTACATCCGTAGACCACGCGCCTGATGAGCTGCACGAGCAGACTCCGATTCGCGGCCGGATTCTTCGTCCGATTCCAGGTCCCGACCGCCCTGACTATCACGTCGCAGTCTTGGATCAGCCTCTCCGTTGGAAGAATGAAGGAGGAGAAGTCAGTATTTCTCACATCATTCTGGCAGCCCGCTGGGTCGGAGGCGTACTCACACCCACCATGCGCCACACTCCAGTGAATATCGCATACGTAGTCGACAACGCGGTTCTTACCGACGGCGCGCTCGAGTTTAAGAAGTGTGCTTATGTGGCCATCGGTGTCGCCGATGGTGAACCAGAAGAGTCGGGACTACTTCGGAAGGTTGCAGGATGGCTAAAGAAATGAAGAGTCGAACCAGCCGTTACAGCGCAACGCCTCGAATGGGTCCGTTTCGAATTTGTAGTCGCCAGCTCGGCGTGGCTGACCAGTGATCGTTAGCCGAGATGAAGAGATCTATATTAGTTTTCGCGTTTCTGATCACTTTGGTCGGATGCGTAAGCAAACCTACGAAGCAAGGTGACCGCACCATTTACCGGTTAGATGATCCACTGTCGTGGACCGCGAGTACCCCGCTAGGACCTCGAACGATTTGGATAGATTCCGGATTCTACGTCGCGATTTTTGAAGATGAGGAAGGAGTCTATTTGGCGCCGCCTAACGGTAAGATCCGAACCGGGAAAGATGGGCGTGAAGAGTGGTATGGTGGAGTCTATCTTCCATTCGATGCAGGAAGAGGACTGAATATTTACCAAGGAGGTGGCAGCGGTTCTACTATCCAGGTTTTGTCGCCCGTCGGACTCCTTCCCGTGAAAGTGCCAGATCAGTATTTCAGAATGAAGCTTTGGAGTCCCCCGGAATTAGTAACGCGTCTTAAGAAAACAGGAAAAGAGGCTAACCAGTAAGGATGAGAAGGCGTCAGGAGGCCGTGCAACGCCCGTGAGCGGAG
>CAZNJG010000052.1:0-2816 GCA_964573305.1 uncultured Opitutaceae bacterium
TCGGCAAGGAAACCGCCCACCGCCTCGTCAAGGAAGGCGCGCACATCGTCTGCGTTGACCTCAATGCCGACGCTGCCAATGCCACCGCCAAGGAGATCACCGACAAATACGGCCTCGGCATCGGCGTCGCCGGCACCGGCATTTCCAACTGCGGCCTCTCGATCGGCCTCGCTGCCAACATCACCGACCGCGCCGGCATCCGCAAAATGCTCGACCAGGTCGCCCTCGCCTATGGCGGCTTTGATTCCATTTGTGTCACCGCCGGCATCTTCGTGCCGTCCGACACCACCGGCCACATCCCGGACGACAAGTGGGCGCTCACCTTCAACATCAACGTCACCGGCAGCTACCTCGTCGGCGACGAAGCCTTCAAGACCTGGCGCGAACAAGGCCTCCGCGGCAACCTCGTCCTCACCACGTCGGCCAACGCCGCCGTCGCGAAAAAAGGCTCGCTCGCCTACGACACGTCGAAGGCCGCCGCCAACCACCTCGTGCGCGAACTCGCCATCGAGCTCTCGCCGCTCGTCCGCGTGAACGGCGTCGCCCCCGCGACCGTCGTCCAAGGCTCCGCGATGTTCCCCCGCGACCGCGTCATCGGCTCCCTCGCCAAGTACAACATCCCGTACACCAACGACGAAGCCACCGACTCGCTCGTGAAGAAACTCGCGCAGTTCTACGCCGACCGCACGTTGACGAAGGCCCCGATCACCCCCGCCGACCAAGCCGAAGCGTATTTCCTCCTGGTCACGAATCGTCTGTCGAAGACCACGGGCCAAATCATCACCGTCGACGGCGGCCTCCACGAAGCCTTCCTGCGCTAACGTAGGGCTCGCGCTTGCGCGACGCCGCTCCCGGGAGCGCCGACGTCCCCGTCGGCATCCGTCTTATCCAAGCCAAAACCACGCCCACCCCGGCGTGGCTTTTTTGCGTTCTTTTTCTGGGAACGCCGACGGTCCGGGGAGCGCACGCGGCTCGCGTGCCGGCTTGGGCGGCCCGCCCAAGCCTCCGAAGTTTATAGCGGTGCCAATGAAACTGTAGCCAATTGTCGGAGCGGCTTTACGCCGCGCCCACGCACGGTCCCGTCCTCGAGCGGGCACACCGTAGGGCTCGCGCTCGCGCGACGCCGCCACCCATCGCCCGCGCACGGTCCCGTCCCTCGAAACCGGCACTGCGCGAGCGCAGGCCCTACACCATCGCATCCGCGAGCCCCGCACCCCTTGCCCTTCGCCATTAGCCACTGGTCATTGGTCATTGGTCATTGGTCATTGGTCATTGGTCATTGGTCATTGGTCATTCGCCCCTCGGCATTCGTCATTCGGCCTTCCTCCTTCGCCCCTCGCCCTCCCCTTCAACTTAAACTCCTCCCTTCAACTGGCGCCATCGGCGCCTCCGGCGCCTTGGCCCCATTTGCCTTTTCCGAATCCCGGCTTTATTTGGGACCTCCGCGCCCTGCCCACTGGGCGTGTTACCCTATGTCAAATGGTCGCCGCTCAAGTATTTACACTCTCTTGACCGTGTTCCCCCTTGCCGGCCATTTGCTATTGCCGATCAATAGCTGCACTGCTCACCCCGTGAGCGTTCGTTTATTATCATCATATATAAAATCCGCTCGAACCATCCTATGAAACTCAACCGCTCTAAAAAAGGTTTCACCCTCGTTGAAATCATGATCGTCGTGGTCATCATCGGCCTCCTCGCCGCCATGGCCATCCCCGCCTTCCAGAAGGTGCGCCGCAACTCGATCGCCAAGACAATGCAGAACGACGCCCGTCAGGTCGCTTCGGGCATCCAGCAAATTCTCACCCAGTACCCGACCCTAGGCCTGCAATTCAACCTCAATTATACTACCGGCACCGGTCTTCTGGAATCTGACGAAAACACCACGATCGGTCTTAACGCCAATGAAATTCAGAACTACGTTAAAACGATCAGCCGCGGTTACAACATAACGGCGATTAATTATAATGGTGCTGCCGCGGCCGGTACTGCCGCCTTCGTCATTCGCCACCCCCAAGTCGCCCCCAAAGACATTCTGCCGACCGCACCGGGAACGTCATTGGACACCAACGTTAACTTCGACTCTGACGGCAAAGCAATCGACTAAAAGCTTCTGTATACAATCGCAATTTCCGAAGCCGCCCTCTTGGGCGGCTTTTTCTTTTTAAAGCGGTCAACATCGCCACACGTGCGTGTAGCGATTGGATTAAGCTTATCTCATAGCCTCGCGTGAGACTTGCATTAGGCAACCGATGACTACGAGTTATAGAGTACACGCCGTTTACACGAAGCCGCTAGCCTCTGGGGTTAAAAGCGTCAGTTCATTGATATACATTGGTCGCAAGCGACATCTGCACAGTTCTAGAAGAAGCAACGCCATTGTTCCGAACATATTTCCGCCCGCTCTACCTGGTCGGCCCGAGCAATCCAAAGCCCCCCTCCGAGAACCAGCATGCTGTTTTTTGCTGTAGTATTTTTCGCGAAACCCACCGTTCGGTGTCGGTTGGTTTGCCGCAGGCGAAGCGGCCGGCCGCGATTTATCTCAACAGCCGGGCCCCAACAGGCCGCTCACTGGCTATTATTGAACAGTCGCCTTAGTGCCGTCAGAGGATGCCGTGGGCATCTCTTCGGGGAATAACTTCCGACCAATCCATTTCCCCGCATAGGGGATAAATTCGAAGCCCTTCACCACAGGTTTGAAGGGGGCCGACATTTCAATTCGATCAGCATGAGTCATCTTTTTCAGCCAATGGTCATAGGATTCGATCGAGCCGTCGTTAAGCTGGATTCTGCGAAATGTATCCCAGTCATCCTGCCGC
>CAZNJG010000053.1:0-2675 GCA_964573305.1 uncultured Opitutaceae bacterium
TGCGTGCGCCGATTAAATTGACCACCTAAAGCCGAGGCAAACTGACCACCATTTTTGCTGGCGAAAACTTGTCTGCCGGCAGGCAGGATTTCAGTTCATGTAGTTTCAGGATGTTCAAAAAAGGATTTATTTTTTATTTCACCAGCCGCTGTTTTTGCGACTAAGTGATATACAAATTTATCAGATAATTTCTGTTTCCGGTTTTCTTCTTTTTCTTAACGATTCGCCTTTTAACTCCAGCCGGTGTGCATGATGAACAATTCTATCCAGGATGGCATCAGCAATGGTTTGCTCTCCAATTATTTCATACCATTTACTTACCGGTACCTGGGAGGTAATTATTAAAGCGCTTTTACCGTGTCGGTCTTCTATGAGTTCCATCAGGGCAGTTCGACTTTGGGCATCAAGTGGCTGGAGTCCAAAGTCGTCCAGGATAAGTAAGTGCTGGCGTTCTATTTTAGAGATTTCTTTCAAATAAGACCCATCAGCTTTGCTCATTTTTAACTTGGAGAACAGCTTGGGTACATTGTGGTAGGCAACCCTGTAACCGCGGCTACAGGCGTGGTGCCCCAGCGCAGAAGCAATGTAGCTCTTGCCAATACCTGTACTGCCGGTAATCAGCACCGGTTCTGCTTTGTCGATAAAACTACAGTCAGCCAGTCGCATGACCTGGTTACGATCTATATTACGATCGCTGTGATAGTAAAGGTCTTCGAGATCGGCTTTATAGCGGAAGCGGGCATTTTTAACCTTTTGGTCGATACTGCGGTTCTGCCTGTCATCCCACTCAGCATCTATCAGGTGTGCGATGAGTTCGTCGGGAGTATAAGTGCCCGGGGCATCCGATTCCAGGTTGGTTTTAAATACCCGGTGCATACCGAGTAACTTCATTTTTCTCATGCGTTCAAGTGTTGCTGCGTTCATACTTCTTATTTTTTGTGGTGATAAAATACTTATTGGTAATAACCCTCGCCGCGGATATTATCATGCAAGGGCATTTGCAGGTGGTCAGTTTCATCCGGCGCGTCATTAAGATCGAGCTCCCGCTCCAGTATATTTTGTATGGTTTTATAATTGTAGGCCCCATAACCCAGGGCACGCTGGCAGGCCCTGACGAGCCGTTCATTACCTACTTTTTTAGCAAAGCCTAAGATACCCATACAGGCTTTGTAAGCCTGCTCGGGATGTTGTTTACGGTCCAGTACTTTAAGAATATAGAGTTTTACATCTTCGTGGATACTGTCAGCCCATGATGTAAAACGCTCCGGTGTCCACTCACTAACAAAACGATGGGTAGAGGCAAGATGTTCCTTTTCTGTAGTGTATTGGTGGGCACTTTTAACCCGATTGTGCAGCGCAATGCGTTCATAATTATAATACACTTCAACCGAGTGGCGGGAGTAAAGTAGCTTTACCTTCTTTCCAATATAACGATAAGGAACACTGTAGTAATGCTTATCCGGCCCAAGGCCTACATGCCCGTTTTTAGCCACCGTAGCAAAGCATTGCTTTTTCAGTTCGTAACGTAAGGCCGGCAAGGGCATCAATACAGATTTTTCAATTTCTTCGAATTGCTGGGAGCGGCTATAGTTGCGACCTCTTAGCATTGCTTCATTATGTTCTTTAAGTGCCTCCTGTATGGCGGCATTAAGTGCCGCAATGCTATGGTACTGCCTGCGGCGAATTTTTACATAGATGCGGGAGTACATGATGCGTACTGCATTTTCTACTAAAGCCTTATCTCTGGGCCGGTAGGATCTGGTGGGAAGAATCGTGGTGCCATAATGCTCGGCAAAATCTGCAAAAGTCTCATTGAGCGTAGGCTCGTATTTACTGCTTTTAGTGACGGCACTTTTAAGATTATCAGGCACAATAGCGGCAGGTACTCCCTGGTAAAAGTGAAGGGCGTTCTCGCAGGCAGCTATAAAATCTTCTTTTTGCTGCGTCATCACAGCCTCTACATAAGTGAGCTGGCTGGCGCCCAGTATCGCTACAAATACTTCTACAGGTATGAGCTCTCCAGTATCAGGATCAACATAGCCAAGCTTATCTCCGGCAAAATCGACATAGAGTTTATCGCCAGCCTTGTGCTCCATGCGCATCACCGGATTAACCTGCGCCTTCCATTGTGCGTAGTAGTGCTTGAACTGACTCACGCCATAACCATTGGGATGCTCCTTACGATACTGTTCCCATAGTAAATATCTCGTGTTACCTTTTTGCTTTAGGGCTTTTTCAACAGCTGGGAACCGATTAAATAAGGTCTGAAGCTTCGTGTTTACCGGAGGTTCTTCCTGCTTTACAAACAGGTCTTCCAGATCTTTATCGCTGAGTTCATTGATCTCTTCGAAGCGCAGCCCGGCTTTATCAAACTCTTTAATATATTTTTTTAAGGTATTACGTGCAATGCCGGTTTGTTCGGCAATTTTTAGTTTACTGTAACCTTGTGTGTAAAGGCGAAGTATCTGTCGGATCTTAATCATGCTTATCGGGTTATTAGCCATCCTGTAATAATTTTTGGCAAAATTTATTACAGCATAGCACCTGAAAAAACATGAACTAATTAGCCCCCAATCAGGTGGTCAATTTAGCCCGGCCAAGCATGGTCAATTTGCTTCGGCCAGGGGTGGTCAACTTAAACCGGCCAACGGTGGTCAATTTGACCGGCGTTTGCA
>CAZNJG010000054.1:0-2669 GCA_964573305.1 uncultured Opitutaceae bacterium
TACATCCTATGCATGAAGTATTAATAAGTGCAGAATTTGGTCTAAGTACAATAATTAAATTGTTACCATTTATATTTACAATATTAGCCACAGCTGGTGCTATGATAGTATTTGAATTTTATCCTAGTTTAACAAATAATTTCAAACTAAGTAAGTTAGGTTATAATATCTTTGGATTCTTTAATCAACGTCTTTTAATAGAATTATTCTATAACAAATACATAGTTAATTTAACATTAAAATTAGGAGGTCAAACTACTAAAGTTTTAGACAGAGGTAGTATAGAATTAGTAGGACCATTTGGAGCTGAAAAACTGTTATTATTTATTAGTAAATTAATAACTAGTTTAAGTACAGGTATGGTAACTAATTATGCATTATTTATAATAATAGGTGCTATTGTTTACTTATTAGGTGGTAATTTCTATCTATTTAATATTGATAATTCATTATTATTATCAATCTTATTTATAAGTATAGTTATAACTGTAATACATTTAAGAAATATTAAATTATCTTAAATAAAGATTTTATTTTACAGGTTTAGATAAATACTTTGTAAACTGATATAGCAATAATACTTTACGTATTATAATACGAATGTACTAATTATTAATTAGTATAATAAAATTTAAATAGAAAATATTATTAAATTAGAAAACATTATTTTTAAGGCTGTCGATTATAAAAAAAAAATAGAAAATTATGAACTTAAATCTACAATCCATTTTTAACAAATTAACAATAAAATTTATAGTATACATTATAACTTTTATATTTAGTTTCTTAACAGGTTTAGATAAAATTTATCATCTTCAAGATGATCAACCTGAAAGTTCAAGAGATGCTGAGAGACGTACTGAACGTTATACTCAAATGATGCATGATCTTGAAGTTCAAAGATATAAAGCTGCTCTGGAACGTCAAGGAGTATTTCTTACATTTGAGGAAGCATCCGAGCGTATGAAAGCAATAGATGAAGCTGAAATAGCTAGAATTGCTGAACAGAGAAGATTGGGTGCTGAACATGGAAGAATAGAAGAAGGAAGAATTGAAGAAGCTTCTCCAGAAAACAATGAAGAACAATCTAATAAAATACTTCCTGCTCCTGGCAACTATACATGATCTAGTAGTGAATATAAACCTACAGAATCTAATAGTGAATATGGGCCTATACAATCTGAAACAGCCAGTACATCTGGAACAAGACATAGATTAGCAAATATGTTATTACAATTTACTAAAAGTAATTTAGATGCACTGGATGAAGATATTAAAAAAGACAATTTACATGAAAAAGACGAATCACAATTAAAAGATGAAGAGTCTAAACTCTTAGAAGAAAGACAACAACATGCGGACTTTCTTGCGGAATTCAATAGTAAATTATCATTATCAGAAAATAAAAGATCTGAATTTGAAATAGAGGAAACTAATGATAAAAAAAGATCAAAAGGAGAATCTGAATTTTCAGATAATGACGATATAAAAGATAATAATAAAAGAGCTAGAGATTAAAAAATTATTTAGCATCATAAATTTTTGTACTAATATTAAAATATTAATATTAATTATACTATATGTTAATTAAGAAACATCTTAATTAATCTTAACTTAACTATAACAATAGTTAAGATTTATTCAACAATTTGTAATTGTAACGAATAATACTTAATAGTTTATTATGATAAATTATAATAAACTAAAACAAACATTTAGCTCAATATGAATTATATTTCAAAAGAAGGGTCGATTATAAGAAATATTAAGTTATCTTCAATTAGTATGAACATAGAAAGATGATTTTTTTCTACTAATGCTAAAGATATAGGTAATTTATATTTAATTTTTGCTTTATTTTCAGGATTATTAGGAACAGCTTTTTCTGTTTTAATTAGATTAGAATTAAGTGGACCTGGTGTACAATATATATCAGATAACCAATTATATAATAGTATAATAACAGCTCATGCTATCTTAATGATTTTCTTTATGGTTATGCCTGCATTAATTGGAGGTTTTGGTAATTTCTTATTACCTTTAATGGTTGGAGGACCAGATATGGCTTTCCCGAGACTTAATAATATAAGTTTCTGATTATTACCACCAAGTTTATTATTACTAGTATTCTCTGCTTGTATAGAAGGAGGTGCGGGTACAGGATGAACTATTTATCCTCCGTTATCTGGAGTACAAAGTCACAGTGGTCCTAGTGTAGATTTAGCTATTTTTGCTTTACATTTATCAGGGGTAAGTAGTTTATTAGGTGCTGTTAACTTTATAACTACTATAGCTAATATGAGAGCACCTGGTATTAAATTACACAAATTAGCCTTATTTGGGTGAGCTGTAGTTATAACAGCTGTGTTATTACTATTATCTTTACCTGTATTAGCTGGAGGTATTACAATGGTACTTACTGATAGAAACTTTAATACTTCATTCTTTGAAGCAGCTGGAGGAGGAGATCCTATCTTATTCCAGCATTTGTTTTGATTTTTCGGGCATCCTGAGGTTTATATTTTAATTATACCTGGTTTTGGTATAATTAGTACAACACTATCAGCTAATTCTAATAAAACTATTTTCGGGTACATAGGAATGGTTTATGCTATGTTATCTATTGGTATATTAGGATTTATTGTTTGAAGTCATCATATGTATACAGT
>CAZNJG010000055.1:0-2346 GCA_964573305.1 uncultured Opitutaceae bacterium
TTGTCCTCATAAGGCGTCTTTGGACCGGCTCCGCTCACGGGCGTTGCACGGCCTCTTGACGCCTTCTCATCCTTACTGGTTCGCCTCCGTTTTCATGCGCTGCTCCCGTAACCCTTCTGCCACGGCTTGCGGCGTATCGCTTCGAGATCGCCGACCTGGAGCAATCGCCACAACTCAATGATCTGATCCGCAGACTGGCTCTTCATGTGCCACGGTCCTTCATCAGTCTCGGGATTCTCCAACACGACCTTTCCGTTTTGATGGGCGGCAATGGTCAATCCGTTCTCATCGCTCAGCCAGCAGTCTGGATGTTCTTCGTCTGGCGTCGCCAACTCCGCAATCGCGGTCCGCAATTCTTTCTCTTCCGGATTCTCGCCTCCGCCACCCCAACGACGCTCAAGATAGGTCTTCGGCATATTTCTTTCGGCGAACGATCACTGGTCAGCCGCGCCGGGCTGGCGACTCGAAATTCGAAAGGAGCGGATTCCCGGCGTTGGCTGTAACGGCTGGTTCGGCTCTTTTTTCATTTCGCATTCCTTATGATTCCAGCGAAATACAAGCCAAGCAGCGCCACCAAAATCGGAACTGTGACGGTTCCAAGGGTGCTGCTGATATCTACGCCTTTCTTTTGAGCGTTCAGAAGCACTGCGCTGCCCCAAAGGAGTCCAACTACTACGAGAAGCCAGCCGGTCGTCTTCTTCATTTTTGCTTTTAGTATGAATATGGAAACTGCGAATCGAATTTTTTGCCGAACGATTACTGGTCAGCCACGCCGAGCTGGCGACTCGAAATTCGAAAAGGACCCCGTCGAGGCGTTGCGCTGTAACGACTGGTTGGCCTCTTCTTCATTTACGTGCGCCTGTGGCGTAGAGGTGGTCGATGCACATGACAACGCCTCTGACTCGCTTCTTCTCGCAGCCCGACCAGACGCACTTTTCGGCGCTGGTGCCTCCGCGACTACGAAGCAATAGACTCTTTCTTTCTTCTTCGGAGTCTTCGTCCCATCTGGACGGTTCAAAAACGCGAGTGATCACTTGCTCCTGATACTTGTCGTGTTCGTCGACCGCCCATAGCGCTTTGCATGCGGGGCAAGCGCCAAGTCGCTTCCACTTCTGAGAGACCGCTCGCTCCACCAGCGAATCGAGGAATCCGCGCGGAGCTTCTTCGGCGTAGAATGCAGAGGGGAGATTAGAGCAGCGACACGACATGTCTTCCGGCCAACGATCACTGGTCAGCCACGCCGAGCTGGCGACTCGAAATTTGAAACGGGCCCCGTCGAGGCGTTGCGCTGTAGCGGCTGGTTCGGCTCTTCATTCATCGGCATTATCATGCAGAAACGCCCAATCCAAACATCGCGAGCAGTAGAAGCGGCGAGATGATGGTAACCCAGCGCAGTGTCTCTTTCCGAACGAAGGCGATGATCAAACCGGCGAGGGCGAATAGAGTGAAAACAATGCCGGCAACACCGATGACCTGAAACGCCAGCTTTTCGTCTTCGATGAGCCGCGTCGCAAAAGCCAATCCTACTACGCAAGCCGGACAGACCAACGTTAGGACGGAGAATGTGGAGTTGGCTTCTCGTCGCATGTTTTGCCGAACGATCACTGGTCAGCCACGCCGAGCTGGCGACTCGAAATTCGAAAGGAGCGCATTCCCGGCGTTGGCTGTAACGACTGGATGGGCTCTTGGGAAACGGCGCCGATGAGCGAGGGGATGCCGCCGGAAAATGTAGAAGTCGGACCGCGCACTTTCTTTTGAGACATCGCAACGGCTGCCGCGTTGAATATCGCGTGCGCTTTCTTCCAGCGCCGGGAATGCGGTACGGCCTCTTTCTTCTTCGCCGCCCATTTCGCGACAGCCTCCGAAAAATCTCCCGCGATTATAATCATACTCTTTCGCCCATCGATCACTGGTCAGCCGCGCCGGGCTGGCGACTCGAAATTCGAAAGGAGCGGATTCCCGGCGTTGGCTGTAACGGCTGGTTCGGCTCTTTTTTCATTTCGCATTCCTTATGATTCCAGCGAAATACAAGCCAAGCAGCGCCACCAAAATCGGAACTGTGACGGTTCCAAGGGTGCTGCTGATATCTACGCCTTTCTTTTGAGCGTTCAGAAGCACTGCGCTGCCCCAAAGGAGTCCAACTACTACGAGAAGCCAGCCGGTCGTCTTCTTCATTTTTGCTTTTAGTATGAATATGGAAACTGCGAATCGAATTTTTTGCCGAACGATCACTGGTCAGCCACGCCGAGCTGGCGACTCGAAATTTGAAACGGGCCCCGTCGAGGCGTTGCGCTGTAGCGGCTTCCATGAGAAGGCGTGTCGATTAAATAATATAAAATGGTTCAC
>CAZNJG010000056.1:0-2003 GCA_964573305.1 uncultured Opitutaceae bacterium
CCGACGACTTGCGTGGTGCTGGCGGGATCGACGTTGGTGTCCAGCTCGCCGACGATGAGCAGGAGGCGGCCTTGCAGCTTGTGGGCGTCCTCCAGGTTGCTGCTTCGCGCGTAGCTGTCATCGACGGGCCAGCCCATCCATTGCTCGTTCCACCAAATTTTGTCCATGCGGTTGTCATGGCAGCCGCAGTCGGCGACGGCGACGTGGTAAAAATCGTGATGATCGAGCAGCGCGCGCATGGCGTTCTGGCCGCCGGCGCTGCCGCCGTAGATGCCAACTCTCGTGAGATCCATCCACGGGCGCGTCTTCGCCGCTTCGGTGATCCAGAGCTCGCGGTCGGGGAAACCGGCGTCCCGCAAATTTTTCCAGCATACGTCGTGGAAGGCCTTGCCGCGATGATTCGTGCCCATGCCGTCGAGCTTGACCACGATGAAGCCGAGTTCGGCGATCTGGCTCATGCGGATTTGGCGCTCGAAGTCCTTCGGCGCGAAGGCGCCGTGCGGTCCGGCGTAGATGTTCTCGACGATGGGATATTTTTTCGCGGGATCGAAATGCGAGGGCTTGATGAGGACGCCGTGGATGTCTGTCTCGCCGTCGCGGCCCTTGGCGACGAAGCGCTCCGGCATCGTCCACCCGGATGCGAGCAGCGCGGAAGCGTCCGCTTTTTCCAGCACGCAGACAAGGCTGCCGTCCTCGCTGCGGCGCAACTCGTGCACGGGCGGATGATCGGCGCGCGACCATTTGGCGATGAAATAGTCGCGCTTCGGCGAGAACTCGATGTGGTGGTTGCCATCGCCTTCGGTGAGTTGTTTGAAGCCGCCGCCGTCCAGGTTCACGCGGCAGAGATGCAGGTGATAGGGATCCTCTCCGGCGCGCAATCCGCTGGCGAGGAACCAGACCTGGCGCTGTTGCTCGTCCACATGCAGCACCTCGCGCACCACCCAGCGGCCATTGGTGATTTGTTTTTTCACCTGTCCGGTCTTGGTGTCGTGGAGCCATAGATGCGCCCAGCCGTCGCGCTCGCTCATCCAAATGAGTTCGCCCGTGCCGTGCAGCCAGTTGCGCCAGGTTTTCTTTTTGTAATCGATGAAGGTCTTCGAGGTTTCCTCCGCTACCACGCGCGCCGCTCCGGTCCGCGCGTTCACGGCGAGGATGCGGTAGAGCTGATGGCCGCGCTGGTTGTAGTCGAAATAAAACTCGCTGCTGTCCGGCGACCAGACCGCCTCAAGCCTGCCGGATTCGGTGAACGGGTTGTCATACAGCTCCGTCGGCACGCGTGTCGTCTTGCCGTCCGTGCCACGAATCACCCATTGCGGCTTGGGCAGGGGATCGCCCGGCTTGCGGTAGTCGATGGTTTTTGTCTTGGGTTGACCGCCTTTCGCCGGTGAGGACTCCACGATTGTGACTTGGCGCGGCGGCGCGGGTGTCACCTCGCAGATCGCGATAAGGGAGCCATCGGGTGAGGGAAAACCTTTCTCTCGTCTGTTAGGTTTTTCTTCGGGCGGGGAGGCGTCTTTGTTTTCCGGCAGGCCGAGCCCTTGCAGCGTCCGCGCCGTTTTGCGATCACCCGTCGCGCAATCGATGCGGACAAACTCGTGGCTGCTAGGGCCGATTTGCACGCGATACCAGAAGGACTTTCCATCCGGCAGCCAATTCGCTTTCACGCGGTCGCGGAAGACCCTGTTTTCGGTGCGCTTCGGCAGGCTGAGAGCGGCATCGAAGGCGGTTTGGGCCACCACAGAGGACACGGAGAGACACAGAGGGATGAAGATGAGGGCTGGTTTCATGTTTGAAAATCTCTGTGTTCCTCCGTGCTCTCTGTGGTTGTCCCTGCCTGATCATTGGGAAGAGGCTGCGGGGGGCATAGAAGGACAGCGTCACGCGGCGAGTGGGCTGATTTTGTCACCACAGAGGACACGGAGAGGCACAGAGGGAAGAGGATGAGGGTTGGTTTCATTTTTGGAAATCTCTGTGTTCCTCCGTGCTCTCTGTGGTTGTCCCAA
>CAZNJG010000057.1:0-1978 GCA_964573305.1 uncultured Opitutaceae bacterium
GAGCTTGCTTGCTCCCAGTCTCAGCTCACCCTATCCCCGAAAACCTACCGACCTTGTAGAGTCGAGGACGGGCGCGGTGGCGGCGAGCCGCTCCGTTTCCCATCCCCGCTCATCAAACCGGACGTGCGGATTTCCCGCATCCGGCTTTCCGACTGGTCTCATCGCGAGGCACACGGCGGCGGTCCCAAGTGAACGCGCCGGAGGTGCAACACCCCGAGCGCGCCGAACACCGCCTCCCGTGGGAAGCGGGTGGTACCGTGCGACGGTACCTTGTGACGCCTGACCAGGAAGCGGCGGACTCGCTCGTAGACGTGATTGTCGACCGCCCGATAGGCCAGCAACCGGGTGCCGTAGCCGAAGTACGCGCTCCAGCCTCGCAGCAGGCGATTGAGCCGGTCGCGCACGTCATGCCAGTTACCCATGTTGCCGGGGACCAGGATGTCGCTCACCTTGGCCTTGAGCCGCAACACGCTCTTCTTCGACGGACTCGCCCCCAAGTACCAGTGGCCGTCCTTCCGGTAATGGTGCGGCCCGAAGCTGTAACCAAGGAAGTCGAAGCGCTCGCGCCGGCCATCCCGGATCGCGGTCTTCGTCTCGTTGAGGGCGAGCCCCAGCCTGGTCATCACCGCCTTGGTCCACGCCAGCGCCTCGGCCGCACAGCCGCGGCTGAGGATGACGAAGTCGTCGGCATAGGAGATGACGTGAGCCCGATAGGCTCTCCCTCTTCCAGTGCTCCGCCAGTGCTTCAGGAAGCGGTTCATATAGAGATTGGCAAGCAGCGGACTGATCACACCGCCTTGCGGTGTTCCCTGCCGGCTATTCCTGCCACCCGTCATGCGCCGCTTCCCGTCGTCACCCCGCTCCTCGACCGGTGCTCGCAACCACAGCTTGATCAGCCGCAAGACATGCCGGTCGACGATGCGTCGCGCCACCGACCGCATCAGATCCTGATGCGGAATCGTGTCGAAGTACTTCGACAGATCGGCGTCCACCACATCGGTGTAGCCTCGACAGAGCAGTCCGTGCACCGCCTTGATCGCCCCGGCCCCGCTCCGGCCCGGCCGGTAGCCATAGGCCGCAGGGTCGAGATCCGCCTCGAAGATCGGCTCCAGCACCAGCTTGGCGGCGACCTGCACCACACGGTCCCGGATCGTCGGGATGCCGAGCGGCCGGTCGCCACCACCGGGCTTCGGGATCATCACCCGTCGCACCGGTGCAGGCCTGTACGTCTTTGCAACGAGGTCGTTCCTGATCTCGGCGACCCACTTCTCCCACCCATCCGCCTCGATCGTCGCAAAAGTCTCCCCGTCCACCCCCGGAGCACCCCCGTTCGCACGGGCCAGCGCATAGGCGTGTGCCAGAATGTCCTCGCGATGAATCTTGTCGTAGAGCAGGTAGAAGCGGAACGCCGGTTCCGCCTTCGCCTTGCAATAGAGCTTCCTCTGAAGTCTCCGGATATCAGTCGGTGTTGTCAGGCTCATCGCCAATCACCAATCCTCGAAATCGTCGAAAGCACACCAGAAGTCAGGGTCCTTCCCTCCGCCGGCGTTACCCGGCCTCAACGGTACCGTGACCCTGTCCGACTCCCGCCCGGGCCACCGCCAACTGCGGCGTTGGAATCGCGACTTCCACCCGATGCGGGTATCCCCAGGTTACCCGAACCACCTTTCCAGCGTGCCGTGCCCACATACCCCGACGGATCGAAACGGGCGCTCTTGTCGATTGCTTCCCCGTCTCGCGCGGCCTTCCCCGAATCTCAGGCGGGTCGGCATCCGCAACTTCACTTTCGAGGCCTGCTCAAGCTTCACTCACGTTACGGCCCACTGGATTGCTCAACCGCCCACGGCGGCCTTTGTCGCAAGGCTTCGGCCCAGAGGGTTACCCCCCAAAGCCGCTTGCCAGCTACCAGACCTAATCGACAACTGTCTGGGTGGATCCTTCCTCCACTGGTGATTCGCGCCGCCTGGGCGCGCTGAGA
>CAZNJG010000058.1:0-1903 GCA_964573305.1 uncultured Opitutaceae bacterium
TCCCGAGTTTGACAGCAGCAGGCGCGTCAATTGACGGAAGTATGTGAAATTGTTGAGTTCAGATTTTAAAAAATCAAAAACATAGTAAAACAAAGTTATTCGTATTGTTGACTGTCAAGTTTGTTCTCTAATAGTCACACAAATAGAGTGTTTATACGGGTCACAAAAAATTCAGCGGGAGTTTCTTATTATCACGTTGTGGAGTCCTATTGGGAGCAGGGCCGCAGCCGCCATCGCGTGCTTTTGTCGTTGGGACGAGTTGGAGGAGATGGTGAAGCCAAGATTGATGAGCTTGTGAAAGCGGCATCAAAGTATCGGGATGTATTGACGGTCACCCAACTTGCCAAAGAGATAAGCGTAGATCAGACATTTATTCTTGGTCCTCTTCTTATATTAGACAAGCTTTTTGAGAGGCTAGGCATTGATGAGATACTGGAGAGGCTTCAGGCAGAGCACGAGAGGTTAGGGATTGATTTAAGAAAGGTGCTGTTCACCATAGTGGCTGCGCGTTTTGTTCGTCCCAGTTCAAAGCTTAAGATTTATGAGCATTGGCAGCGTCTTTTGTATCCAGAGATGGTGGATTGTGATTTGCCATTGCATTATTTGTATAGGGCGCTGGATTTTTTAGCACAGGAGAAGGAAGAGATAGAGAGGTCACTTTACTGGCGGGATCGGGATTTGCTCACAGAGCCCACGGATATAGTGCTCTACGATTTAACGACGTTGCGTTTTGAGAGTACCAAGGAGACGGAGAAGCTGAGGCGTTTTGGATATTCCAAGGAGATGCGCACGGATTGCACCCAAGTGGTGTTTGGCCTTTTGTTGGACACCGAGGCTATTCCGCTGGGGTTTGAGGTATATCCTGGGAATACTTTTGAGGGGCAGACGCTGGAGGGGATTGTAGAGAAGATGCGAAAGAAGTTTTGCATCAGGCGTTTTATTTTCGTAGCCGACCGGGGTCTTTTTTCGGCAAAGAACTTGGCGCTTTTAAAAAAAGACGACGGGGAATTCATTGTAGGCCATAGGATGGGTGTGCTGACCAAAGCAGAGCAGGCGGTGTATTACGATTTGTCGAATTTTAAGTGGATTATCCATGGGGAGCTGGCCGTTCTTGAAGTCACCTCCAAGCATGGAGACAGGCTTATTATTACCTGGTCAAGGGTTCGAGCTGAGAGGGACGCCAAGACGAGAGTCGATATTTTGTCGAAGATAGAGAAAAAGCTTTCAAAACAAAAAAAGACGACAGCAAAAAACTTCGTATCCAATAAAAGCTATCAAAAGTTTGTAACGGGTTTAGACAGTGGAGCACAGTCACCCGCCCTTAACCAGGAGGCCATTGAAAAGGATGCTCTAAAAGATGGCTTTTTTTCCATTACGACCAATGTAGAAAACATGAGTGCCGCTGAAATCGTTACCAACTACAAGGAGCTTTGGAAAATTGAAGATGCCTTCGGAGAGATCAAGGGCACGCTTAAGGCCAGACCTATTTTTCATTGGACAGATAAACGAATCATAGGGCATTTGGTGGCTTGCTTTATTAGCTACCTTTGTGAGGCTCACGTCACCAAGGCTCTTCGAGACAAGGGCCTTGTGTTGAAGAGTCCGGCCATCAAAACTGAGCAAAATAAAAAAGGGCCTATTGAACCCAGGCCACTCACTGTTGCTGAGGGACTAAAGGAACTCAATGAGGTCAGGGCTATACCTGTAAATATTCGTGGCAAAAGCATTTGGTGCCGTACGGATATTCCAACAAATGCGGCAGCCATTTTCAGGGCGGTTGGAGCTAAAATCCCCGCCAAAATCTTAAAAGTTACTGAAAATCCTAGTGTCACAAAATAAGACCATGCGCGTTATGTGGCTGATATTAAAGACTTGACGCAAGTGCTGCTGTCAAACTCGGGAA
>CAZNJG010000059.1:0-1856 GCA_964573305.1 uncultured Opitutaceae bacterium
GCGACGGCGACGTGGTAAAAATCGTGATGATCGAGCAACGCGCGCATGGCGCTCTGGCCGCCGGCGCTGCCGCCGTAGATGCCGACGCGCGTAAGGTCCATCCACGGGCGCGTCTTCGCCGCTTCGGTGATCCAGAGCTTGCGATCCGGGAAACCGGCGTCCCGCAAATTTTTCCAGCATACGTCGTGGAAGGCTTTGCCGCGACGGTTCGTGCCCATGCCGTCGAGCTTGACCACAATGAAGCCGAGTTCGGCGATCTGGTGCATGCGGGTTTGGCGCTCGAAGTCCTTCGGAGCGAAGGCTCCGTGCGGCCCGGCGTAGATGTCTTCGACAATGGGATAACTTTTCGCGGGATCGAAATGCGAGGGCTTGATGAGGATGCCGTGGATGTCCGTCTCGCCATCGCGGCCCTTCGCAACAAAGCGCTCCGGCATCGTCCACCCGGACGCAAGCAGCGCGGAGGCATCCGCTTTTTCCAGCACGCAGACAAGGCTGCCGTCCTCGCCGCGACGCAGCTCATGCACGGGCGGATAATCGGCGCGCGACCATTTGGCGATGAAGTAGTCGCGCTGCGGTGAGAACTCGATGTGATGGTTGCCATCGCCTTCGGTGAGTTGTTTGAAGCCGCCTCCGTCCAGGTTCACGCAGCAGAGATGCAGGTGATAGGGATCCTCTCCGGCACGCAATCCGCTGGCGAGGAACCAGACTTCGCGCTGTTGCTCATCCACATGCAGCACCTCGCGCACCACCCAGCGGCCGCGGGTGATTTGTTTTTTCACCTGTCCGGTCTTGATGTCGTGGAGCCAAAGATGCGCCCAGCCGTCGTGCTCGCTCATCCAGATGAGTTCGCCCGTGCCGTGCAGCCAGTGGCGCCAGGTTTTCTTTTTGTAATCGATGAAGGTCTTCGAGGTTTCCTCCACCACCACGCGCGCCGCGCCGGTCCGCGCGTTCACGGCGAGGATGCGGTAGAGCTGATGGCCGCGCTGGTTGTAGTCGAAATAAAACTCGCCGCCATCCGGCGACCAGACCGCCTCAAGCCTGCCGGATTCGGTGAAGGGGTTGTCATACAGTTCCGTTGGCACGCGTGTCGTTTCGCTGTTCGGACCTCGGATCACCCATTGCGGTTTGGGCAGCGGATCGCCCGGCTTGCGGTAGTCGATGGTTTTCGTCTTGGGTTGACCGCCTTCCGCAGGCGAGGACTCCACGATCGTGACTTGGCGCGGCGGCGCGGGCGTCACTTCGCAGATCGCGGTGAGGGAGCCATCGGGCGAGGGAAAGCCTTTCTCTCGTTTGTTAGGTTTTTCTTCGGGTGGGGCGGCGTCTTTATTTTCCGGCAGACCGAGCCCTTGCAGAGTCTTCGCCGTTTTGCGATCACCCGTCGCGCAATTGATGCGGACAAACTCGTGGCTGCCGGGGCCGGTTTGCACGCGATACCAGAAGGACTTTCCATCCGGCAGCCAATTCGCTTTCACGCGGTCGCGGAAGACCCTGTTTTCGGTGCGCTTCGGCAGGCTGAGAGCGGCATCGAAGGCGGTTTGGGCCACCACAGAGGACACGGAGAGACACAGAGGGAAGAGGAGGAGGGTTGGTTTCATTTTTGGAAGTCTCTGTGTTCCTTTGTGCTCTCTGTGGTTGTCCCAATCCCGAACTGGAAAAGGTCTGCTGGGTCGTTGAAGTGCGTATCACACGACGGGTTGACTGATTTTGCCACCACAGAGGACACGGAGAGGCACAGAGGGAAGAGGAGGAGGGTTGGTTTCATTTTTGGAAATCTCTGTGTTCCTCCGTGCTCTCTGTGGTAAAACCGGAACCGCTATGAATACGACTACTGCTGAATCCCACAATGAGTTGACCTC
>CAZNJG010000060.1:0-1838 GCA_964573305.1 uncultured Opitutaceae bacterium
GCCGGGTGGATCCGCAAAACACGTCCAAAGGCGGGAAATTCTGCGATGAGGCGCTTGATGAGAGCGGGGATCGCCAGCGCAGAACACTCCCGCCCTGCTATGAGGGTGGTGGTCAAGAGGGAAGTGACTGTTTCGGTGGTTTCTTTTTCCGGGGTGGGTTTGAGATTTGGGTTTGAGGTGGGCTTTTCGGTCTTGGCAACGGCTTCCTCCAGCTCTTGGGGGGCTTCTAACAGCTCCTCTCATCCTGCTATCCGCACTTGAGTTTGCCTCAGTGCCATTTACTTCATTCGTCGGGCGGCTGGAGGAACGGGCGGCGGCTCCATCTACGGGGCGATCAGTTCTTCACTGACCAGGGCGGGAGTCGAGCTCGCCGCACCGTTCCAAAGGGGTGGGGCATTCAAAAAATCTTCCGGGGTGGCTGTCTCCTCCTCATTGGGCTTTCTGGCTGGGGCTTTTCATGCCTGTGGCTGGCTTCTGCTTCTCGCGTTGGCTTGGCTTGCTTTCACGCGCTCATGGCGGGTCTCCACCGCCTTCTGCTGCGGTGGCTGCGCTGAAGCCTAGCTCTGCCAGCGTGGCGCGTCCGGTGTTGAGACGCCAGAGGTCCACGGCCAGTTCCCGGGCCAGGGCTACGATGATCTTCTTTTTGTTAGGCTTCTGCCGGCCTTCGTTTTGCCGGAGCTTCTCCAACACTTTCTCCAATCGCTTCCACCCGGGCTGGTAGCGCAGCAGCCTCCAGACGGCTTCTACCAGGGCATGCCGCAGCCTCGGGTTGCCGTGTTTGTTGATGCTGCCCTGCCTGCGGCTGCCGCCGCTGCTGTGCTCGCTGGGGCATAGGCCGGTGAAGCTGCTGACTTGCCGCCGGTTGTTGAAGCGGCTCCAGTCGAGCACTTCGTTGTCAATGATCTGGGCGGTGAGTGCGCCGAGCCCTTTGGGCCGCTTCATGCCTTTTTCGGCTTGGATGACCTTCTCGGTGATCTCTTGGGTGAGTTTCTTGATGTGCCCTTCGAGTTGGTTGAGCAGCTCTCTGAGCGGCTCCAGCAGGTTTTGTAAAAAAGCGCCCAGGCTTTGACTCACGGCCTGCCAGGGGCCCTTGCGCCACCAGCGACCGTTGATGTCATGCCCGTAGTTCATGCCATGGCTGCGGCCCATGGCGCCCAGGCGCCGCACTTCATTGACCAGGGCATTACGCTGACGGGTGATGGCGCGGCGTTGCTCCTGCTCAACCTCTGGCACCCGCACGATGGCCAGGGCGTGTTTGTTGCCTGCTTCATAACGTGCCAGGGCCTCGGCCAGTTCGCGGGCATCACGCCCGTCGGTCTTGACCCGTTGCCCGTGCCTGTCCCAGTCCTGCGGGCGCACGACATGGCAGGTGATGCCCTGGGCGCTGAGCCGCCGCTGCAAGCCATAGCCAAAAGGCCCGGCTTCATAACAGCAGACGACACGCTTGGCTTGGCCCTTTTGTTTGAGCACCCAGGCTTCAAACTGGCCCGGGGTCATGCTCTGCGCGGGCTGAGGGGTGGCCCCGTCGATCTTGCGGCAGAAGACATACTTGCGCAGATGCACGTCAATGCCCAGGTGGATGACGGCGGGCAGCTCTGCCTGCCTTAAGGGGGCTGCTGCGGCTGGGTCTTTGCCTGAAACCGGGCTGGTTTCGTTGCTGTGGACTGGATTGAGGATAGGTTGTGTGGCCATGTGGGTGGTTGTTGAAGAGTTCCCTGAACACTCCCTTCTTATCACCGATCCGCTTTCGGTGCTTCCGCCCACATGGTATCTACGATTCGACTGTAGGGCGGGTGTGTCCGGCGGAAAAAGCGTGTTACGCTTCTTGTTAGCCATCG
>CAZNJG010000061.1:0-1687 GCA_964573305.1 uncultured Opitutaceae bacterium
GACTGGACCGTGCTCGTCGAGAAGCCTCTCGTGGACGACACGCCCGGCCTCGCGCGGCTAGCGCTGGAGCGGCTCGATCAAAAGCTCGGCGAGGCGCTGGCCGCGCTGCCGGAGTCTTCGCACGAACGGTTGAAGAAGCTCACCCTTTTTCTCATGGCCGGCACGGCGTCGCCGCATGGCGGGCGTGACAACGGCATGGCGTATTTTGCGAAAACCGCCCCCGCCGTGCGCACCCACCTAGACCCGCGAATGGCGAGCAGCGTCTTGATTTACTCCGCGGACAACTGGGTGAAGCTGTCCGAGTTCTGGGCGCTCAAAGCCCTCGTGCACGAGTTCGCGCACGCGCAGCACCTCGAGCAATGGCCCGAGAAGCGAGCCGATATTTTCGATGCCTGGCAGCACGCGAAGCAGGCCGGACTTTATCGCAACGTGAAGAACGACGCGGGCGCGACGCTCGCCTCGGCTTACGCGCTGCAAAATCACCTCGAATACTTCGCGGAAATCTCCTGCGCCTATTTCACCGGCTGCAACTACCATCCCTTCGATCGCGCGAGGTTGAAGGAGTATGACCCGGCAGGCTTCGCGCTTGTGGAGAAGCTCTGGGACGTGCCATCTTCACCGGCATCCGAAAGCCCTCTCGAACAGGAAGGGCAAAACAAATGACCGCCATCATGCACCGCATTCTCATTATCCTCATTGCTACGGCACTCGCCGCCATCCTCTCCGCCTCCGAACCCGGCCGCATCATCGTCCAGGCTGCCGAAGAGTTTCCCCGCAACGGCGAGAGCTCGATGGTCTTGCTGAAAGACGGCGCCATCCTCCAGCTCTACGGCGCGATGGACGGCACCGGCGACTGGGCCATCAGCGTCCTTCGCGAAATCCGCTCCCACGACGGCGGCAAGACTTGGTCCGAACCGCGCACCCTTTTCACCGACCCGGAGCGCTCACTGTTCCAGCCATCGCTCACTCGCATGGTGAATGGAAAAATCGGCCTCACTTACACTTCCCTGCTCCCCAAGCGCGGCGCGTTCAAGCTGTTCCGCTATTCCTCCGACGAGGGCCGCACCTGGAGTGAGCCGGTGAAAATCAGCGACCCCGATTTGCCGCACAGCACCGGACCATGGGACAAGTTCTACACCCTGCAAAGCGGTCGCGTCATCGCCTTGCTGCACGCCCTGCTTGCCGAGAACATCACCAAGAACACCGGCCCGCGCGGCACCCACGCGATGCTCTCCGACGACCACGGACGCACTTGGCGCCGCGCCCCGCGCGAGGGCACCCTGCGCGTCGAGGACGAGCCGCACGACAAGGTGGAGTGGGGTTTCTGGGAACCTGCCCTCGTCGAGCACGCGCCCGGCAAGCTGCTCCTCATGGCACGCACCTCCACCGGCTGGCTTTACGAAAGCCGCAGCGAGGACAACGGCGATACCTGGACCGATCCCGTGCGCTCCACCGTGACCAATCCCATCGCCCCGCCCGTGCTGACGAAGCTTCCGGGCGCTGGCACGCTGATTCTCCTGCACAACCCGCGCGTCGCTCTGGGCGTCGAGCGCCTCGGCGGCCACCGCACCATCCTCGCCTTCCGCGCCAGCCACGATGCGGGAAAAACCTGGTCCGAACCGAAGACCCTCCTCGAAGGCAAAGAGGGCGCGCTTTGGCATGACTATCCGGCCATCCTCTGGCACGA
>CAZNJG010000062.1:0-1666 GCA_964573305.1 uncultured Opitutaceae bacterium
ACGACGAAGCACCAGCAACGCGAGCAGGCGGCGCTGCAACGGTCCCTCCGGCGTGACATCGCCACCCGAGCGATCGACGACACGAATCGGGCCGAGCACCTTCACACCCAACCGAGCGCTGCGAGCCATCGCCTCCATTTCACCATCTCCCCAAGCCGCCAGCGGCGACCGAGCCGAAGACCTTCACGAAGCGACCTGACGATGGCTACGTCGACTTCTACACCTCCTCCTGACGAGAGCGTCGTTGACTTCTTCACTCGCTTCTGCACCGCGGGCGGGTATCTGATCGCCCACGAAGGGGCGGCCGCGTTGACGAACGCGGTGTGTTCGTCGGGTCACCGCGGTCGTGTACGTTGCGAGTCCAAGACCTGGCGTCGGAGGGGCGCCGGACATGATCGGGTGGAGCATCCATGAAGCGTGCATCGACTGCTGCTGTGGCAGGAGCGCTGCTCCTCCTTCTCTTCGGCTCCATGGGGGTGCCATCGGCGACCGCTCAGGAGGGGGCCGAGGGCCTGAGCCCGGTCTCGATCTATTCGCTCGATGACGGCAGCGTCGACGACACCGTGTCCGACCCCTCCTTGACGACCGAGAGCGGGACCATCGAGGGCGGCGCCCAGCCCACAGAGGACCGCTTCGGCAACCCGACCGGCGCCCTCGCCTGCGACGGCGTCGACGACTTCGTCCAGACCAAGGAGGACAGCAACAAGAACCCGCTGACCTTCTCGGTGTGGTTCCGTGCCGACGACGTGTCCGGTGAGCACTCGATCGTCGACAGCGATTCGTCGGGCCGGTACGGCCACTCGTTGATCATCGGCTACGACGACCCGAACGACCCGAACGACACGCCCAACGACGGGAGCCTCTCGATCCAGTACCACGACGGTGTGTGGGACACCGATGTGAAGATCAACGAGGGTGAGTGGACGCATGTCTTCGTGACCTACAGCGGCGACAAGATCCGGGTGTACGTCGGCACCGAGAACCGGCCGACGGAGCTCGTCGCCGAGCGCGACTACGACACGTCGGCCGGGTTCGACGGCGGCGACTTCCGGTTCTGCCGGCACAACCCGGACGACCCGCAGTTCTTCAAGGGGGCCATCGACGACGTCCGCTTCTACGACGCGGCGTTGACGCCCGAGGAGATCGGCGAGGTGCACGAGGAGCAGAGCACCACCACGACCACCGAGCCCGACGCGAGCCAGGACGCACCCCCGGCGCCGGTCTGCCCCAAGAATCCCCCCAGCAACGTGTATGGGGACGTGCACGTGCGCACCCCCGATTCGCTGGTCTACGACTTCCAGTTCACCGGTGACTTCCTGATCGCCGAGAGCGAAGACGGCGATGCCGTGATCCAGACCCGGATGGAGCCCTGGGCCGCGAACCCGGACGTGTCCGTCAACACCAAGGCCGCGCTCGACGTGGCCGGCGACACGCTCGAGTTCGACGTCGACCCGGACAACCCCTTCGTGCTCAACGGTGAGCCGACCGACATGCCCACCGAGGACCTCACCTTGCCCAACGGCGGCACCATCCGCGTGGGGAAGCCGGCTTCGGGCTTCCGGGACAACGTCACCATCGACTGGCCCGACGAGGGCACCCAGGCCGTGGTCCGCATCAGCAAGCGGCCGTTCCTCGACGTCGGGCTCTGCCGTCTCGACCAGACCGA
>CAZNJG010000063.1:0-211 GCA_964573305.1 uncultured Opitutaceae bacterium
ATCACGCAACTGCCCTGACCCATTACATCGAGAAGCTAAACACGCATTCCTGGGATCAGATTTCCCCTCTCGTTACGGAGGATGCCGTGTTTATTTTCACCGAAGACACCTTCGTCGGAAAGGCGGCGGCGAAGGCGGCTTTCGAAAAGACCTTCAAGCTGATTCAAAACGAGGTTTTCAGCCTTCACGACATCTCATGGACAGCGGTCAC
>CAZNJG010000063.1:221-1661 GCA_964573305.1 uncultured Opitutaceae bacterium
GGCTTGATCAACGGTGAAAAAGCGTCAGGCGGCGGTCGCGGCACATCCATCTTGCGCAAGGTCGATGGCCGTTGGCACATCGCTCACGAACATCTCGGCCCTTACCCCCGCAAGTCATGAATTCGATCTTAATACCACCGCTTTCCATTCTTTTGTCTTGCGCTCTCGCGGCCTCGTCATTCGCCGCGCAGCCGCCCAACGTCCTCTTCATCGCCGCCGATGATCTGCGCAATGACTTGGGTTGTTACGGCCACCCGCTGGTGAAAACGCCGAACCTCGACCGGCTCGCTGAGCGCGGTATCGTCTTCGACAAAGCCTACTGCCAGCAGGCCGTGTGCAATCCTTCGCGCGCCTCGATCCTGACCGGACGGCGGCCTGATTCGCTGCGGATATGGGACTTGCCAACCCATTTTCGCGACACGACGCCCGATGCCGTCACGCTGCCGCAGCACTTCAAAAACAACGGTTACTTCACCCAGAACGTCGGCAAAATCTTCCACAACTGGATTCACGAGGTGCAGGGTGATCCGGACTCGTGGAGCGTGCCCGCGGTGATGCACTTCGCCAATCACAACGCCGACACACCCCAGGTGGTGGGCGAGACACCGCCTAATCTCGCGAGCGATCTGAAATGTTTCTGCCACGATGTGCCTGACGATGCCTATTTCGACGGACGCATCGCCACGCTTGCCGTGGAAGCATTGGAACAACGCAAGGCCAAAGCCGAGCCGTTTTTCCTCGCCGTCGGTTTCTGGAAACCGCACTCGCCCTTCAATGCGCCGAAGAAGTATTGGGATATGTATCGCCGCGAGGACGTGCCAATGCCGGAAAATCCCGATTGGCCGCAGGACGCCCCGCGTATCGCCTGGCACGACAGCCGCGAGATTCTCGGCGCCGGCGACAAAGCCCGCCAACTCACGCCCGAAGCCATCCGCGAGATGCGCCACGGCTACCTCGCCAACATCAGCTACCTGGACGCGCAGATCGGCAAGGTGCTCGACGCGCTCGACCGCCTGCAACTCACCGGCAGCACCATCATCGTCTTCTGGTCCGACCACGGCTACCATCTCGGCGAGCAGACGCTTTTCGCCAAAACCTCGAACTTTGAACTGGATGCCCGCGTGCCGCTCATCATCGCCGCGCCGGGAATGAAGACCGCCGGACGGAAAACCCAGGCGCTCGCCGAATTGACCGACCTCTATCCCACGCTGGCCGAACTCTGCAGCCTGCCCAAACCCGCGGACACGGACGGCGTCAGCCTCGCGCCCGTGCTTGCCGACGCCTCCGTCAACACACGCGAAGCCGCGCTCACCCAGCACCCGCGTCCCGCGTATTACGATCGCGAGCCGTCGCGGACACCCACGCACATGGGTTACAGCGTCCGCAGCGCCACGCACCGCTACACCGAATGGCGCGACTGGAAAACCGGCGAAACCACCG
>CAZNJG010000064.1:0-1649 GCA_964573305.1 uncultured Opitutaceae bacterium
CCTGCGGGCACAGTCACCAGCGTAGGCGCGTCTGGCAGCACGGGCCTCACTGTGGGCGGCACTAACCCGGTTACCAGCAGCGGCACGATTACGTTTACGCTGTCTGCGAACCTACAGGCGTGGAGCGGCATAGCCCCCGCAACCAAAGCCAACCTCACGGCCAACACGTTCACTGCTACGCAGACAATATCTGTAGCTGACGGGCATCTCGCGCTGTGGGGTGGAGCCAACAACAGCAACGCCAACCGCAATGTGAATCTCGTCCACAACAAATCTAATGGTAGCGGCGGGTTCTATGACGCCCGTCTTACAGCGTGGATATTGAGGTTCGACCAGAACAACCACTTGTACTCGACTGGGACGATTTCTGACTCTACGGGTGACGTGCGGAAGCTGAAGTTCACCACCGCCAACGCCACCACCACGCTCGCCGCAGGGCATCTCAACGGGGCCGTCGAGAAGTCCAACACGACCGCCTACACGTACACGATTGCCCCGAGTCTGGGCGCGCAAGGAGACGCCATCACCATCGTCAACTCCGGCACTTCCGGCAACGTCACGCTCGCGCGCGGCAGCGGTGTCGCCTTGTATCGCAACGGGGTGGACGCCAACATCACAGTCGGCCCCGGATCGATGGTCACCATTTACCGCAGTGCCACGGCGAACAGGTGGATCGCATGACGATCCAACAGATGATGTTGGGCGGTTCGCCGCCGCCGCCGCCGCTACAGGCCAGTGCCTCCCCGAACCCGCTCAACCTGAGCCTGATCGGAACCGGTACGCTCACGGGCAACACCGTCATTACAGCGTCCGGTGGTGACGGCTCGTACTCATACAGCACCTCATGGCTGTCAGGCGGTACTGGCATTACGCTCACGAATACGGCGTCATTCCAGCCGGGGGTCACCTCGACGTGGACCGTTGACGGCCCGCTCACTCGCACCGGTACGGCGCGTACAGTCGTTTCTGACGGCACGCAGACGGTGAACGTGGACTGGTCTGTGACACTGACGTGGGATGCGTAGCAGCCCGGGGCAGCACCGTTCGGCGATCGTGGTATTTTGCGGCATTCAGAGGATCGAGACATGGCCAACTCCCGCAACGACAACTGGTTCCGCGAGACCGATCTGGCGGTGGGCGCAGCGCGCTCGGGCCGGGTGCTGGACTGCGGTCACTGCGAGCCGCGCCCGCCGGAGCCCTGGGCCCCGCCTGTCTTCCAGCCCGAGTTCAACGGCAGCCAGGTCGTGGTCGGTTTCGTCGCTGGTGCCTCGTCAGCCACCACGGATGGCTGCACGACCACGGGTGCGGGCGTGGGGCAGGTGGCTATCGGGGGCGACCCCGTGCCCATTGGCACGTGGCTCACGCCGGCGCCGGGCATCCTGCTTTTCAACATCGCGTCGATCTGCGACACCGGTGATTGCGTCGATCCGGTTACTGTTTTTTCCGTGGTGATCTTCTCGCCCGAAGCAGCGCCGTACCTGGGCGCGACGCTGACGCTTTACACCGACACGGGGCAGCTCGTGACCTCTGGCGTTCTGGGCGAGGACGAGGGCATATTGGGCCTGGCGAATCTAGCCGGTCCCTGCCTGGTTGCCGGCGCCACCTACTACGTCACGATCACTCCGCAGCCCTGGGTTCCGCCTGATCCG
>CAZNJG010000065.1:0-1637 GCA_964573305.1 uncultured Opitutaceae bacterium
GTGTCTCCACCAATGCTATTAAAATAGCAGAACCTTGAAGCTCTGGAGTTGATCATAAGACTGTGATCCTGTGCCTAAGGCTCCTGTGGAATCACTTTTTCTCTCCTATGGGTATAAAGAGTCGGGTGCTCACTTTTACAAAAGTAGAAGCACCAGCTTAAATGAGTTGTATTTTGGGGTTCCTACTCTTTTATTTGTACATGGGGCTAAAACGGTTTTTTCGTTTAAACTGATGCTTTCTGGAGAATGATCGGTTAGGTATTATAGCGACTATAGAACCAGATATTTGACAAGCAAGCTCTACTATTATTTTCACTCTCTGTTTTGTAAGGAACAATGATACCAATTTGCTTCTTATGAACTTCCATGCGTTAACTCTGTTGAACTGATACCGATATTTTCTACCCTCAGTTTTTAGTTGTATCTGTGGCTCCGACAGGCTGCCGATCAATACGGTGATGTTAAGCATAATGATATGAGCATAAAATTCCTGGTAAACACCTTTCGCTTTTCTACACCCAAACTGCTCCAGTTTCATTTGTGGCTTTAACTGCTTAAAAGCTTCTTCGATGCACCACCTGAAGTGATATAATTCTTTAAGGTCTGTTGCGGTAATACGCTTCTGATCAAAGAGGTTGGTAATTAACAGTTCTGTTTCTCCACTTGATAACGTAATCTTCGTAACCCTTACTTTGATCGGAGCCGGCTCAATGCCTTTTTCCCTGCAGGTGATGCGTTCAGCCTGGGACGGATGCCATTCCGTTATAAAGTCCTCATCGGTGCTATTGAGGATCTGCTCTGAAAAAGCATGAATACTGGTCTTTTGCCTAATGCAAAAATCCATCTTACGGTCTATTAACATTTTATAGAAGTAGAACTTGGAAAAGCCTCTGTCTAATAGGATAATGTTTTTATCGTTAGTAAAGGCTTTGTTGGGAAGCATATCCTGAATAAGAGAAAATTCTGTTTTTTCTGCTGTACTCATTTTTACATCGATCACGTAATTGCTCAGCACATCGTATACCATACAGGCATTGCCGATTATGGTTTTGGTGCCAGATTCGGTTTGAGCAAAAATGCCAAAGTGTTTGATAGTATCCTTACTAACGGGTACGTTTACTGTAGTGCCATCGCCTGCATAAAGCCGGTAACCTTTCCAGTACCTGGGAGGTAGGATGCGGTGCAATTCTGCTATCGTATTGAAGCATAAATCCTCAAAAAAGGCAGGTTCTATTTTGTACCGGGCTATCGAAAAGGCACCACCCGTTACGGGTTGTAGAGATAGTTGAGGTAAAAAATCCGCCATCTCATATTCCACAGAGTTTTTAAATCCGTGAAGGATTTTGAGAACGATGGCCTCGAAGCTTAGTTTATTGTGGCGTGTAAAAGCAACCTGACTGTTAAAATATTGCCTGCGTAATTGCTGCTGCTCAATGAAACGAAAGATTTTTTTTAGAGACCCCGCTATTGCGTTCTCCTGAAGATTTTGATATTTTTGACATACTTTATATTTTACAAAACAAAATAAGGCGTTTTTTACCAACCCTGGTAATTAAACGCCTTACTTTAATAGCATTGGTGGAGACGCCCACCAATAGCCCCTAAATGTTAAAGCTATCCGGTTCGTTCATTTCCTA
>CAZNJG010000066.1:0-1571 GCA_964573305.1 uncultured Opitutaceae bacterium
CTGCGTGTTTAAGCGTCCTGGATCACAACCTGAAATCCCGCGTGGGCATAAAAACCTGCCTACCCTTGTATGATCAATTTTGGTAGGTCAATGGAATGGACTCCTCCAACTAAACGGCATCGCAATGTGCCAGACTAAAGATTTAACCAAATAGTCGAAGAAGGAGGAGTTAAATGAATATTACACGGATAGGCATAGACTTGGCAAAGCAAGTATTTCAGGTTCATGGCGTGGATCGATCAGGCAAGGTGCTGGTGCGCAAACAATTGCGCCGAGCGCAGTTACTGAACTACTTTCGCAAGTTGACACCCTGTTTGATAGGCATGGAAGCCTGCGGCAGCTCGCACTACTGGGCGCGAGAACTGGGTAAATTGGGTCATGATGTTCGCTTGATGGCGCCGCAGTTTGTGAAGCCTTACGTAAAGAGCGGCAAGAACGATGCCAATGATGCTGAGGCGATCTGCGAAGCGGTTGGACGCCCGAATATGCGTTTTGTTACGATCAAGACGCTAGAACAGCAGGTAGTGCAAGCGGAACACCGGATTCGATCGCGGTTGATCAGATCACGAACCGCGTTAAGCAATGAGATACGTGGCTTACTGGCTGAATTTGGGATAGTGCTGGCGACATCAATGGGAAATTTACGCCGCGCGATACCGATATTGTTGGAGGACGGAGAAAACGGATTACCGGCAAGCTTTCGGGTGCTATTAACCAGGATGGGGGAAGAGTTGCGTGCTATAGATGGCATGATTGCCGAATACGATGCGCGGATAGCGCAGACAGCACAACAAGACGATCGTATCAAGCGATTGATGGAAATAGAAGGTATAGGCATCTTGATTGCCAATGCGCTGGTCGCGGCAGTGGGTGATGCAAAACAGTTTAGTTGCGGCAGGGACCTGGCGGCATGGTTGGGGTTGACGCCCCGGCAGCATTCGAGTGGCGGAAAAAATCGATTGGGTGGAATCAGCAAAAGGGGTGACAACTATCTGCGCATGCTACTGATTCACGGCGCCCGATCAGCATTGAACGCGGCTAAGAACAAGGAAGACGGTCGCAGCCGTTGGGTCATGTCGATATCGGCGCGGCGCAATAAGAACATAGCAACGGTAGCACTAGCCAACAAAAACGCCCGTATTGCATGGTCGATATTGAGCCGTGGCGAGTCTTACCGAAAGGCAGCATAGATGTTGACAGTAAATTTTGTTTAGCAGAGAAAAAAGTCACTTTGTAATTGCGTAGCAAAATGAAATGATGGCAAACAGGTCAAACCGGCGTAAGTGATTCAGGCCACCGCCAAGGCTCCCTGCCGATAAACGACAAGGCAAAGCCGCTAGGTCGATATGAACCTTACGCGCGAAATCCATTATGGCTCGGATAGCTATCGCTATCCAACCGGAAGCCGGATATACGGAAGCAGTTGCACCTTATTGATCATCACAAATTTTGTTTGCAAAACGGGAGGAGTCCATATATGGCGGCGAATGCAATGAAACCCCAACTTATACGATGAATATTGCGGTATGCGTGTTGGGATTCGCAAGCTCATCGCCAACCTACGATTCTTG
>CAZNJG010000067.1:0-1541 GCA_964573305.1 uncultured Opitutaceae bacterium
CCTGAGAGCTTGTGAGCGTATTGGGCCAGCTCTCGGGTGTGTATTCGTGCGAGCTGGTGGGTTGGGCGTTGTTGTGTCGGCCGGCGTCGGTGGCCGTAGCCGTGCAGGCCCTGGACTGGCCTGGTCATGCCCTGGCCGCCTTGAGGTGATGGCCGGCGATGATGTTGTTGGCGAGGGCGAACCAGAGCAGGACGGTTTTGACCTTGTGAACGCCGCGCACGGTGAACTGGCGCAGGCCCCACTGCCGGAAGCGGGCGTTGATGCACTCGCCCATCGCCCGTCGTTTGTAGACGCCTTTGCCGTGCGGGCTTCGCATGCGCCGGCGCCAGGCGGCAACGCCGGGGCCGTCCTTGGGCCGCGGCGCATAGGGATCGCTCTTGTGCTTGTTGCGGGTGGTCGGTCCGTAGATCAACACACCCTGCTCGAACGCCTCCTCCGTATCCTCGTTCTTGTGGAAGCCCCCATCGACCAGATGGCGTCGAGGCCGCTGTTTATAGCGCTCCTTCAGCCGCTCCAGCATGGGCCGCAGCAGGCCGCGGTCGGACCCCGTGGTGTCGATGGCGACGTCGACGACGATCTGGCCTTCGGCCACCGTGCCGAGCTGGCAGTTGTAGGCCGGCCGGAAGCCGCCATCCGCCATCTTCATGACGCGCGCCTCGGGATCGGTCGTCGAGACGCGAGGCTCCTTTTGTTGGGCGACCTGCTTCTTGTTGGTCTTGCCGCGCCGCTCCCGCTCGGCCTCGATCTCGGCCAGCCTGTCGAGCGCTGCCGCCACGCGCTCCTCGCGCTCGCGTGCGGCCCGCTCCTGGCCCGCCTTGATGCGCCGGTTGCTGGCGTCGGGGTCCTCGTCGATCTCCCGCTTCAGGTACTCGACCAGTCGGCGCGCCTTCTTCAGGTGCTTGTGCAGGCTCTGTCGGCGACGGAACGAAGATGCTCCCGCGCCCGCCCGCACCCGCACCCCGTCCTGCACCACCTCGGCAAGATCAATCAGATCGTCCCTCATCAGGGCCGCGATGTTGTGCGTGAGAAGCTCGTCCAGCAACGCGCCATGGCCGCTGCGGAAGTCGGCCAGGCCGTGATAGTTCACGCTCACCCCGCCGCACAGCCATCGATAGGCATCGTGGCTCGTGCACAGCCGCTCCAGCGCCCGCGCGCTGCCCACCCCCTGGCTCGTCGCATAGAGCCACAGCGCCAGCAGAAGACGCGGGCTCGCCGGAGCCTGGCCCGGCGTGTGCTCGCGCGCCCCGATCGCGTCCTCCAGCACCTTCAGGTCCAATCGCTCGACGTACCCCCAGATCACACGCGCCGGATGATCCGCCGCCAGAAGGCTGTCGAGATCCACCGGCCGAAGCTCGACCTGCCGCCGCTCCGGTTCCCGCATCCGCGGCCTGCCCGAGCCGGGCTCGGCTTTCGTCACCGACTGCTCCGGAAGGCCGTCGAACAAGTCCTTCTTCGGCATCAAACCCTCCACCGAATTCGCTTCGATGGAATCATCATTGGCGTGAGTTCGAAAGACAAAGATTCACAAACTCTGAGGAGCG
>CAZNJG010000068.1:0-1538 GCA_964573305.1 uncultured Opitutaceae bacterium
AGAGGAGCAACAGGAGCCATTCCAGAACTTCTTCGAGGAGGGGAATATGGAGTCGTCTTCACTGAAGGAGAATCTTGGAGGAATCAGAGACGGTTTTCCATGACTGTTCTAAAAAATCTAGGAATGGGAAGGAATATCATTGAAGAAAAGGTGAGTTCGAAAATATTATTCCGAGAAAAAGCAAAAATGCTAGCGGCACTCGAGATTCCCAGGACGTCTCCGATCCAAGTACTAATCAAGCCCTACGGTGCTTAACTTGCCAGATCGGACGGGATGGCGTGTGCTCACAGTGGTTTGACCGCTACCGGCAGTGAAACGCCTGCGGGAGACCACTATTCTTTTCTTTTCTTTGGGAGAGGAATAACATTGCAACTAACTTTCCCCTTTCTCTCACCGATTGTTATCAGCAGTTCGCGCTTGAAAAAACGAAACAAAAGATCATCTTTCTTAATAATTAACATTTCAGATCCTCCTCGAATACGACCAACTCCACAATGATCTCCTTGATGAAATTGGAAATTCTCTCCAGGTAGAGACGAACCTCGCTCAGCACCTCGAATTGACTGTGGCCAGTGTTATAAACCAGCTCCTCTTTGGGTTCGCTTACCACGAAAAAACTCAACGAGAGAGTTTCTCTAAATTGAAAGACATACTTTCGGACCATATGACGAAAGCCATGAACCCTCTCGTTATGATCATCGCCTTCGCACCATTCTTGAAAAACATCCCTCCTTTCAGCACTGCTCTCGTTAATTTCAGAAAAGGTTTTGACGCTATCACGACCTACTGCAACGAACAGATTCAGAAACATAAAGAAAATTTCTCCGAATCTGATGAACCCAGAGATTTCATCGAAGCTTATCTATTAGAACTAAACAAAAACAAGAATGAGTATCTTACAGAAGTTCAACTCATGAATGTTGCCTACGATATCTGGATAGCTGGTCAGGAAACGACTTCTAATACCCTCATTTTCGCTATGTTATACTGTCTCCACAATCCAGAGAAACAGAAGCTTTTACACAAGGAACTGGACACAGTGATTGGTTCGAAAAGAAGGATCACATCGGCAGACAAGAATTCCTTACCGTATGTAAGCGCTTTCATCAATGAAGTCCAGAGAATGGTCAATCTCCTTCCTCAGAACCTCATTCACAAGACTACTAGAGATGTAACTATCAATGGTTATCATATCCCAGAAGGAACTAATATCCTTCCTCAGATCTCTACAGTGCTCTACGACGAAACTATCTTCCCGAATCCTATGGAGTTCAAACCCGAGAGATTCCTTGACTCCAATGGAAATCTAAAGAAAGTAGAAGAATTGATTCCCTTCTCAGTTGGAAAAAGACAATGCTTGGGAGAATCTTTGGCTAGAAACGAACTCTACTTGATCACGGCCAACTTCTTCAATAACTTCGAAGTTCTACCTGTGGATAAGAATAATTTACCGAGTCTGAACAAGAAACACGGAGTTACTATTCAACCAGAGAAGTTCACCTGTATCGTGAAGAAGAGGCTCTAATTTTAAACACGAA
>CAZNJG010000069.1:0-1501 GCA_964573305.1 uncultured Opitutaceae bacterium
CATGAGCGCAACTGGAGAGACTGTGAAGAAATCACTGTCGGACGGGCGAGAGTTTTGATTCGCTGAAGCCCTGAGGCGAGCGAGGGTGGGATGGCGAAGGGCAGGGCGGCGGGATTGCGTCTGGAGACGGCGGTGCGGAGGCAGATCGAGTTCCAGCAGAGCAGCCTGGACGATCTTCTGTCGCAGGACCACCGAGCCCGGCAGGTGTGGGACTATGTCGAAGGTCTTGACCTGTCGGCGTTGTACGGCCGGGTGCGGACGACGGTGTCGTCGAGCGGCCGGGCCGCGATCGATCCGGCGATCCTGGTGTCGTTGTGGCTTTACGCGACGCTCGAAGGCGTGGGCAGCGCGCGGTTGTTGGACCGTCTGTGCCGGTCGGATGCGGCCTATCGGTGGCTGCTCGGCGGGGTGACGGTGAACTACCACACCTTGTCGGACTTCCGGACCGGGGCGGGTGTGGTGCTGAACAGGCTTCTGTCGAGTTCGATGGCGGGGCTGATCTCCTCGAAAGCCGTGCGGGTCGAGACGCTGGCGGTCGACGGCATGAAGCTTCAGGCGGCGGCGAACCGCGGCACGTTCCGCCGCAGCGAGCGCCTGGCGATGCTGGAGAGGGCGGCGTACGAAGTGCTCGAGCGAATGGCGGTGGAGGTCGACGAAGACCCCGTGGCGGCGCAGCGCCGGACGCTGGCCCGCCGCCTGTCGGCGGCGCAGGAGCGGGTCCGGCGGCTGGAGAAGGCTCGCGAGGCGCAAGCCGAGATCGAGCGCCAGCGCGAGGAGCAGAGGCAGAAGCAGCGCCGCAAGGAGAAGCCCAAGGACCCCGCTCAGGAGGCGCGCGCCTCGACCGTCGATCCGGAGGCGCGGCTCATGAAGATGGCCGACGGCGGCGTGCGGCCGGCCTACAACGTGCAGTTCATTACGGCGGCCGAGGGCGCTCACATCGTCGGCGTCCGTGTCACCGACCGTGGCTCCGATCATGGCCTGCTGGAGCCGGCCCTGACCGAGATCAAGCAGCGCTATGACGTGAAACCAACGCGATTGCTGGCCGACGGCGGCTACATCAGCAAGAAAGACATTGAGAAGGTGCATGCGCTGGGCGTCGAGCTGTTCAGCCCGGTCCCGAAAAGCAAGGGCGATCCGGCGGCTCCGAAGCGGGGCGACGAGGCGGGGGCCATCGCCTGGAGGCAGCGCATGGCCAGCGACGAGGCGATGGCGATCTATCGAAGGCGCTTTGCCACCGAGCGGCCTCATGCCCACATGCGCAACCATGGCCTGCGACAGTTGCTGGTGCGCGGCAGGGAGAAGGTCGAGGCCGTCGTGCTCTGGCACGTCCATGCCTTCAACTTCCTCCAGTTCAAACGCCCCAGGAGCGCCTGAGCGAGGCGCTTCGACGGTCAGCCGCCGTACACCACCCCTCCGGCTGATCCAGAAACCGACCAACGCCTCCGCGCGCCATCCTCAAATACTGATACTCAGCCTCCACGGAGAATTACTTCACACTCTC
>CAZNJG010000070.1:0-1482 GCA_964573305.1 uncultured Opitutaceae bacterium
CCCGGATATTTCATGAAGCGGATTTTGCCGGGTCATCTCTGCTTCGATAAGTGGATTTCGATATTTTGGCTTCGTTGGAGGGGGAAAGTGCCTGGGTTCTATATATAATCAGACACCGCCCCCAACCCCCGTTGTATAAAGCGCCGGGAGCAGCGCCAGTTTGATCAGGTGGGCACGAAGGCCGCGACAGCGCGGCGGAAGAGTTCCTGCAGGGGGTGATGAGAGCTCAGGTGCAGGCGGACGATGGTGGCTTTTTCAACAACGACGGCGCCAATCTTGATCAGTTTGGAACGCAGGGTCGCACAGGTCGCTTCGGCCAGCTCGGTGCCGCGCAGAGCGAGCCTGCGGAGGGCCTCCATCAGAGTGTAAGCGATGGCGGACAGGCACAGCCTCCACTGGTTGGCCCACCAACGGTGCGCGCTGACCCGGTCGGCAAAGAGCATCATCTGCTCCTTCACCCGGTTCTCCATCTCTCCACGCTGGCAGTACCGGCGGTCGTAGAGCTTCTGCGCCTCGCCCACGATGTTGGTGACGATGAACCGAGGGTTGCTGCCTTTGTCGGAGTGCTCCGCCTTGGCGATGACCCAGCGGATCCGCTGCCACTTGCCCGCGGCATAATCGAAGGCGGTAAAGAGCCGCTGCTTCTCTTGGGTCTGCTCGTAGCGCTGCTGCGCCTCTTTGATCAACCCGGCCGCCTCCCCGAGCAGACAATCGTTGCGGGCGATGCCCACGACGTACTTCACATCGTGGCGATCGCACCAACTCAAAAGCAGGTCCCGGCAAAACCCGCTGTCACCACGGAACACAATCTTGGTCCTGGGCCACTCCCGGCGAAGCCGCGTGACCAGGAGCTTGAGAATCGCCGCCGAGTGCTTTGCCGCGTCGATGTTGCTGCGCCTAAGATACGTAACGAGCAACTGGTCTCCACAAAACACATACAATGGCAGGAAGCAGTGGCAGTCGTAGTATCCATGAAAGAACCGTCCCTCCTGCCTGCCATGCACCGGTGTGTCGGTCGCATCAAAGTCCAAAATCAGAACCGGCGGAGCCTTGCGATGCGAAGCGATGAACTGCTCCACCAAGGCAACATTGACCGCCCACGCGGCCGCTCGCGTCTGAGTGTTTTCAAACCGGCACAACGTCGGAGCACTCGCCAGCTCCTCGTCTGAACCGGCGGCCACCTGATGCACCGGATCGTGCCGAAGCACCTCCGCGTCGTTCAGATCTTCCCAGCCTGCAATCAGCGACATCACCCGCTGCCGCAGCATCGTCTCGGTGTCATGGCGAATCTTTCCCGGCTGCCGTCCGTCCACCAATCGACGCGACACCTCGCCAATCAATCCCAGCTTCCGATCCACCTCACGGATTAATAAAAGCCCGCCATCACTCGTCACTGAGCCTCCATCAAAACACGCCTCCACCCTCCGGCTTTTTGCGCTTGAGAACCCGACCTTCTTCACTGAGTTTTCCGACATCGCGTAG
>CAZNJG010000071.1:0-1475 GCA_964573305.1 uncultured Opitutaceae bacterium
TCGAGGCGCCCGAGGCCAAGGAGTACATCGGTCAGTGCACCGAGTTCTGCGGCCTGTCCCACGCCGAGATGCGCATCAAGGTCGTGAGCCTCAGCCCCGAGGACTTCCAAGCCTGGGCCGAGAAGCAGATCGTGCCGTTCGAGGCGCCCACCGACGAGGCCGCCGTCGCCGGCTGGTCGGCCTTCGCCAGCCAGTGCACCTCGTGCCACCGCATCACCGGCATGACCGATCCGTCCGACCCGGAGTCCGGGGAGCTCTTCGAGTACCCCGAGGTCGTCAACCAGGTCGCTGGTGTGGTCCCGGACCTCACCAAGCTCATGACCCGCACCACGTTCGCCGGTGCGAAGTTCGACCTCCGCCTCGACACCGAGGAGTGCCGGGCGCTCGGCGAGAACTGGGCCGAGACCGACGAGGGCATCGACGAGTGCTTCAACCGCGAGAAGTTCGAGGACTGGCTCCGCAACGCCCCGGCCGAGAAGGAGATGGCCGCCGGCGAGGCGCCCAGCCCCCACAGCCGCGGCATGAACAACTTCAACCTGACCGAAGACCAGATCGACGACCTGGTCGCCTTCTTCATCACCCTGCAGTAGGAACGAGCACGTCATGACAGCCATCGACGGTCCCCTCGCTCTTGGAGCGGGCGACGCAGTGCAGAACCGCCCCGGCGGCGTCTTCGCACGCCCGTCTTCGTCCACCACCGGCTGGCGCAGCTGGGTCACCACGGTCGACCACAAGAAGATCGGCATCATGTACGGCGCGGCGGCGCTGTTCTTCTTCCTCATCGGCGGCATCGAGGCCCTGCTGATCCGCCTCCAGCTCGCCACCCCCGAGGGCAAGCTCCTCAGCGCCGACCTCTACAACCAGATCTACACGATGCACGGCACGACCATGATCTTCCTGGTCGTCATGCCCATCGGTGCGGCGTTCATGAACTACCTGCTGCCGCTGCAGGTCGGTGCTCGTGACGTCGCCTTCCCGCGGATGAACGCCCTGTCGTTCTGGGTGTTCCTCTTCGGTGGCGTGGTCCTCAACTCGAGCTGGCTGCTGGGCGGCGGCGCCGACGGCGGCTGGTTCAACTACGCCCCCAACAACGGCGTCATCTTCTCCCCGAGCCACGGCATCGACTTCTGGAACATGGGCCTGCTGCTCACCGGCATCTCGTCGCTGGTCGGTGCGGTCAACCTGATCACCACGGTGCTCAACATGCGGGCACCGGGCATGACCCTCATGAAGATGCCGGTGTTCACCTGGATGAGCCTGGTGACGCAGTTCCTGCTGCTCTTCGCCATCCCGGTGCTGACCGCGGCGCAGTTCCTGCTGTTGTTCGACCGGCTCTTCGGGGCCCGCTTCTTCGACACCGCCGCCGGTGCCGACCCGCTGCTGTGGGAGCACCTGTTCTGGATCTTCGGTCACCCCGAGGTCTACATCATGATCATGCCGGCGTTCGGCGCCGTCTCCGAGATGATCCCGGTGTT
>CAZNJG010000072.1:0-1468 GCA_964573305.1 uncultured Opitutaceae bacterium
CTGCACTTTCGGGGAAATGGGCATCTGGTTTGGGAACTGATCTAGCAAAAGGAGTGGCTCAACGGCCAGACTGTTGTTTACTACGACAACGCCCTGAACCGGAGAGCCACGGATGGCATCATACTCCCCTCCGCAGGAAATTAAAGAGTGGGTTGAATGGCTGAGTGCCGGGCTGCACGGACGGAATCGTTGGCGGTTGTTGCCACTGATGTGCGGCATGTTGTTCGCTGGCGGACGCCGGGTGGTTGCCTCCTGGATTCGGGCCGCGGGGGTGAGCCCCTATTACCGAGAGTTTTATTTCTTTCTGCAAAGCGTCGGGAAACGGTGGCAAGCGTTGGGTCTGCGTTTGCTGAGCCTGGTGATTCGACAAGTGCTGACCGAGCCTCGTGTTCTCCTGGCCATCGATGATTCGCCGACCAAACGTTATGGCCCGGAGGTCGAGGGAGCCGGACTTCACCACGATCCCACTCCCGGCCCGACCGGCCCCGCTTTGTGCTATGGCCATGTTTGGGTCACCTTGGCCGTGATCGTACGGCATCCCTTCTGGGGAGTGATCGGACTGCCGATCTTCTCGTGGCTTTATGTGCGTCGGAAGGATATTCCCAAAATTCCTCCGAAGCATCGTTGGGTGTTTCAAACCAAACTTCAACAGGCGGTCGATCTGGTCCAAAAAGCTCTTCCGATCTTGCGAGCGGCGGGAAAACAGGTGTGGGTGGTCGCGGATGGAGCCTACACGAAACGACCTTTCGTGCAACCGCTTCTGGAGCAAGGCGTGATCTTGGTGGGTCGCATCCGCAAGGATGCCGCTCTCCGCGATGTGCCTGTTGCGGAGAAGACGCCGAGGCGAGGGCGTCCCCGGAAATATGGAAAGAAGCATTTCTCACTCGCCAAGCGGGCGGCTCATCCGAAGGGCTGGCAGGAGATTGCTTGCGTGGTCTATGGGGAGAAAACGACCAAGCAAGTGAAGACGTTCCTGACGACTTATCACACGTTCGGCGGAGTGGTTCGCATCGTGATCGTGAAGGAGACGCAGGGTCCGCAATTTTTCTACTGCACGAAGTTGGATGCGAGTGTACAGGAGATCATCGAAGTGTTCGCCGACCGAGCGGGGATTGAACAAGTGTTCCACGATGTGAAAGAAGTGTGGGGGAGCGGCCAGCAGCAGGTGCGCAACATTTGGTCGAACGTCGCTGCCTGGCATTTGAACTTGTGGATGTATACGCTGACGGAGTTGTGGGCGTGGCGAAAGTCGGCCAAGGAATTGGTGCATCGCAAGGACTCGCCCTGGGACGATCCCGATCGTCGCCCGAGCCATGCCGACCGCCGTAAAGCCTTGCAGGCCACTTGCTTGGTCAACGAATTTTCTCGCCCTGCCTCGCCCAAGACCATGCAACGAAAAATCCGCCTCTTCCTCGATAGAGTCCTACGAATCTCTATCTAACATGTGACCCGTTCCCCGAAAGTGCAG
>CAZNJG010000073.1:0-1452 GCA_964573305.1 uncultured Opitutaceae bacterium
GTCCTTCGCCAGCAGCTCGTTGGCGTCGTCGTCGAACGTGATCGGGAAGCTCTCGGGCGCACTCACCCCGCTGAGGCTAGCGACCGGTCCGGCCCTCAGGACGGGGCGGTGAGGGAGGAGCGGAGGCTGTCGATGGTGGTGCGGTCGAGGCCGAGGGCGGTGGAGAAGTAGCCCTCGATCCCGCCGTAGTGGGCGGCCACCTCGGTGAGCGCGGCTTCGAGGTACTCGCGCTCGACGCCGAGGACCGGGCGCAGCAGGTCGGGGTCGCCGCCGATCTGGGCGAAGCCGTCCATGACCGGCTGGACCGCGGGCAGGAGCTGCTCGTTGGTGAGCAGGTACTCGGCGATGACGTCCTCCTCGGACACGCCGAGCAGCAGCAGCGTCGACGCCGCGGCCCATCCGGTGCGGTCCTTGCCGGTGGTGCAGTGGAACAGGGCGGGAAGCGGCTCGCCCGACGCCAGTTCGGTGAAGAACCGCCGGTAGCTGGCCTTGGCGCTGGGCAGCTCGACGATGTCGCGGTACGCCTGCTCGAACAGGCCGAGCGCCTTGCTGCCGCCCAGCAGCTCCTCGGCGGCAGCGGGATCGCCCATCACCTGGAGCAGCAGCGCGGGTCCGGCGCCGTCGGCGTCGGCGAGCACGTCGAGGACCGTGTAGCCGACGCCGGCCGGAACGGTGTTGGGCTGGGCGGTGCGCTCGGCCTCGGTGCGCAGGTCGTAGACCGTGCGGATCCCGAGCGCCTCGAACGCGCCGAGGTCATCGCCCTCCAAGCCCGCGAACTCGGCCGAGCGGAACAGGCGCCCGGCGGCGACCGTGCCGTCGGGGGTCGCCCAGCCCCCGAGGTCCCGGAGGTTCGGGACGGTGGCGATGCCGAGGCTCGCGCCGGGGACAGGTTCGGTGGTGCTCATGAGACCTCGTTCCTGGGGTGGGGATCCGATCGTCGCACACCCGCCAACCTGCGGCGGCGGCTGCCGCTTGGGGACCCGCCAGAGGCCCCGTGCTAGAACGTGTTCTAGTTCTGATGGACCGTCAGGGGAATGGTTTCCGTGCACATCGCGTACACGCCTGAGCAAGAAGCGCTCCGCAAGGAGCTTCGTGCCTACTTCGCCGAGCTGATGACCCCCGAGGTCATCGCCGCGGCCGCAGCGGGGGAGACCGGCAGCCCCGAGTGCCTCGAGGCCGTGCGCCAGATGGGCCGCGACCGCTGGCTCGGCGTCGGCTGGCCCGAGGAGTACGGCGGGCGCGGCTTCGGCCCCGTCGAGCAGTTCATCTTCATGAACGAGTCCTGGCGGGCGGGCGCCCCGACGCCGTTCCTGTCCGTGAACACCGTCGGCATGACGATCATGCAGTTCGGCACCCAGGAGCAGAAGGACTTCTTCCTGCCGAAGATCCTCGCCGGCGAGCTGCACTTCTCGATCGGCTACACCGAGCCCAACGCCGGCACCGACCTGGCCT
>CAZNJG010000074.1:0-1422 GCA_964573305.1 uncultured Opitutaceae bacterium
TGTCCTGGTTCAGCGTGAATTGGAAGAAGGGGGTGGTTGAGTTAGATACTAATCTGGATTGGGCAAATTCAGTGTAGAGGTTTGGACGGGAATGGGTACCGGTTCCTCTTCTCTGTTGCGAGTGTTACTGGGGGCGGGGAGCAGCGGGACGGGGATGTTCAGGCGTTGGCAGAGGTCGAGAGCGGCGTCGTAGGGGGTTTGCTGGGTAGCGTCGGCATAGAGGTCGAGGGGGTTGCCGGAGCGTCCGCACTTGAAGCAGTGAAACACATTCTGCTCCAGGTTCGCCGAGAAGCACCGGGCGGTGCCGCGCGTCGAGCCATGCATGGGACAGGGCCCTCGCTGCTGGGCACCGCGTGTGCTCTGCGCCGGGAAGCCCAGTAACTGCAACACCGCCGCCATCGTGAGTACGGCTCGAAGTGCTTCAAAGTCGATGGCCGGACGAGGCGTCTCGACGGTGCCGGTGGCTGGCGTGGAAGTCGAGCGTTGAGCGTCTCGCTTTTCCTTGCGGAGTTGCCGGGCCTCGGCCAGTTTGCGGTCGCGTGTTTCCTGGATCGCTTTCTCGCGACCGAGCAATCTATCTTCCGGTGTAACGTAGCCGATCGATGAGTGCAAGCGAACCGTGTTGTAGTGCTGCACATACTCGGCGGTGATTCGCCGCGACTCATCCAGAGATAACGGTACTTGGATGCGAATGCATTCTCCCTTGAAGGTCTTGTACCAGCGTTCCATCTTGCCGTTCGATTGCGGATAGTAGGGCGACGTGCGAACGTGAGTCATCTCGGATTGGCGAATCAACTCCTTGAATTCCTTGGCGATGAATTGCGGACCGTTGTCGGAAATGATGCGTGGCCGGGCGTCGGGGTAGCGTTCGCGAGCGCGTTGCACAATCGTGGCGACGTCGGAATCCTCCATCTTTTCTCGGATTTCCCAGTGCACGATGAAGCGGCTGCAGCCATCGAGAATCGAGCACAGGAAGAAAAAAGTGCCGGCAATCTTCAGGTAGCTGATATCGATGTGCCAGTGCTCGTGCGGTTGCAAGGGTTGCACGAAACCTGTCCCCTTCTTCGACGGAACCGGCGACTTACCGTTCAGCAAATTGGCTTTCTTCAACACCCGATACACGCTGGCCGGACTGCACGCCACCACATCTCGGTCGAGCATCATGAAGGTGAGACGGCGATAGCCTTCGAGAGGATGGGTGCGAGCGAACTCGCAGAGACGGTCCTTCTCGTCGTCGGTGAGCCAGTGGTCGCGGGGGATGAAGGAGTTGTGTTCGTTGACCTGGCCGAAGCGTTGTTTCCAGTCGTGAAATTTGCTGGTCGAGAGGTCGAGCCAATGGAGGAGGCGACAAGCGGGCAATTCCGTCTTGTCGCTCCAGATGCGGACAAAATCAACAACGGTGTCGCGGGTGTCGTGCGGCAC
>CAZNJG010000075.1:0-1408 GCA_964573305.1 uncultured Opitutaceae bacterium
CATGCGGAGATAGCGGTCCTGTCCGAGCGCGAGACGGGCTGCCCGGTGACCAGGGCGGCGGTGGCCAGCGCCGTCAGCAGGATGAACCTTGAGCCGCGCCGGCCCACCTACAGCGATGTCATCCCCTGGACCATCACGGGGCAGCACCGCAGGGAGAACGCCTACAAGATGCTGCGCCTGTTCGCCAGGAGGCGGCACGGCAGCCCGATGTCCAAGAGGGAGGCCAGCCAGCTGGGCAACTGGCTGGCCCGCCTGGAGGAGCTGGGCGCCGTGGTGGCCTACTGCCCGGACGGTGCGCCCGGGTTCCTCTACGTGGCCGCCGACGAGGTGGACGACCGGCCCGACGGCATCCCCATCAGGCCCCGCCCGATCAGCACCGATGAGATAGTGTTTCAATCGAAGGCCGGGTAGTTGAACACTCAACAACGAGAAATCGGGCGGTTCCGAGCGTGAAAAATCCGGGGCATGAGTACATTTACTAGAAGGCGAAGGCTTCGTTGGATAGTGTCGCATCTACACGGCCCAGGAGAACGGCTCGTCGCATACCAGGGAGTGGTGGTTGCATCGGATAGTGTTACATTGTCCCCGGAGGAGAGGCGGTAGCGATGGTGATGACGAGAATCGCGCTGAGGCCGGCGGTGGACGAGTACCTCGACCACCTGCGCGCCCGCAGGGTCACAGCGAACAGCATCAGGACGTACCGCACGACGCTGCTCCAGCTCTGCGAGGCGGCCGGGCCGATCCGCCTGGCGGCGCTGGACGGGCGGCACATAGAGAAGCTGTTCGCCGCCCACGACTGGGCGCCCCGCACCCGCAACCTGCGCCGCGCCCAGATCAGCGTGTTCCTCAAATGGGCGAGGAACCGCAGGTACATGCCCGCCGACTCGGACCCGCTGCTCGGGTGGTACCGGACAAGGATTCCCAAGGAGGCCAAGCTCCGCCTGCCCGTCCAGGACTGGCCGGCGCTCTACGCCGCCTGCAACCACCCGGTCGAGCGCGCATACATCGCCGCCTCGCTGCACCTGTGCCTGCGGGTCAGCGAGATCACCGCCCTGAAGGTGCGCGACGTGGACCTCGACGGCGGCTGGGTGTCCATCTACCGGGTCAAGACGCAGGAGGCGGACCTGCTTCCGATCACCCGCGACCTGGACGCCGAACTGCGGCGTTGGCTGGCCTGGTACACCGACCACCTGGCTGGCAGGGACCTGCCGATGAAGCCATCCTTCTACCTGTTCCCGCCCAGGACGCCCGAGACGGCGGACTCCAAGGGCCGGTTCGTGGCCGGCGCCGGGTCCCTGAACCCCGAGCGCAGGTACATGTCGTCGCTGGACATGGTGAACCGGGTGCTGGAGCGGGCCGGGTACAGCGAGCTGAAGGGGGAGGGCACCCACACCCTGCGCCGCTCCGG
>CAZNJG010000076.1:0-1394 GCA_964573305.1 uncultured Opitutaceae bacterium
CTTCCATGAGAAGGCGTGTCGATTAAATAATATAAAATGGTTCACCATTTTGGTGATTGTTTGTTCAGCGATGGGTGGGGCAGGGGTGTGCAGAACGGGGTTCCCGGGAGTCAGGCTTCCATACGCACTCTTGATGGCGGCGTCAATGGCCGCGCGGTGCAGGTGGGGATCCGGTCTAAAGAATAGTGGCCCTGCTTACTGGTTATCGCATTGGTTCGGAGGAATCCATGCTGGCGCTAGAGCGCAGTGGCCAAAGGAAGGTCGTCATCGGGTAAAAACATTGGGCGCTTTCAGGCCGCTTCGGGAAGGGCTTGGTACACCGATCCGGTTTTCCACAGAGCCATCATGGTCACTGCCAGCTTTCTGGCGGTGGCGATCACGGCGCGTTTTTTCGCAGGTTTGCCGCCTTTGGCGGCGATGCGCAGTCCGGCTTCGCGCAGTGCGCTCGGTGGGCCGAAGGGACCGAGTATGTAATGCGCGCAATTGACCAGCAGGCATCGCAGGTGCGTGTTGCCGGCCTTGGTGATGGGCAGAGGGATGTCGGTATCGCCCGATTGGTGTCTTCGTGGGACCATGCCGAGGTACGCTCCGACGTCGCGGTTGCGTGGGAAGCGTGCGGGCGATTCCAGGGTGAGTATATAAAACAGCGCGGTGATGGGCCCCACCCCGGGGATCTGCTTCAGGCGTTCCGTATCCGGGTATTGGATACGGGCAAGTTCCTCCAGTTTGTCTTCAAGCATCTTGATCTGGGCGCTGAGGGCGTCGATCGAGTGCAGGAGCGGTTCGACCAGCGAGGTGGACGCGTTGTCGAGTAGTGGCCGCAGTTTGCGTACGAAGGCCGTCGCTTTGACCTGCGCGGGCGCAAACACTCCGAGGCTTTTGAGCAGGAGGCGGGTGCTGTTGATCAAATTGACGCGGGCGCGAACCAGGGCCTCGCGGGCCTTCAGTTGCACCAGGTCTCGCTGGCAGCGTTCGCTGCGGTGTTTGATCGGGCTGAGCAGGCTCGGATCGGCCCGGCAAAGCCGGGCGAGCATGCGGGCGTCGTGCTCGTCGGTCTTGGTGATGCTCTGCGAGATCGCACGGACTTTGCGGGCGTTGGCGACGTACACGGTGTGGCCGCGGTCTTCGAACAACCGGCTCACCCATGGACTGTGCGTGCCGGTCTCCATCGCGATCGTCGCGGCCGCATAACGCTTCGAAAGCTGCTCAAGGCAAGCGCGGGTGTTGGGCAGCGTTTCCTCGGAGATTATATCCCCGCGGGCGTTTAATACACAAACCGCGTGCCGGCGGTCGCCCAAGTCCAACCCGATCGTGAGTCCTGTCGTGTTCGTTGTTTTGTTTGTCCTCATAAGGCGTCTTTGGACCGGCTCCGCTCACGGGCGTTGCACGGCCTC
>CAZNJG010000077.1:0-1384 GCA_964573305.1 uncultured Opitutaceae bacterium
CTCCGCTCACGGGCGTTGCACGGCCTCTTGACGCCTTCTCATCCTTACTGGTTCGGCTCTTCCTTCATGACCAGTAGACCATGTCGTAATAATGCGCCAAAAGATAGTGCTCAGGCGAAAGTCCGCTAGTGCTGCTCAGTGAGATATGCTCGCTGTCTTCCTTCTGTCTGAGTGCTATATAACAAACTTCGCCATCTTCTTCCTCGTAGGTCCATAGCCAGTATCGAGCGTCAGCTACTTGAGCGGTGCGAATGAAACGCAAACGCTCATCCTTCGCTTGATCCAAGTCGGCTGACTCGCGCTGAATATACTCAAAGATCTCGGAGCGCGGCGAAGGGCTCGACGCTTCTGAGTTCTGCCTAAGAGACGGAAATGACACGCTGACGTCGTGCCATTCAATCGGGTCTTCGGGGAGTTCTTCGCGTGCGATCATAAATTTTTCTGCCGAACGATTACTGGTCAGCCACGCCGGGCTGGCGACTCGAAATTCGAAAGGAGCGCATTCCCGGCGTTGGCTGCAACGGCTGGTTGGGCTTTTCCTTCTGCATGGGCGATGGCGTTTGAAAGCTCTTCTTCGTACATCTCGGTCCCATCTTCAAAATGGTCTGCGACTCTCTTCTTTGCGATGGGCGTCAAATGAGCGACGGCTATCTTCTGACGTAGAAAAGTTGCGAGCTCCTCGTTGGTTAAACTTTCGAGCGGCTTACTCCACGCCTTGCGACACCGCCGTACGAGCCCGGTTTCTGGACCGGCGGTGTCTTTCCAAGGACCAACGATTTCAGCAACGCTCCGCGATTTCGCGCTCATTCTTTTGCCCAACGATCACTGGTCAGCCACGCCGGGCTGGCGACCCAAAATTCGAAAGGATCGCATTCCCGGCGTTGGCTGTAATGGCTGGTTCGGCTCTTTCTTCATAACGAATCTATGCCAGTTCCGGTAGCGTAGTAGAGGAGCGCAATAGAGTAGAGCACGAAGCCAAATACTAGATGTCCCGCAGCCTCCAGAATACCCCACACCTTCTTCTGGTTCGTTCTTACTGCGCGCCAAAGGCAGCCTGTGGCTAGAAGTCCGAGAACGATGGGTACTCCAAAATAAACCACTTCGGGAATTCCACCCGACTGAACATCGCCGTCACGAATCCGAAGGGTGTGATCAATAGCCAGGAGCACCGCTAGTCCGCCGAAGAACATGAGCCATGCGATCACTCGAGGGTGTGTGTCGATGAGTCGCTTCATCTTCTGCCGAACGTTTAGTGATGAGCCGCGCCTGCGGCTGGCGCGTCGGCTGCGTCAGCAGCCGACGTGACAGACGTAGGCGTTGGCTCTAGCCGCTTCCATGAGAAGGCGTGTCGATTAAATAATATAAAATGGTTCACCATTTTGGT
>CAZNJG010000078.1:0-1355 GCA_964573305.1 uncultured Opitutaceae bacterium
CTCCTGGCCGCCGCCTAGAAAACTGGTCCGTCGCGAGTGAGAGGATTTGCTGAACACGAATCCTCAAAATGAGCAAACAGAAGAGACACACGCCCGAAGAGATCATCCGATTGCTGCGCGAGAACGAAGCGAGCGGGTTGAGCCAGGAGAAGTTCTGCCAGCAGAAGCAAATTTCGATTCCGACGCTGCACCGCTGGCGCAAGAAATACGGACAGATGGACGTTGCCGACGCGAAGCGGCTCAAGGCGCTGGAGAAGGAAAATGCCGAATTGAAGCGGATGTATGCCGAGGCGATGCTTGGCAACAAGATCCTCAAGGAGGCGCTGGAAAAAAAGCTCTGAGCGCGGGGCGGCGGCGAGAGCTGGCAGGTCAGGCGGTGGCCCGTCAGGGCTGCAGCCAGCGTCAGGCGTGCCGGTTATTTTCGCTGCACCGCGCAACCTGTCGATACCGTCCGAAGCATCCCCGCCTGCCCCGAGCCGCCGCGGATGAGGCGGTGGTGGCGCTGAGTCTGGAACACCCGGAACTCGGAGCGGACAAGATCGCCAGCATGGTGCGCCGCCAGGGGCATCGTCTGAGCAACCGGCGGGCGCGCCAGTTGCGCCGGGAAGAATGCCTGACGGTTGCGCCACGCAAACCGAAGGAAAGCCGGCGTGGTGAATCGACCGGCAAGCACCCGCAGAAGGCGGCGCATCGGGGCCATGTCTGGACGTGGGACTTCATCCACGACTGGACACTGAAAGGCGGAGCGTTCCGGGTGCTGAGCGTGGTGGACGAATACACCCGGGAGGTGCTTGCGTTGCACGTGGAGCGGCACATCGGATCGGGCAAGGTTCGGGAGGTCATGGAGCGTCTGGTGGCCGAACACGGAGCGCCGGGCTTCATCCGTTCGGACAACGGTCCGGAGTTCGTGGCGCGAAGCCTTCGGGAATGGTTGGCCTGGGTGCGGATCAAGACCCTCTACATCGAGCCCGGGAGTCCTTGGCAGAACGGGTTCGTGGAGAGCTTCCACGACAAATTTCGCAGCGAATGCCTGGCGCGTGAGCTGTTCTACACGCTGGGTGAAGCGCGGGTGGTCATCGGGGACTGGCGAAACAAGTATAACGGGGTGCGGCCGCACCGGAGCCTGGGGATGCTCACTCCCGAAGAGTTCGCAGCGAAGAGCGCGCGCCCGCAACGAGCCCGGCCGGACTGCGGTGCTCGCGGCTCCGACGAGTTGGGAGAACCCATTCTCGCCGCGAGCCCCTCCGCCCGGCCTGACCACGGGCGAAGAGGAGGCTTGAACAAGGAGGTCATCCAGCGTAGATGAACTCCCGGATCTTCTCACTCCGAATGGCCCAAAAACTCAACGGCGGCCA
>CAZNJG010000079.1:0-1345 GCA_964573305.1 uncultured Opitutaceae bacterium
CGGGACTCGGAGCTCGACGATGCGTTCATCGCCCGGGTCGGCGCGGAGCTGGGCTGGCCGGTCTTCGTGAAGCCCTCCAACATGGGCTCATCCGTGGGCGTCAGCCGGGCCGATGACCCCGACGGGCTGCGGGCTGCGCTCGCCGAGGCCGTCCGGTACGACGAGTGGGTCGTGGTGGAGGAGGCGGTCGACGCCCGCGAGCTGGAGGTCGGCGTCATCGGCAACGAGGCGCCGCGGGCATCGGTGGTGGGCGAGATCGTCCCCACGCACGAGTTCTACGACTACGAGGACAAGTACCTCGACGGCGCCGCGGCGATGGTGATCCCCGCCGACGTGCCCGACGAGGTCGCCGAGAAGATGCGGTCCCTCGCTGTCCAGGCGTACCGGGCGCTGCGCTGCGACGGCCTCTCGCGGGTCGACTTCTTCTACGAGGAGCACGGCCGCGGCCTGCTCTTCAACGAGATCAACACCCTGCCGGGCTTCACCAAGTACTCGATGTTCCCGTCGCTGTGGGCCGAGACGGGTTTGGCCTACCCGGACCTCATCGACGAGCTCATCCGCCTCGCCCTGGCCCGTCACCAGCACCGGTCTCGCCACCGCCGCCTCCGGTAGCAACCTGTTCGGGTCCGCCCCGAGGCCGCGGCCCGCGTCAGTGCAGGGCGGCCGCCAGCCAGCCCAGCAGGGATCGCCGGCGGTCGCGCAACCAGGCCAGGTCGGCCGGAAGGCCAAGGTCTTCGCGCACCTCGGCCTCGGTGGCGATGCCGACCACCCGGGCACCCGCAGCCAGGAGGATCCGCCGGACCCGCGGCTCGTCGACGCCGCTCGACCGCGCCAGCACCGTGGCCGCGGTGGCGACGAGCGGCTCCGACGCTCGGGCCAGGTGGGTCGAGGCGGGCGGTCCGAGTCGCGTCACCTCGCGGACCACGGCGAGCAGCTCGGGACGGATCGATCCGAGGCGGAAGGTGGCGTCGACCACGGCGGTGATCTGGCCGTTCAGGTCGGAGCCGCCGGCCACGGCCGCCTCGGACAGGACCCGGCCCAGTTGGTCGACGGCGTGGTCGACCACGCCGAACAGGAGCTGCTCCTTGGACGGGAACCAGTACAGGAGCGTTTGCTTGCGGACACCGACCTCGGCGGCCACGAAGTCCAGGGAGGTCGCCTCCACCCCGCGCTCTGCGAACGCACCCAGCGCGGCGCCGAGGATGCGGTCTCGCGTGCTCGGCCCGACCTCCTGCGCGGTGCTCACCGGCACATGCTCGCACAGCTCTCTACCATTTGGTAGACATACCGGGTGATCGCCGACGACCTGGCCGGGAAGCGCATCGCCGTCACCGGCTCCACCGGT
>CAZNJG010000080.1:0-1329 GCA_964573305.1 uncultured Opitutaceae bacterium
CGGCGCAGCCGATGAGGCTGGCGCTGGCCAGCGGGACCTCGGGGTCGATGACGACGGCCTGGGTCTCCGTGACGACCGTGTGCTCGGAGAAGACGCCGGCGTTGGCGAACTGGAACGCCCGCTCACCGCCCACGGTGAAGGGAGCCTTGAGCTTGCCGGCGGTGTCCCGGCAGTGGGTCGGGGCGCCGCGGTCGCAAGCGTCGCACTGGCCGCAGTTGCCGAGCGTGGTGAGCACGACGTGGTCGCCCACCTTGACCTTGCGCACCGACGACCCGACCTCCTCGACCACCCCGGCACCCTCATGCCCCAGCACCGCCGGCGTCGGGAACGGGATGGTCCCGTTCACCACCGACACATCCGAGTGGCACAGCCCCGCGGCATGGATGCGCACCCGGACCTCGTTGGCCCGAAGGTCCCGCACCTCCACATCCGTACGAACTTCAAGCTGACCGGTCCAAACAACAGCCTTCATGTGAACACGTCCTTCTGCGATCGAGATGTGGGAGTGGGGGCTTGCCGGGTTGATGGGCTTCCGAGCGAAGCGAGCTCGGGGGGGCTTGAGGGGGCAGAGCTTGCGGAGCCCCCTCAAACCGAGGAGGTGCCACGAAGTCGTGCCGACGAACGAGAACAGCCGGCCGTCAGGCCGTCCTCAAGTTCGAGGAACGGAGAGAGCGGCGGGAGCGCAGCGACCAGAGCGAACGAGTGACGAGACGGGCTCAACCCTTCCAGACGATCGATTGCATTTCCGAGTAGGCGTGGAGGCCCCAGGAGCCGCCGTCGCGGCCGACGCCGGAGTACTTGAAGCCGCCGAACGCGGCCTCGTGGTTGCGCTGGAGGGTGTTGATGCCGACGTTGCCCGAGCGCAGGAGCTTGGCGACGGCCATGGCCTTGCCGCTGTCCTCGCTGAACACGTAGCTGTAGAGGCCGTAGGGGCTGTCGTTGGCGATGGCGATGGCCTCGTCCTCGGTGTCGAACGGGATCACGGTGATCACTGGGCCGAACACCTCCTCGCGGGCGATGGTCATCTGGTTGGTGGCGTCGACCACGAGGGTGGGTGCCACGTAGAAGCCGGTGTCGAGCTCGGGCCGCTTGCCGCCGGTGGCGAGCGTGGCGCCCTCGTCGGTGGCGCCGCGGATCAGGCCCTCGACCCGGTCGCGGTGGGCACCGGTGATGACCGGACCGAGCACGGTGTCGCGCTCCATCGGGTCGCCGACCTTGAGGTGACCGGCCATGCCGGTCAGCTTGCCGACGAGCTCGTCGTACACCCCGCGCTGCACGACGACCCGGGTGGGTGACGTGCAGATCTGGCCGGAGTGGAACGTCCAGGTG
>CAZNJG010000081.1:0-1288 GCA_964573305.1 uncultured Opitutaceae bacterium
GGGCATCGGCATCGAGCAGTACCTCGCCCAGACCGGCCAGGACCAGGAGGCGTTCATCGCCGAGCTGCGGGAGAACGCGGCGCTGGGCGTCAAGGTGGACCTCGCCCTGCGGGCCGTGGCCCTCGCCGAGGAGCTCGACGTCTCCGACGACGAGCTGGAGGCCGAGTACGCCGCCGTCGCCGAGCGCGTCGGCCAGAAGACGGCGCAGGTTCGCAAGCAACTCGAACGCAACGGACAGGTCGCGGCGGTACGCTCCGATCTGCGTACCCGCAAGGCGCTCGAATGGCTCACCGAGCACGTCGAGCTGGTCGATGAGGGTGGCAGCACCATCGATCGAGCCAGCCTCGCGGTTGAGCCCGAGCCCAGTGAAGACGACGGTCCCGAGGACGAAGCGCCCGAGGCCACCACGGAGGACGAGTGACCAACCCCGCCACCCACGACGAACTGGCCGAGCGGCTGGCGGTGCACAGCACCCACACCGGCTTGCGGGGCCAGAACTACCTGGTGCCCACGGTGGTCGAGCAGACCAACCGGGGTGAGCGGGCGTTCGACCTCTACTCCAAGCTCCTCAAGGAGCACATCATCTTCCTGGGCACGCCGATCGACGACACGATCGCCAACCTGCTGTGCGCCCAGCTGCTGCACCTGGAGTCGGAGAACCCCGACAAGGACATCAACGTCTACATCAACAGCCCCGGTGGCGACATCACGGCGCTGTTCGCGATCTACGACACGATGCAGTACGTCAAGCCCGACATCACGACCATCTGCTTCGGTCAGGCGGCCTCGGCGGCGGCCGTGCTGCTGGCCTCGGGCACGAAGGGCAAGCGCCTGGCGCTGCCCCACGCCCGGGTGCTGCTGCACCAGCCCTACGCCAGCGGCGGAGGCCAGGCGACCGACATCGAGATCCAGGCCAAGGAGATCTTGCGGATGCGCGATCTGCTCGAAGACATCCTTGCGGATCACACGGGCCAGCCGAAGGAGAAGCTGAACCGTGACACCGACAGGGATTTCGTCCTGTCCGCGAACGAAGCGAAGGAATACGGCATCATCGATGAGGTGATCTCCGCACGGGAGCTCGCCGACAAGAGCGGCCCGATCACGGCCGCTTCGTAGACGATCGCAAGGGGTTAGATCGTGGCCAAGTTCGGAGACGGCGGGGAACTGCTGAAGTGCTCCTTCTGCGGGAAGTCGCAGAAGCAGGTCAAGAAGCTCATCGCCGGCCCTGGGGTCTACATCTGCGACGAGTGCATCGACCTCTGCAACGAGATCATCGAAGAGGAGCTCT
>CAZNJG010000082.1:0-1244 GCA_964573305.1 uncultured Opitutaceae bacterium
GTACCGCACCGACCGCTACGGCAACGTCCACGTGCCGCTCGGCAAGGTGAGCTTCAGCCCCGAGGCGCTCGAGGAGAACTTCCGGGCCGTGCTCGACGAGCTCCAGCGGGCCAAGCCGGCATCGGCCAAGGGCCGCTACCTGAAGAAGATCTCGGTCAGCTCCACCATGGGCCCCGGCATCAAGATCGACAGCGGCCGCCTCAAGCCTGAGGTCGCGGTCTAGGACTTCGCAGGGGTCGCCGACTACGGTGGCCCCTGCACAACCTGCAGTACGCCGAAGACCTCCGGTGCGCCCTCGGGCGCGTAATGGGCCCCCGGGCCCGCCAGATGAGGCGGACGAATCCAGTACTCGTCTGTTTCATGGGTGTTCGCTGCTGCGGACACCCATTTCGCATTTCCGGGACGACTGGTTCCGGACCCAACAGAGACAGATGAGAGGAGGTGCCCATGGAGAACCCCCGACCGGAAAAGGTCGCTGTGGTCGACGAGGTCCGAGGAAAGCTCGAGGAGTCGTCAGCTGCGGTGCTCACCGAATACCGCGGGCTCAACGTGTCGGCCACTGCCGATCTCCGTCGTGCGCTGCGCGACGCGGGAGGCGAGTACAAGATCTACAAGAACACCCTGGTGCGCATCGCCGCCCGGGACCTGGGTCTTGAGATCGACGACCTGCTGACCGGCCCCACCGCCATCGCCTTCGTCACCGGCGACGCCGTCGGCGTGGCCAAGGCGCTCCAGGACTTCGCCAAGACCAACCCGGCCCTCGTGGTCAAGGGCGGTCTGCTCGGCGATCAGGTCCTGACCGAGGGCGACGTGAAGGCGCTCGCCGACCTGGAGCCCCGAGAGGTGCTCCTCGCCAAGTTCGCCGGCCTGCTCGCGGCCCCGCTGCAGCAGTTCGCCGGCCTGCTCGAGGCCCTGCCGCGGAACTTCGCGTACGGCCTCAAGGCCCTCATCGACCAGGGCGGCGCTCCCGGCGCTCCGGCCGATGCCCCGGCCCCCGCTGCGGAGGAGGCCCCTGCGGCCGAGCCCGAGGCCGAGGCTCCCACTCCCGAGGCCGAGGCTGACGCCCCTGCCGAAGCGGATACATCCAACGAAAGCGCCGCCGACGCCACCGAGGCACCGGCAGCAGAAGCAACCGAAACCGACACCGAGACCCCGGCCGAGTCGGCCGACACCGAAAAGGAGAGCTGACCATGGCTACCCAAGAAGAGATCCTCGATTCCATCGCCAACCTGTCCGTCCTGGAG
>CAZNJG010000083.1:0-1185 GCA_964573305.1 uncultured Opitutaceae bacterium
CCGTTCTTGCCGGTTGACTCGGCGATGAGCTGCTCGGCCCAGTCCGCGAAGCCCACGAGTCCGGAGCCGACGTCGGAGAAGACAAGCTTGTCGCGGCCGGCGAGCGCTGCGCCTCCCAGGGCGGCGCCCAGCACGATGGCGGCGTTCGCCTCGTTGTCCTCTGCGAGCGTCTCCGCCACGGCGGCAGCCTCGTCGAGCAGTTCGACGACGGGAACGCCCGCCAGCGCGGACGGCACCACGCCAAAGGCGCTCAGCACGGAGAAGCGGCCTCCCACGTTGGGGTCGGCCAAGAACACGGCCCGGTAGCCGGCGTCAACGGACGCCTTGTGCAGCGGCGAGCCCGGATCCGTGACGACCACGATGTGCTGACGTGGGTCGAGTCCCGACTGGAGGAAGGCCTCCTCGAAGGCCCTGCGCTGCGAGTCCGTCTCCACGGTTCCACCGGACTTGGAGGAGACCACCAGGATGGTCGACTCGAGGTCGCCATCGAGGGCGTCGCGCACCTGATCCGGGTCGGTGGAGTCGAGCGTCACGAGCGGAACGTCGTAGGTGGCGCAGATGACCTCGGGGCCAAGCGACGAGCCGCCCATGCCGGCCAGCACCACTCGCGTGAGGCCCTCCGCGCGTGCGGCATCTACCAGGGCAGTCAACTCGGGCAGAATCCCGCGCGTGGTCTCGTGAAGCTCCGTCCAGCCCAGGCGAATCCGCGACTCGTCCTCCGCCTCGGCCCCCCACAGCGTGAAGTCCTTCGCCGCAATCCGCGACGCCACAGCGTCGGCCACGAGGGCGGGGGAGTGGACGCCAACTGCCGCGGCGGCGTCGCCCGTCACGGTGACGGCGAGGTGTGCGGCGTCGTCGACGCCAACCCAGGTGCTGAGGAAGTCGCTCACCGCGCCGCCTCCACGCTCTCCACGGCCTTGGCGGCAACATTCTCCGCGGAGAAGCCGAACTTCTTCAGCAGCAGCAGGCCGTCCGCGCTCTCGCCGTAGTGATCGATGGACACGGTGCGGCCGGCGTCGCCAACGATGTCGCGCCAACCCAGCTGGCTGCCGGCCTCGATGGAGACGCGTGCGCGCACGGCGGCGGGCAGCACCGACTCGCGGTACTCGGCGTCCTGACGCTCAAAGCGGTCGCGCGACGGCATGGAGATGACGCGGGCGCGAATGCCCTGCTCGGCGAGGAGTG
>CAZNJG010000084.1:0-1148 GCA_964573305.1 uncultured Opitutaceae bacterium
TGTCCTGAGCGATTAATTCGTGAGCAAAGTGCCCCGACCTTGCCGAGGATGAGATCGGCGGAAGCGGTCCAGGCAAACGGGGTGGGATTTTGGTTGTTGGTTTCGAGATACTGCCGGATGGATTTTTCCAATTCGTCGACCGAGCGGAAGGCGCTGCGGCGAAGGCGTTGTTCGGTGATTTTCGCAAACCAGCGTTCGACTTGGTTGAGCCACGACGCACTGGTCGGCGTAAAATGCAGATGATAACGGGGGCGGCGCTTGAACCAGGCGGCGACCTTGGGGGCTTTGTGCGTGCCGTAGTTATCCAACACCAGGTGGACCTGGAGAGCCGCCGGCACCGTGTCGTCGATTTGCCGGAGGAAACGCAGGAACTCCTGATGGCGGTGGCGAGGGTGACAGCGCCCGATGACCTTGCCGGTGGCGATGTCCAGCGCGGCAAAGAGCGAGGTGGTGCCGTGACGGAAGTAATCGTGCGTGCGGCGCTCCGCTTGGCCGGGACGCAGCGGCAGGATCGGCTGGCTGCGGTCCAGCGCCTGAATCTGACTCTTCTCGTCCACGCACAGCACGATCGCTCGGGTCCTCTCCGGCGGGTTGAGGTAGAGCCCGACGATGTCACGCACCTTCTCCACGAAGAACGGATCGGCCGAGAGCTTGAAGTTTTCCTGCAGGTGCGGCTTCAGCCCAAACGCACGCCAGATCCGTACGATGGCGTTTTGCGTCAGCCCGCTGGCTTTGGCCATCGAGCGCGTGCTCCAATGCGTCGCGCTCTTCGGTTTGGTTTCCAGCGTGCGGGTCACGACCGCTTCAATCTTCGCGTCGGTGATCTTGCGCGGCTGACCGGGTCGTGGCGCATCGCCCAAACCGGCCAGCCGGTGAGTCACGAAGCGTTGTCGCCATTTGCCTACCGTGGCCAAGCTCACCTCGTGCCGTTCGGCCACCGCCGTATTGCTCAAGCCGCGGGCGCAATCCAGCACGATTCCCGCCCGCAACGCGGTGCGTTGATCCGACTTCGGCCGCCGGACCATCGTTGTGAGCTTGGCGGTTTCCTCCGCGCTCAAAATCAGTTCCGCCAACGGTCTTCCAATAGCCATTCACCCAAGAGATCAGCGATTCCTACTTATTGCACGCTTTAATCACTCAGGACACTA
>CAZNJG010000085.1:0-1074 GCA_964573305.1 uncultured Opitutaceae bacterium
CATGATCTCGCCCCGCAAGGTCCCCAAGGGCTGGCAGAACCTCTGCGGCGTCGGGGCCCGAGTCGACCGCAGCACCCTCTGAGTGGGCCCCACCGGTCCGCACTGGCTGGTGTCGTCGTTCGAGCTGTGCGAGACCGTGCTGCGCTCACCGGTCTCGGTGGACCGCGGCAACCTGTTCGACGTCGTCCCGTGCTCGAAGCTGCGCGGGCCGATCGCCCTGCCCGTCACGAAGCCCTGAGATCGGACTTCATGTCTGATTCAGAGATTTCATTGCCTTTCACCCGGACCTGCTCCTAGGGTGTCGGACATGGATGTGGTGGTGATCGATCCTCCCGCAGACCTCATCGCCGAGCGGCAGCGCCTCGGCCTCGACAACCACGACGAGGTCTGGGACGGCGAATACCACATGGTTCCTGCAGCATCGAGCGAGCACCAACGGACGATTATGCGATTGGCGATGTGCTGGTTTCCCACCGCGGAGCAGGTCGGACTCGACCTCCGGCACGAGTGGAACCTGATCCCGGTCGGGGAGCCGGGGTGGAACGACTTCCGGGTCCCGGATCTCGTCGTGTTCCGCCCCGAAGTGCATCACGAGCGGGGTGCCGTTGGGCCGGCGTCGCTCGTCGTCGAAGTCCGTTCGCCCGGTGACGAGTCGTTCCAGAAGCTGCCGTTCTTCGAACGGCTCGGGGTGGGCGAGGTGCTGATCATCGATCGCGACACCAAGGCCGTCCGCCGCTGGGTCTCCGGTCCCGAGGGCCTCATCGAGTCGGTGGGCGACGGCGCCGGGCGCCACTCGCTCGACTGTCTGCCGGTCGAGATCTGGAACGAGGGCGAGACGCTCGTCGTGCTCGCCAACGGCGAGCGCACCGAGATCTGACCGCAGTCGCTGGGCCGAGAGGTGGGCGACCTCTCGGCCGCGGTGAGCACCGGCGCGTCAGGCCGGCTCGGTCGGCTCCGGCACACGGCCCTCGTTGAGATCGGGCGGGTCGTCCGTGGCGGGGCCGAGGTCGCCGTCGGGGTCGTGGGAGCGGCTCCACAGCGTGGCGTTGAGCACGGGCGCCGCCACCATGAGCC
>CAZNJG010000086.1:0-1056 GCA_964573305.1 uncultured Opitutaceae bacterium
TGCCCCATGCGGCGGCGATGCCGTTGTAGGAGCTCCCTTCAGGGGCGACCCGAGGACGCTTGGGCACCGCCGCGTTCAACGCCAACGTTCCGGAGGAGCCGCGTCGAACACCACGCATTCCGACGCGGCTGGGTCGCCCCTGAAGGGAGCTCCTACAAGGTGATCCAGAAGCAGCCGTAATGGCGGCGCAGGCCGAACACCGTGCGCACGGGCGTGGCGCTGCCGGCCAGGGTCTGCTCGATGCGCAGGGCGACCGGGCGTGGGCGCGGAGGCGGCGGCGCGGCCACCGGCGTGGTTTCGGGTGAGGCTTGATCCGGGTAGGGCTGCCTGCCGTCGCTGGCTTCGCCGGTGTCATCCGGCGCACGCGCATTCCAGCTGGGCATCCAGGCCGCCGGTCCGCCGGCCCGGAGCTGTCCGGCGGTCGCTGCGGGTCCGGGCGGCGCCTCGGGCAAGGTCGTCGGCGTTGCAGGCATGTACGCCACCTCGCTGTCGGGATAGACCGGGGCGATATCGACCAGAGGCCGGGCGACGACCGCCTCCAGCCGGTCCAGCAGCCGCGATGCGGAGGCGTTCGACACGCGGCTCCAGTCGTACACGCTGGCCAGCCGGTTGACGTCGCCGCCCCGGATCGCCGCGCCGATCTCCCCGACCAGCTGGCTCAGCAGGCGTGGGCAGCCGCTGTTGAACATGCGCGGGCCGTCCGCGCTGGCGGCCGAGGGCAGCCGCGCGGCCGCGCCGACCGTCTCGCAGCGCTGGTCGGTGTAGACCGCGCGTCCGTCCGCGCCGATGCAGCGCTGCACGGGCTGCGCGTGCGCGGGCCGTGGCAGCCATAGGCAGGCGAACAGCAGCAAGGGAAGGTACGCGGACGGGAAGCGCATTCGGCGAGCCTAGCCGCGTGGCGGTCGCGCGGAAAGCGCAGCCGCGTTCAAAGCCGCGCCAGGACCGCCTCGGTCGGCTTGGCCAGGTTCAGGGTGTAGAAGTGCAGCGCCGGCGCGCCACCTTCGACCAGGCGGCGGCACAGGCCGGCGACCACGTCGGCACCGAAGTCGCGCACCG
>CAZNJG010000087.1:0-1055 GCA_964573305.1 uncultured Opitutaceae bacterium
AGGATTTCCTTCTCCACACCATCGCCCATGAGATCGGGCATGTTTTTGTGGGAGCGGGACATCCGGACGATATGAATCCGGGGCTCCGCGGCGAGGCCCCGCTGCCGGGAACCAAACACACCTGCCGCCTGATGTGCGGCGGCCAGAATTCGGGCGAGAAATCCCGCATGCTCGTCAAACGGGAGTGGGACGAGGCGGAAGCCTGGTTGAACACCAAGATCGACAACAGGCAACCATGAGAAAGCCCGTCGCTCTCGCTTGCCTCTCCCTGTTCGCCTTCAATGCGATTGCAATGGATGAACAGGATCGCTCATGGTCGATGACTGACGATGAAATCGACGGATTCTACGGATCTGCCGCCGCTGATAGGGGATCCAGGTCACAACGTGAGGCGTTGGCGTCGTGGGAAAAAGGGATTTCAGCAGCGAGGCTAAAAGACCCGGATCAGTCAATTCCATATCTTGGGAGCGCAGTGCTCAAGTTATCGAGCAGGAACATCTTTCAGGTGCCGGAACGTGTAGCTGTCTATGACGCGGCCCAAGCCTTACTCATCACCATCCCCGGCCACGCCGAATACTACCGTGACCGGATTCTCGACGCGCAGGAGCGGTTCAAGAAGCGGGAAGGCCAAGCGCCTTGGTCAGATTATGACAGGGAACAGATGTACGGTTTCCAGACGCTGGTTCATTTGCCAAGTCCCGAGACCGTGCGCGTTTACGGGGACTTGCTTTCAAACCATTGGTTGCCCCCCGGGAACGAGACCGCGCCGATCTCCGAAAAGCGCCTCCCCCTTTCACAAAGGGCCTTGTCGGGAATCACGAAGCTGCCCATCCGGGACAAACCGTTCAAAATCGCATTGACCCAAGAGAACCTTGCCGACGCCCATGCCGCCTGGTTGCAATGGTATGAGCAAATCAAGGATGGCAGGCGCACCTTCCGCTTCGAGGGTGATCCGGTGGAGTATGACCTGAACGGTCCCGCCCCCGGCCAAAAGGTGGAGCGCATCGCGCGGGACACGAAACGGGAGAGGGAACGCACCGCCGGACGGAGTGACG
>CAZNJG010000088.1:0-1049 GCA_964573305.1 uncultured Opitutaceae bacterium
CATGATGCCGGGGGCCTGGACCTCCATGCGGCGGGTGCCCACGTTGGTGAGCGGCCCCTTGCCGTCGACCGGCTCGCCGAGCGTGTTCACCACGCGGCCGAGCAGTCCATCACCACAGGGCACGGAGAGGATCTCCCCGGTGGCCCGCACGACCTGGCCCTCCTCGATGCTGCCCACTTCGCCGAGCACCACGGCGCCGATGGACTCTTCGTCGAGGTTGAGGGCGAGACCGATGGTCCCGTCCTCGAACTCGAGCATCTCGTTGACCGCGCAGTCGGGGAGGCCCCCGACCGATGCGATGCCGTCGCCGACCTCGAGCACACGGCCGACCTGGGCGGCCGACATGTCGGGCTTGAAGCCCTCGAGGTTCTTGCGAAGCGCTGCGGTGATGTCTTCGATGTTGATCGTGAGCTCGGCCATGTGCCGTTTCTCCTGTGCCGGGTGGCGTGTGGACTAGGTGGTTGCCTAGAGGGCGTTCTTGAGCTGTTCGAGGCGGCGGCGGACGGAGCCGTCGATGACGGTGTCTCCGACCTGGGCCACGACGCCGCCCTGGATGGACGGGTCGATGATGACCTTGACCTCGACCTGCTTGCCCGTGGCCTTGCCGAGGGCCTCGGCGAGGCGGGACTTCTGGTCTTCGGTGAGGGCGATGGCCGAGCGAACCTCGGCCACTTCCTTGTTCCCTTCCGCGGCGGCCATGGCGAGCAGCTCGTCCACGATCGCCGGGAGCTCCCGGATGCGGCCGTTGGCGACCACGAGCGAGACGAGGCTCACCGTGGTGGGCTCGGCCTTGCCCGAGAGGAGGTCGACGATGATCTGCTGCCGGGTGGCCACCGGGATGTGGGGATCGGCGAGCTTGTCTCGGAGCTCGTCGTTCCCCTTCACCACCTGGGCCACTCGGAACAGCTCGTCTTCGACCTCGGTGAGGGGGCCTTCGGTCCGAGCGACCGCGAAGAGTGCCCCGGCGTATGCCGTGGTGCGGTCGTCGGCCATCAGCTGTTCGCTCCCACCTGGTTGATGTACGCCTCCACGAGGGCGGCGTTGGTCTC
>CAZNJG010000089.1:0-1009 GCA_964573305.1 uncultured Opitutaceae bacterium
AGCGACACCCGGCCCTCGATGTGGCCGTTGGCGATGGCGCTCACGGTGAGGCCGTCGACGCCGTCGATCAGGTAGCCCGAGAAGATCTCGGCGATCTCGTCGGGGTCGCCGTAGGGGATGAGGGCACGGAGGTTCTCCGCGTCCTCCTCGGACATCGACGCGAGGTCGAGCCCCCGCGACCGCAGCGCGGCGTTGACCTCGGCCTTGGCCTCCTCGTGCGTGGGCGCCACGCACGCCCGGCCCATGACCGAGACGGCGACCTCCGACCGGTCGCGCCCGAGGCGCTCGCAGTGGGCGGCGAGGGCATCGAGCTTGCGGGGCACCTCGTCGATGGGACAGGTCAGGTTGGACTCGTCCGCGTACTGGGCGACGAGCCGCAGCGTCTTCTTCTCGCCGCTGCCGCCGATCATGATCGGGATGCGCCCGAGCGGCGCCGGCACGTTGAGCGCCTCCGAGACCCGGTACCACTTCCCCTCCAGCGACGGCTTCTCCTCGTTGAACATCCCGAGGATGATCTGGAGCGACTCTTCGAGGCGCTCGAACCGCTCGGTGAACGTGCCGAACTCGAAGCCGAGCGAGTCGTGCTCGAGTTGGAACCAACCGGCGCCGATGCCGAGCTGGGCCCGGCCTCCGGAGACCACGTCGAGCGCGGTGACCGTCTTCGCCAGCAGCGTCGGCGACCGGTAGGTGTTGCCGGTCACCAGCGAGGACAGCCGCACGGTGGAGGTGTGCTGAGCGAGCGCGGACAGCAGCGTGTAGCACTCGATCATCTCGAGCTCCGGCGGCCCGAGCATCGGCAGTTGGTAGAAGTGGTCCATCACCATGACGGTGTCGAAGCCGCTGGTGTCGGCCTCCACTGCTTGGCGCTTGATCACCCCGAACAGGTCGGCCGGCGCGACGTCCGGATAGGTGAAGTTGGGGATCTGGTAGCCGAGCTTCGTCACCCGTTCGACGTTACGGAACCCTGGCCCGCTTCGCGCCGGATCGTCTCCAAGAAGCGGTGCACGGC
>CAZNJG010000090.1:0-1005 GCA_964573305.1 uncultured Opitutaceae bacterium
TTAGAGCATTTCAAATAGAGTTGTAGCCGAATAAATCGTGTGCAGGATGGGGGAATGAAGAAGCCGATATCGTTGGATTTGAGGGAGCGGATCGTGACGGCGTACGACCAGAAGGAGGGGACGAGGGAGGAGATTGCGAAGCGGTTCCGGGTGTCGTTGGGGATGGTGAAGAAGCTGTTGGCGCAAAGAGCGCGCACGGGAGACTTGAGGTCGAGATACCGGTACTGCGGCCGGAAGGCGCGGCTGGAGCCGGAGCATGGGCGGCAGATGAGGGAGTTGGTGGCGAAGCATCCGGATCTGACACTCGAAGAGATCAAGCAGCAGTTGGGCCTGGAGTACACGGTGGCTGCGATTCATTGGGTCCTGACCCGGATGAAACTGACATATAAAAAAAGACGCTCCATGCAGCCGAACAAAACCGGCCCGATGTCGCCAAAGCGCGGGACCGGTGGCGGCGCAGCCAAGGCGGGCTCGATCCGGCCCGGCTGGTCTTCATCGACGAATCGGCGGCAAAAACCAATATGACCCGGCTGCGTGGCCGCGCGCCCAGAGGCGAGCGGCTGGTCTGTCACACGCCGCACGGCCACTGGCGGACCACCACCATGATCTCCTCGGTGCGCCTGGATGGCACGAGCGCCTGCATGACCATCGAAGGGGCCACCAATACCGAGGTCTTTTGTGCTTACGTGCGCGAAGTTCTGGTGCCGGCGCTTCGGCCAGGCGACATCGTCGTCTTGGACAACCTCGGCGCTCATAAAAACGAAAAGACCCTCCAGCGTATCCGGCAAGCCGGCGCCCAAGTGCGTTTTCTTCCGCCGTACTCCCCCGACCTCAACCCCATCGAGATGATGTGGAGCAAGGTGAAGGCGCTTCTTCGCAAAACCCAGGCGCGCAACCACACCGATCTGCTCAACGCCATCGCGGCCGCCCTGGCCGCCGTCACCGTCCAAGACGCCCTAGGCTGGTTTGCCGCCTGCGGCTATAACTTCATTTGAAATGCTCTAG